>HF991326.1:2041-7627 GCA_000431515.1 Clostridium sp. CAG:632 | reverse complement strand
CCGGCAGCCGGATCCGGCAGGACTGACATATTGGACACAGGAAATCCAGACCGGGAAACGAACACCGGTCGCAGTTGCCAGAGAGTTCTTTTTCTCACCGGAATTTAAAAATAAGAATCTGTCCCGAACAGAGTATGTGAAGGTCTTATACCGGACATTTATGGGACGGGAGTATGATAAGGCCGGACTGGATTACTGGGTAAAAAGATTAAATTCCGGAGACAGCCGGCGCAATGTGTTAAATGCATTTGCCGGATGCCCGGAATTTCAGAATATCATTAAAAAGTTTAAACTAAATTAGTTTTCGGATTTCTCAGAGGAGTGTTTGGAAGAACGATGCGGCAGCAGCTTTCGGAAGATGGCTGCTGTTTTTGCACGCTTGGCATCAGTATCTGCTTCCTGTTTCTCATATTTGGAACGCAGATAGACACCGGCTTCCGGCCGGTTTGTGATAATGCCGTCTATTTCTTCTTCCAACAGACGACTGATCGCTTTTGGGTCATCGGTCGTCCAGGCATAGACCGGAATCTTGTTCTGTGTCATACGCAAGAGGAAATCCGGAGTGATCAGCAGGCAATAAGCAGAGATAAAGTCTGCATGACAGTCGCGTAATCTGCGGACCGGAAAATATTCATTAAAATGAGTCCGGAAATCAGCTCCCTTGACACCGACCAGCAGTCCGACCGTTACATTGGGGTCGATGTGTTTTACCCGGCGCACGACAACGTCCAGGAAAGACTGCAGACGGTATTGGTCATAGGAATAATAGGTATTTACCATACTGATGAGCCGTTTCTCATAACCGGCTTCTTTTAATTCAATCAGTAAATGGATCTTGTTCCGGCAGAACTTTAAAACTTCTTCCAGAGTCGGAATGTGATATCCCAAAGCTTCCGATGCATCCGCAAGCTGCTGATATGTCAGAGTCCGGAGAGGAATATTGTTGATGGCCTCATCATGATAAACCACCAGTATCTTATCGAATGTCTGTCGCACATCCAGCTCGATGGCGTCAGCATGGACATCCATTGCAATCTGAAAGGCTTCCATTGTATTTTCACGGGCAGCCAGGTAAGAGGCACCTCGATGGGCAATGATTTCTGAACTCATAATAAATGTTACATCCTTTCTATCCTATATGCGTATGTTTAAGTTAAAAAGTAAGGCATAACTTATGTTAGTCTGATTTTAACGGAGAATTCTATGGAAAACAAGTGGTATTTGTGTAGAAAAAATGAAGAAATCATGTAGTTTATTAGTCATTTTTTTTGTCGTGCGGAAGAGGTTTGCAAGCAAAGGAAAATAATGGTAGAATAGCCATATATTTTTTATCGAAGGGGAAGACTATGAAAAAAAGAAACGTTGGTGCAATTCTTGTGCTGATCGTGTTGGCTGCCGGAATATTGCTATATGGCGGTGAACGGTTTTTTGCAGTACAAATACATAAAAATAATATGATTTCATCGGCGGAAGATCTGGGAATCCGGATTACAGATCAACTGCAGGAGGGCAACACTTCGTTTTCTACTTATGTCAATGGTCTGAGTGAGGCCAATCTGGTCGGAATCAATCACGGGCTGGATGGTTTTTTCGGACATGTTGCATCCTATACGGTTTTGCGGAAAGTGAATCCTCAGGTGCAGCAGGTACGATTTGACCTGGAACTGTCAGATAATTATTATGTGTACCAGAATCTGGTCAACGGACTTCCGATCGAAGGGAATGAGACCGCACAGAATCTGGCAGATAAAGTACAGGAAATCTTAGGGCAATGCGAGGATATGACAGATTATGAGAAGGTGGTATACTTCCATGATTATCTGGTTACGCATACGGTATATGGGTTCCTAAACGGAGATAAAGAAGAGTTATCCTATACAGCTGCAGGTTCTCTGTTATACGGTACATCGGTTTGCAATGGCTATGCGGAGGCAATGGAGTTATTGTTGATGTGCAGCGGTATTGATACTTATATGGTGGTAGGCACTGCAGATGGGGAGAGTCATGCATGGAATATAGTAACAATTAACGGGGAATGGTATCATGTGGATGTGACCTGGGATGATCCGCTGCCGGACACACAGGATCAGGTATTACATGCATATCTGAATATTGATGATGAGGTTATGGAACGGACGCATACCTGGAACCGGGATGCATATCCTGCATGTACTTCCATGGAGTTTAATTATTATGAGCAGGAAGGTGCGGCAGTCAGTAGCTTTAATGAGTTTAAAATCTATGTTTTAAAGAAGATGCGGGAAACAGACCGGATAGAACTGATGGTAAAAAACGCAGAAGAAGAGCAATATGACTGTGGATTTGTAGTGAAATCCGGAGGAGCTAAATCCGTGAACTGGCAGGAATATGAAGGTGAAAATTATACAGTTATGGTAATTACCATACAGAAATAAAGGCAGAATATAAGAAGAACAGTAGATTATAGAAAGAATAAAATAGTGAGGTGACAGAAAGAATGACAAGAACAGAGTTTTTACAGGAGTTACAGGACTCTCTAAGAGGCGAGGTAAATCCATCCATCATTCAGGAAACGGTAAATTATTATACAAGATACATTGATGAAGCAGTTGCCGGTGGACAATCAGAACAGGCGGTTCTGGAGTCTCTGGGACCTGCACGATTGATCGCAAAGTCGATCATTGAGGCGAATTCTGTGAAGCGGAATGCAGAGACAGCCGGTCAGACACAACAGGCACAGGAGGAAGCTCCGAAAAAAAGGAGCGGCTTTACATTCCGCTCCTGGTATGGACGTCTGCTTCTGATCCTGCTGGCTTTTGTGGCAGTCGGTATTATACTGGCGCTGATAGTCGGTACAGCAGTTGTTGTATGGAAGCTGTTGCCGGTGTTTGCCGTAATCATTCTGATCATTGTTCTGGTACGGGTATTTCTGCGAATCGGTAAAGATTAGGGGATTAAGACCATAATATCAGGGGTCAGGATATCAGAGATCGGATAAACTGACAGAAATCGGGCCCTAAGCGTTCCGGCAGATATCGGCTGCAGACCGATGCATATTGCTCGCGGTCTGCCGGAGCGATTCGGAGCATGGCCTCGGATAATTTTTCAACCTGCTCCTGATCCGTACCACTGCAGTCATAATAAGAGATGGCATTGCCTGCGATTTCTTCAAAAATAGACAGGCTGCTTGCCAGAATCGGCTTGTTATAATGCATGGCTTCGATGACCGGAATACCGAAACCCTCTGCTCTGGATGGAAAAAGAAAGCCGGAGCAATGTTCAAAGAGAACGGATTTCTGTTCCTCATTGACATATCCCAGGGAAACAAGTCCCGGAGTCGTCTGGCTGATCTCATCATAGAGCTTCTGAATGTCGGCCTCCCGGATCTTGCCACCGAGATACAGGTTCTTTGTACCGCCGAATTTCCGGTAAAGCTGATAAGCCTTTAGCAGAAGATCGGTACCCTTTCGTTTCTCCAGATTTCCGATATATAAGAAATAATCCTCATTCAGGATCGGAATATCCGGAAACAGAACCGTTGGAGACGGAAGAGTATCCTCATTGACCGGATTTTTGATAATAATGTAGCTGATCAGATTCGGTAAGGCAGTTGCTTTTGCAAAGCGCTGCTCGACATCCCGCTTGGTCTCCATGGAGTTATAGGTCAGACCGTCTGCCTGTTTCATGGTCTGTTTTAATCCGTATTTAAAATAAATCGGATAGATATGTCCATGATTTTCCGGCTGGGTTAATGGGAAAACATCATGGATGGTGACCAGAATCTTACCGGAAAACCGTTTCAGACGAACCGGAATTAAATTATTCGGTTCCCAGAACAGATCCGGATGATAGTAGTCTAACGAGTCCTGAACGAACCGGAAATATTTAAGCACCTGAACACTCTGGGAAATCTGCGTACCATAGGTAACGATCGGGACACCGCGTTCGGCCAGATCAAGCATCTCATCGCTGGTGGCAATATCACTCAGCAGAGTAATTTCGAAGTCAGGTTCTTTGAGTAATTCTATTAAAAAGTCATATAAATACATGCCGATTCCACTTGGATGACTGCCAAGTGAACGTGCATCTACTAATAATTTCATGTTTTTTCACCGCCTTTGCTAGATTATAGCTTAATTAATATGGGTTTTCAATATTGTTTCCGGAAGAAAAGAAGGGTATGATAAGAACAGAATAAAACAGGATGAAAGGGGTATGCATATGGAAGATAAGATAAAGGAATTAAAGGAAATTGTACATGCAAGCAGTAAGGTTGTGTTTTTTGGCGGAGCAGGTGTGTCAACGGAAAGCGGTATCCCGGATTTCAGAAGCGTGGATGGACTGTATAATCAGAAATACAAGTATCCACCGGAGCGGATTATCAGCCACAGCTACTATAGAAGCCATCCGGAAGAGTTTTTTGAATTCTATAAGGATAAGATGATCTTTACAGATGCGAAGCCGAATGCTGCACACATCCGGCTGGCGGAGTTGGAACGAGAAGGCCATGTGCAGGCAGTGATCACGCAGAACATTGACGGCCTGCATCAGATGGCAGGCAGTAAGGAAGTGCTGGAGCTGCACGGATCGATCCACCGGAACTATTGTGAAAAGTGTCACCGGTTCTATGATCTGGACTATGTGGTTCATGCAGACGGAGTTCCGAGATGTGAGTGCGGCGGGATCGTAAAGCCGGATGTGGTTTTATATGAGGAAGCATTGAATCAGCAGACGATTGAGAAAGCATTGTATTATATTTCACAGGCGGAGGTGCTGATTATCGGGGGAACATCGCTGGTAGTCTACCCGGCAGCGGGAATGATCGATTATTTCCGCGGAAAGCATCTGGTAGTGATCAATAAGGCACCGACACCGAGGGATGAGAATGCGGATATTCTGATTCAGGACAGTATCGGAAAAGTGTTCTCACAAATATAAAGGAAACAGGAGAAAATCTGAAAAAAACATAAATTTCTTTTTCTGTCAGATAATTTATGCTATACTGTAAAGTATGAAAAGTTATAGGAAAAAAGTGTGAGGAGTGATCATGTGCAGGGAAATTTTTCAGAGATTACAAAGGAATTGGTGGATTTATCGGAAATCTGCAGAAAGAACGGCAGCATTGATCCACAGCTGTATGTAGAATATGATGTAAAGAGGGGATTACGGGATATTAACGGTAAGGGAGTTCTGACAGGACTTACCGAGATTTCTAAGATTCAGTCATATACGCTGGTAGATTGTGAAATGGTTCCGTGCGATGGTAAGTTGTACTATCATGGTGTTGATATTGAGGATATAGTCAGTGGATTTATTAAAGAAAAGCGGTTTGGATATGAGGAAACCTTATATCTGTTGTTGTTTGGAACACTTCCGACACAGGTGCAGTTAGATCAGCTGAATCATTTACTGGAGGAGTATCGGTCACTTCCAACCAGCTTCGTGCGGGATATTATTATGAAAGCACCGAGTAAAGATATGATGAATACACTGGCCAGAAGTGTACTGACATTGTATGCGTATGACGACAGGGCAGATGATACATCATTGCCGAATGTATTAAGACAGTGTCTGCAGTTGACAGCACTGGTGCCGCTGATTTCTGTC
>HF991326.1:0-2023 GCA_000431515.1 Clostridium sp. CAG:632 | reverse complement strand
TTTCTGTCTATGGTTATCAGGCATATAAGCATTATCATGATGGGCAGAGCCTGTTCATTCATCTGCCGCAGCCGGGGCTGTCAACCGCAGAGAATATTTTATATCTGTTACGTGAGGATAGCAAATATACTGAGCTGGAGGCGAGAATTCTGGATCTGGCGCTGGTGCTTCATGCAGAGCATGGCGGTGGTAATAATTCCACATTTACAACTCATGTTGTAACGTCATCCGGAACGGATACGTATTCCTGTATTGCGGCATCTCTCGGATCCTTAAAGGGACCGAAGCATGGCGGGGCCAATATCAAGGTAGTCCGGATGTTTGAGGATATGAAAGAAAAGGTCAATGACTGGACGAATGAGGAAGAAATCAGACAGTATCTGAAGGATCTGTTAAATAAGAAGGCATTTGATCATCAGGGACTGATCTATGGAATGGGGCATGCGGTTTATTCTATTTCGGATCCTCGTGCGAATATCTTTAAGCAGTTTGTAGAGAAGCTATCGGTTGAAAAGCACCGGGAGGAAGAATATGCACTGTATGCGCTGGTGGCCAGACTGGCACCGGAGGTAATAGCCGAGGAGAGAAAGATTTATAAGGGCGTCAGTGCCAACGTGGATTTCTACAGCGGTTTCGTATACAGTATGCTGGATCTTCCGACAGAGCTTTATACACCGATCTTTGCAATTGCAAGAATGGCCGGCTGGAGTGCGCACCGTATGGAAGAGCTGATCAATCAAGGCAAGATTATAAGACCGGCATACAAATGCGTAGCGAAGACACAGGAATATATACCGATGTCGGAACGTAAATAAGGAAATATCAGAATTTATAGAAATATTTGATTTATAGAAGAAACAGGAGAGAATATGGAACAGTTACCCAAAGATCCTATGATGCTGCTATCGGTTATCAATACGAAGCTCCGAGATTTTTATCCGTCTCTGGACGCACTCTGTGAGGATATGGAGGTGGACCGGCAGGAGATTGAGACGATCTTGCAGAAAATCCGGTATCAATATAAGGAAGACTTGAATCGTTTTGTATAGTAAGGAAAGGGACAGTCCGGAGAAGGGACTGTCCTTTTTGAGCAATATGCACAAAGAATAAAACAGAAAATTGTTAGCACTCTACTTGAATGAGTGCTAAAAAGTTGTTGACAAGTGAAAATAGCTGTGTTATATTCGGAATAGAACAAAGAAAAGGAGGTTTTCAATATGGATGCTGAGAAATTTACAAAGAAATCACTGGAAGTAATTGAAAATTGTTCCAAACTTGCCTATGAATATAACAATCAGGAGATTGATCAAGAACACCTGTTACTTAGTATGGTGACCACCGATGATTGTCTGATTGCCAAGATGATAGAAAAGATGGGAATTGATCTGAAAGGGTTTACTGCAGAATGTGAACGTGCAGTGGCATATCGGCCGAAGGTAACGGGTACCAGTGACGTGTACATGAGCCGGGAGTTTACAATGACACTGATGGATGCCGAGAATGAATCAAAGCAGATGGGGGATGCCTATATATCTGTAGAGCATATCTTCCTGGCAATGATCAAGAAGGCAAATAAAGCAGTACGCGGTATCTTTCAGAAATACGGAATTACCAGAGATGCGTTCTTGAAAGCATTGATGTCTGTCCGGGGAAATCAGAAGGTAGAGACGGATAATCCGGAGGCTACGTATGACAGTCTGTCCAAGTATGGCTATGATCTGGTAGAGCGTGCGAGACAGCAGAAGCTGGATCCGGTAATCGGCAGAGATCAGGAGATTCGAAATATTATAAGAATTCTGTCCCGTAAGACGAAGAATAATCCGGTTCTGATTGGTGAACCCGGTGTAGGTAAAACTGCTGCAGTAGAGGGTCTGGCACAGAGAATTGTCCGGGGAGATGTACCGGATGGATTAAAGAATAAGCAGATTTATGCATTGGATATGGGTTCTTTGCTGGCCGGTGCCAAATATCGTGGTGAGTTTGAGGAACGTCTGAAGGCAGTGCTGGATGAGGTTCGGAAGAG
>HF991325.1 GCA_000431515.1 Clostridium sp. CAG:632 | reverse complement strand
TGGGGACTGCAGGCAGGGAAAGCGGTTCTCTGTCAGTCATCTGCTGTTACCGGTGCTGTTTTTCTTATTGCATGTGGCGTATGGAATCGGAACTCTGATCGGCTTGTGTACACCGAAGGATAAAGAGTAACATATTCCCATAATAAAGGGAAAAGACGGAATGAGGTGGTGATAGGAACATGGAAAAGTTACAGAAATATAAGGCATATTATCACCTTCCCGGCTTGTTTGAATTCTATGAGTTGTATCGTGTATTTTTACCGTTATTTCGGGAGCATAACGAGTATTTTTATGACTGGTGTGAGATTGGCTCTATCTATGGAGCCCCGTCAGACTGTATCTGGGGCGGAGGTAGGATCGAGGATAATGTCTGCGATGCACGGACGGTACTGGCATTGATGCAGGAATATGACATTTCTGCCAGACTGACATTCAGCAATTCTTTGCTCCGCGAGGAGCATCTTTCGGATCGGAAATGTAATACCCTGTGTGCAATGTTTGAAGCAGATGGAGCGGTGGAAGGTGGTGCCGGCAATGGCGTGATCGTTGCTTCTGATTTATTGACAGAATATTTGAAAATAAACTATCCGAGGCTCTATCTGGTATCGTCAACCACCAAGGTACTGACGGATTTTCATCAGTTCCTGGATGAGATCGAACGAGAAGATTTCCGGTACATTGTGCCGGATTTTCGGTTAAATAAAGAGCTGGATAAGCTCCGGCAGCTATCGGACGGGCAGAAGGCGAAGGTGGAATTTCTGTGTAACGAGTGCTGCCGGCCGGGCTGTCAGGACCGGAAGTGCTGCTATGAGTCGGTCAGCCGTAAGGCACTTGGAGAATCCGGTCCGGAGCACCATTGCGCAGCAGCGAGTGGAAAGGATGGATACCGGTTCTCGGATGCAATGAAAAATCCGAAATTTATAGGGATCAATGAGATTACGGAGGTATATTTGCCAATGGGCTTTTCCAATTTTAAGATAGAGGGACGAAGTCTTGGCAGTGCATTGGTTCTGGAGATGCTGCTTTACTATATGGTCAGACCGGAACACCAGCTGCAGGTCAGAGAGGAAATCTATCTGGATAATATGCTGGATCTGTTCTGATAACGGTGCAGAAAGCTGAAAAAGGTTGATATGGTGGAAGGTTTAAAATGTTCATTAGAATAAAAGGGGGAGCATAAGATGCAAAAGGTTGAATTTATGACGGAAGAAGAGCTGGTAAAGTACGGAACTCTGATCGGTGAGGCGTTTGTTGCGGAAAATGACGGGATAGCGGCAACGGCATCCAGAGAAGATATAGTAAAGGCCTTTGAAATCATGACGGAATATTTCTATAAGGCGGGAGTATTATACACGACCTCGGACCGGCATGAGGGATTTCTGGCATACTGGCATAAAAAGACAAAGAAGAAGCTGGGACTTGAGCTTCATATGGTGTTCCGGATGTTGCGGGAAATGTCATTCAAGGGTGTTATGGCAGTGGCAGGCTCGGGTAATGCATTATATACAAAGCTTTATAAGAAGGAACAGGATTATGTTGAGGTATCGATGGTTGTAGTGCTGCGGGAATTTCAGGGTAAGGGCTATATGAAGAAAATTCTGGCGCACCCATTTAAAGAGGCCGAGGAGCAGGGAATCCCGTGTGTACTGGATACCGATACTAAGCTGAAGGTTGCCAAATACACGAAATGCGGCATGAAAAATACCGGAAGTAAGAAATTAAAATCCGGACAGTATCTGTATGCGATGGAATATCGCAAGCCGGCTGCAGTTTAACGGAATAAAGAGAAGCACCGCACGGGAAACCAAGGAGACCGGGGCGAATCAAAATAATCGAATAAGGATAAGTGTAAGGGACGGCTGTCTGAGAAAGGATCGGACAGTCGTCCTTTTTGTTGTTGAGGAAAAATGCAGGATACCTATATGACCTGGGTTACAAAAAAACTTACGCAGATTTTACATTCCGGAGGTAATAGATTTTACACAGGTTCGGTATTCTTCTAAACGTCAAGTGAGACTTGAGAAAAAAGATTGGTTGGACACGTGGGTGTCCAGAAGGGAGATTTTATCATGAGAAAGAAATTTTTAGGCGTAGTTTTAGCAACGGCAATGGCAGCAGGTTGTCTGGCAGGCTGTGGAAGTCAGGCAGGAACATCTGATGCATCTTCAGCAGCAGGTTCCGGCGATGCAAGTTCAGCAGAGTCAGAAGCATCCAGCGATGCAGGAAATGATGCAACCGGCGATTTTGACAATACAAAATATATCAATGTAGTATCCAGAGAAGATGGTTCCGGTACAAGAGGAGCATTCATCGAGTTAACAGGTGTTGAGGAGAAGGATGCAGATGGAAATAAGGTAGATAATACCACAACAGATGCAGCAATCACAAATAATACATCCGTTATGATGAGCACCGTTAAGGGTGATACATATTCCATCGGATACATTTCGCTGGGCTCTCTGAACAAAGATGTAAAGGCACTCAATGTAGACGGAGTGGAAGCAACTGCTGAGAATGTAAAGAGCGGTGATTATACATTATCAAGACCATTTAACATTGTAACCAAAGGTACTGTCGGTGATGCAGCACAGGATTTCATCAACTATATTATGAGTGATGACGGACAGAAGGTAGTTGTTGATGAAGGATATGTAGATGTATCAAGCGGTTCTTTCGAATCTACACAGGCAGAAGGTAAGATCGTAGTAGCAGGTTCTTCATCCGTATCACCGGTTATGCAGAAGTTAAAGGAAGCTTACGCATCCGTAAACCCAAATGCAACCATCGAGATTCAGACCTCAGACTCTACCACCGGTGTTGAATCAACTATCAACGGTATCTGTGATATCGGTATGGCATCCCGTGAATTAAAGGATTCTGAGACAGAGCAGGGTGTTGAAGCAACTGTTATCGCAAAGGATGGTATTGCAGTCGTCGTAAACAATGCAAACCCATTAACAGACATCACCAAGGATCAGATCAAGTCCATCTATGTAGGCGAGCTGACAAAGTGGGATGAATTAAAGTAATAGCGGTTTTATAAAGAATGAATGGCAATTAAGGTATGGTGAAATAGATGAAAGAAGAAGCAAAAGCAGCAAGAAAACGAGTGTTTGAAAAAATCATGGAAATCATCTTTATACTCTGTGCCTGTATGTCAATTCTTGCAGTAGCGTTAATCTGTTTCTTCCTGTTCACCAAAGGAATTCCGGGTATGGCGAAAATCGGCATCTTCAAGTTCCTTGGTGGGCAGGTATGGAAACCCGGAAATGATATTTACGGAATCTTACCGATGATCCTTGGCTCGGTCTATGTAACGGGACTGGCACTGGTCATCGGTGTTCCTATTGGATTATTAACCGCTATTTTTATGGCAAGATTCTGTCCGAAGAAGCTTTACAAGGTAGTAAAGCCGGCAGTTGACTTACTGGCAGGAATCCCTTCGGTTGTATATGGTTTCTTTGGAATAGTAGTTATAGTTCCGGTTGTCCGGGCATTGACAGATGCATTAGGTGCGAGAGGAAATGGTGTCAGCCTGTTAACGGCAGCCATTTTGCTTGGAATTATGATCCTGCCGACTATCATCAGTGTATCGGAGGCTGCCATCCGTGCAGTGCCGGAGAGCTATTATGAGGGTTCTTTGGGACTTGGGGCTGACCCGGTACGAAGTGTCTTTAAGGCAGTGCTTCCGGCGGCAAAATCCGGAATTATGGCCGGTATCATTTTAGGAGTCGGACGTGCGATTGGTGAAACGATGGCAGTCATCATGGTAGCCGGTAATAACCCGGCTATGCCAAAGGGACTGTTGCAGGGTGTCCGGACGCTGACGGCAAATATTGTAATAGAAATGGGATATGCCCAGGATTTACACAGAGAAGCGTTGATAGCAACCGGTGTTGTATTGTTCGTCTTTATCTTAATTATTAACCTGTGCTTCTCAATTGTGAAACGGAGGGATAAATAATGGCGGATACAACAACAGTAGATTTCAATATACAGGCAGAAGAGCCGGAAACAAATGTTGCGGATATTGTCGGAATCAACAAGCAGACTTTTGGACAGAAATTAAAATCCTATACCAGAAAACCGACCTCTCTGATCATGCTGATTCTGGTGATCGGTGCCGCTGTTATCACACTGGCGGTGTTGATATTTATCATTGCATATATTCTGATCAATGGCGTTCCGAATCTTTCATGGAGCTTGTTCCAGTGGAATTATAACAGTGAGAATTCATCCATGATGCCGGCAATCATTAATACAGTCATTATGACAATCCTGGCACTTCTGATTTCGGTTCCGTTTGGAATCGGAGCAGCCGTTTATCTGGTGGAATATGCCAAGCGGGGAAATAGGTTAGTAGGTATCGTAAGAATTACAGCAGAAACTCTGACGGGTATTCCGTCTATTGTATATGGCTTGTTTGGTATGTTGTTTTTTGTAACACAGCTGAAATGGAGACTGTCGATGTTGGCCGGTGCTTTTACTCTGGCGATCATGATACTTCCGGTTATTATGAGAACAACGGAGGAAGCATTGATGGCAGTTCCGGATTCTTACCGGGAAGGAAGCTTTGGACTCGGTGCAGGTAAATTCAGAACGGTGTTTAAAATCATACTTCCGTCTGCAATGCCCGGAATTCTCTCCGGAGTCATTCTTGCAATCGGACGGATCGTTGGTGAAACAGCAGCATTGATGTATACGGCAGGTACGGTTCCGGCAGTTCAGGGCTTGTTGTCATCCGGACGTACGTTGGCCGTTCATATGTATGTTCTTTCATCAGAGGGGCTTTATATGGGACCGGCATATGCTACAGCTGTTATATTACTGGTAGTAGTATTGCTGATGAATCTGGGTTCATCCCTGATCGCAAAACGGCTTACAAAAGGGAATTAGTAAAGAAAGGAAATAGGAGCATGGGTAAATTTGAGATAAAAAACCTGGATCTGTATTATGGAGATTTTAAGGCTTTAAAGAATATAAACCTGGAACTTCCGGAGAAACAGATCAGCGCCTTTATCGGACCATCCGGTTGTGGAAAGTCAACATTGTTAAAGTCGTTAAACCGGATGAATGATCTGGTGGAAGGCTGTAAGATTACCGGACAGGTAACACTGGATGGGGTAGATATTTATAAAGATATGGATGTGAATCTGCTTCGCAAGAAAGTCGGAATGGTATTCCAGAAGCCGAATCCGTTCCCAATGAGTGTATATGATAATATTGCATACGGACCGAGAACACATGGTATACATAATTCGGCAAAGCTGGATGAAATTGTAGAACGTTCTTTGCGCCGGGCAGCAATCTGGGATGAATTAAAAGATCGGTTAAAAAAGAGTGCGCTCGGTTTATCAGGCGGCCAGCAGCAGAGACTTTGTATTGCAAGAGCGCTGGCAGTCGAACCGGAGGTGATCCTGATGGACGAACCGACCTCTGCACTGGATCCGATCTCGACTTCAAAGATTGAGGAGCTGGCTGTAGAGTTAAAAGATAAATATACCATCATTATTGTTACGCATAATATGCAGCAGGCTACCCGTATTTCAGATAAGACAGCGTTCTTCCTGCTGGGAGAAGTTGTAGAATTCAGTGATACGGAAGAGCTGTTCGCAATGCCGAAGGACAAACGAACGGAGAATTATATTACCGGACGATTCGGTTGATGGTGAAACAGGAGGATAGAAATGGCAAAGCAGAGTCGATTTGAAAAACAGTTAAATACCCTGAATCAGCAGATGGTTCAGATGGGAAGTATGGTGGAGCAGTCGATTGAAATGGCTGTATCCGCTCTGGTAACTAAGGATAGTGAGAAGGCACATAATGTGATCGAATATGCTGCAGATGTCAGCAATCAGGAACGACAGATAGAAGGAATGTGTATGAAACTTCTGCTCTGTCAGCAGCCGGTGGCATCCGATCTGCGTATGATCTCATCTGCATTAAAGATGATCACAGATATGGAGCGTATCGCCGTGCAGTCGGCAGAAATCTCGGAGCTGACCATTCGTATGGAAGAGACACCATATATTAAGAAGCTGGAACATGTTCAGCAGATGGCGAAAGAGACTATTCTGATGGTCGTAAAGAGTATTGATGCATTTGTAAATAAAGATCTCGAATTGGCACAGGAAGTTATTTCCATGGATGATGTTGTCGATGATCTGTTCATTAAGATCAAACAGGAGTTGATCGGACTGATCAATCAGGATGCCAGTAATGGTGAGCAGGCAACAGATCTGCTTATGATCGGAAAGTACTTTGAACGAATCGGAGATCATGCGGTTAATATTGCTCAGTGGGTCACCTTCTCAATTACCGGTGAACATGGAGAAATTAATTAATGAGTAAAAAAAGTGCAAAGGATCCGGGAAAAGCTGTTGCTGCCATGGAAGCGGCGGTAGCAGATTCCCAGTACCGGATTAAATGTGAATGCGCGATCAGTATGGTAGAATTGAAGCTGCAGATGATTCAGGACGAACTTTCGGAAGAATATGGAAGGATGATCGTCAGTAATATCTGCAGCCGGATCAAGACTGTGGACAGCATTTGCAAAAAGCTTCAGAAAAAGGGATATAAGTGTACGTTTGCGGAAGCAACAGAAAAATTAAATGACATGATCGGAGTCCGGGTCACCTGTTTCTTTGAAGATGATATTTACGAGATTGTAAAACGGATATCGGCACATGAGGATGTGACGGTTGTAAAAGAAAAGGATTATATTCAGAAGCCTAAGAGTAACGGCTATCATAGCTTTCACCTGATCGTGGAAGTACCGGTCTACAGTGATGCGGGCTGTGAACGGAAACGGGTAGAGATACAGTTCCGGACGGTAGCTATGGATTTCTGGGCACAGCTGGACTACCAGTTATGTTATAAGAGGGAAATAAGCGGGGCTCAGGGCGAGGATATTCAGAAGGAATTAAAGAAGTATGCGGAAGAAATCGCCCGGATGGATAAGAATATGATGCGGATACGGAAAGAAATAGAAACGATATAAAATGGCTGTGGATTTGTGTGTGGTCCATGGCTCTTTTCATATTTAACAGATTTTTCATGACTTTCCTGTAAATATGGATAGAATTCATGAAATATATTTGATATAATTCCCTTAATAAATGTTCACATTGGAGGAAAACTATGTCAAACGATATAATCGAAAATAATAAATCAGAAGATAAAGAAGAGGATAAGGAATACGAGGAGTATTGCTATCTCTGCCGGAGACCGGAGAGTGTATGCGGAAAGCTGATTCGCCTTCCGAACAATATTAATATCTGTGCGAGCTGTATGCAGAATACCTTTGACACTTTCAGCAACGGAAACGGTATGCAGTTCATGGATCTGGGAAATTTTGAAATGCCGTTTAACATAGATGGCATTCAGGACATCCCGAAGTCACAGAAGGTAAAGAAGAAAAAGAAGCAGGAAAAGAAGGAAGAGCCGGAATTAAGCTTAAAAACCATTCCGGCACCACATATTATGAAGGCGAAGCTGGATGAATACGTAGTCGGACAGGATTATGCGAAAAAGGTAATCTCGGTTGCCGTATATAATCATTATAAGCGGGTTCTGACAGACAGCATGGATGATATCGAGATCGAGAAGTCCAATATGCTGATGATCGGACCGACCGGTAGTGGTAAGACCTATCTGGTTAAGACGATTGCCAGATTATTAAATGTACCGCTGGCAATTACCGATGCAACGACATTGACAGAGGCCGGATATATCGGTGATGATGTGGAAAGTGTCCTGTCAAAGCTTCTGGCGGCAGCAGATAACGATGTTGAGAAAGCGGAACGGGGTATCGTATTTATTGATGAGATTGATAAGATCGCCAAGAAGCGGAATACGAACAGTCGGGATGTAAGCGGCGAGTCTGTGCAGCAGGGGTTGTTGAAGCTGTTAGAGGGTGCTGAGGTGGAAGTGCCGGTAGGCGCGGGTAGCAAGAATGCCATGGTTCCGATGACCACAGTTAATACAAAGAACATTCTGTTCATCTGTGGCGGCGCATTCCCGGATTTGGAGGACATCATAAAGGAACGGCTGAATAAGCAGGCTGCAATCGGTTTCAAGTCCGATCTGAAGGATAAATATGATGATGATCCGAATATATTAAAGAAGGTCACCATTGAAGACCTGCGGGAATTCGGTATGATACCGGAATTTTTAGGCCGTTTGCCGGTAATCTATACATTGGATGCTTTGGATAAGGAGAAGATGATCCGGATCCTGAAAGAACCAAGGAATGCGATTTTAAAGCAATATCAGAAGCTGTTAAGCCTGGATGAGGTAGACTTACGGTTTGATGATTCTGCCTATGAGGCAATCGCGGAGAAAGCAATGGAGAAAAAGACCGGTGCCAGAGCATTGCGGGCGATCATTGAGGAGTTTATGCTGGATATTATGTATCAGATTCCGAGAGATGACAGCATCGGAAGAGTTA
>HF991324.1 GCA_000431515.1 Clostridium sp. CAG:632 | reverse complement strand
CCCGGTAAAAATGGTGTATCGTTCAACAAAAAGGATGTTGAATTATTAGAATTTATAAAAGCAAATTTATCTCGGTATGCTGGAAGTTATGTAGATGGAAGAGAAATAATAGCCGAATCATTTTCAAGTGTATTTGACTCTGGAAATAGTGAATTTGCATTGAAGTTTATTGAAACATGTGATAGTTTAATTTAAAGGAGATGATTATTATGACAATGAATATGGAAAACTTATATTGGCAAACCAATAAAGAGTGGTACAGGATAAATAATGAAGGAAAATACGAATTAACAGAAAAAGCCACAGAGAGAGCAAAAAAAAGTTTTGAATTATTTATGGGCAAAGAAAAACGCTAGTTTATACTGATTGGATTATTACTAAAGGAGATATATGCATGGCAAAAGATGATTATGACGTAATAGTATTTAAGATATTAACATATCTTTACGCATGCGTAAAACGAAAGACAGTATTTGAAGAAGCAGCGTTTTATCACGCAATAGGAGAGATTGAAAAGAGCTATTTAATTGACATTCTATACATGATGAAAAACGAAGGGCTCATCGAAGGAGTGGCCGTTCAGAAGGTTTGGGGGACAGAAAAAAGCATCCATTAAGTGGCGGAAATCTAGCAGGAATCGAGTACGAAAATGGTGGCGGATATAATATAAGATTCGGTGGAGATGGGTACGTTCAATATCATCCGGAAGAATATAGCCATCATGAGGGAGCTTATTATAAAACTTCAAGAGGAAAGGAAGGTATAAAGCATTATGATTTGCATGGAAATGAAAAACAATAAAATGTCAGCATTGAAAACTGTTAATAAATTGCTTGATGGACTATATAAAAAGGTTCAATTTGAAGATTGTGATGCATATGTTAATAAAAAAGGCATATTCTTTCGGTTATACGCCTTTCCAGGATCAAATGCATTATGTGTAGAGTATGAAGATGACAAAACTTATGCAAGCAAAGGCCTTTTTGCAAGTGATGGAGATTGATTTTATTTGGATGATTATGAGACGATTGACGAGATGCTGAAGGATATAACAAAAGAGATAGATAAATGATCCTTGAATGACCCGGTAAAAATGGTGTAT
>HF991323.1:3063-12551 GCA_000431515.1 Clostridium sp. CAG:632 | reverse complement strand
CACAATATTTCTATCTGGTCATTCTCACCCCTTCAACTTTCAAAGTAAGCTTTAAGAGCAGCATCTATAGTCTTTTCAATCTCATTCAGATCTGCACTCTCATCAAAATATAGCTGCGCTTCTTAACATAGGCAAGTAGATCTGTCCGGGCAGCCTGCTTGTAATTACTGCTCTGGTGTAAATGATGTAACTCACGCTTTCACCCCCATAAAAAGGAAGCGGTAATTGCTTCCTCATGCTCTTACTAAGTTCATTGTTTGCGCTTGCATCTGTGCTTCTTCTAATAATTCTCTTGCTGCATCCTGCAGGCTTTGTTCTTCTGTCTGGATTGGCTCAACATGCCAGTCATCAGCAGTGCCTGTCAGCTGGTAGCCATTCTTTTTCATCTCATCCAGCGTTGCTTCACTGATCTTACCGGTACTGTAGACTTCATTGCTAATGCCGAATTCATAATATTCTTTTAAGTCGACTTCATTTCTAACCTGACTTGTTTGATATGCTTCCACGAATTGATCTAACAAGTCCTGATTGGTAAGCAGTTCCTGAACCGTCGTCGCCTTATTAAGCGTCGCGCCTGCCTGCTTGATCGTCTCTGTCGCTGCCTGTTCAATCACTGCTTCCTGCGCTGCTTTGTCCGCTATTGTCTCCGGCTTCATCAGATCGTCAAGCGCTGTTCTGATACGTGATTCCATCTGCTCACTAACCGCCTGATTTGTCATGACTTCCTCCGGAACTAATTCCTGCGCTGCAAGTAGCTCTTTGATATCTGCTACAGTCTCCTTGATTCGATCATCAAGCGTATCTTCCTGTGTCGCAAACATCCGCTCATGCATGGATACTTCCGTATCCATATAGTCGGATACTTTCTCAGTCACGGATTCCCAGATACGGTTTAAGTTATTCAGATGGAAGAATTCCTTGAATTTCTCCCATAAGGCTTTCAGCTGTTCTTTTACCTGTTCAAAGATTTGCTGGTGCCGCATCCCCCGCATCTGTGATTCTGCGAAGTGCGGATTCCGATATCCGGAGATATCAAATCCAGCGGTCAACCCTAACCGCAACTCTTTCATCTGTCCAGCGGTATATCCCGGCCATCCATATTGTCTTGTATCAACTCCAGCTTCCATGCCGCGCCGGATCTCTGCAAGCTGATCTACTTTTAACTGCTTCCAATTCTCCGGTGGAATTAGTCCCTGTTTATGACACCGTCGCAGCTCACTTAATTGCTCTGCGGATATCTTAGGGTTGTTGTATCCCAACTGGTCTACTGCTACATTGGATTCCAGCATTAGCCGCAGCTCTCGCATCTGTTCCGGCTGCAAGTGGATATTCCAGAACTTTGTTACATCCACATGATTCTTCTGTCCTAGCTTTAGTTGTCGGAACTGGTCGCGGCTGTAACTCTGGTTCAATCGCTGCGACTGCTGTGCTGTCTGCTGTGGCGCTTGCTGTTGTTGTACTGGTTGTGCCTGCTGTCGCTGACCGGATACTTGTTGTACTTGCTGTTGTCGCTGACCGGCGTCCTGCTGTACTGCCTGTTGCTGTCTGGATACCTGCTGTACTTGCTGTTGTTTTTGCCCGTTGACTTGTTGTGTTACCTGTCGCTGTACTGCTGTCTGCTGTCTTTGTTCAGCAGCCTGTTGACGCTGCTCCGGATCAAATTGCTTTGCGTATATATATGATTTCTGCAAAGTCTCGCCCCGAATCAGTGTTGCAGCTCCGTCCGGATTCTTACCTCCCACGATGTAATTATGACCGTTTTCAATATTTGCAACAATCGTATTTTTATCCGATGATACGATATCTTCTTTCTTCAAATAAAGATAACTTTCTACCCCATCTGGTCTCCTGCCAGGGATCCGGCTGATTACGTCCTTTTCAGTCTCTGCCTGGACAAGAGACCTGTCTATTGTGATTCTCATATGCCCGCCTCCTATCTTGTCAGACTTACTGTCTGTATCTGTGCTTCTACAAGTAACTCCGCTGCATCCTGTTGCAAGCTCCGTGCTTCTTGCAGTGACGCCTGATAAACATCCCGCAGCGGTTCATACTGTTTCTCTGGAAGCTGTAAGGCTTCCTGCCTCTTCATGTCCTTGCTAATCCATTTTTCTAAGTGATCTATGCCGGTACCAGCTTCTTTTAGCTCATGCTTGACTGCCATCCGTACAGCGGCAGCTTCCTGCTTGCTTAAAATCTGTTCTTCTGTCTGTTTTAGCGCCAACTCATATCTTGAGATTAGATAATCACTTGCTTTCTGTGCATCTGCGATCGCCCGGAATAATTCGTTTGTATCATTCTGCAATGCGCCGATCCAGCTTTCCAAGTACATGGTATGCGAGTTAAAATGCTGCGTATCAAAGGACAACCCCAGATCTGCCTGCAGGAAGTATGCTCCAAGTTCCGCCCGGAGTTCTTCCAACGCGTACTTCTCCGTTCCGAACTGGTTAAGGATTGGCCGGTTCAGTCGGCTGGAATGACCGGTACTATGTACCATCTCGTGCAGCTGCGTTGCAAGCAATGACTGTGAATCTAAAAATGCGTCACGCAGCGGAAGATGGATCTCATCCCGCACCGGCGAATAGTACGCACGTCCCTCATTCGTCTCTTTGATCGGACACACGCTGGATTCTCGGAAGCGATCAACCATCTCTGTGATTTCATCCTCCTGCAATGGTTCTAGCGCAGGCTGCTCCGGGATGCCCTCGATCTGCTCTGCATTGAATACTGTAAAGGTATTCACCATCGGGCGCTCCAACTCTATCTTCTTCCGTGTAATTTCTCCGGTTTCCGGATTTTCTTCTTTGATCCACTTATCAAAGATGTACTTCTCGCATGTGACACCTTTGGCGCCTTTCTTAACTTGCCAGCCCTGCTCCTGTGCTTGCTTATAAGTACACCATCTGTTATCTGTGTATCCCTTTGCAACCGCTGCGAAGCATAAGCGAATCTGATTGCTTCCGCGATACCGCGCGCCGCTTACCGGATTCTGGATTTTAAACAACCCCCGGTTCCATGCTTCCTTTGGCATGACATAACCGGCTTTCATGTTTTCAATGATCTGCTCGACTAGCTGCTTCCGGTCTGCCATTACCCGCTCATAGCTACCTGACATCTTCCCACACCCCCTCTGCATCATCCTCATCCGTGACGTCTTCCTCATACGGAATCAGACCCAGTTCCTTGATTACTTCATCCATGTAACCGCCTCCTTTTCTTTCAGTGCCAAAAAGAAAAGAACGCCTTTCAGCGTTCCTTGCTTTGGTCTCATTGTTCAGTTGCAAAATATAATTCCAGTGCCTTTTCTATAGTATCTTCTACCTCCTTTTCTTTTGTCCCTTGCGGAAAGTATCTGTTAATCACTTCCGGCCGGATTGTATACTTCTTCGGTCTGCCCGCCTGTTTCTTTTCTCGCTTGCCTGACAGAATTTGAATCATAGCTGCTTCTGTCAGTTCGTCTTTGGCTTCCAGTTCCCGGAGCAGTTTTGCTTTTTTGATATCCATCTTAAAACCGGAATTCAGCTGCTTGTCTAATAGCTTTTGTTTCTCATTTGACAGGTATGATAACTCAACGCCAGCCATAAGTGCCACCTCATTTAGATCTAATCTATCCTGTAATTCTTCTATTAGTTCATGGATTCTTAGGTATCTTGCTACCATATCCTTAGACAGTTCATATGATTCACTTAAATCACGAATATTTCCTTTTGTCGCAATTTGCGACAAACTGTCCTCCGCCTTTATTTTATCTAGGTTTGAAAGGGTTTTAATTTCTGCAGAAATTGATGTCAAAAACTCAATTCTAGTACCCCTTGAAGCGACTGCCTTATAGTGAGCCGAAAGTACAGATGCCCGTTCTGAAATGCTCATATCGTGCCAGCCGCGCTGATAGAGGTTTGTTTCTGTCTCTATCAGATCTGCCTCGGCATCAGTCAGATCTTCCTTAATGACTGCAGGAATTTCTGTTAGACCTGCCCGCTTTGCCAGTCCGGCACGTCTGTGACCGGACAGAATCTCATACCCATCCTGATATGGCTGCACAATGATCGGCTCCAAAACGCCGAATTCCTTAATGGATTGGAGCAGATCTTCATTCTTCTGCCCTAATTCCGTCCGGAATCGGTGGTCTCGCTTGGAGTGCAGCTTGTCAAGCGGCAGACTGCAGATCTCACGCCTAACAGCTTCTTCCTGCTGCTCCGTCACCGGTTCGCTGCTGATACCGAATAGTTCATCAACGCTGATTGTCTTTCTTTTATTACTAATTGTCGCCATCCTGCCCTACCTCCTTTGCCAGTTCCTGATATGCTGCTGCTACTTTATTTGTGTTCATATATTCCTGTATGGCTTTCCCTTGCAGGATTGATTCTCCTACCTTGACGGAATATGGAATCCGTGTCTGGTAAGTCGGTATCATGCTTCCATATGCTTCCGTCACGATCTCGGAGACCGTCTGTGTCAGTCTTAGATTTTCACGATACATGGTATACAGGATACCAGAAATCTGTAGCTCCGGATTAATCTTCTTGCGTACCCGGACGATATTTTTTAGTAAGATTTCAAGTCCTTTCGCTGACAAGTATTCCGGTGTAACTGGAATCATGACCGACTGTGCCGCTACCAGTGCGTTGATCGTGAGCATCCCCAGCGATGGTGAGCAGTCAATGATGATGTAGTCATAATCATCCTTAAATTCTGCAACGATACCTTTCAGGACTGCTTCTCTGCATACTGCGTTGACAAGGCTTACGTCAACAGCGGACAACTCCATGCTGCAAGGGATGAAGTCGAATGTTGCGCCCTTGCCCTGCTGGTGATAGATGTAATCTGTCTGATCTGGCAGGTCTTCGTCATCAATAGCCAGCTGCATAAGTGTCGCGATGGTAACCGGGATAGCGTCTGTGTCGTCATATCCAAGCGTCACAGTCAATGATGCCTGCGGATCGAAGTCAATCAGCAGAACACGCATGCCCTGCACTGCCAACGCATACCCTAAATTTCTTGTTGTGGTCGTCTTTCCGACGCCGCCTTTTTGATTCACAATTGCAATGATTTTTCCCATGTGTTTTTTACCTCTTTTCTTTTTGTTTTCCCGTTTTACCTCTCATCCTAAAAAGAGGCGGCATGTGGGAATCATACCGCCCCGGAAAGAGAACCCCGTATGGCCGATAGGACAGCCATAGCAAAATGCCATAGATCATCACATAGTTACCTATGTAATCAGCTATGACATTTTTCAATTATCGGGAAGCCGATTAAGGCTTCCCGTAATATGTCATGCTTTCATTTTTTCTGCTAACCAGTTTTCTGGTTTATTGGATTCGCATTTTATAATCCTTGTACAGGCGGACATGTCAACACCTGCAGGATAACCGGCATGGGAATTGTGAATTACGTCCGACCCTCCCCGGCAAGCCCCAATAACGACTTGAAGACTATTTTTTTAACGCTGTGAGTTCTAAACAGCGTCAGCTTCAAGGAAGCTGCTGCAGGATTCTCCTGCATTTTTTCTGTATTCCGCTAGCTTCCTTGACGTGTTTTAAAACAAAAAAAAGGAAGCTGACAACGAATTGTCAACTTCCTTTTTACATCAGGTGACTAACTTCTATTGTCACCTTAAATTTTAGAACTCACCCTTTGTTTTTACGGCAGCCGTCAAACCGGTCATTGAAATAATCAGTGCGATTCCTGCCGCCAACGGAACCCCTGCGTCTCCGGTCTGAACCGGTGTCTGCTTAACAGTCTCTGTACCTGCTGCTGTTGTAGCCTGTGAAGTCTCAGTAGTCGGCTCCGCCGTATTTTCGGTCGTCGGCTCCTGCGTATCCTCTGTGGTAGCCGGCTGCTTTCTCAGAGCAATACCTGTCAGATCCCAGTAAGAAGCTTCCCGGTCGATATATCTGCGGTATGCTTCAAATGCCTGATAAACCTGCAGTGCATCAAACGAAACCTTGCTGTTTTCTAATATCATTTCATACAAAGTGCTGACCAGATTCCGATATTCGTTTCCGAAGCCCGCCTTATTTACATCCAGCTTCAGCGCTGCCAATGTCAGTAATACCTGGGCTCCGGTTGATGGAGAGGTATATGCATATTCTGCGTTCAGACCGGTCTTTAAGTATTCCAGTCCACGTTTGATTGCAGCATTTGCACCCGCATTGCTCTTCTGATACGGTGCCAGTGCCTGCAGTGCCATAGCTGTCAGGTCTGCATCCGAACCATCTGCATCATACAGTCCAAAGCCTCCGGTTGTCGGATTCTGGAATGTTAACAGCGTCTGTACCATCTTTTCTCTGGTCCATTTTGCATTTTCCGGAATTGCCGTGTTTCTGGCATCCAGAGCCAGCAGTGCATAAATCAGTTCATTCGAACCTGCATCCAGGTCCGGATGATTATATATCATAGCTGCCAGATTAACGCCTTCTACATTGGTAATATCATAGCCCAGCAGACTGAGTGCCAGTGCCGTTCGTTCAATGTCCGTCGGTTTCTGTGTTGCGGACCAACCCTTTACAGTTTCTGCCACACTTGCATAATAAGCTGTTATCTGACTTTCCGTTAATGTTTTTCCGGAACGAACCATTGCATAGATCAGCCATTCATCTCCATACGCAAACGAACGCCCCTGATACTGATTCCAATATGCTTCCGTTGCTTTTTTCACACCGGAACGGATCAGCTTCTCCGTATCAACCTTTGGTGCGGTTCCCTTCGTCACGGTAATCGTAACGGTTACCGGCTTTGCTCCTGCGGTTGTATCAACCGGTGTTCCCGTTGCTGTCACGGTTCCGGTTCCTTCTGCATAAATGTAATACTCGGAGCTTGCAAGGAACAATCCATTGTCCTTTGCGGACTCATCCCGTTTCCATGCACCGTTTACCTTGCGGTCAATCTTTACAATCCCATCTTCCGAATAGGTCCAGACCAATTCCGGCTGAGTCACACTGTAGCCTTCCTCTGATCTGCTTCCTGTAAATGTAAGATCCAATGGTGTTACGGTTCCGTTCTTCACAGAATATTCTGCTGTATCAGCCGTTACCTTTTCTAACGGATTCAGATAAGTGTAGGTTACCTTCTTGCTGTCTGTATAAGTCTTTCCTGCCTGCGGATCCTTTAATGTAGCAGTAAAGGTTGTGGTGCCCGCCTTATGCGGAACATAACCGATCGAACCCTTTGTGCTGTACTCAGCGACATCCGGCTGACTGCTTGTAATTGTAATATTAGATGCATCCGCATAGCTTGCATTCACCGGTGTAACAATAATTCCATCCTTTGCTGTCAGGAAATCCGCTTCGTTACTGCTCAATGGATTTCTTCCGTGAAGCACCTGCTCCGATGCAATCGCCATCTTAATAGAAGTAACCGGTACATAGGTGGATGTGATTTCTACCTGTGCGGATACATCCGGATTTCTTCTGGAGGTTACCGTTACGGTTGCGGTACCCAGTTTCTTAAAATAGAAGCTGCTGGAATTCTCGGCACCGTAGATCCGGTCATCCCCATGCTTAAAGGAGAAGCTGTATGCAGATACATCCTCATACTCTGAAGCACCTTCATACTTCGTCTGTACCTGAATCCGAATATCACTGGAACCGACTACGGAATAGGCACCGTTTGTAACATCCGTTCCATCAATATACAGCTTGATTGCCTCCATGTTTTCCGCTTTACAGTTTACAACCGTAGAAGCCAGAAGCTTCGGCTCTTGTCCGTCCACAACCGAATATGCGCATACGGAGAATTCGCCAACATTTTCAATTCTTAAATTTCCTACATCTGCACCAATCCAAACATTGGCCACATCACAATCCTTTGTTACATCATCCGCACTATGTAATGCCCACTGAATGGTTTCACCCTTTGCCTTCTGATAATCCGGCAGAGAAAATGTACCTGCAATGCAGAAACCGTCTACCTTATCCGGACTGATCGTCAGCTGCTGATTCTCAATCACTTCAATATCCTCACTGTCAACCGGTGTAAATGCCAGTGCAGTTAGATTTTCCGGAAGTATTCCGTTACCCTTCTGATAATTCTGATTCTCTCCGAAATACGGATAACCCTCTGAGGACTGTCCCCATTTGGTTCCGTTGTCACCGCGATTCGCATTTAACAGTTCTGTAAATGTCATCGACTTCATATAAGATGCTGATTTCGGATAGGAATCACTCATAATTGCCCGCAATGCGGCATCTACTTTCAGGTCTTCCCGCCAATAGGTATTTAAAATCTTCTCACCGTTTCCGGTACAATTATAAAACAATGCACCTCTGCCGGCATGCGCGGTACTTAATGAATAACAGTTCGATACAACACCACCATCCAGAGTTCTGGCAAAGCCCGTCAGATATGCGGATGTATTGTTTGAAGTTACACCGGTCTTACAATTGAGCAATGCGCCCTGGAATTTATTACCCAGTGGACCGGCCGGTTGAGTTGACGAGCCAATATAATTATCGATCGTACCTTCAAACGATACGTTCTGAATTACGCCCTCTTCTCCGACACCGTTAAATAATTTTCCACTGCTGGCCGCCTCAAATATAACCCGATGCCCCTGTCCGTCCAGAATTCCGTTAAATGTAATGCTACTTCCAAAATAATAATTATCAATGGTAATATCATTCATCAAGACATAATTTTTGTCTGTATTACTCCATGGAAGATCATCCTCTGTATATACCTTAATCGCATCCGCAGGCACTGCAACCGGCTGTGTCGGCTTTATCTTTTTCAGTCCGTCCAATGCTGCGTTCAGTGCATTTTTCGCATCATTTACCTGAATCTGGGTAGCATCCTCATCCGCTGCTACCTGCTTTGCCGTTTTTAATGCTTCGGCAACCGCAACCCAGCTTTCTTCCGTATACAGACTACTGTCATAGCTCTCTGCCTTTGAGATTACTTCATTCAATCCATCCTTATTGACCGGTATAGCCGCACCGTTTTTAATCAGTGTCGGATAGCCTGCCGTTGTCTGTACGGTATTGGTCCAGAAGAAACCGCTATCCGGCAGATTGGTATTTAAATATTCTACAACACTTTCATCTGCCAGTTCCGATAAGGCGGACACTGACTTATTATTATCAGTTGAAGGCTTATTACTTCCATATGCCATACCATAAAGCGGTGACTGGTATACACACTGCTTTATATCGGCAGAATACGTAATACCTGCAATCGATCCTTTGGATACCATACCTGAGATCTTTCCTGCATAGTAGCAATTCTCAACTGCTCCTGTTGCTGTTAATGTTCCAATCAATCCGCCAAACTCATAAAAATTCCAATCCTCATCCGTACAGGTCATGTTAACCGTGGAGTAGCTGTTCCGAATTGTTCCGGATACTTCCACTGCCATACTTCCTGCCGTTGTTTCATACTCGATTGCCGAATCGGATTTGATCCCCAGATTCTCGATCATACCGGAAACTTTATTTGCAAGCGGCTTATCACTTAATGTAATGGTATGTCCGTTTCCGTCCAGGGTTCCTTCAATG
>HF991323.1:0-3044 GCA_000431515.1 Clostridium sp. CAG:632 | reverse complement strand
CTGCTGAACCATTTCCCGGAAGGAATCATAAGATCAGCTTCCAGCACATAAGATTCTCCCGTTGCGATCACATAATTGCCCTCACTATCCGTTGGCAGTTCCCCTGCCGTAGATATCGTATACTCTGCACTTTGCTCTGTCAGCTCCTCTGCATAGACCGGAGATACCGGCAACAGAGAAACTGTCGGGGACAACGCAAGCACAGCAGACAGTACAAGGCTGACTGCTCTTTTTACGCCTTGTTGAAAGTTCTTCTTCATAATTTTTCTCCTTTACATGTTACATTTGCAGAGTAATTGAATTCTATCTGTGTCCCCTCGTCACCATTCCTAAATAACAAAAAACAGCCGGGCTTAATGCTGTTTCCTGTTCTAAAATGGCACACAACATTAAGCCCCGACTGTTCATCGAAGCAAATATTGACCTTCCCCATCTCAGAAGAGTCTTGCTGATTCAGAATATCCTGGCTTCGTTTCCCGCCGGAACGCCTTCCCAAACTCCGAATGATATGCACAAGATATACACAATACATATCATCCGTATTCAGTGGCAGATTGTTCCTTTGTCCACGTTACAGTAGAAGTGGCTGCTACGGATTTACACCGTATTCCTCTTTGACCTCTTGGGTCAGAACCTGCAAATGTATATTCAATTAGTATAATCCGCAATCAAGATTACTTGATTTATAATAAAATGTCAATCTTTTCTATGAAATAAAACCGCGGAAGTTCTTTTCCACATCTTTTCTCGGAATCATGATCATATGTCCACAACCTGAACATTTTAACCGGAAATCCATTCCGACTCTTAGAATTTCCCAGTCATTTTTTCCACAGGGATGCGTTTTCTTCATTTTAATATGCTGTCCCAACTGAAACTCCATGTTACATCCTCCTGACTTTTCTGTTTTTGCTTTTCCTCTGTTTTCGTTTTCCTCTGTTTGTGCATGCGTTCTATTCCCGCCACCGGTATATTCACTGCCCCGCAATCGGTATCGACCGTTTGCCCCGGTAATCAAATAATACATAAACCGTCTGTACCTGCGGCTCCGTCACCCACCGAATGGACTCTCCTGTCAGTTGTACAAAGCGGAATGGTTCCAAATGTGTCATATGACTTAACTGCTTCCAATTATAATCTGTGTAATTCGCCAGATATCTTCTTTCTTCTGCTTCCTGCTTATAGAAGTCTATGATTGCTGCCTCATAATTCTTTCCTGTACTGTCATTTGTCTTTAAATCTATGGCAAAGTCCGGCCGACTCTTCATATTTTCCCGTGCATACAGATCATAGGTTAGAAGCTCCCTGTAAAGCAGCTCCTGTTCCGGCAGATATTTCTGAATAAATTTCAGTAATGCCTGATATCGTTGAATTCTCGCCGGACTCTTTAACAATTGCTCTTCCGTTCTGAAAAACTCTGTCATCTGCTCATACATAGAAAACGGTGACTTAAACTGCCGCTCCAAAACGGCTATCGTCTCTGTAAATTGTCCGCTGTTATAGAAAATTTCAACTGCTTCTTCTATCCGCTTTAATTGTAACACATCTGCATAGGAAAGCCAGTTCGTGTTCAACACCTCATACGGCGGTTCATCCAGATACCGAATACCATATTGCTGTGCACAGTTCTCCATCGGAGAGCCTTTCAATACCTTCAAGAATCCAAGCTGTAATTGTTCCGGATGCATCCGATATACCCGGTCAAAAGATTTCCCAAAACTTGTATAATCCTCATATGGCAATCCGGCAATCAGATCCAGATGCTGATGGATATTCCGTCCACTATGAATCTCCGCCACGATTCTTTCCAGCTTGTCTATATCCATTTTCCGGTTGATTGCCTCTATCGTCCGGGGATTTATGGTCTGCACTCCGATCTCCAGCTGTACCAGCCCCGGCCGCATCTGCTTTAGGATCTCTATCTCCTGCTCATTCAATATATCCGCGGATATTTCAAAATGAAAATTCGTAATTCCGTTGTCATGGCTGCTGATATACTTCCATATCTCCATTGCATGTGCATGATTACAGTTAAATGTCCGGTCTATAAATTTCACCTGTGGCACATTATGATCCAGAAAGAACTGCAATTCCTTCTTTACAATCTGCATATCCCGTAGCCGGACCTTCTTATCAATCGAGGACAGACAATAGCTGCAACGATATGGGCATCCCCGGCTGGACTCATAATAAATAATCTTATTTTCAAATCCATCCAGATCATCATACAAAAACGGCAATGCCGACAGCTCTGTCAGCTCCCGCGGTGAAGTAAATCCATCCTTTAAATATAAACCGGCGATTTCCTGTAATTGCTTTTTTCTGCCTGCTTTATAATACTCTAACAGTTCCTTAAAGGTCTCTTCACCTTCTCCGATTATGACTCCGGTTAATTGTGGATACTTTTTCATGATCTGATCTGCATCATAGGAAACCTCCGGCCCTCCAAGCCAGATTTTCACCTCCGGCAATACCTTTACAAGCTCCGGGATCAGCCATCTTACCATATCCCAATTCCAGATATAACAAGAAATTCCGATTACATCCGGTTTCCGCAGATAAATATCTGCCAGAATATCCCTGCCATACTGATTAATCGTATATTCCGCCAGTTCAATATCCTCTGCATATGCCTCACCTGCATATGCCCGAAGACTATAGATGGCCGGATTAGAATGAATATATTTCGCATTGATTGCAACTAATAAGAATTTCATGTTTTATTTCCTTTATCAACTATAAAAAAAGACGATTGAAAACAATCGTCTTAGTAAGTAGCGGGGACAGGATTTGAACCTATGACCTCCGGGTTATGAGCCCGGCGAGCTTCCAGACTGCTCCACCCCGCGTTAAGGGTTGTAAGATATTTATAATATCTTGAGAGGCACGAGCCGGATTTGAACCGGCGATAGAGGTGTTGCAGACCTTTGCCTTACCACTTGGCCATCGCGCCATACATATTAAGTATATGCATTTAGTGGCAATTTATGCTATCGCCACTAAATATTAGTGACCCTAACGAGATTCGAACTCGTGTTACCGCC
>HF991322.1:10079-15613 GCA_000431515.1 Clostridium sp. CAG:632 | reverse complement strand
ACTGTAGCAGATGCAGGTGAAAATTGCAAAAAGCAGTCCGCCGATGACCGGAGACGGAATGCAGAATTTCTCCAGAAAATAAATTCGTTTTTTTAAAAAAGCTCCAAGCATCAGAACCAGAACCGCAATGGCCAGGGTCTGATACATATCTAATTCAATCTTCATGTTATGTCTTCCTTTATGGTTGAGTTTTGTTTCCGGATTTTCCGGTATCTACAGAAATACCATGATCTGCATAATAGGAAGCTGCACCGGGATGAAATGGAATGCCAACATTGGAAACAGCAACTGTTTCTGACAGCTCCATATCAACAGCGACACTGTACTGCAGTTCCTGTGCATGGGCGAACAGAATCTCTGTAAGATCCTGTACAGTCCTATCGGACAGACGGTTATTCGCCAGCAGGACAGCCTGTACACTTAAGGTCATGATATCCTCGGTCTGTCCGGCATAGGTGTTGGCCGGAATCGTGAACTCAGAATAGAACGGATAAGCGGAACATAAACGGCTACGCAGCTTTTCATCAAGGCCGATCAGGCGGATGTCACACTCTCTGGTCAGTTCCTCGATAACTGTGGTTTTGATACCGGCAGTACAGAAAAAGGCATCGATCTCGCCGGACCGGAGACTGGAAGCTGCCTCGGTATAATCCAGATTGACGGTAGTGACCAGGCTATCGGTCAGACCGCTGGTCGTAAGGATCTGCCGTGCATTGCGTTCGGTTCCGGACTCGCTGGCACCGATGCTGACGGTTTTTCCTTGTAGGTCATCAATGCTGTGGATAGCGGAGTCTTTTCGGACTACGAGCTGGCAGGCCTCCGGATATAAGCCTGCGATGGCGGAATAGCCGGTGAGGGACGGCTCATCTGCAGAGCCGGTTCCGTAATAAGCATCATAGATCAGATCGTTTTGAGCAATCGCAAGCTGGATATAATTCTCAGACAGCAGCCGCAGATTCGCTTCTGAACCGGCCGTGTTTTTAACCTCGATCGTGTAACCGGAGTCGGATCCGGCAACAATTCCGGCAAAGGTGGAGGCAAATGAATAATACATACCGCCGATACCGGCTGCACCGAAACGAATATTGGATTTCCCATTGCCGCATCCGGACAGAAGAGCCAGTCCGATACAGAGCACAGAGAGGAGAAATTTTTTCTTCATTGACGTAAGAATCCTTTCTAAAGTAATATATAGATTAAATGAAATTGTACACTAAAAAGCAGGAAATGAAAAGGGGAAGAAACCGATGTGGAGAATTAAGCAGATTCTGGAAGCAGATTACGGATGTGAAGAACGGATGCCGGGAGAGACATTAAAGTGTCTGGTATATCTGGAAGATGAGAATGGTATCCGAAGACAGCTGGAGGCAGAGGATGACTGGCTGCGGAAGGAGAATCTGGATGAGGGCAGTATCTGGCCGGAGGAGTTGCCGGAAAATACCTAATAGAAATTATTGACAAAGGATGTATAGAAATTAAAATGCAAATCAATCTGCGTAAAAGGGGGGAGAACTTGTGAAACGAATCATGATTCTCATATCGGCAGGAACAGGGCTGCTGTTTGGCTTGTTTCTTTTCTTATATTATAAGACATCCATGGGCGTATGGGAAACACTGGCAATCACGGCAGGAACCATCTGCTATCATTTTATCATGCGCCTGCTAGTGGGGTATGTCTATCTGATCGTGAAACGGAATCGTGCGGATTATATGCGAAAATGGTATCGGACGCACACATGGGAACAGAGATTATATAGAAGATTAAAGGTGAAGAAATGGAAGGCTAAGATGCCGACCTTTGATCCGGATACCTTTAACCCGGAGCTTCATAGCTGGGATGAGATCGCACAGGCAATGTGTCAGGCAGAGCTTGTACATGAAACGAACATGATTCTCAGTTTTCTTCCGGTGGTCGCATCCATCTGGTTTGGTGCATTCTGGGTATTTATGTTCACATCTCTGGCGGGAGCATGTCTGGATGGCTGCTTCGTAATCATGCAGCGCTATAACCGTCCCCGGATGATTAAAATCGCCCGGATGGAGCAGAATAAGGATAAGAAAAAAGGGGAAAAGAAGGAGCAGGAATGAAGCAGGAAGAGGTACTTGGTGCACTGATCGGACTGACCGGTGCCATCAGCAATAACGGAAAAACCGCAGATACAGACCGGATAGTGGCAGGAGCATTGACCGGGGATGATTATGAGAAGAGCATCCGGGAGCTTCATGAGGAGAAGAACCGCATTGCACCGGATTGTGCCACCTGTAAGACTCCGTGCGGAAGTACTGCGGACTGTGACATGCGTCACTTCTGGGAGTGTGAAGAACCTGTAAAACGGCACAAGCAGGAGATTTTGGAGCAGCTCCGGAAAATAGCGGTCGATTATCTGAGTAGGATGAATGAAGCGACAGAAGATTCAGGACTGCCGGATGCCTGTTACCGGGCCATCGGGAGTCTGGGATGGCCGATGGATGAGAGCGCCTGTCAGAAGGTCCTGCTGGAATTGCAGTCGGATGGAGAATAAAAGATTTTCGAAAAAATGATTGTACAAAAAAAATATACGTGGTACAATACACAGGTAATATTGAAAAAGCGATGACGGAAAGAGTACTGGAGCAGGAACATTCAGAGAGAGCAGCACAGGGTGAGAGCTGTTTATGGAAATGTTTCAGGAAGACCATTCCCGAGCTGTGCGTAGAAGGAGCCGGCAGGCTTTGAAGCGTTACCGTGTAGCTGACGTTACCGGCCATGAGTTAAAATTAAGGTGGAACCGTGCATAAGCACCCTTAGGTATGTGAATCATATCTGTGGGTGCTTTTTTAGTTTCAGAAGAAAGGACAAAGGAGAATCGAAATGGTTAATTTTAAGGAAGATGAACAGTTAAAGACATTGAATCATTCCTGCGCACATCTGATGGCACAGGCAATCAAGCATCTGTATCCACAGGCAAAATTCTGGGTAGGACCGGTTGTAGCAGAGGGCTTCTACTATGATGTGGATCTGGGCGATGACGTTATTCGGGATGAGGCAGACCTTGCCGCGATCGAGAAGGAAATGAAGAAGATTGCCAAGACCGGCAAGAAGATCGTGCGGAAAGAGATTTCCAAGGCAGAAGCAATGGAAATGTTTAAGGATGATGAGTATAAGCTAGACCTGATCTCCAATCTGGAGGATGGTACGATTTCCTGCTATGAGCAGGGTGATTTTACAGACCTTTGCAGAGGTCCGCATGTAGATAATGTAAAATTATGCCGTTACTTTAAGCTGATCCGTCATTCCGGAGCTTACTGGAAGGGTGATAAGAATAATAAGGTACTGCAGAGAATTTATGGTGTCTGCTTCCCAACACCGGAAGAGCTGGACGAGCATCTGCGGCTGTTGGAGGAAGCCAAGGAGCGTGACCACAGAAAGATCGGTAAGGATATGAATCTGTTTATGGTAGACGATCTGGTAGGCCGTGGACTTCCGATGTTCCTTCCGAAGGGCTATGTGATCTGGCAGGAACTGGAGAATTATATTAAGCAGAAGGAGCGGAAGTTAGGCTATCTGCATGTAATGACTCCTTGCGTTGGTACGGTTAATTTATATAAGACATCCGGTCACTGGGATCATTATAAGGAGAATATGTTCCCGGCTATGGAGGTTGAGGGTGAGTCCTTCGTTCTCCGTCCGATGAACTGTCCGCATCATATGATGATTTATGCAAATCATATGCATTCATATAAGGATCTCCCAATCCGTATCGGTGAGATCGCACATGATTTCCGGTTCGAGGCGAGCGGTACATTAAAGGGAATCGAAAGAGGAAGACATTTCTGCCAGAATGATGCGCATCTGTTTGTAACACCGGAGCAGATCGAGGATGAATTCTCCAAGGTAGTAGATCTGATCTTCAGCACTTATAAGGATTTCGGTATTACAGATTATCGTTGCGTGCTGTCCCTGCGTGATCCGGCAAACAAGGTAAAATATCATGATGATGATGAGATGTGGAACACTGCTGAGGATGCACTTCGGAAGGTATTGAATGACCTTGGAATCGAATACACCGAGGAGATCGGTGAGGCAGCCTTCTACGGCCCGAAACTGGATGTCAATGTAAAGCCTGCAGTCGGTAATGAATACACATTGTCAACCTGCCAGTTAGACTTCTGTCTGCCTGCTAAATTCCAGCTGACTTATATTGATAAGGATGGCGAGAAGAAGACACCGGTTGTTCTGCACAGAGCAATCTTAGGTTCGCTGGATCGGTTTATGGCATATATTCTGGAGGAGACCAAGGGTAATCTTCCGACCTGGCTGGCACCGGTACAGGTAAAGGTTATGCCGGTTAAGACAGATAATGAAGAACTGATGGCATATGCACAGGAGGTATGTGATGCACTGGATGCGGCAGATGTCAGAGTAGAGCTGGACGGACGTGCCGAGAAGCTCGGATATCGTATGCGTGAGGCACAGGTTCAGAAGGTACCGTATCTTCTGGTTATCGGCTTTAATGAGGTAGAAGGCAAGACTGTTTCTTACAAACTGCATGGTGAAAAAGATGCAACTGTTATGCCGTTAGATGAGTTCGTTGAGAAAATTAAGGAAGAAATCAAAAACAAGGTAAGAAGGTAAGACTGCTTCACAGGATATATCATGTAATTAAAGTGTTAGATTACGGAGGCTTGAATGGCATGGAAGAGGAAGAGAAGAAACCGTCAAAAGCGAAGGAAATATGGAGCTATATCGGTGGCTCGATCATGATCTTTATGTTTTTTGTCGGAATCTATCTGATGACCTATTACCATAGCGTGGATGTAGAAGCTTATCTTAGTGACCGGGGACAGGTGAAGGTGGAGAAGTTTGATTACGGGACCTTTTATGACGGACCGGGAGAATCAGAGGCAATGATCTTCTATCCGGGAGCAAGGGTTGCAACGAATGCCTATGCTCCGCTGATGCAGGAGTTTGCAGAGAATGGAGTCGACTGCTTCCTGATCGACATGCCGTTTCATATGGCGTTTATCGGGAAGCATTTTGCAGGCAATGTACAGGAAGATTATGATTACGATACCTGGTATTTTGGCGGACATTCACTCGGTGGAGCCATGATCGCAGATTATGCGGCGAGCCATATAGAAGATGTGGACGGGTTGTTGCTGCTCGCGGCATATCCGACAAAAGACATATCAGATGCAGATATATCGGTTTTGACAATCTACGGGAGTGAAGATGGCATTCTGAACATGGATAAGGTTGCGGAATGCCGGGATCTGCTCCCAAAGGAAAGCGTGGAAATCTGCATCGAGGGTGGAAACCATGCCCAGTTCGGAAGCTACGGTGAGCAGAAAGGCGACGGACAGGCAACGATTTCCGGAGAAGAACAGAGACGGCAGACCGTAGAAGCGTTTCTGAAATATAAGTAACCTTAAAATGCAATTTTCAGTGCAAGGGCAACAATGCACAGGAGCATTGCAAGCGGCACATATAAATATCGACCCATAAAATACCAGATATTTCCCTGCGGCTTTCTTCTGCCACGATTTATTGGAGA
>HF991322.1:9182-10064 GCA_000431515.1 Clostridium sp. CAG:632 | reverse complement strand
TGATGGCAGACAGGAGGTCGCTTTTTTTCATGATCCAGAACCAGGAGATCGCACCCAGAGTCGCACCGATCGGGATGATGTAGATAGACACCAGATCCATCCAGACACCCCAACGGTTAATGGTTTCCATACCAACACCGGCACCGAAGCACAGGGTGCAGATGATCGCCAGTGCAACTGTCCGGTTCAGATGCGGGAAACGGTGAAGCAGGGATTCGATTACTGCTTCAAACATATTCTGCAGGGAACTGACACCTGCAAAGATCATAGCGGCATACAGGATGATCGCAAACAGTCTGCCAAAAGGAATATCCTGCAGGATCGCCGGCAGAGTGATGAACAGCAGACCGGGACCGGCACCAACGTCCACACCATAGGAGAAGCAGGCAGGAATAATGACAAGAGCGGCAACAAGGGCTGCAATCGTATCGAAGATTGCCGTGTGTCTGGAAATAGAAACAACATCCTCCGCATCACTTAAGTAGGAACCGTAGGTGATCATACCACTGCCGGTTACAGAAAGTGAGAAGAAGGCCTGTCCCATAGCACTGATCCAGACAGCCGGATTCGCCAGAGCCTCCCAGCGCGGAAGGAACATAAACAGATATCCGTCGGCGGAACCTGGGAGAAAGGCAACACGGATGGCAAGTACCAGAAAAATCAGGAAGAATAACGGCATCATGATCTTGTTGCTTTTCTCAATGCTGCTGGCACCGAATAGCAGTGTCAGAAGCGTCCCGATAATTACAATAATATGAAACGGAACTACAGAAAAGTCCGTGGTGGAAAATGCATTAAACCATTCTGCGGTATCCACGGTCATTAAAAGACCGGAAGTCGAATCAATGAAGGCCTTTAGAACGTAGGCTACAATAACGGAAT
>HF991322.1:0-9158 GCA_000431515.1 Clostridium sp. CAG:632 | reverse complement strand
ATAGCCGATCGTAATGCAAAGCGATCCGATCAGAGGCAGCCAGCCGAGTACACGTCCGGCAATACCTGCCTTTTTATGTCTGGAAGCCCATGCGGTCTCATAGGAACCCAGCGTGCCGGTTCCGGCATAACGCCCGATTGCAAATTCTGTCGGAAGTCCGACATAGCTGAACAGGAAAATGAACAGCAGATAAATAAGAAGGAAGGTACCTCCGCCGTTGCTTCCGAGTTTATTGGGAAATCCCCAGACATTTGCCATGCCGACTGCCGAACCGACAGAGGCAAGGATGAAGCCCCAACGGCTTCCGAAAGAAGTTCGTTTCTGATTTGTTTTCATGTAGTCACCTGTACCCGATTATTTTTCATATACAGTCCATTCTATTATATTGTGCCGGGTTGGTCAAATGAAATCGGAAGCGGAGCGAAGGATGCGGAGAAGCTATCTGGTTGTGTTGATCTCCGTATGCTCCAGCTCCAGAAGCTTGAAATGATTCTTGCGGAATTCAATCAGGCCTTCCTTCTGCATGCTGCTGAGTTCCTTGGAGAGGGCACTCCGGTCAACATTCAGAAAATCGGCAAACTGTTCCCGGTTGAAGGGAATATCGAACTCAGTCGTGCCGAGGGAGCTTGCCATACCGGAGAGGTAGTAGCTGACCCGCTCCCGGATCTTCTTCGGGGTAATATAAAAGATATGCAGTGACAGAGTCAGACCACGGCGGGAGGATAAGAGCAGCAGATTTTTTAACATCTGATGCTGCCAGGAATAATGGTCATACTGTCCGGACATGATTGCCTTTACATTCAGAAGGAAAATCGTGGAAGGCTCTGTAGCTCTGGCATCGATCATCAGACGATGACCGGACAGGGCATAGGTTTCACCGAAGACCTTGCCCGGAAGTACGGAGCTCAGGATACTCTTGGATCCCCAGTAGTCCACACTCTCCACGATGACATTTCCGCGTACTACAATGCCGAGATTCTCTGTGATTTCCCCGGATTTAAAGATGATTGCGTTACGTTTATAATGTCGTTCGCACAGAAGCTCCAGTGCTTTCATTGTATGGAGGTCATCTGCAGACAGGCCGGTGAATGCCATCATTTTCAATACTTCATTTAAGTCATAATCTGTATTCATATTCTTCATAGACAAAATCCCTCTTTTCCCCTCATTTTTAAAATAATACTATTGATTTTTACCCCTCATATATAGTAAGCTATATGTTGTAGGTAATGTATGTTGTAAACATATATAGAGCTGATTTATTATTTATAATTTCTTAATAAATAAATTTCAAAATGGTGGTTATAACAACCGAATTTATAAATGTATTATAATATACTTATCATACAAAAGCAAGAAATGTAAATGCAGCTGTAAGATCACTATGTGAGAAGGGCCATTTGCATTTTATATGGTTAAAGTACTATAAAGTCGAAAGGAGATTTTTTATGTTACAGAATCAGGAATGGGAATCATTCAAAGGAAGACTCTGGAAAGAGGAATGTAATGTCAGAGACTTCATCCAGAACAACTTCACACAGTACAACGGAGACGAGAGTTTCCTGGAAGGACCAACAGACGCTACTAACAAGCTTTGGGACAAGCTTCAGGCTCTTCAGAAGGCTGAAAGAGATAACGGTGGTGTATTAAAGGAGGATGCAGATGTTGTTTCCAGCATCACATCATATGGTCCTGGTTACATTGATCCGGAAACAAAGGATCTGGAGCAGATTGTAGGTCTGCAGACAGATGAACCATTAAAGAGAGCATTTATGCCTTATGGTGGTATTAAGATGGCTGAGGAAGCACTTGAGATGTATGGATATAAGCCAAACGAGAACTTCCACAAGATCTTTACAGATTATCACAAGACACATAACCAGGCAGTATTTGATGCTTATACTCCGGAGATGATGGCTGCACGTCATACTCATATCGTAACCGGTCTTCCGGATACTTATGGACGTGGACGTATCGTAGGTGACTACAGAAGAGTTGCTCTTTACGGTATTGATCAGCTGATCGCTTGGAAACAGGAAGATAAGGCTAACTGTGGCGATGGTAACATGTATGATGATGTTATCCGTCAGAGAGAAGAGTTAACAGAGCAGATCAGACGTCTGCAGGAAATGAAGGTTATGGCTCAGTCATACGGTTATGATATTTCTAAGCCGGCTTCAAATGCTAAGGAAGCTGTTCAGTGGTTATACTTTGGATACCTTGCAGCTATCAAGACTCAGAACGGTGCTGCTATGTCAGTAGGTCGTGTATCTACATTCCTTGATATCTACATTGAGAGAGATATTAAGGCAGGTAAGCTGACTGAGGCTCAGGCTCAGGAGCTGATCGATCATTTCACAATGAAGCTTCGTATGGTTAAGTTCGCAAGAATTAAGTCATACAATGAATTATTCTCAGGTGACCCTGTATGGGCTACACTGGAAGTTGGTGGTATTGGTGTTGACGGACGTTCAATGGTTACAAAGAACGACTACAGATTCCTGCATACTCTTGAGAACATGGGACCTGCACCGGAGCCAAACCTTACAGTATTATATTCTTCAGATCTGCAGGATACTTTCAAGAAGTACGCTGCTAAGATTTCTGTAAGAACAAGTTCAATTCAGTATGAGAACGATGATGTAATGAAGCCAATCTGGGGCGATGATTACTCAATCTGCTGCTGTGTATCTGCTACACAGACCGGTAAGGAAATGCAGTTCTTCGGAGCTCGTGCAAACCTTGCTAAGTGTCTGTTATACGCTATCAACGGTGGTAAGGATGAGAAGTTCTTAGATAAGAAGACCGGTAAGCCAATGCAGGTAGGTCCGGAATATGCACCTATTACATCTGAATATTTGGATTATGATGAAGTTATGGCTAAGTACAAGAAGATGCTTGACTGGTTAGCAGGTCTGTATGTAAATATCCTGAACCTGATCCAGTATATGCATGACAAGTACTACTATGAGTCAGCAGAGATGGCATTGATCGATACCGATGTACGTCGTACATTCGCAACAGGTATCGCAGGCTTCTCACACGTTATCGATTCCCTTTCAGCTATCAAGTATGCTAAGGTTAAGGTTATCCGTAACGCAGAGACAGGCTTAGCTGAAGACTTCGAGATCGAGGGAGACTTCCCTAAGTATGGTAATGATGATGACAGAGCTGATGATATCGGTGTATGGTTACTGCATGAATTCATTACAGACATCAAGAAGAGACATACCTATCGTAATTCAGAGCCTACAACATCTATCCTGACAATTACATCTAACGTAGTTTATGGTAAGTATACAGGTAACCTTCCGGACGGAAGACGTGCTTGGACTCCGTTTGCACCGGGTGCTAACCCAAGCTACGGCGCTGAGACATCAGGACTTCTTGCATCCCTGAACTCTGTTGCTAAGATTCCTTATGAGTGGTCACTGGATGGTATTTCTAATACTCAGACAATGAACCCTTCAGCACTGGGTCATGATGAAGAAGAGAGAGCTGAGAAGCTTGTAAGCGCTATGGATGGATACTTCGATCAGGGTGCTCATCACTTAAATGTAAACGTATTCGGTAAGGATAAGCTTCTGGATGCTATGGAGAACCCAGATAAGCCAGAGTATGCTAACTTCACAATCCGTGTATCTGGATACGCTGTTAAGTTTATTTCACTTACACGTGAGCAGCAGCTTGATGTTATTAACAGAACATTCCATGATTCTCTTTAATTAGAAGCAGTCAGGAATATCTGATAATTAAGTAACTGACAAAAGAGAAGTCCCGGGTAGAACTATCCGGGACTTTTTTGAAGAAAAATAAAAATAATTCAGAGGTGGATCATGCCGGAGAACAAACAGATTTTAGGATATATTCATTCAACAGAAAGCTTTGGAGCTGTAGACGGACCGGGAATTCGATTTGTCGTATTTCTGCAGGGGTGTAAGATGAGATGTAAATATTGTCACAACCCTGAAACATGGAATCTGGTGGCAGATTATAGTCGCCTTTATTCCGAGGACTTAGGTGAAGCAGAGCGGGAAGAACTTGCGAAGAGAATTGAAGAGAATACAAAGATGCTGAAGGATAAAGGTATTAAACTTGAAGCCAGAACTCCGGAAGATGTATTAAAACAGGCACTTCGGTATAAACCATACTGGAAGGGCGATGGAGGAATCACGGTCAGTGGTGGAGAGGCACTGCTTCAGATCGATTTCCTGATTGAATTCTTTAAACTGGCAAAGGCGGAAGGAATTCATACGGCAATTGATACAGCCGGTAATCCTTTTACAAGAGAAGAGCCGTTCTTCTCAAAATTCCGAGAATTAATGAAGGTAACGGATCTGTTTATTCTGGATATTAAACAGATTGAGGATCAGAAACATAGAGATCTCACCGGGTTTACCAATGCCAACATCCTTGATCTGGCACAGTATCTTTCCGAGCAGGGAAAACATATGTGGATTCGCCACGTACTGGTGCCGGGAATCACAACGGATGAAGAGGACTTAAGAAAGACGGATGCTTTTATCCGCACATTAAAGACAGTGGATAAGGTAGAGGTTCTGCCATATCATAAGCTGGGAATTCAGGAATGGGAAAGACTTGGCATCCCATATCAGTTGGAGGGAATTGACCCGCCGACAGCAGAACAGTTAAAACTTGCAAAGGATATTCTGGAACGATAACAGGAAATAAAATAGAAAAAGATGTCATGAATAAAGCAGAAATGCTTAAATTGAATAATTGAAAAACAAATCACCCCACGGCTTAAAGACGTGGGGTGATTTGTTTTATAAAGATATACTAAGAATTGGGCCATTGAAAATAGAATAAGGTTTGACATAGAGACTCTTAAATGATATTATTTTGTTAGAGGATATAAACCGAAGTTTATTTTCGGCTGTACGAAGGGAGAATTCTATTATGGCAATGACTACATGTCCATATTGTGGAGAACAAGTATCAGAAAAGGCAAAGAAATGCGTGCATTGCGGTGCGGTTCTGATACAGGAGAAGAAGTACTGTGCAGAGTGTGGTGCAGAATTAGAGGAAAACGCTAAGGAGTGTCCGAACTGTGGATGCCCCGCTGAGGAACCACAGGTTCAGAAGAGTTCGGAAGAACCGCAAAAGGTAGAAGTAACAGGCGTTAAGGTTGCGAAGAAAACCAGAATCATTATAGGGATTGTGATAGCGGTACTGTTGCTAGGTGGAGGAACACTGTTTGGTGTTTTAAAGTACCAGAAGAAAAAAACGTCCGAGCAATATATGGCAAAGCTTCAACTGATAACGATAACTATGCTTTCCGGAGCAAGTGATGCAGAGACCTGTGGAAATCAGATTAAGCTGGTTTGGTCGAATGCTATTTTTAAGGAACAGAATAGCGAGACGGATCAATATACTATGCCAAACGGTATATTTTTGGATTTTAATGATGCATTGGTAAATCTGTTCTTAGATTCTGATTTCAGAAGTCAAATCGATAAAATAGAAAAAAATCAGGAGACGGTCAGTAATTTAATGAAAGATCTTAAAAATCCACCAGAGGAATATAGCGATGCTTATGTGGCATTGCAGAAGTTTTATGATTCATACCTTACGTTGACGGATTATGCAACGGATCCAAGTGGTAGTCTTCAGACGTATTCGAGCGATTTTAATGAAGCAGATACTGATACACTGAATAACTATAATGCATTAAAGGTGTACTTAGAAGATTAGATAGAGCAAAGTACCCATGTAGGTTTGAATAATCAGAAAGCTAGATGGAAAAGTTGCAGCAACAAAGAAAATATGAAAAGGGCACTCTATGAGTGTCTTTTTTATTCCGGGAAGATATTGCAACAATTTAGAATAAGGAATATACTAAGGGTAATTTGTATACATAGACAATGAAGACAAAAATGACAGAAGGAACATGTAATAGATAGGGGAGGACAAGTGTATGAAAAAACAATACTCAGGAAAACAGATTTTTATGATGACGATGCTTGTAATAGGTGGCCTTAGCTATTTTATGATCTTTTGTGGCATAATTGATGATCATATGTCGAAATGTACGGTCAAGGGATGTGATAGATTACATGCAGAGGGAAGCAAATATTGTTATCATCATATGCCAAGAGAAGAATATGAGCAAATAAGAAATGTGAGATCGAGAGGTACATCAGGGAGTACGACAACTCATCATCCGAGTACCAGTAGGACGGAGGAGCGGACAACTTCGACTTCTTCCGGACATACTTCTGGAAGGACGAATTACTCGTATAGTACGACATCTACCCGATATTATGATTCCTATGATGATGGCTATGACGATGTTTATATGGATGATGATTATGATGACTACCGGTATGAGCATGATGATGATTACCGGGATGGTGTAGATGATGCAATTGACGAAATGGGAGATGACTGGTAAGAGGAGAATATAGAATGATAAACTGTATAATCGTTGGAATTGGAGGATTTGTCGGTGCGGTGCTCCGGTATCTGATTGGTTTGATACCTGCATCTCCACAGAGTGGATTTCCAATCAAAACGTTGTTGATTAATATAATCGGAGCATTTGTGATTGGACTGGTGGTGGCACTGGGAGGAAAGAAGGAATGGAATCCGCAGCTGATCTTGTTTCTGAAGGTTGGATTATGTGGAGGATTTACGACTTTTTCGTCTTTTGCGCTAGAGACTAATCAGCTGATCGAACAGGGAAATCTGTGGGGGGCAGCTCTGTACGTAGGACTGAGTGTGATAGGAGCGGTGGCTGCGGTTTATGTGGCACAGTTCCTATTTGCGAGATAAGGTTGGAGATGAGCCGGAAGTGCTAAATAGTGCTTCCGGCTCTTGATATATATAATTAAGAACGTAGTTTCGAGCTGCAAGGTGCGTTTATGGGACACCTTGGTCTGTATAATGGGAATCATAAGAGAGAAAGATAAGAGATAGTTCTTACTGGTTCTTATTTTTTTTGAACGAAATGAACCGGTGGGATGGTGAAGGTATATGATACAGGAGGTGCCTATGGGAACGGATTCTTTATATTACATAATGGATTATAGCGGAAATTATTACAGAACGAACCGGGCGGATCAGCTGGTAGCGACGACGGGGGAACAGGACGCAACGGTATTTACATTTACACAGGCTAACAGACATATAGGTGCCGGGAAGAAAGCGTTATTCTATTGTATGGTTCCAATCGAAGGAACGGACGGTATGAATGGAGAGGAGACAGGAAGCAGGGAGATAGAGTACGTTTCGCCGATTAAGGAGCTTATATATGATGAGGCGCCGGAACCGGTTGAAAAGAATGTAGCATCTTATGATCTGTATGAGATGGATTGGGCGGAATATCTGACACATTTTGCCTATCTTGTCGAAGGGCTAAAATGCTATCGGGAGGAACTGGCGCAGAAACATTCGGATATAGATCAGAAGATCTGCGATATTCTCCATTATATTGAACTGTGTGAAACCGATGATAGGGAAGCGGCGGATCTGGTTGAACTGTTAAGAGTATGCCGGGAAAACAGAAGGGATATTAAAGATGAACTTCAAAAAATCGAATATTTCCAGAATAATCTGGGAACGAATGCAAATGCAGCCAAAGCCAAACAGGCATTAAAATGTATCAAAGGGCTGGAGACAAGACAATACAAGCCAAGAAAGTATGAAGAGCTGTTTGAAAACTGTATGCTGAAAGACAGGCGATTGCAAAAAGAGGATATATGTGGGACGGGGTGCGACCATGAAACTGACAAACACGGATTTAGAATAAATCCTGTAGTAAAAGATGAAGGCGGTGAAGAGACAATGATTGAGGAAAGAGAGTTTACCCCATATGACGGAAAAGAGAATGATTGGCTTGCCTTTGCAAAGCGGCAGGCAGAGTTCTATCGAAATGCAGAACAGTATATAACCAATCTCCGTATGGATATAAAAGAAATAGATCAGGAGATAGAAACCATTCTGTTAGAAACTGAAGATGCTAATTGCAATGTTGCGCAGGGATACAAGGTATTTAAGAAGCTCAAGGAACTCAGACTTGAGAAGAAGGCAAAAAACAGAGAACTTAAGTCCCTATATGCTTTAACTGACGGTATTAACTGTAAAGCACTTGCCGAGGCCTGCGAGGACAATCTGAAGAAAGTAGAAACTATTATGGAGGTTCCCGGAAATAGCGAAGTGATTAAGATGCAGCCTGTGGATGACATGCAGGAAGAAATACATATAGAAGAAGTCAAAGATATGGTTGGATAATAGGAGGATAAGATTATAGAAGGTGATTAGTTATGGGATGGACGAAACGAATAAGGGTACTAAAATCTTATAGGGAAATCAAAGAATATCTTGAAAATGAAAACTGTTTTCATGATTATCGGATCGGTAATGTCCATTATGTGGGCAATATAGCAGATGTGACGATTGAGGAAGTGATTCCCGGAGCAAAGATTCAAGACAGTACAGGCCTTGTATGGGACTTTCATTTTAAAGGGGTTACTTCTTTTGAGATGTCCGTTGATGTCGTTATGGGCTTTTGGATATTAGAAGTCGAGTGTGGAGAAAGGTCAAATGAAATATCTTTTAATCTTGATTCCGGTGTTCTTAGTATTACTGCGGAACAGATTGAATTCGGGATACCTGCTTCGTGATTAAAATACCATAATTTGACCTGTATCGGGCTGCTCGGGAGGAGTGCTGAGGAAGCAAAGAAAACGAATGATTCCGTTGGAAAGACACTTGCGAAGGTAGGATTGGTACTGGTGGCGGTTACAGAAATCATTCTGTTTATTAGTGAGTGCATAGAGTATAGAAGAAGAAAAATCGAGGAGAAGCTGGAAGAAGAATAACTTCGGTAAAAAACAAAAATCTGCTATGGAAAGGATAGCACTAAAGCAGTTAGTCAATCGGTGTATACTTTGTATGGTAGGAAAATATTGAGGAAAGGGATTGTTATGGATGGTAAAGAAAATAAATATTCTGAGGTTATATTTGGATATATGGAGACACCATCATATGGATGCCTTTTTTAGAGTGTCAAAAATTCTTAAAACACGAGGAATTGATCTTAGACTTTACGAAGTTAAATTTAGGAAAAAATTATCAGAGCTATTGCTACGGAATTTGCGCCATAGATAGAAAACTGGCTATGGTCAATCATTATC
>HF991321.1:2273-11793 GCA_000431515.1 Clostridium sp. CAG:632 | reverse complement strand
TACCCGGTATTCTGGTCTGTCATCAAGCCAGATGTAGATCCTCAGAAATTAAATCCGGAACTGGTATGCCCTATGAACTACCTGTATCAGCTTAAGCTCCCCCGCTGTCCAAAGCAGCCACCGACGCTCCCCATGTCCCACTTTTTCTGTAAATATGAAATGCGTACCAATATCCGCACCTGTCGCAAGGTAGAGCAGCTGATCGCTGACTACTCCTTACAGCTCTATGGCTATAACACTTCGGCAAATCCGGATGATACCGACTATCTCCTGCTCAGGGAGGACTTTGAAAATCTGATATCGGACATCCGGCGTATCCGTATCTCTTCCAATTATCTGGGTCTCTTCTCCTGGATTATCGACCGATGCTTTAAGATTCTGCCGGGAACGATCCGCAACCAGAAGAACATTTCCTCCGCTGTGCACAAAAATCGCTCACTGATGCTGAAGGTTCTATATGAGATCAATCCGGATAATCTTCTGAAATGCTTTGCCGGTCATTCCGACGCCGATTCCGATGTCCACTCCGATGTGTCGGAAACTGTACAGACTGAAACTGTGCAGACTTAATTCCCTCTGCCTGCCGTTTCCCCTTGATTCTACTGGCTTTGCACCACATCTCCGAAATCCTCTTATGAAGAAGGAGTGTGCACAACTCTTATCATCAGTCAGGAGGATCTCAAACCATGGATTCCAGAAGCTTACTCCTGCAAACGCAGGTAGACCTTGCACCCGGTATTGCCATTCGCATCCCTACGGTGGGCGAAATCCTGCAGAACGAGCGGTTGTATTATCAGACAACCTACTCTCTGACTGCCACCCCATTCCAGAACATGGTGCAGCTGGATGATCTGGGGATTGACTTCACCACCATCAGCGAATGGCAGCTTTTCATTCAAACCTTCTTAGCCTATGCCCACTCCGGCGATCTGCTGGATTATGTGTTTGCAGATCTGCAGACACAGGGCTTTGGCATCTATCAGGACCCTCAGACCGCAGCGCTCTACTTAAGCAATCCGGATACCGGTGTTCAGATTCATGAATCCACCTATCTGCAGATTGTAGAACTGATCCGCAAGATCAATCTGTACGAGCATATAACAGCCAGGCCGGCAAATGAGACCGCCAGGCAATACCTGATCGAGAAGGAACGAAAACGATTAAAGCGTCTTGCAAAGAAACCACCTGAGCCATATCTGGAGCAGATGGTGATTGCACTGGTAAACACAGCCGAATTTCCATATGATTATGAAAGCTGTATGCACCTATCTATTTATGCTTTTAATCAGAGTTTCAAACAAATCCAGCATAAGATCAATTACGACAACACCATGATCGGTATCTATGCCGGAACCCTGAATGCCAGGGACATGAAGGACAAGTCTGCCTTGTCCTGGATACAAATCAACTAACATATCTAAAGGAGGACATCAATATGAATATTGATAAGTTTACAATCACATCTTATGACAGCATCCTTGGTTTCGACCGTGTTAACGGCGGTCTGGAATTAGTGATGGACGAGCTGACAGATTTCACACTGTCTCAGGCTCAGGAAACAACTGACATCACCGGTAAAGGTGGCAGAATCATCTCCCGCCTGAAGCGTAACAAGTCTGTTACAGGCTCCGGTACAAACGGACTTCTGTCCGGCGGTACACTGGCAGCTATGCTTGGTGCAACCGTTACCGCAGATGACAACTATTCTATCCACTATACAGATACCATCAAGGTCGCTGACAACTCCGGTATCACTGCTCAGAAGGCTCTGGGTACTGCCGGAAGTGAGATCGGTACGATCTATATCAGAAATGATAAGAACGCATATGTGACAGACGGTAAGAAACTGGTTCAGGTTGCTGAATCACCAAAGACCGGTGAATTCACTTATGATGCCGAAACTAAGAAGATCTCATTCTTTGCAGGAGATGTAGCCGATGGTACAGAAGTAATCGCTTTCTATGAAGCATCTGTTGCCGGCAGCAAGATCTCTAACAGTGCAGATTCTTACAGCAAGGTATTATCCCTCTATGTAAACTGCACCTGTCAGGATGCCTGCGATAACATCTTCAAGGGACAGTTCATCATTCCAAGAGCGGACTTCTCCGGTGAGTTCGACATTGCCGGTGGCAATGAGCCTGCAACTCAGGCATTCAACTTCACCAGTCTGCCGGATCTGTGTACCGGTAATTCAAATCTGTGGGATTTCATTCTCTTTGAATAATCCTCACCGGGCTTTTGTAAAGTTTACCCCTCTGCCATATCGCAGAGGGGCACTCAAAAGCCCATTTTTTCTTTAAAGGAGGCTAACCTATGTCCATAAACTGGAAAGTACGATTCAATCGTAAAAACATCCTATTTCTGTCTCAGGTTCTGCTCTCTGTACTCGTACCGATTCTGACCTATTTCGGTATGCAGCTCAGTGACTTCACTTCCTGGCAGATTGTCCGGGACACCCTGCTTCAGGCGGTCAGCAATCCCTATGTTATCATCATGAGTCTGGTCTCCCTCTTCAATGCCATTACAGACCCGACCACTCAGGGAATCTCTGACAGCCGACAGGCACAGTCCTATCGTTCACCCAAAGAATCTTAAAAGGGGGAAATCCGTATGAACCACACCGCCACCCTGCTTATGGGTCTGACATCTATCCTGACTATTGCCGGATTGTTTGTCGAAATTTCCCCACTTAAGATTAACCCTTTAAGTACCCTTTTAAAATGGCTTGGAACTGCTCTGAATAAGGATATGTATGAACAGCTTGCATCCATATCCAGACAATTAGAAGCGGTCTCTGACCGCATTGATAAGATAGAACTCAATGATATGCGTTCCACGATCCTCGACTTCGCCAATTCCTGTATGAACGGCTGTCAGCACACCAGAGAAGAATTTGAACACATCATAGATCTTCACTCGCAATACGAGACCATAATCATACAGAAAGGTCTTCGCAACGGTCGGATTGATCTGGCTTTCCGCTATATCAGTGAAGAATATATGGCTCAATACGTCCAAGTAAAAGAGCCCACAGGGTGTCAAAATGTCGGGAACTTATACCATTAGCAGTACGCTATCTTTTTCCACTGAATGTTTTTAGTTTTTAGCTTTATATTCTATATTTTTATAGACAAATGTTTAGCATCAGATGTATAATATATTTAGCAAATTAAATTTTCACAATTAGAGGGAACTATAATATGGAGAGAGATGAACTTATTGCTGAGTTAGAAGCAATCATGCCGATTGTAAACAAGTGGGAAAGACTTTCCAATTTAATAGCTCAGAATCAACGTAGTATCAACGAGCTTAATTTTAATATCAGAAATGAAGAACCGACTTTTTCAAACATTATGGCAATGGCCTTTATAAGCATCCTATGTTGTTTCTCCTTTGATGGTATCGTTTTTCTGATGATAAAATTATCATCATCCATTAAAATTACATTTTTGTTTTACTTTGTGTTTTCTAGTATTTTAGCAATTATTCTAACTATAGTATTTGTTGCAAGAGGCAAAAGAAATGCAGCTATAAGGAGAAATACTCTTTTCCACATACAAGAAAAACATGAAGATCTAAAAAGACAATTTGCCAACGAAGTAACTGCAAACTTACCTGATATATATGCTATCATTCCACAAAATTATGCCTATCCAAACGTTATCAAACAGTTATATTCATATCTAAAAGAGCACCGAGCTGACACCCTAAAGGAAGCTATCAATCTATATGAAGAAAAGCAAAAAACAGATGCTCTCAAAAAACAACTTGCACAAATTCAGAAAACGCAAGCTGAAATAAAACAGCAAGCTGACGAAGCGAAATCTCTAGCAGCTCGAACACTTTTCTGGACTATGTACAATAATCACAAGCATTAAAAAACTTTGCAAACTTCTGTTCATTCAATTCGTATTTCGTAAAATGACAAAATAGCGTAATCCAACTAAATATATTCTAGGACATATTTAATTCATAGCTACATGTCACTTATACCGATCAGGAATAGATTCTGCCATATTCTCCCACTAATCGATTGGGACATAGAAGTTTGATGTATAAACAGAATGCTTGAATTATACCATTCGCCCTGCTTATCAAAATCTCCTCATCAGCCGGAAGTTGCCGATTTAAACGCATATATGGTATATCTGAAGTCTCTACACATTCAACATCACCATGGTATTTGTTACTCTTCTTGTCACCCTCTCTCGCTATTGCCCCAAATTCTTCTATGACGGTATATAAAGAGATGAAAAATTTTATGCTAATTATACATTTTTTCTATTTTCACATAATTTGAATCTGCAAGTAAACTCAAGATGATCTATGCCGAATTAAATGAGCTTGGAGACTTTAAATCACTCTTATAACCTGAATAATCCACAATCAGACAATACCACAATAATTAAACAACCTATCACCCCTACACAATCAACCTTTTAAGGAGGAATCTTATGTCAAACAACTTATTCAACCTCGATTCAGCTATGTCTGAGTTTGTTGCTAAAAGCAAAGATGCTGTAAATGAGCTACAGAAAATAGACACATGTCTGAAACACATCCAACAAACAGATAAATCACTATCCGATTCTGATTTAGTGAATATCGGAACTCAAGCCTATGAAATTGCAGAAAAATATGGAAAAAGTGTCACAGAATATCTATCCTGTGTTGAAACACTATCAAAATCCGGCTATCAAAACGCCGCCTCTTTAGCAGAATTAGTATTTGCTCTCCAAAGCGCCGGAAACCTCACTTCAGACTTATCTCAGCAATATGTCATCGCTACAGCTAATGCCTACTCCTTGGATTCCAATATTCAAGCACTTAACCAATCATTAGATGGTGCCAACAATATTTCCAACTTGAATGCAGTATCACTTTCTGACCTTGCGGAAGGAATGTCTATCATTGCTTCACAGGCTGCAAGTGCAGGCATTCAAATTGACGAAGTAACTGCTGCCCTGGGCACAATGACATCTACCACGCAGTTAAGTGGAACTGAAACTGCTGCTGCCTTTCGTTCTATTTTGGCCAGTCTGAATTCTCTGTCATCAGACGGTCAGAATCCTATGGAACAACTGCAAGCTATGTCTCAACTTACACCTCAGTCATCACTTCGCAGTAATCTGTATAACAGTCTATCTACGGATGATGAGCGCACCGCCTTAAATGCTCTGTTAAACAATTGGAGCCTTTATGAAAAAATGATACAGGATTATTCAAATGCCAGTGGATCCATTACGACTGATGCAATCCCAAATACAAACACCTGGGAAAGTGCTATCAGCAGGCTCTCTACCAGTTTCACCAAACTGATAGATTCTTTCACAAATCAGGACGTTATTATTGATGCTACAAATGCATTAACACACCTGTTGGATCTAATTGCTAAAACAGGCCCTGTTGGTGCAATAGGATTTACCGGTCTCAGTGTCGGAATCACCGCCTTTATGAAAAACTTAGATTACCCAGTCCGATTATACGGTTATGGGGCTTAAGAATTTACCTGAATTTTTAAGTTGGTCTAGCATAGATAAGGAAATGATAAAATGGTTCAGATTACAAGTCTATGTGTTTGGGAGTTTTAAAATAAACCAACGAGGAGTAATTGCTGGAACTCGTTCATGAATATTCTACGAAAGCGGAATCAGTAATGATATACGTAACCGTGCGAAAGCAGAAAAAACAGAATGATTCGGTACATGGCAAATTATGTGCAAACATAATGTATACCTAAATACTCATTATAAGACGACAATCAGCCACATACATTCCTGAGGCCTTCATCTAAGATGTGAAACCCCTATAAACGGAAATAACACATCTGAACAGGAATGGATGCTCATCGACTACCAATCCTCAGAGCATACGCTACCTAACTGCGTATACTCTTAAGGTATAGTGTCATGCAAAGTTATAGGATTCTTATACATGACTTTACAAGCAAAATCCTACCATGTGTAACCACAGTGCCTGCATTCAAAGCTTTTCCCGATCTTCTTACTGCCAAGTCCCATCAGTCCTACTGATATTGTCCGATCAATTGCATCCAGCCGTTTAACATCTGTTGATTTACAGCTTGGGCAGCATACACCAGTACTTCCGCCACCACCGGAACCACCTCGTAGCCGCTCTGTCTCCGCTTCAAACTGTAACCGCCTATCAGAATTATATTCCTTAGGGATCTGCCTGGTAAGCTTTATTCGATCCCACAACGTCCATACATGTCCTCCAGATCCCAATCCGCAATGCTCTTTAAGATATATTCCTGGTCTATAATCTCCATTGTCAACATTTTCTAATAATTCCGTCAAATCACATGGCACTCCATCTATCACACAAATATTCTTATTCGGTCTTAAATCAACTTCTCCAATCGGAAATCCACAGTTCATACAGATTGCAGCCTTATCACTGACATCTTTTCCACATTCCGGGCACTTAATTAACATACTCCTACCTCCTTTAATAATTTATTCTAATTATATCAATTCTTTTATTTTTATGCAACTTGAATCTACAGGTAAACTCAAGGCGATATATGCAGAATTAATACCATAAATTTAAATCATGTAACTATACACAACTAACATTTTAAGGAGGAATCTTATGTCAAATAATAATCTCTTCGACAAAATAAAGCAAAGCTTTTCAAACTGGCTAATCAGCCTTCCGATCAAAACTCTGTCAGACCAAATCCAGTATGCTTTCTCGCAGCTCCGCGAGGTAGATACCATTCTTACGGATATCCGCAGACTGGATGCAACTTTATCTGAAGCCGATTTGGCAGACATCGGAAAGAAAGCCTATGCCGCAGCCGATAAGTATGGTCAGAATGTCACAGACTATCTGTCTACTGTCCGATCTCTGACTCAGGCAGGTTATAAAAATGCTGCAGAGCTGGCAGATCTGACTCTCAGTCTGCAGAATGCCGGTGACCTGACTGCTGATCTGGCCCAAACCTATATTACTGCGGCGGATCATGCCTATGATCTGAACGGCAATATCCAGCAGCTTCGTACCACTCTGGATGGTGCCAATAGCATATCCAATCTAAATGCCGTTAATCTGTCAGATCTGGCTGTCGGTATGACTACCGTCGGAACACAGGCTGCAGATGCCGGTGTACAGATCAGTGAAGTAACTGCCGCTATCGGAACCATGGCTACCGCTACAAATGTCACTGGTGCGGATGCCGGAAATGCTTTTCTGAATATTCTGAATAATTTATCTTTTTCCGACAATTCCCTGCAGACCCCAATGGAACAGCTCGCCGCCATTGCTGACACCTACCAGAATCTGGATGCTGACAGCAGTGAACGTTCCAATATCCTGTCACTTCTTGGTACAGAAAATGATCAGGCCGCGATTGATGCATTGCTCTCCAACTGGAATCTATATCAGACCATGCTCAGTGAATATGCGACAGGTAGCGGATCTATTTCTGAAGAAGCAGCCCTCACCGCAGACTCCTGGGAATCATCCACGAACCGTCTGCAGAACTCCTGGGTAAACTTTATAGATACCCTTGTTGATCAGGATGCAATTGTCGGAACTACAAATGCCCTGTCAGATCTCTTAAACGGTATCGCATCCATCACCGATACCGTCGGTGCATTACCTCCCCTGATAGCCGGAGTAACCGCTATCCTTGGACAGGATAAACTATTTTGTCCCATATGGCAGTGATACCATATGGCGCGTCCAAGTAAAATAATTTCCAGGGTGTCAAAATGTCGGGAACTTATAACATTAGCATCATGCCAAAATATCGATTTGTAAGAATCGTTATGATTGAGCCGAAAGGCAAGAAAAGTTGATGCTTGGTCATATGCGAACCAATATTGCTACGTGACCGGTATGTCAGTCATACAAGATTATAATATCCGCAGCCAAGCTGAGAGAATGTAAGACTCTCAGGACAGACACGGAACGTCTGTCCTCCTACGTTGAACGAGGGTGAAGGTCCAGAGACTAGAAGGCACAGTACCTCTCCAGAGATACAGAAGTATAGTCCGGTTTCTTCCATGTCATTTCATGGGAGTCTGTGCTCGCCGGTAACCAGACCGGCACGGAATTCCTCGATTCCAGGAAGCAGTACAGAATAAGTTGAATATAGAAATTTCAAATATAGATTTCAAGTACCTATTTATATTTGATAATTAAAATTGTGACGCAACAAATTTCTTATAATAATCCTGATCAAGGCATAATAGCGACTTGCGTCCAAATTTCCATTCTATTGATATCAAATACTCTTTAGTCTGAATTCCACATCCATACGGATATCCTATGTCAAAAATAGAAATTTCTTCCTTAGTTGTCTCATCAATAACAGTATAAGAAGCAATATCTTCTTTAGATAAAGGTGTCACAGAATTAATTACCAAACACCTTCTTTTTCTATCATAGTATACCCCTCTTCCTTCATATGCTCCTGCTAAAAACGCATTAACATCTTTCATTTCTATCTTCCTCCTTTTTATTTATTATATATTGATTATATAATAACATGTATTTTCTCTATATTCAACTTATATTTTGAAAATAAAAAATTACCTAAAAGAACTATCAGACCTAAAAACAAATATCGAAAATTTCCAATCTGGTCCACTGAACCTTGACTCTTTAAGTGCACCTCAAATCAATCTCCTGCAAAAAGGTACATTAACAACTCCTGATGACCTTCGACCCTATATCAGTGAAATTGAAAGAATTCAACATATGCAGGCTCCCTCCACATCTTCCAGCCACCTTAAACTTTCACTTGATTTATTCGATCAGTACGCTACTGCACTTTCCGATATTGACGGTGCCCAAGCAGCTCTACTTCTCTCTACACAGGGACTGACCAATGCAGACATTCAACGTACTCTGGCTGCTAAGGGTCTTTCTACCGAAATGCAATATCAAGCTATGGCCGAAGCCGGATTACTCTCCAGCAAGAAAGAATTACTTGCTTCAGATCTGAAGTCAATTCTGACCTCCCAATTACAATCAGAAGAACTTGCCAATGAGGTTCTTGCTTCTATGGGGCTTTCAGTTGCTACCGAAGCCGAGGGTCAGCAGACAGTTAAACTCACCACCTATAAACTGGCCAGAGCACAGGCATCTGGATACCTGACAGAGGCTGAAGCGAAAGAACTTGGTCTGACCCTCGGTGTATCCGCTGCCACGAATGCTCAGGCAACCACTGCCATTCCAAAATGGATTGCAAGCCTGAAGGCTTCCACCACTGCCATCTGGAAACAGGTTGCTGCCACCGCCACTTGGATGGCAACAAACCCTGCCGGATGGATTACCGCCGGAGTCCTTGCTATCGGTACGGCTATTACTGCTATCTTTGCTATTAATAAAGCCATTGATAAGCATCGTCAGAAAATCATTGAAACCGGTGAAACTGCTTCTGATAATATTCAGACCATCAAGGATAATCTAAGTAACATGAAGAGTTCCGTAGAAGATGCCTGCAACTCCTATGGACAGTTGCAGGCAGGGGTCGATATCTCCACCAATA
>HF991321.1:0-2268 GCA_000431515.1 Clostridium sp. CAG:632 | reverse complement strand
TCGATATCTCCACCAATACCAATCTCAGCCTCTCTGATGAGGATTACCAGAAATTTCTGGATACAAACAATCAGTTAGCTGAGCTCTTCCCGGAATTGATCAAAGGGACAGATATAGAAGGTAATGCCATTCTAAATCTGGGTGCCAATGCTGCCGAAACAACGCAGATTCTGAATGATCTGGCAGCGGCCAAACGCAAGGCTCTCGGTACCGAGATCAAGAATAACATGACCGATGTAATGAATGGTATATATGAAAGTACCCGAAATGCACGGGAAGAAATAGAAGGCTTCTCAACAGCAAATACAACATATGACACTGCTGCTCTGCATACAACTCTTTTGAACTCTCTGGATAATGGTCAGAAACATATATCTTTGTCAAAATTCTATTCGGAAAACTTTGACAGTCAGACTATGCTTAACTCTATTGCCAAACAATTAAATGAAGAATTAGGTACCAATCTAAGTGCATCCTATAGTGGCTGGAGTGATTCCTATTTTCTGGATCTAAGTTCTTTAGCAGACGATCAGTACGAAAAAGTATATTCTATCCTTGCTAATCAAGGGGATCATATATTTGAAACCCTGTCCACACAATATGCCGCTGCCTCCAGTGATGCCAGAGAAGAAATCAATCAGGCATATAAGGCTAATATCATGGATGTTCTGACAGGTCTTGATGTTGATTCCAACTACAGCAATCTTGACACCAATCTTCAGAATATGGCAAAGCAGATGGTTACGAACCTTAACTATGCCCAGTATGCAGATGAGATTAATGATAACTATTCCGGTGACATCTATCAGTTCTTCCATGACAAATTCTTGAATGCTATGACCACTGCTTCTACCGAGGACAAGGATAAGATCAATCAGCTATACACTAATATCTTAGCTCTGGATCCGGATGCTCCTCTGCAGGAGAATGCTGCCGCCATTGAGCAATACACCTCGGAGCTTTCACAGCTGCTCGGTGGTGCGCTGAGTGCGGATGATCTGATAAATATGCTTGATCTTGGCGATTTTGATTCAACTCTGATTACCAGAGCCCAAACCGCGATTACAGATGACCTTGCCGAAGAGGACCCACTGAAAGAACAGTTAAATGACTATATTGCCGGATTAAATGCCTCTGATCTGAATCTGATTCTCTCCATGTCTATGGATGAGCGTTCTCAGATTGATTCCCTGGACGAACTGGAGGATTGGCTGGACCGGGCTCATACCCGTGCGAATGCAGTCCACATTACACCAATCGTCGATACAGAGGCCTTCAAGGAAGCGCTGGCTGATGCCAGCGAAGAGGTGGCTGATGCTCAGTTGCGCTTAAACGATACTCAGCTGACCGCTGCGAACGCTTCCCAACTGTTAAAGGATGCTACGATCAACGAGATTGCGGGCCTGATCAATGAGAACACGGCCCTTGGGAATTCTTGCGACGGTCTGTATTCTTATATGAATATGAAGCTCAGTGCAGCCGGCAGTGCCTTATCCACATCCAGTGATATCGATAACCTGATCAATCTCTGTTCTGCCCTGGATGCAACCAGTACCTATCTGGTGAAATACTCAGACTTTAAGAAGCGAATGGAAAACGGAGAATCTCCGACCGGCTATTGGAAATCAGATGAATATACTCTGGAGAGTTATCGGCAGTCTGCGGTCAAAGAAGTAAAGGATGCATTAACCAAATACAAGAAGCAGTCTACATCATCTGCCCCTTCCACCACCGCACCATCTTCCTCCGGCCAGAGCACCAGTGCCAAGGAATACAACTGGATGGAGACTGCCATTACCCGATGCACGGAAGCGCTGTCACGCTTAAAGACCATTCAGGAGAATACCTTCCTCTCATGGTCATCCCGGAATCAGGCTCTGAATCAGGAGATTGCAGAGACCGGCAACCAGATTTCCATCCTGTCACAGATTTACGCCGGCTATATGGCACAGGCCGATGCCTCCGGTCTTTCAGAGGATTATAAGGCAAAGGTCCGCAACGGCAGTATGCAGATTGAATCCATTGCCGATGCCGGTCTACAGGAGCGGATCGACCAGTACCAGCAGTGGTACAAGGCCGCCGCTGATATTCAGTCGCAGATAGAAGAACTGAACCGTTCCCTTGCGGATCTCGCATTGCAGGAATTTGAAGCGATCCAGTCGCAGTTTGAGAACCGTCTGTCTGACTTTACGAACACCGCCAACCGGATTCAGGACGAGATGGATCTGATCGAGGCGAAAGGCCACGTGGTCAGTCAGTCCATGTATC
>HF991320.1 GCA_000431515.1 Clostridium sp. CAG:632 | reverse complement strand
TTTCCCTCTGACTGCTTGTTCGTCCAAATATACATATTGAATTTCTCACTAAACTCAGGCATATCACTTGACTGAGTACTATATAAGGAATTATATGCCTTTTGAATTTGGTTTCCATAGTTCATGGAAACAATATTAGCTCCACTTCTTAAATATTCAGCCAACACAAAATGGCAATAATTAGGCGGTGCTTCTAAAAACGATGTAAAACCTTGTAAAATATTTGTCGGTCGTTTTAATTCGCTTTCAAACAACTTGATTTCAGAAATAATGGTTTCCATTCTTGGAATCCCATTTTGAAAATTTATTTTGATATGTTGTTTTAAATCCTCATAATAACTTCCACAAGAATACTGTAAAAGACTTTCCATTAAAGATTTAGCTAATGGCAATCCCGTTGGATAATTGTAATCTACACCGGCTCCTAACCAAAACACTATTTTCCGAGGATCCGTTGTTTTAATTATTTTTATCAAACTATCTTTTGTTTGTAACATAAATATCCTCCATTGTAGTGATATATATTTAATCATCTAATGCACATATAAACTACGCCAATTAGATATGACTCAATATATTTTTGTTCTAACCAAGGGTATCTTTGACGGCAGGCTTTTACTACTTTTTCAACATCTTCTTGTTCTTCGTTGGATTTTTTACTACAAACAGGATATGGATATTTCTGTGCATACGCACAACAGACGAGAGCACAGTATTCCTTAACTTGCTTGAAGTATGCAATCAAATCCAATAACTTGTTTTCCGCAATGTTCGGGAAATCATTCTGTAGCTTTTCTAACGGAGTTTCACCATTTTTGCTGTTCCCGGTATGATTGAAAGAAGCAAACAGATCAAGTATTATTTCAGCATAGCACGGAGGTTCTATAATTATCCTATCGTCACAATATGCAAGCAATTTTCCGGTTGCGAGTATCTTCTCTTCTTCATTGGTCAACTTATCTAAGTCCATGTTTTATCATCCCTTATATATTTATATTACCTGTTTCATCAATATATTATAGCCGATAATTTATGAAGGTGCCGTTAAATTCAATCCTCCACTGGCTTACAGATTGGTAATCCTCGTATGCATACGCCGATCTTATACTTTCTTAAACTTCTATTCTTTTCCCAGAAAACAACTGTATAGCTAAACTCCGGGCCATCATTTGTGATCAACTCTCGAAGATAGCCAAGCCCCTTGCTTCCTGATTCTATGGAGATTAGGCTATCTTTTTCCATTTCAAGTAAGTTCTCATATATAGAATTATACAATCTATAATATCTGTCGCGGCTAGTATAATTCGCGCGTATATCTATCCTGTTCAGTTGTTCTATTTCTTTCTCGAGAGTATTAAAATCCATTTTTCTTCTCCTTAAAACACATCATCCCGACAAATAGAAGTTATCAGTCTGTTTCATCTTTTTTATATATTACGCCGTCCCATGCATAATATCCCGCAATATATTCATAATCAGGATATTCTTCTATCTCATATAATTTTCTCCCACTATCAGATGTACAAATTACCACATTTGATATTTTATAATTTTCCAGTTTCGATGTTTGAGAATATCTTACTCCATTAAGATATATATAATCTCCTTTTTCAATTGCCTCATTTTTATAACTTTTATTGTGTGCAAAATAATATCGACCACAAATAAAAATAACAACAATTGTAAGTAAAATAATAATTAATGCTATTGATTTCTTTTTTTCTACCATCAGCCACCGAAAGAACCCTTTCATACAATTCTTTTTGAGTATACCGTAATTCAATTCCATTTAAGGCAAAGAATACAAGCATCGCATGTGTTCCTATTCGTTTGTTTCCATCCAGCATACAATGATTCTTTATTAAGCCATAGCCCAGGCGCGTACCTTTTGCTTGAATCGTTGGATATAACTCTTCTCCGCCAAATACTTGAAACGGAGTCTCTATGGCAGACTCCAACAAATTGAAAATCTCTTACACCAGCAGTTCCGCCAGTCTGGTGAATAAGCTGTGAATGGAGCAGCAAAATTTGCTCTTTATTCAGTCTTTTCATTTAGCAAGCACCTCATAAGCTTCTTTATTCTGTGCAAGTAATCTCTTTGAAATTTCAAGTACATCTTCATCTTTAGCGATAGCACAATCATCTGCTTTACTAAAATCTATTACCAAATATCTTGGTGCATTATTCTTAAGTATGACTACCGAGCCAAGCTCATCAACTAATCTTGCAACTTTCGAAAAATTCTGATTTGCTTCTGTAATTGAAACCATTGTATTTGTATCTACTGTCATATGAACACCTCCATCAACTTATATAGATATTATATCATTTTTCTAGGATAAATTTAACCTATCTCTATATTTTCATAAACTTCTTCATCGTAAAGTGAATTTCAAAATTCTTCTTCATTTGACCATTCGTTTACCATCCGCATGCCCGACCCCAAAAATAGCAAAACTGGAAGTTGTAAGTTTCTTTACTATCATATCTTTAAAACTTGTTTTGCTTTCGCATTAA
>HF991319.1 GCA_000431515.1 Clostridium sp. CAG:632 | reverse complement strand
AAGCGGTACCTGACCGAGCCGGAGCCGGAGCTGAATCCGGCACAACAGGGCCTGATCGATGTTTTTCGACAGGATTATGAAGCCGGTCATTATCAGACCTATCTGCTGCATGGAGTGACCGGCAGCGGAAAGACAGAGGTATATATGCATGCCATGGATGTGGTTCTGGCACAGGGCAGACAAGTCATTATGCTGATTCCAGAAATATCCCTGACATTCCAGACGGTGATGCGGTTCCGCAGACACTTTGGGGAACGGATCACAATCTTGAATTCCCGGATGAGCAAGGGGGAACGGTATGACCAGTTCGAGCGTATCCGGAAGGGCGAGGTGGACATTGTGATCGGACCCCGGTCTGCACTGTTTGCACCGTTTTCCAATCTGGGCCTGATCGTGATCGATGAGGAGCATGAGAGCAGCTATAAGAGTGATAATATACCGAAATATCATGCCAGAGAGACCGCAATCAAGCGGGCGGATATGAATCATGCCAGTGTGATCCTCGGCTCTGCAACGCCGTCCGTCAGTTCCTATTATCAGGCAGAGCAGGGAAATTACCGGCTGTGGAAGCTGACGGAACGGGTACAGAAGCGGAGCCTGCCGAAGGTAGAAATCGTAGATCTGCGGGAGGAGCTTCAGAAGGGCAACCGCAGCC
>HF991318.1:67991-76173 GCA_000431515.1 Clostridium sp. CAG:632 | reverse complement strand
GTGGCCCGGAGTATCGATAATGTTGATACGATGCTCTAAAGCACCTGGCTTCTTCTTATGATGATCCTCTAAGGTCCAGTGACAGGTTGTTGCTGCAGAAGTAATAGTAATACCTCTCTCCTGCTCCTGCTCCATCCAGTCCATGGTAGCTGTACCTTCATGAGTATCACCAATCTTATAATTAACACCGGTATAATATAAGATACGCTCTGTCAGAGTTGTCTTACCAGCATCTATATGTGCCATAATACCGATATTTCTGGTTCTCTCCAATGGATATTCTCTTCCACTCAAGGTATTTTCCTCCTTATTTTTATGGATATGCAATTAACCAGATTAGAATCTGTAATGAGCAAATGCCTTGTTTGCTTCTGCCATCTTGTGCATATCTTCCTTCTTCTTTACTGATGCACCTGTGTTGTTAGCTGCATCCAGAATCTCCTTTGCAAGTCTCTCTTCCATGGTCTTCTCACTTCTCGCACGAGAGTAAGTTGTGATCCAGCGGAGACCCAAAGCCTGACGTCTGTCAGGGCGAACTTCGATAGGTACCTGATAGGTAGCACCACCGATACGTCTTGCCTTTACCTCAAGTAATGGCATGATGTTGTTCATTGCTTCATTAAATACTTCCAAAGCATCCTTACCGGTTTCCTCAGCAACACGGTCAAATGCACCGTAAACGATCTTCTGGGCAACACCCTTCTTACCGTCTAACATGATGTTATTGATCAGCTTAGTAACCACTTTATCCTTGTAGATTGGATCTGGAAGTACATCTCTTTTCTGAATATGTCCTTTACGTGGCACGGTTCTTCCCTCCTTAATAAATATTGAAAGCTAATAATATTATTTAGCTTAAAGGTACTCACACCCGGTTACTACGGGCATGTTCGTGCGGATTATGCTTACATTTTATCTATATAGGAAAAACATAGCCTACTCCAGCACTATTAAATTTTAGACACTACATTAGCCCTGACGGTCTATTTAGCATCCTTAGGTCTCTTAGCACCATACTTAGAACGAGCCTGACGTCTCTTAGCAACGCCTGCTGTATCCAAAGTACCACGAATGATATGATATCTGGTACCTGGAAGGTCCTTTACTCTACCACCACGGATCAGAACAACACTATGCTCCTGAAGGTTATGACCTTCTCCTGGGATGTAGCTGGTAACTTCGATTCCGTTAGAAAGACGAACTCTGGCGATCTTACGAAGAGCAGAGTTAGGCTTCTTAGGAGTAGCTGTCTTAACAGCGGTACAAACTCCTCTCTTCTGTGGAGCAGAAGTATCTGTAGGCTTCTTCTTTAATGAGTTGTAACCCTTCTGAAGAGCTGGTGCAGTAGACTTTGCTTCAACAGTCTGTCTTCCCTTTCTAACTAACTGGTTAAATGTTGGCATGTTTTTCACCTCCTGTGATTATAATAGTATTGCCCGATTTTTCGGACTTTAAAAGCACGCGTAACCTATTTACGCATGCTTTATCATTATATCTGTGTAATTTTATCCTGTCAAGCATTAATCCATAACTTTTTGCCTTTTTGCCTTCGTATCACAAATCGCTGCATCTCCACTTGTATAGATATGGATAATTGATTTTTTGCAAATAATATGGTTGTTCTGTTACATGAGACCAATCTTTCTTTTTCCATTGAAATTCCATTAATTCATATACCAAATTCACTTCAAGCACTTCCTGACTTTGCAGCACCGGATGTAGTGTTTTTACATTTTCATTCCATTCCAGATATTTTTCCAATTCAATTCCATTGGTGAATCCCATAGTGCCTACATAAAGAGAGGTCAGGTCTACTTTGGCTTCTTCCGCTCCATAATTCTTCAATTGAACCTTCACTACATAATTATATCCATCTGATATTATCGCTTCGGATCCATCTTCCTTTTCACCGAACGGGACAAACAATTGTTCCACAACTGTCATTTCGACATCCTGTTGTAATATTCCGCTTTCTCCATATCGCGTATCAACGATCGTTTCCTCCGGAAAACGATGATTAATATAGGAAATGCGCCATATAATGCCACCTATACAAATAACGCTCAGTACTGCACCGATTATAATCTTATTTCTTTTCTTTCTGATCATGTACCTCTGCTCCCCGTATTTTCCCATTTTCGATTTCAATCATTTCATCTGCCAGCATATTTAATGTTTCTCTATCATGCGAAGCCAGAACAATTAAGGCTCCTCTCTCTTTTTGCCTTTCGATTTCTTGTTTTAACACCATAACCGAATGTTCATCCAAGGCATTGGTTGGTTCATCCAGCAAGATCATATCCGGTTGTTCCATAAATGCAGCACACAATCCCAGTTTCTGTTTCATTCCCAGTGAGAATTTTCGATAATGCTTTCGTTCCCCGGGATCAAGGTCAAATTCCCGCATGATTGCTTCAATCTCATTTCTGCCGATTTTCTTTTTAATCTGACTAATCGCATATAAATTATCATATCCACTAAATTCCGGCAGGAATCCAGGATTCTCTATCAGCACTCCCACGCTAGGCGGAAATGATATATCTTTTCCCAGCACCTGACCATCAATCACCACTTCACCTTCGGATGCATAAATCAGTCCACAAAGCAGCCGCAGCAGCATCGTCTTTCCAGAGCCATTCACCCCACGCAGTCCATATACCTTTCCCGATATAAATTCCAACGAAATATTCTCAAGCACCTTATCTTTTCGAATGATTTTTGAACAATGACTCATTCTGACTTCCATCCTATATTCCCTCCATAATATCTTTTTTTGTTATTCTTCGATATCCTATCAGATACGATAGGATGCAAATAAAAATGCATAACAATCCTGTCTTCCACCAATCCTCTGAATATCCAAGAAATTCGCTCCGGGAAAGCATCGTTGCATTACCAATGATTCCCCACCCATACACAAAATTTGCTATAAATAAATATCCAAAAGAAATCACAATACTCATCTGCATTCCAAGAAACATAGCCATAACTTCCTGCAACATATGAAGTGCTATACAAACCAATAACGGCATAATCATCACATGCATCCAGAATTTCAAATCATTTCCGGATACATCCAATGTCAAATGCCTATATATCCCACTCATTTCTTCTAAGCCTTCTGTCATCTGAGGAAGTCCTTTTCCTATCCTTGCGGCAATATCAAATGCAATCCATAATAATCCCATATAAATCATCGTATTTAATATCAGACGGCAAACTATCTGATTCCAGATCCTGCTTCTTGATGCCTGTTCTACAATCCATATATAGGAATAGTCCTCATTTCGATTCGTACATCTCAGCAGCAATATATACAAAACGCTATGTATCCAAAACCACAAACCCGGTATCCGAATAATATTTCCGGCCGAATATTCTCTGACCGGCTCTCTTCCATACCAAAGCAGGACATACAGATTCTGAATATTCAGTGCATACTGCCCACCTGTTTCTTTCTGAAAGTGCAGTTGCAATACAATACCCAGAATACAAAACATGGCAAAAAATGCCAAATATTTCCAACTATTTTCTTTTAATAATCTTTGTACAAATAACACTAACTCCTCCTATAAGCACCATACTGACAATCGGAATAACCCAGGCAGACAATTCAGAGCCCATATTGATTGAGAATCCACTACTACGATATAATAGATAAATCGGGCGAAATCGATATTCTATCTCGCCTCCTATATATAGTACCAAAGCCAACCCCCAAAGTGTACCACCCTTAATTAACCAGACATATTCAACCATACTAATTGCAAGCAAAAATATGCCATGCAGTGCCAACAATATCAGTATTGCTTTCTCCCAGGATATATACAAGGTTCCGCCATAATGATTGCAGAACCAGCTCGTTGTCAGGCTCCAATTACATATCGCTTTCCCCTGTATCTTCCCCCAGAATCCAAGTAACCCAATCTGAACAAAAAGGATAGCTACAATGCCCGTTCCCGCTATCACAAGACATCTATATAGCATACCCAAATCCGATCCATATCGAATTCTCCAGTTTACCCCCTGTCTTCTATGATACACCATATAATTGAACAGCAGGATTACCGGTGTTATAAATAAAAGCCGTTCATTTATATAAGTACCTGCTAACAGCACATCTGCCATACAACTGACTCCGATTGGCAAAATAACAGGAACCATAAAATATAGAAAGCAGTTATACCAGACTATATAGAATACGACTAATATCGCCAATTCTCTCCAGATTGATTTAATATACATCGCATTCCTTCCCCTGCCTATAAGTAATCACAATTAACAATAGTGTGATCATTAACATGGTCAGATATTGTATCCAATAATTACAGCTTGTTTCTCCATTCAGAAATCTCATTGGTGACAGCTCTGCATGTCCTATCAAGTTCAAAAAAGAAAACAAAAACAGATGATATATGAATGGCATAATTCCAACCAAAATTCCCTTATTTGTGGCATGTGCCAAAAACATCGATAATACTGCCATCATACCGCCATATATTCCATTTAAAACCACAAATAGCATGGTATATATAAGGGGATGTGTATAAAATAATACATACCATATATTTCTTACACCAACCAAAGTATATCCCCCTATCAGCTGTGGGTGCTTCAATGGAAAGCAGCACGCAACCATCAGAAATTGTACAATAAGCGGAATCATAACTGTAACCATACCGCTCAGGAATATCATGATCAACTTCATCCGCATATACCGGGCACGTTCCATGCGTACATTCAAATTCTTCATCCACCCGGATGTCCTATCGATATGATAAGTCATTGCATATGGCAATACCGCCAATATTGGAATAAAAAGCAGAAATAAATATTCCGGAGTTGAAAATACGTCATTATTCATCCACATTTCATATGCGGTCGGTATGTATATTTCTTTTTCACCCAAGGCACTAAAATCATATACCTGTTCCCACATCCGATATACCGGAAGATCCCATTTTAAAAAGTGCCAGATAGCTAATGCCATGCCAATACCCAACGACAAATAAAGTCCCTTAGAACGAATCAAGCGATTCAACTCAATTCTCCACATATCGCAAAAATCCTTTCTTTATATCTCCCTCAACAGAACCGGAAGCTGCCACACCACTTATATTGGGATCTAACACTATGTAAAATGGTTCATTCTGTTGAAACAAATGATCTTCATCCTTAAATGCTATTTCAAATTCTTTTGTTTCGCCATAATATAAATCCACTACATAAGGTCCCGTCTCCGCTGCACCATCCACATAGCCATCACCTCCGGTTGCATATACCTCACAACCTCCTATCGGTTCCTGCTCTGCATTTAAAAAGAAAAGCAACGTATTCTGAACCGGATATTGCGAGATTTCCTCCTTATATACATAAGGCTCAAACTCTTCCGCTGCCGTAACTTTCATTCGAAATACAATACATGGTTCATCCATCTTCTGCCCCACACTTCCTGTGACTCCATACGGAAGTCTCCAATCCCCATATTCTTGTACATAGTCCATAGAAAGCATTTCCAGTTCATATCCTGCAACCTCTAATGTGTTTCCTTCCTCCAGTCCTGAAATTCCCATTTCTCTCTTTATTTTGAAGTATGGATCTTCCATATAGGATTCTTGTGTACTGGTCCCATATTCGCCAGTACCTTCTGAAACGTCCGACGAGGTGGCTGTCTCCGTTTGTTTCACCTTATTTTGTTTTGAAATATAATCATATCCGACCTTTCCTATACAAGCCAAAATTCCAAGTCCAACAATTATAATACTGATGATCAGCCATCTACTCGTCCGTTCCATATCGTTCCTCCTCTAGCATCACAATTCGATATATCATATTCTAATTTTCCCTTTACCTTTCCCAGCACACGTACCATTTGCCCTGTCCCCCCACAGGTTACTCTATAAAAACTATATCATATATTCTATATGCATGCAAGATTTATATTTTTAGACGCTAAAAAGGCAGAACACTATGTTTCTGCCTTAACTTATAAACCATTCATTTACAGCCCGAACATCTCCCGGCACAGTCTCCTGCCGGTCTCCGTCCGGAAAATATTCTTGTATGCATGTTCAACCGCACTTAACGGCATCTGATTCTCCTGCAGATTCACCAGAAAATCCGCCTCCACCAGAATCTGATAATCCCTGCCATCAATATCGGAATAGGTGTGATGATGTCCTACCAGATAACACACCCGTTTAATAACAGAACCTTCACACCCCAGATTCACCAACAGCTCCTTTGCCAGATCCGGTCCCAATTCTTCCTGATGCTTTCCATTGCTGTCACCATAGATTCTCTCAGACTTCAGAATCCCGATATCGTGTACATAAGCAGCAATTTCCAATGTATACAACTCGTCCTCTGCAATATTCTCTAACTCTCCGATTAACTTTGCAAAGGCATGTACCTTTACAAAATGCTGAATTCTTCTTGCATCTCCCCGATCAAATTCTATCATCGAAACAAACACATCATTTAACTTCATTTCGTCAACCGTCCTATTCCAGAAAATACTTTTCAATCACCGGCACCAGACCATCCTCGTCATTCGAACCGGTAATCACATCTGCCGCTTCCTTTACTACATCTTTTGCATTGGACATCGCTACGCCCACTCCGGCATATCGGATCATGGATATATCATTATATCCGTCTCCGCAGCAAACAACATCCTTCTGCTCGATTCCCAGCACATGGATCAGTCGATCCAGAGATGCCGCCTTATCTATATTCTGAGGCATGACCTCCAGAAAATAATCCTCGGATTTAAAAATACTCAGTTCCTGTCCGTAACGTTCCAACAGTTCATCCTCGCATTTCTTAATCTGCACCGGATCTCCGGTATATAGACATTTATTGATTGGGAAGTCAACCGCCTTTACAAAGTCATCCACCCGCCGGACCTTCAGATGATTGATCCGTGCCTCCAGCTCTGCATACTCGTTCATCTCGGTTTCAACGATCACCCACTCATTCTGATAGGTAACCAGTGACAGATTGTACCGGTATGCCGCCTCCAGAAGCGGTGCCAGATATCTATGATCCAGTGTCTGCTGAAACAGAACCTCCTGTGTTTTCCAGTCCAGAATCTTTGCACCGTTAAATGCCAGTACATAGCCTCCGGTCTCTTCCAGCCGAAGTGCCTCTGCCACCTGCCGGATGCCTCCGGTCGGCCTGCCGGATGCCAGTGCTACTACATGTCCTCGTTCCTGAAGCTTCCGGATCGCCTCACGGGTCTTCGGTGTTACTTCTTTTTTTGAATTCGTCAGTGTTCCATCCAGATCCAACACCAGTATTTTTCTGCTCATCTTATATCTCCTGCTCTTTATCTATTCTTCCGTTGTCCCCGGCACGAATTGAATCATATTCCATGCATCTTCATTTACATTCTTTGAGAACTTCCAGCCACTGTCAATTTCCTTTAAATAATCCTTATAGACCTGCGTGAAATATTCCTTCCGCAGTTCTGTCTCCAGCTCCTGTTTCTTATTCTGCGTTGCCTCGGCATCGGTCAATGCGATCATCTGGATCACATGATATCCGTACTGACTTTCCACCACTCCGAGATAATCACCATCCTTCATGGCATAGATCCGGTCTGCCAGCTCCTGTCCGTACTGATCCACATACTCCTCATACGACATAGTATAGAAATTAGACTCTGTGCATCCATACTCATATGCAGCCGTTTCAATATTCAGAGAATCATCTTCACTGGTAATCCGGCTGTACGCCTCTGCCGCCTGTGTCTGTTTGGCACTCTTCTCTTCCTCGGAAACCGGTGTGAAATTACCTTCTCCTTCTTCCGTATAGGTCGGGAAATACAGGTCATAGATCTTCGTCTGCCGGCACTGTTCATCCGAGATCTCTACCTTTCCCTCCTGCATGATCCTGTCATACACCTTGGAGGCAATCGCATTCTCCTGATATACCTGTACCGCCAGTTCCTGTGTCACTCCGGTCTCTGCCTTATCCGCATCTGTCAGGCCACTGATAAACTCCTGTGCCTGCTGATCGATCTTATCCTGCTCCTCCTGTGTCAGTGCCACGCCATAGCTTTCCGCCTTTTTGCAAAGCACCTTCACCTGAAGAATCTCTTCTACTATATCTTCCTTAGTGATCGTTTCTACCGTCTGCGTATCGCCATCTTCATTCTGCAGCTCTACCGTCCAGATAC
>HF991318.1:65917-67921 GCA_000431515.1 Clostridium sp. CAG:632 | reverse complement strand
TAAATCCATACTTCACCCAGATATACAGTCTCATCTCCAACCGTAAATGCCTTTATCTGTTTTACCGTATCCTCATTCTTGCCGGTCCCACACCCTGTCAGCAGCAGTGCAAATACCGATAAAAACAGAATCAGTCTCCGCTTCTTCCCTCGCATAGATGACCTCCATCGCTACTCTTATACAAAATCCTGGAATGTAAATGCATTCCAAACCTTCTCAACAACATCGCTATCCTGAATAAAGAATCCGTCAAACCAGCTCTGTTCCTGATCCTTCACTGCCTGCTGTGCATTGTACTGCTGTACCATACCTGTATATTCATCATCTTTCTGGCTTACCATATGAACAATGGTATAGCCAAAATCTGTTTCCATAACATCACTGATCTGTCCATCTTCCAGCTGATATGCCTCTTTCAGGCTCTCTGTGGTTGCATGTGTTGTGCCGGATGTCGATGACAGATCATATTCATCGATCAAATCCTCGAAGCTTTCCCCGTTTTTCGCTTTTTCCAATGCTTCCTCTGCCTTTGCCTTCGCAGCTGTAATTTCATCATCAGACAATTTCTTATAATTACCGTCTGAGTCTGTTACTGCATTTCCGGAATCATCTACTTCAACGGTCAGAAATGCTAATGTTTCAATCGTTCCGTATTCTACAACGTCTCCCGTAGACATTGAATCTGACTGCAGCTGTTCCTCCATTTTACTGATCATCTTATACTGGGTATAGACTTTCTCAAGTGCTTCATCCGTCAATCCAAACTTCTGCAGCTTATCCGCATCATGACTTTCCTTATACTGGGCAATCATATTGGAAACTTCTGTTTTATCAGAATCATCTAACGTAATTCCCATCTCCTCCGCTTTCTGATAAAGGATCATTGCCTGTCTGATCTGCAGTAATAGCTGTGCTTTCATCGCGGCATCCAGGGTATCATAAGACTCATTATATTTCTGAGTCACATCGGTTCCTTCACTGAGTCCCATCGCCTCAACCAGTGCGATCGCATAATAATTCACCGCATCCATATAAACATCCTGATCGCCAACCTTCAATACCAGAACCTTAGACGGATCGTTTCCGTTACTCCCACTCTGCGATCCGGAACCCTGACCGTCTCCTCCGTTGGATCCGCAGCCGGTCAACAATGTGGCAATGCCCATTGCCATTATCATAATCATTGCTAATATCTTCTTTTTCATCCGTGATACTCCTTTTTATAATTTGTTTCTATACTACCACTCTTACTGTCGATCTATCAATAGATGGACCTCATTTATCACACTTTCGACACAATTTAAGCGTTCTTTCTTATTTATACCCTTCACATTCAGCACAAATGTAGGCTCCTTTGTCACATTCATCTTCATTTTGCCCCGATACTGCTTCATGAACTCGTCGATTCGTTCCGTCTGTACCTTCGCCTTCGGATACATCACGAAATGAAGTGCATCACCCTTTTCTGAAATCTCGGCAATATAGGCATCATGGGCTTTCGCCTTCAGCAATGCGATCTGAAGCAGATTCATAACTGCCACCGGTGGCTCACCGAACCGATCCGTCAGCTCATCCTGCATATCCTCCAATGCTTCCTGACCGGCAATACCTGCAATCCGCTTATATAATTCCAGCTTGGTAAACTCATTCTTCACATAAGTAGCCGGAATATAGGCATCGATCGGCAGATCGATCGTGGTCTCAAAGGTCTCCTCTACCACTTCACCCTTCTGCTCCCGGATAGCGTCATTCAACATCTTGCAATACAGATCATATCCCACAGCCTCCATATGCCCGGACTGGTCTTCACCCAGAAGATTTCCGGCTCCCCGGATTTCCAGATCCCGCAATGCGATCCGATAGCCGGAACCCAGATCCGTAAACTCCCGGATAGCCTGTAACCGTTTCTCCGCGGTCTCCTTCAGCATCTTATCCTTCCGATACATCAGAAATGCAGAAGCCCGGCGGTTAGACCGCCCCCCTCCTCCCCCCCGCCTATTAAAC
>HF991318.1:25646-65881 GCA_000431515.1 Clostridium sp. CAG:632 | reverse complement strand
TCTCAGCATCCTGAATGATCATGGTATTTACATTGGAAATATCCAGACCGGTTTCAATAATGGTCGTTGTAACCAGTACATCGATCTCTCCGTTAATGAACCGGTACATGATCGTTTCCAGCTCCCGTTCCTTCATCTGACCGTGTGCATAAGCGATTCTGGCCTCCGGCAACAGCTCCTGCAGCTTCGCCGTTACCAGATCAATATCATTCACCCGGTTATACACATAATATACCTGACCGCCTCGCGCCAGCTCCCGGTTGATTGCCTCCCGCACCAGCTCCGGATTATATTCGAGCACGTAGGTCGGAATCGCCTGCCGGTCTACCGGCGGTTCCTCCAGAATACTCATACTGCGGATTCCGATCAGACTCATGTGGAGCGTTCTCGGAATCGGAGTCGCCGTCAGGGTCAGCACATCCACATCCTTCTTGATCTGCTTGATCTTCTCCTTATGAGCAACACCAAATCGCTGTTCCTCATCAATGACCAGCAATCCAAGGTTCTTATATACCAGATCCTTGGATAATAGCCGGTGTGTTCCGATCACAATGTCCACCGAACCGTCCTTCAATCCGCTGATGATCTTCTTCTGCTCGGTCGGTGTACAGAACCGGGACATCATCTTAACGGTCACCGGATAATTCCGCATCCGTTCCAGAAATGTTGCGAAATGCTGCTGCGCCAGAATCGTAGTCGGAACCAGATATGCTACCTGCTTGCCATCCTGCACTGCCTTGAATGCCGCCCGGATTGCGACCTCGGTTTTACCATACCCGACATCCCCGCAGATCAACCGGTCCATGATACGATGACTCTCCATGTCCTCCTTCGTCTCAGCGATCGCCCGCAGCTGATCATCGGTCTCTTCATAAGGAAATGCTTCCTCAAACTCTTTCTGCCATACGGTATCCGGAGAATATGCAAAGCCTTCTTTCTCCTGCCGTACCGCATAGAGATTCACCAGTTCTTTCGCAATGCCTGCCACATGTCCTTTTACCCGGGTCTTCGTCGCCTGCCATGCCGTACCGCCCAGCTTATCGATCTTCGGTCGGGCCCCATCCTTGCTGGAATATTTCTGGATCAGATCCAGCTGGGATGCCAGAATATATAATTTACTGTTATCCTTATACTCAATCGTGATATAGTCCTTTGCGACCTTATCAACCTCTATCTTCTCAATTCCACGATAGATACCGATTCCATGATTCTCATGAACCACATAATCACCCACGGAAATATCCGCAAAGCTGTTAATCTTCTCTCCGCTGTACTGTGGCTTCATCCGCTTCCTGCGGCTCCGCTCTCCGGTCTGGAAAATATCACCTTCACTTACGACTGCCAGCTTCTCGTCCGGGAATTCAAATCCCTTATTCAGTCTACCGGCTGCCACCATGATTTCTCCGGGCTGAAGCTCCCGATCCAGTGTTTCACTGTAGAATGCCGAGAGCTCATAGTCATCAAACTCTGCCGCGATCCTCTGTGCTCTGGTGCCGGAAGAACAGAGAATGATTATCCGGTATTTCTTCTTTTTCCACGCCTGTACATTCTTCACCAGAAGCTCGAAATGATTGTCATAGGACTGTACCTGCTTTGATTCCCACCGGATCGTCGGAATCTTTCCCCATTTCTCTTCCAGATTCTGCATCAATGCGGTATTTAGGACTGCCGACCGGTTCTCCAGCCGATGCCGGACATCCTCCATATTTAAAAGCAGTTCCATCTGCCCCGGAAGAATATAACCGCCCTCCAGTCTGGTCTTCATATTTTCCTGAAACTCCAGCTGATATGCATCCGCACTCTCTTCGATCCGCTTCGGTTCGTCTATAAATACACAGGTGCCCTCCGGAAAATAATCCAGAATCGACACCAGATTGCTGTAGAAATAAGGCAGATAACTGTCAATACCCACTGCTTCATGCAGCTCTGTTAACTCCTCCCGAAGTGAAGCGATCGTCCGGTTCAATCTGGCATATGCCTCTGTCTGAAACGCCTCCTTCAATGCCTTGGCGCATTTCTTATGCTCTGTCTCAATCTTCTTCAGACCTGCCGCGATCCGGCTGTCACTCAGTACGATCTCTGTTGCCGGATAGATCAGAAGCTCTTTCACTTCCTCAATCGAGCGCTGGCTCTCCACGTCAAAGCTCCGCAGGGAATCCACCTCATCGCCCCATAACTCTATCCGATACGGACAATCCTCTGTCAGCGGATAAACATCCAGAATGCCGCCACGGACTGCATACTGTCCCGGCTCCTCTACCGCATCCCGTTTCTCATAACCGAATGCCGTCATGATCTGGCTGAACGCCTGCACATCTACCGTGTCTCCCACCCGGATCAGATGCCGGTTCTTCTTTAAATGCTCCGGTCCCGGAACCCGTTCCATCAGAGCTTCCACCGGGAAAATGATCGTAGAAGCTTCCTCTTCTACGATCCGTTTCAGGATCTCGATCCGCTGTCTGACGATTGCATTTCCATGTACATCTGCACTGTAGAACAGCACATCCTTAGCCGGATATACATACACGTTCCGGTCAAAGAAGCGGTAGTTCTCTTCCAGCTGTTTTGCCCGCTGCTCTCCATATGTGATGATCAGTCGATATTTTTTGTCTGCTCCCAGACAATGAATGGCACAACTAAAGGCGGTATCTGTCAAACCAGATACCGCTGTAAAGCCTTTTCGGTTCATCGCCTGCAAGATTGCCTGATAAGACTTGCTCTCCCTAACAGGCTCTGTCATTGCTTTCATTTTGATTACCTTCCATTTATTCGATTCATTGCTGCTTCCACTCCCTGTGAAACTATGATCTTCACCGCTTCACAGGCAGTTTCCCGTCCTGCCTCAATCTCCGGCAGCTCTTCTTTCGGAAACCGTCCCAGTACATAATCCGCCAGATCCCAGTCCTTCGGCTTCGCACCGACTCCGACCCGAATCCTCGGAAAGACCTGTGTTCCAAGATGTGCAATAATATTCTTCATCCCGTTATGTCCACCGGCACTGCCCTTTGCCCGGATTCGCAGCTTGCCTACATCCAGATCAATATCATCATAAATGATGATCACATCCTCTTCCGGATCTACCTTATAGAAATTCACTGCATCGACAACGCTTTCTCCACTCAGGTTCATATAGGTCTGTGGCTTTAAGAGGATTACCTTTTCGCCCTCGATCATTCCTTTCCCACAGATTGCCTTGTGCTTCTTCTCGTTCATACTTATATTATATTTATCAGCCAGCTTGTCTATCACCGAAAATCCAATATTATGTCTCGTTCCTTCGTATTCCTTCGTCGGATTTCCAAGTCCTGCAATGATCTTCATATCGGGGTTCTCCTTCTGAATCATCCTGTCTCTAATCTATGCTACATCTGTTTTCCTACATCAGTTAAATGTACCACAGCTTTTGATAAATTACAAGGGAGGCATTTTCATGCCTCCTTTTCCCGGCCTACCGGTGATTTATAATCTCTGCTGCCTCTGCCAGCTGTTCCGTTGTATTCACTCCACGGGTTTCATCCGCATTCTCCGTAGCCATTGCTCCCACAACAATGCCGCCGGTCCGGTTCTCCCGGTTAATGATCTCTATCGTATCTGTCAGATAGTATTCCTTCTGTGCATTGTCATTCTTCAGCTTCGTCAGGCTGTCTGAAAGTGCCGCAGACTGAAATACATACATGCCGGAATTGATCTCCCGGATTGCCTGCTCCTCCGGTGTGGCATCCTTCTGTTCCACAATTCGCAGAAAATTCCCTTCTGCATCCCGCACGATTCTTCCGTATCCGGTCGCATCCTCCAGAATCGTTGACAGCACCGTTACCTTTAGATCATATAACCGGTGATAGGCGATCAGTTCATCCAGTGTCTTACCGGTAATGATCGGCGTGTCTCCACACAGGATCATGGTATCACCCTCCGTACCGATAAAGTCCATGGCACATTTCACTGCATGACCGGTACCCAGCTGCTGCTCCTGCAACACATAGGTAACACCATCTCCCACTCGTTCCTTCACCAGCTCTGCCTTATGGCCAACCACCAGACAGATTTCTTCTGCGCCTGCCGCTCTTGCCGCTTCTATTACGTATTCTACCATTGGCTTTCCGTTGATTTCATGCAACACCTTTGGCAGATCCGATTTCATACGGGTGCCTTTTCCTGCTGCTAATATCACTGCTTTTAACTTACTCATGTCTATCCTCTCCATTGCTTTCTGTTGCCGGATTTTCTGATGCTTCTTCTACATCCACATCACCGATTCCCTCTGCCATTGCAGCCTCGTCTGCTTTCAGAGTTTCCTCGTCTCCGATATCTACGGCCTTCATTTCTTTCTTCCGGTAAATAATATCATAAAATACCGGAACAATAAACAATGTCATTAATGTACCATAGGTCAAACCGCCGATGACTACGATTGACATACCCTTGCCCATCTGGGATGCCATATCGGTACTGAATGCCATGGTAGACATTGCAAGGATGGTTGTCAATGCAGTCATCAGGATTGGTCTCATACGGGTCTTACCGGTTTCAACCAGTGCTTCCCGCTTCTCCATACCGCCGATTCGAAGCTGATTTACATAATCCACAAACACAATACCATTATTTACAATGACACCGGACAATACCAGGAAGCCCATCAGGCAAATCAGTGAGATTTCTTCCCCGCTGATCAGCAATGCCAGAAAGCCTCCCGTAAATGCAAGCGGTATTGTCAACAGCACGATAAACGGAGATACCAGATTCTGGAACTGTGCCACCATAACCAGATAGATCAGCACGATTGCCAGCAGGATCATCAGAAGCATATCCTTTAACGCATCATTCACGGATTCACTTTCGCCACCGATCTTAATCGTAATGCCATCCGGAGCCTGATACTGATCTAGCTTATCCTGTACCTGTCTTGCCAGAAGCGTCGTATTATATCCATCCATCGTTGCTGCGGTAACACTCAGATACCGTGTCTGATTCTCACGGCCGATCGATGCAACACTCTTGCTTTCCTCCAGACTTGCAAACTCGCTGAGCGTATGCTCCTCGGTTGTCTGACTGCCATCCTCATCCGTTGTGTTTACCTCAAATGCATAATCCATCACATTGGACTTATTAACCTTATCGGTCTCATCAACCACGATCACGCTATAATCTTTTCCATCCATTGTCAGCGTGGTTGCTGTATTCTCGGTGGTCAGGGAACCGGCAATCTCTGCATAAATCTGTGCCACTGTCAGATTATATTTCATTGCCTTATCTTTATCCACCAGAATCTTCAACTGGCTATCTCCCTCTTCCTGCCCATTGGAAATATCCTCCATGCCGCCGACTTCTTCCAGAATGCCTTTCACATCCTCGGATACCTGCAGCATAGTATCCAGATCAGAGCCATAGATATCCACCTGCATACCGCTGCCCATCAGACTGGACATATCCATGTTGGACAGGGATACATTTACATCCTGCAGATCCATATCCGCAAGTGCATCCTCCATCTGCTTTCCGACTGCAGCATTGTTCTTTGCCGCCTTATCGGACACCAGAATATAGAAATAGAAACTATTCGTTGCATCGGAGGTGCTGGCAATGCTCATAGAGCTCTGGGTCATTGCTCCGACCGTCTCTACACCGTCGATTGCCATGAGGCGCTCCATTGCCTCATCTGCAAGTGCATAATTCTCCTGATCGGAATTATCCGGATCTGTCGTGATAGAAATCGACATCTGATTACTTCCCATGGAAGGGATCAACACCAGTCCGGTCCGGAATGCCTGGAACACACTACCGGCCAGCAATATCACCGCCAGAGCGATTGGCAGCCATTTCCGCTTCAGGCAGAAACGAAGTGCTTTCTCATATCCGCGAATCACAGCATCAAACCACCGATGGGATTTGGTCTTTGTATTCTTCAGAACTGTCGCACTCATACTCGGTACCACAGTCAATGCCACGATCAGACTGGCAACCAGACTGAATGCGATCGTCCATGCCATATCCGGCAGGAGCTGCTTCGCAATTCCGGTTGCAAACACCATCGGAAGGAATACACAGATCGTCGTCAGGGTAGACGCAATGATCGCACCCGCTACCTGATTGGCTCCCATGACTGCCGCCCGGGCAGATGGGATTCCCTTATTTCTCAATCGGTAGATGTTCTCAATTACAACAATGGAGTTATCTACCAGCATACCGACGCCGAGTGCCAGACCGGAAAGGGATATGATATTCATCGTCATGCCGCTGAAATACATCAGTACCATAGCAAACAATACACTCAGCGGAATACTGAACGCGACTACGATTGTTGGCTTTGCATCCTTTAAGAAAATTGCCAGAATGATGATTGCCAGGATTGCACCCACAACCAGGTTGGAAAGTACGGATTTAATGATCATATCAATATACTCTCCCTGATCCATCAGGTTCAGGATATGTAATCCCGGATACTCATCGGTCATATCCGTAATTGCCTCATTGCATCGGTCAGATACGCTGGCCGTTCCGGCTGTACTTGCTTTATAAATCGCCAGGATAATTGCTTCGTTTCCATTTACCTTGGCATAACTATCTGCTGAATTATCAATCATCGTGATCGCCGCTACATCTTTCAGACGAATCTCTCCGATTCCATCCACATCGCAGAGCAATGTGTTCTGGAGTTCATCCATATCTGCGAATTCATCTCCGACTCTTAACAGATACTGTGCATCTCCTTCATAAATATATCCGGCCGGCATTGAGAAGTTCTGTGCAGAAATCAGGTTTGATAATGTATCCAGACTTAATAAAGAGTCCAGATTGGCATTTTTCAATGCCGTTTCTTTCGCTGACTCATAAGACTCTTTGGAGCTTTCCAATTCAGCCTTTCCATCATCCAGAGCTTTCTGTGCTGCCGAAAGTTCTGCACTTGCCGCACCGAATCCTGCTGCCGCAGAGATCTTTCCTTCTTCCATTGCTGCATAGCTGTCTGCTGCCTGCTGTGTCTGTGCATTTACATTATCCAGAATCGCCTGTGCGGCTGCAATCTCAATCTCCAGATTATTCAGTGCTTCTGCAATCTCCGGTATCCGCTTATGCGCAGTATCGATCTGTTTCAGACTATCTGCGGTCAAGCCCTTCATCTGCTCGATCTGTGCATCAGTTATCTCCGGGACACCCGGCATGCCCTGCATAGCCTTCAACTGCTCCAGCATCTGAACAAAAGCCTGCAGCTTCTCCGGATGTGTATAAGCATCCACAATATCGGTCGGAACGGTATCGCCCTTTCCCATGCTTTCCGCCACTGTGTGGATTCCGTCAAACATAGTGTTCAGCTGTGCATAGGTTTCCTCAATCTTCGCATCCTCATATGCCTTCTGCTCAGCCTGTAATGCTGCCTTGCTTGCCTGAAGGCTGGTCAGCTGTGCACTGTAGGCAGCTCTGGTCGCCATTGCCTCATCCAACATCTGGCTACCCTTTGCCAGCTCTGAAGATGTACTGTTCTGCTGATCCTCTAAGGTCTTCTTACCTTCATCTAATTTACTCTGGGCGCTGGCCAGCTCTGTACCGGCACTGTCTAATTTATCCTTTGCTTCCGCCAGTGAATCATCGACATGTGCCGCCAGCCGATCATTTAAATCATCTACCTTCTCTTTATCCAGCCGAACCTCTACCATCTCGTCTACCAGACCCATACCGGTAACACTGGCAACGCCGGTCTGTCTTTCCAGATATGGGATCAGGGTATTCTCTGCAAACTCACTCAGCTCATAAATGTCCATATCATCATAGTCAACCGTAACCTCCATCGTTGGCATCATATCCATAGATACTTCCAACAGCATTGGTTTGCCGCATTTATCCGGTAGAGTCACCTGATCAAGTGCCGTTGACAGATTTATCATGGCACTGTCCATATTGGTTCCCTCTGAAAACTCCAGTGTCAGCATACTGTAATTCTCACTGGATGTACTGGTCAGGTTCTCTACACCATTCACCGTTCCCAGGGATGATTCCAGCACCTCCGTCACCTGACTCTCCACACGTTCCGGTGCTGCACCGGGATAGGTTGTGACTACTACTACATATGGCAGCTCCATCTCCGGAAGCAGATCCGTAGATAACTTACTGAATGTTACAAAGCCAAATACCAGCAACGCTATTACTCCCACCAGAACGGTATATGGTTTTTTTACACTAAACTTGGGCATTTTATAAGCTCCTCCTGTTTTCTCTTCGTATGCATCAAATTGCAGTCTATATTCTATTATGAACCACACACATTTATTCTGCAAGATTTTTCATTTTATTTAATATTATTAAATACTTTCCTTTTCTTCGACACATACAAAAAGAGCCATGCAGCTACCCATATAGCTGCATGACTCTTTTTCATGAAGTTTACAATTCGTCTGTTTCTTCTAATGCTTTCTCATAGGCATCCAGAATCAGCTTCTGAATATGATCTCTGGTTGCAGAATTAATCGGATGCGCAATATCCCGATATTCTCCATCCACAGCCTTCCGGCTCGGCATTGCAATAAACAGTCCCTTTTCACCTTCGATGACCTTGATATCATGTACAACGAACTCATCATCAATCGTAATCGATACCACTGCCTTCATCTTACCTTCTTTTGCTACTTTGCGTACTCGTACGTCCGTAATCTTCATCTGATAACCCCCTATGTAACCTAGTCCCCGTACCGAAAATGCCTACAGTGTATACCTGAAGTTATTTTCAACTACTACCTTAATCTTATCCGGCTCACCGATATACTCTGTATTCGCCCGTAAGGTGTCTCTGCTCTCAACAATACAATTCTCAATATATGAATTATCCCCAATATGTACATCATTCAGAATAATGGAATTCTTAATGACACAATTATTTCCAACGTATACCTTCTTAAACAGTACAGAATTCTCGATCGTACCATTGATGATACAGCCACTGGCAACCAGACTGTTCTTCACAACTGCATCACCATTATATTTTGCAGGCGGAAGATCTTCTACCTTCGTATATACATCCGGATGTGTGCGGAAGAAATAATCACGTGTATCCTTATCCAGGAACTTCATATTGGTCTTATAATATGACTCAACACTTCCAATGTTGCTCCAGAATGACTCCATCTTATAACCGTGAATCTTCTTAACATCTTTATAACGAATCAGAATATCCTTAACGAAATCTGTCCGTCCTTCCTTCGCACAACTCTCCAGAAGCTCGATCAACTGTCTTCTTCTGATTACATAGACACCGATAGAGGCCAGATTGCTCTGTGCTACCAGCGGTTTCTCTTCAAAATTCGTTACCCATCCGTCATTATTCAGGGTCACAACACCAAAACGACTGATGTCATCCTCTTCCGGATGGATCTCTTTACATACGATACTGATATCAGCACCGGTCGCAATATGCTCTTCCAGAACCTTATTGTAATCCAGCTTATAAATACCATCACCGGAAGCAATTACTACATATGGTTCATGGCTGTTCTTTAAAAAGCTGATGTTCTGGTACAGTGCATCTGCAGTACCCTTGTACCAATAGCTGTTTGTGGTTGTAATGGTTGGCGTAAATACATACAGGCCACCCTGTTTTCTTCCAAAATCCCACCATTTGGAGGAATTCAGGTGTTCATTTAATGAACGCGAATTATACTGTGTAAAAACCGCAACCTTCTGAATATGCGAATTCGTCATATTACTCAGAGAGAAGTCAATACTTCGATAGCTTCCTGCCATAGGCATAGCTGCGACTGCTCTCTTTGCAGATAAACCGCCCATACGGTTGCTGTTACCACCTGCTAAAATGATACCGATTGCTCTCATGCCAAATCACCTACCTTTATCAAACTTCCGCCACTCTTCAGCTCGCCATTCGGATAATCTTCCGGCACTGTTTCTCCGAAAATCGCCGTATTCTTTCCAATCTTAACGTTTGGCGGAATCACTGATTTCTCACCAATGGTAACAAGGTCAAATGCATATACCTTCGGATTGTACTCGCTCGGTGCGTACTCGCCGACACCAAGAACCGCTCCGTCTCCGATCACGGTATTTTCAGCAATAATAGCTTTATCGATCACACAGTTCTTACCAATCACAGCTCCATTCATGATAATGGAGTCCCTGACAACTGCACCTTCCCCGATCGTAACTGCAGAGCCGATAACCGAATGTTCTACTTCGCCGTAAACCTCGGTACCTTCTCCGATAATACACTTTCCTACCTTTGCAGAATCTGCTATGTACTGCGGTGGTAATGCATCACTCTTGGTGTAGATTCTCCAGAATTCTTCATATAAGTTAAACTCCGGAATAATATCTACCAGTTCCATATTAGCTTCCCAATATGAACCAAGAGTTCCTACATCCTTCCAGTAGCCCTTGAAGTCATATGCACAGATTCTCTCGCCCTGCTCATGGCAGTAAGGAATAATATGCTTACCAAAGTCACATGACGGAACATCTTTCATAACCTGAAGTGCATTCTTCAATACCTTCCAGTTAAAGATGTAAATACCCATGGATGCTTTATTGCTACGCGGATGCTCCGGCTTCTCTTCAAACTCCTGAATGCATCCCTCGTCATCTGTAATAACCACGCCAAACCGGCTGGCCTCCTCCATCGGCACCTCATAAGTTGCCAATGTAACTGCTGCCTTGCTGGCCTTATGGTAATCCAGCATTACCTCATAATCCATCTTATAAATATGGTCACCGGAAAGTATCAGTACATAATCCGGATTATAATACTCCATAAACTCCAGATTCTGATAAATCGCATTGGCTGTTCCTGTATACCAGGAGCTATCTGTACTCTTCTCATATGGCGGCAATACGGTAACACCACCGATATTACGATCCAAATCCCATGACATACCTATTCCAATATGCTGATTAAGTCTGAGCGGACGGTACTGTGTAAGTACACCGACAGTATCCACACCTGAATTAATACAGTTACTAAGCGGAAAATCGATAATCTTGTACTTACCACCGAAAGCAACTGCAGGCTTGGCTAACTTTGAGGTCAAAACACCCAGCCGGCTGCCCTGACCGCCTGCCAGAAGCATCGCTATCATTTCCTTCTTAATCATATGTCGTCACCCCTTTACGCATGATAGATTTATTATAACACTTATTACTCTATTTGAAAATCTTTTTTTATGCAAAATCACAAATTTTCATCTGTTTTTTTCGCCTTTTTCTGCAAAATTACTGTTTTCTGGTAAAAAAAAATAGAATTATACTTTTATTAAAAGCCCTTTTTTTATCTTTTATTTGTATATTTTTCATTAAATTTTCCCACTTTTTACACAATTATAACCAAAGTATTTAAGCATTCTTCAGCTGTAAGACTGCCCTCGTACGATATTCTGCCTCTAATCCGGTCAGTTTCTTAACAAATGCAACCATTCTGTCATCCAGTGCAGTCACAGAGCAATACATCTCTTCCGGATATTTCTGATATATTCTGTCCGTCATGTATTGAAGCATTTCTAACGGTGCCATCATCGCAGTGCCATCCGAGTACAGCATGGATACTCCGATTTCCGAATCACTCTGCTTCACAAGCAGAATTCCCTTCGGTATATTTTTATCCATATACAGACAGCTGCAGTCTGCATCATAATCCGCCGCATAGATCGGAGCATCCACATATAATTCATATGTATCCCGTGCTTTTGCCGCTATAGCATCAATCGTATGCTGTTTCACATCCTTTAACGCTTTTACATTTCCATAGCTGCCTTTCTTAAGGATATCATTCTTTAGATCCTTAAGCCGGAACCTGAAATATCCGCTCTGCAGATCCTCAAAGTCAAATGCAAGTGCCTCACATATCTCATGAAGCCTCGGTCTTAGTGACCTCTGATATTCAACCGCGAATTTCTGATACCCTTCCTCTCGTACATACGTCAATACTTCAAGAAATACCGCATCTTCGTATTCTGTATCCTTTACTGTATCCGCAAGATTCATATATACCATTGATACTGCATTTCCGGAGCGTTCCAGTACAACAACACCACTCGGAATATCCATTTGTAAAACTCCCATCAGAAGTATCTGCTCATTAAAGATGTATTCCTGCTGGATACTGCGTGGAATATATTTCACATATAAAGCAATATCGCTTACTGATATCTTTATTATATCCATCATGTCTTCCTCCTACTCTCCGGCAGCCGCAGTCTTTGGATGGGCCTTCAAGTAATCCAGTGATTCTGCTATTTCGGCTGTATCTCTGCAATTCCTTATTCTCTCCAGTCTGTTGCCTCCGGCCTCATCGTTCAGCATACCCTGTGAAAACAACGAGACTGCCTTTATACCAACTATGTTATAGAAATGTATCTGGTGTATCAGCCTCATCTCCTCCGGATTATTGCTGTCAAGCACATCAAAATGTGTCACTATATTCTCCGTTACCTGGCAGAAAATAAAGTCATCATGGAATTCTTCCATATGTGCCATTACATACTCATACTGCGGAATTTCATATCCATATTTTTTTTCAAGATAATCCAAATGCGGTGCCATTGCATGCAGCAGTCTGCGAAGACCTTCCTTATTCTTTGCCTGCAGGTCTGCCTGCGTCTCCATATCCTCCATAGCTGCCTGTTCGGTAATATCCGCCTCTTCCATTTGTTCCCTGCTCAGCTTAAGATGTCCTGCAGCTAATAGTTTAACAATCGCCTCGAACTCTTCTTCCGGCATATCTTTCAGTCCCTTTGTACTCTCTGCCCAGCCAAAGCTGCGGAACAAGGCTTCATTAATTTCTTTCTTCTCACCCGCCAGATGGTAGTTGTTGTTTGTCAGTCCATACTCCGCTTCTATCAGGTCTGCTTCCTCCTGTCTGCCCATCTGTACCAGCTTATAGTAAGCAGCTCTGACCTCTTTTTCTGAGGTACCGCTCATGGTTTTTTTCACCTTTTCCACTGCCTCTGAAATCTTATTCTCTATGCGCCTCGGTGTATGCTTTTCACTCGGTTCCGTTTTCTCTCCTGTATAAAATTTCATTCCGCGCTTTATGTATGCATCATTCAGCAATTTCCAACCCAATTTAACCGCACTTTCTGCCGACTTATAGGAATGCTTTGCAAATTCCAGAATCCTGTCACTTTCTTTTCCTGTAAGCCTCATAGAATCCAGCTTCTGCATTTCTGTCTCATTCGCCAGCATATCCGACGTCAGGGCATCCTTCTTATAAGCCTCCATCATGCTCAGCATCCTGCCCATAACCATATAATTTTGAATCAGAATAATCTTACTGGTATAGATTTTCTCCAATTCATGTGATGGAAATACCAATTCTTTAATGGACTTTCCTGTAACCGGATCTATCTGTTTACAGCAGTCACACAAATGCATATTTTCCATCCCTATTCGCAGGAACTCCCCCTGCCTGTTTATAATTTCCTGAGGATCCATATTCTGCAGACTTTCCAGTTCCATATTCATGGTTTCATTATATAATGCCTGAAATTTCGGTTTATATATCCGCACGATTTCTGACTGTGCTTCTTCTCGCTCTGCCTGCGTCTTCATCTTATCCGCAGCTTTCAGCGTATACTTCTTGGCCTCAAGAATTTCCTGATTATAGCGATGTGCCTCTTCTGTATCCTCTATCTGCATCAGCATAAAGGCTCTGCTGTCGCCTTCCAGTGCCTTCCTAACCTCTTCGTTCTCATCGCCAATCAGTTTTTTCCAGATTTCGGTCTTCTTCTTATATGCATCTCCATACATTTTTGCATCATCAACTGCCTTTTTCTGTGCATCCAGGTATTCCTGACTGGCATATCCGAACTGATACAGGAACTCTGCCATTTTGTCATAAATCGGCTTTCCTTCGAGAATATGTTTCAGTGACATTTCCAGCATGGTAATGGTAGTCTGCAGATTATCTTTTTTAACATCCGTGCCTTCCTGCCGGATATGCATTGCTTCTGCCACCTCCGGTTCTATATCCACCGGCATTTCACTGGTCAGTGAAAAATCTGAATCATATATCGGTATGGTTTCCATGATGTTCCGCGAATATACCATGATGGAATCCAATACCTCCTTATTCGCTGCATATTCTTCCGGATGTGCCTCCAGCATTGTCGCAAAGATATCTAATCCATCAAAATGATAAGGATTCGTGATTCGATCCGTTTTAATAAACGAAGTACCTTTCTTTGCTTTGTATTCATCCCGTACTTGCTGCTTCAATACCTGCACTTCTGCCAGCTTTTTTTTGGAATATTGTTCAACCTCTTCCGCAACAACAGCGTCTAACTCTTCTTTATTCTTCTTTCCCTGCTCCACAAGGCTCTGCCGAACCTCTTCATCCAAACGCAGCCTCAATAAATCATTCCCGTCAATCGGAACCAGTTGCTGTCCATTCCGCTTCAGGCCGTTCTTCATCAGGGCATTATCATAAGCCGCCTCCAGCACCGGATAGGATTTCATCGCACTGCCTACCTTCTGCTGAAAAGTTATTGTCATTTTACTTAACAGCTCCGGGTTCCGCAATGTAAAATAGTCGATTGCTTCTTTCAGATTATCCATATACTCCTGTGCTTCTGCCGGATTCTCTCCTACATAAACCGGATCTCCGATTGCCGGGGTCACTTCAAAACAGCTCACACATTTCTTCAGGAATTCAAGGTCTTTCTCCTGTCTATCCCCGGCTGCTTCCTTCTTTTGCATATATGCGGAATATTTCTTCTGCATATCCAATGAATACTCGCTTGCAGCTAATATTCCTTTCTTCTTTCCGGCATTTATCTTTTGTTCCCGTTGCTTTTGCTTTTTCTTTAAAGTCTTCTCGTCCGGCTCCTCCTGCATCGGCAATACCGTCTCCTGCTTTGGCATCACGCGCAGCTGCTCCTCCGGCGCAGAACTCGTCGCTCCTTTGATTACCCGTGCTTCATATTCAGACAAAAAAGCCCCTACCACTTCTTCCTGTTCCCACCGGAACTGATCCAGTTCCTTTTCACTGAGTGCAGGATGCTCTATAAAAAACGTCTGGCGCTGGAATCCCTGTACCTCTTCCTGCTTTGCCTGTTGTAAGTCCGCATTTTTATGCATTGGACCTGCATGAACGAATGCTTCTCCTCCCGGATTACCTGTATCCATATCTTTACCCTTCCTTTCTACTTTCCTTTTCCCTTTGTTTTGTGCTGCTCCCTTTCTATCCGAGCCTGCACATCGTAATCTGATTTTCTATCTCTGCTTTCATGCCGTGAACCAGTCTTTGGAAGAGCCATCTACTCTCATCACTGAACATAGTTATTTTCATTGTTTTGTATGGATAGCCCTGCTTTTCCATGCACATAAAACAATGTTTTAAAAGCGGGACAAAAAATACAGCATTTTTCTCGCTGATATATACAGAATTTAAGTACAGGATTCCATCTACATCCGTCATCAGAATATAAGCTCCGATTTTTCCCTGATACTCATATGCAAGCGAATATTCCGGCAGCAAAGTTCCCTTAACATTCTCGACCCGGCAGCAGGGCAGTACGGCAGACCGTACCCGGTTCCTGTAATCATATTCCAATTCGTGCGGAAGCTCTGTCATACTGTAAATATGAGCCGAGCTTTCTCTCTCCCGAACCGGTATTTCTGCCAGATAAGAATCTCTCCATTCTTCGGTTGAAACCGTCGCAATTGATTCTCCGTTTTCCGGAACCATGAACCCATATTGCATGAAAAACCGTACCATAGCTGACTGCTGTTTCCGCGGGATCACACCCGAAACAATCATTCCCTCCGGTGCCTCCCGCTGTGCCAGCTCCTGCAGCTCTTGAAAAAGCATTCCTCCGATTCCCTGTCCCCGTAATTCTTCTCTGACATACACATAGCGGATATATAAAATCCGTTCCTTGATTTCATATAATATGATCCCGGCACAGGCATCCTCAAATGCCCCCAGGCACCGGCAATCCGAATGTATGTAGGAAGGTGCAAGCCACGGTACTTCCTCTTCAGATATTGTCTGAATTTCCCTGATTTTTATCATTTCTATCACCCGCTCCTTCCGCCTCAATGTACTTTACGTGCAGTATACTCATGAAAGGTCATAAGATAATCATTCAGTTCCATATTGAATAATCCATTACTATCATTTTTTGAGAGACCAATGCTGCTTGCATTCTTTATCCGATAGCTCTCTGCTCCGGATTTATCCGTTTCTTTTATATATTCACGCTTAAATAATGCATATGGATCCCGCATAGTCACGAATTTATGTCCATCCTCTTCAAAACAATCAACAACAGAATAGGCATGTCCGTTCCGGATTCCGCTGTCCGTCAGCCAGGCCGCCTGTTCTTTGTCCCATGTACATCCTACAATGATGCATTCCTTCTGTTGCAAACGTTCCTGATAGTCCTCAAATACAGCCATCGCCTGTTCCGTATAGTTATGGCTGAACGCCGAATGGACCATGCCAAACTTCGATACCAGTTCAGATGCCAGCAGCTCGATATCCGCACGATCTCTGAAAATTTCCCGGCACTCCTTATCGGCATTCAGTTGTCCCAGCATATCCTCCACACTAACAGCCACCGACTTTTTCTTTCTCTGAATCTGCCGAATATGCTCCGTTATCTTTTCCTGCGTAATTCTAACTCCATGAACCTCAAAGCTTTCCATCGGTGCATTTATAATGTATTTATCCGTCCCCGGCTCATAATTCTGGTTCAGAAAATGCTTTAAAAAGTCGCAGCTCCTGCCAAGACTGATACCCTCGTATCCTTTTTCTCCGCCATAATGAACCGCTGCTGCCTTTTCGATCATCTGCACCCACAGAGAATCTGCCGCGTATGCATCTACCGCACCGCCAAACCGGGCGACCTCCTTCGTTACCGTAACATATACCGCTTCATTCCGCAGCCGTTGCTCCGATGTCTGTCGATTCGTCTTTCTCCATAATCCAAGCAGTTCTTCATTCGCCGCATCATTTGTACACATCTGTTTTGCAAATTCCTCAAACGCCTCTCCGGCTATCATTGCCACCTGCTCCGGGCCGCCGCTGTGGATTCTGTCCAACACACTCCTCAGCTTACCGCCGGCTTCCGTTTCCGATTTCAATATGGCGTCTATCATCTCATTCAGCCATGCCTCGTTACTGCTTGAGAAAGAGTTCTGTAGATTTTTCAGTCTTGAAACATATCCTTTCACGACCGGATTTTCCGGATTTTCATCTGCCGTTTGGATTTCTGTCTCGAAATCATCCAGAAATTCAACGTCATCTATTTCCCCTAACTCTCCTTCCGCCGCGGTTTTCTCCGCTGCCTTACTTTCACCGTTCTCTTCTACAGTCAATGCCCCTTTCTCCCATGTTTCTTTCCATTGCTCCTGCAGTTGTTCATTCACGGAAAATTCCGAAAACAGCTTCAACAACAGTTTTCGGTCTATCTTCTCCCTATCTGCCTGCTCTGCCCCTGAATAATCCTTCGTCAATTCTTCGATCGTTGCCGCTTTGTAATAGACATCTGACGTTTTTTCATCATAAAAACGTACGGTTACCGTGCCGTCTCCATTATCCCGCATCGACTGCTTGATATATTCCGGAGTAAAATGCGCGATCGCAGCAAGTGAAGACATCATATAACAATCCTGAACAGTCCTCTGCTGAATGTCATGGATACTCGGTTCATGTGGAAACAAACTCTGCTTTTCCACATTCGTCCAGACTGTTAATGTCCTTGCCTTCGGATTCTTTTCATGTTCGCCCGTTTTATGTATATGCCTCTTCGTGTCCAGGCAACCATTCGTATTCAAATCCAGATATGTATCATATCCCTGAATATGCATCCACAGCTCATACTCCCGGTCATCCTGATCCGGATCATGTGTATCCAAATAAGTCCTTATCAGCTCTCTTGCAGACAACAGTGTCTTCTGCTGTGCCTCATCAGACTCTGCGTGAAGAAACTTTATTACAGCATCCAGAATTCCCGTGAACTCCGGTGTTGCATAGGATATTTTCCGCTGTTTCTCACACAGTTCCTCCAATGCCTGATTCTGCTGGGCTATACTCCGTTCATTTTCCCTCCTGCTAAAAGCTTCCTTCTTTACTGCATGGTAATGCTTCAGAGTCTTTGCCTGTTTCATCTCCGCAGCATCCGCCGGTTCATTCTTTCCAACAAACTTATTAACCCGTGACAGAAATGATGGCTTCTGCTCTATCTGATTCGTATCTGCAGCTTCTGCATGCATACGTTCTTCCTGCAACGTCATTTCTTCTGCTATGTTTTGTACAGTCTGTACCGATTGCTGTTCTTTCCGTTTTTCTGCTATTAATCCTTCTTCACCATGAGAACACATACTTTATCTCCCCTCTTTATCATCCATTCAGACACTCTCCGTACACACCCAGATCACTCCGTTGCAGATACATACCAAGCTTATCATACTCCATCTGTATCGCCTTTACCAGATGCACCGGTTGTATCTCGATCATGCTTTCCGGCTGCCGATCGTCCGCCTGCATCTGCACAGCGGCCATATAGGCAGCATTGTATAAAATCGCCTTGATGTTACTCCCCGACAGTTCAAACCGCTCCGCAAAATATCCGATATCCAAGTCTTCTGAGAACCGGACGGTCTGTGGCAGGATCTTATTCCACAGCTCCAAACGTGTCTGCTGGTTCGGCTGCTCAAATCTAATACTGTATGTCAATCTCCGGAGAATTGCCGGATCAAAATTCTGCAGCAGATTCGTTGCCAAAATCGTAATCCCCGAATATTCCTCCATTTTCTGAAGCAGAAAGGAAACCTCCGTATTGGAATACTTATCTTTCACATCCGTCACATCCGTGCGTCTGGAAAATAATGAATCCGCTTCATCAAAGAACAGGATTGTATTGCCCTTTCTGGCTTCATCAAAGACACGCGCCAGATTCTTCTCCGTCTCTCCAATGTATTTGCTGACCATCTGACTCAGATCTACCCGGTACAGCTCCATGCCAAGCTCTTTTGCAAGCACCTGTGCACACATGGTCTTTCCGGTACCCGGTGCTCCGTAAAACAGGATGCTGACTCCCTTGCCATATGCCAGCTTTTTATTCAGACCGGCAACCTCTCCCACCTGATATTGCAGACTGATCCTTGCACATATCAGCTTTAACGTCCGAACTGCAGTATCCTCCAGTTCAATATCCGTCCAATCAAACACTGCCGGGATTCTGGTAGCAAGACCTTGAAAATCAATACTCCCGGTCTCATAAATTGCTTTCTCCAAATACTCTTTATGTATAAGTTCTTCATCCTCCATCATTCGGAAGAAATCTGCCATCTCAAATACTCTGCGGATATCTCCGGCAACAAGATTATATTTCGACGCCATATGAACGGCCGATACCTGTTCTTCTACCGGATATTCCGACATCATTCCGTCCCATATCTTCTTCCGACGCACCAGATTCTCATCTCCCAGATCAAACAGGATATAAGGAGCACGCATTCCGACAAGCTCCCTCGGTTCAAAGGATGTAAACACCACCTTTGTATATTCCAACAGCTCTGAAATAAAGTCTGCAACCCTGTGTTTTTTATCCTCCGCTGTGCTTTCAATTCCACTGACATACAATATCGGTTCCTGAATCCTAAGCTCCGTAAGGATCAAGCTTCTGAGATGCTGATATCCCTTCTGTCCTGCCTGACACATCCTGCCATAATCTATATATAACAGTCTCCTGCCAAGCTTAGTACTGAGTTTACACAGACAGCTTCTTCGCCCGCTGCAGGTCTTACCCTTTAATATAACAACAGCTCCATTGCGTTCTCCATAACGGATCATGCGTTCAAAATACTCCACATAATCATCAAAAGCATAAATTTTCTTTTCTTCACTTATATAATAGAATACATGGTTTCGCTCATTTGAAACTACTTCCTGACCGGATGCATACTGTATGAAATTCGTTCTTAACTGAACCGGTGTATTGAAATTCACCAATTCCCGGTCCGTTCCCGCTTCTATGCAATACTTTGCAAGCAGGCGATCCGGCTGAAAATATTCTAACAGCTCATATGCTGTAATCTCCTTCACATATTGAAGCAGCTCATACAGAAATCCTACCGTTATATAGGTCTCTCTCCGCTTCTGCAGAAGCATATTATATAGCTTATTACTGCTTACGGATATTTCAGGCATCAGCAGAAATATCACTATCAGCTGTTCTGTATCATCCAACCCACACTGCTGCATCACAGTCTGAAACGGCGGCAGATCTTTCTCTTCCTTCGTCACAGCCTCTCTGTCTGCTATCCATTGCAGGACTTCCCCGGTTGCTTCCCGTAGTTCTGCAAATACCCGCGACTCCTTCGTATGGTCAGACAGATCATCCGCATTCCACTGTATCGGATCCGTTTGATATGCATCCAATACAGTGGATATCAGTACCTTATAATCTTCAATTATTTCCCGGTTATCCCGATACGGCTGATTCATTTTTGCAAACTTCAGTTCCATTAACTCTCCTTCTCATACATCGGACACGTCTCCTGATTCATCATATATTGCGTCGGTTTCACCACCAGTGCCTCGCAGTTCATGAGCCCCTGATTATATTTGCAATCTACACATTGCGGAGTATGAATCACCACTGCACTGCTTCCATCATCCGTCATGCGATCGATCGTACTCTTTTCCATATCCTATTCCTCCTTGTACGGTTCTTGGTATTTCCTGTTTTTATGTGCTTTGTTTCTTCCCATCACGGAATGACTTTCACAATAATCTCAAGTCCTTGATAAACACCGGATTCCGGATTCTGCAGCACGTCATTATCATCCATATTTTCTATATTTGATATAGGAACATTCATATGCTCATTTCCATGTGCAATGGCACCAATGATCATATACTTCGTACCTCTTCCGAAAATCAGTTCACTCTCTCCATAATTAAGCGTTGCCATGCATTTCGTACCGGCATCACATAATAAAGTCAGCATGAGCTGTGCCTGTGAAAACATAAAATCAACATTATAACCCACACACATAAATCCATCCTCCCGGACAATCGTACCGGACTTTTTATTAATCTGCCTCATGATTTCCTGCTGATTTCCGTCCAGGTCGTTCAATAACTCTCCGGATATTCCCAGCTGATACTCCAAATAAGGGACATTTAACATTCTATGCACACGGATTTTTCGTGGAATCTCATTTATCTGAGACGCATTCTGCAGATTATGAATGGTAGTCTGCAGACGTCTTTCTTCTTCTGTCTGCGGCTTATTCAGTTTGCGGTTCTCCCGCAAATGCTGGTTAATCTTAAAGGATTTATCTGTACGGATATACCCATAATCCCGTCCTTCTCCGTCAAACCATTCACCCTTATATTTTCCGTATAGCTGTCGGATATAATCCCCCTGATTGTATTTGTTTTTCTCCGCCATCCCTTTTGCTTCCTGATTCGTCAAATATCCATATTCACTGAACTCACCGGCTGCGGTTACATGCCTTGCATGTGTATCCTGTGTTGTACTCCCATCTATCTGGCCCATAATGACTTGTGTATCATCGATTGCTGCAAGCTGCCGGATCCTACGCGCAGTCTGCTGTTCCAATGTCACAATCGCCTTATATACATTACCATGTGAGCTATAGTGCTTTCGGACCTCCTTGCATTTCTCACCCAGCAATTGTACAGACTTAATTCCAAGTACATTATTTCTCGCCGCATCTGCCTGATGGGCAGCCGTATTCCGTTCATATGCTTTCATAAACATCAACAGCTCGTCGATATCTGACGGTATATCATCCGTTCCATTTGCCCGCTTAATATAAGCTCCAAACTGCTCTGCGGACATAATCCGGTCATCCCCTGCGATCACATCACTCAATTCTTCCAACGTCGCCTGGACCGCTTCCTTTGTTACCTTACTATCCGATATGGCTTTTCCGTTATACGTATGAAGAAGCATTCTCCATGTTTTCCTTGTATTACCCGCAAGGATATCCATTCCTCTGGTCTGAAGAATATTATAATCACGTATGCAGAGCATAATTGCTTCCTGCACCTTTGCTTTTCTACTTTTTCCCTGCATGGAGAATGTCATCTTATGTGTACTTAAATAATCCTGTCCCTTTGCAACTATCTGCTGATATGCCTTTGATATTTTCGCATATTCCGCCTCATAGTTGTCCGGGTCAACCGATGCATCTAAGGCATTTTCCACATTGTCCAGTGTTCCCAGAAACTGCTGAAATCCCAAGCTGTTTTCTTTTCCGCCCAATTTTCCGGATGTTTTCAGCTCATCTCTGATCGTACCATATCGTTCCAGCTCCTCCGGTTCTTCGCCATTTCCCAGCACCTTTGCAAATATTTCCAGTCCCGAATACTTCTGCATTCCATTCCTGGCACTTACCGGTACATTTTTCTTATTATTACCATACCAGCGTGCCCCTACGATCATGTAGCTTGTATTTCGTCCCAGTATCAATTCAGACTCCGGCAGATTCTCTGTCGCAAATACCCTCGTTCCCTTATCACATAATAGCGTAAGCATGATCGGAGAGCCCGCAAATTGGACATCTGCATTAAATCCAACCGACATATAACTCTTATCTTCTATTACGGTTCCTGCCTTTTTCTGGATTGCGAGGACGACATCCGGACGTATCTCTGTTCCATTGACAATATAATCTCCCAGTCCTAAAGCTGAAGATACATATTCTGCCCGAAGCATCCGATAGAATTTATAATTGTCATCGAGCTGATTCTGCTCAGCTGCTTTATCCATGCTCTGAATGGTTTCTTTTATTCCGCTTTCCCAATTATCTTTTAATCGAAAACCCGGATTAAATCTTTGAATATTCCCTTCAATCTGCTCCGGTGTTTCTCCCCGAAGATACGCATTAATACTGGACGCATTCGGTGTATTCACATAACCGATTGCCTGACCATCCTTCTGACTCGCATATATGTGCCCTTTTTTACTTGTTTCACTCTTAGTGATAGGATTATACTCATTCTGCCTCGCCATAGTTGCTGCTGTTGCATAGCTCATGATCTTATACTGACTGAATCCGTCATCCGAAACTTCATATGTCTGGCTTGATTCATCCTCTACCATATTGGCCTTATTGAATTCAAGCTGTGTCTGCTTATCCGCATGTCCGCCTTTTAAATTCTTTGCTTCAGCCGTTGGTATATAGGCACTGTCCTGCTTCATATCATATACCCCTGACAGCAATCTTCCGGAATCTGATACGATTCCCTGAATGAGATTATCCATATCATCATTGCGGCTTATCATAGCCGCATCCTGACAAGCGGCCTGAATTCCAAACAGAACATTTGTCAGCATTACCGGATCCGGATTATTCCGTTTCGATTCCTGTAGTATCGCTTCATATGCTTCCAATAACCCTAGCAAAGACTTTATTTCCTTCGGAAGACTCCTATATCCGCTCGACCGCACTACCCGTCGCAGCTTCTCCGAAGATAGATTCCACATGCCGGAACGCGCATTGCCCATAATTTCAAACAGACGTTTATCCTGCATAAGCTCTCCATCCATAAACTCGGCTTCCGCAAGCTGCCGTTCACGCATATAGTCCTGATAATACTCATCCGGCTCAGGCTCACCCAGCGTAACATCTAAATCCGATATTTTATTTTCAAACATGATATCATCCATACTTTTTCCTCCAAAAGCCCCTTCCCGTTTTTAAAAATCAACGTCCATCTCATCGGGATTTTCTCCAAGTCCAACCATATATGCGTATGGTTCAAAATCTGCTTTTGTAAATACCTTGCCGGTCTTAACAAACTCATACCTAATCGCCTGCAGATAATGTCTCATGCAGACCTCTTCTCCATCTCCATCTGCCGCAGCCAGAAATGCGGCATTCAAAATACAGTTCTTAATATTACCGCCTGCGAATTCAAACCGCTCTGCCAGGAACCGTATGTCCACATCCTCGTTCAGCGGTGTTGTCTTCGGAATGGTTGTCCGCCACAACATTTCTCTCGTATCCGGATCCGGGAACTGGAATTCAACAATATATTTCATTCTACGGAAGAATGCCGGATCTATATTATGCTTATAGTTTGTCGCCAGCACACAGACCCCGTCATAAGCTTCCATTTCCTGAAGCAATAAGGCTGTCTTATTATTCGCTGATGCCTGATTGCTGCCACCGTCATCTGAACGTTTCGCAAAAATCGTATCGCATTCGTCAAAGAACAATACGACATTACATTTCTTTGCTTCCCGGAATATCATGGACAGAGATTTCTCTGTCTCACCAACATATTTATCTACAACCTTGGAAATATCCACCCGATATAATTCCAGATTCAGCTCATGTGCCAACACCTGCGCCATCATGGATTTACCGGTACCGGGAGCTCCGAACAGCAAAACCGTTAATCCGCGCCCATATGGATATTTCTTCACATAGTTCCATTTCTCATATACCTGCTTCTTGAAGTTCATCTGTTCAATAACATGTGTAATGGTCTCGCGCTGATCTGCATTCATTACAATATCATCAAATCCAAACTTCGCCTCTACTCTGGTCGCCTTCTGGGACAGCTCGGAAGACATCTGCGCATTACAGCCTTTAAAAAGAAGTGCTCTCGGTATCTTATCCAGCTTCTCCATCGTTGCCAGCGTTCTCGCATGTTTCAGGGCATCTGCCACCTTTCCGGGTGTAAATATGAATTTAATCGTCATTTCCAGAAGATCACAATCCTCTGCCAGCTCATAGTCCTTTGCATAGTACTCCCAGCACTTCTGGCGTTCTTCATTGCTCGGTGCCGGCAGATCAAAGTCTACATATTCTTCCATTGTGACTTCCTTCAGATTCAGCTTCTCACGACTGATCGTAAAGACCGGAATATCCCGCTCCACTAATTTCCCAAATGCCAGATCCATATATCCGAGGAATTTCTCCTTCTCTTCCTCACGATATGTGAGTTCATCCAATACACAGCATGCATTCATGAATATACATTCCCGGACTGCTGCCCATAATGCCTTTTCCACATATCCGAAATCATATGTAAACAGCTTCTTACAATTAATGGTAACCGCTTTCATGTTCTTCTCTTTACAGAAATGCTTTACAAAGAATTTTCTTCCACTTCCTTCATCCCCGGAATAAGCTACGATCCTTATCCCCTGCCCGTATGCGATCTTCATTGCATCCAATATGGATCCATTTGCCATGATCGGATCCAGCTCCCGATCATCCGTCAGCATTTTTATAAACCGGCTGTAATTTTCATCCAGCCGGAACGGATTTCTTCCGAACAGATAATCAAGCATCCGCTTATCCGGTGTGATCAGTGTTGAGAATGGCATCTGCGAGTTTACACGAAGATCCAGAACCGGAAGCAGCTGATCCAGGCAGACGGACATTTCACTATATGCAGTGGTTGCAGAATAATTACGTCCAAAGAAAAGTCTTGCAGCAGATTCGACCGTAGGCGTTGTCTGACCACCATTTTCATTCGCGATCTGAAATACGGCCGCATAACTCGTCTGCGTCGATGCAAGCAGCGCACATGCCAATGCAAAGATAGAAAAATGCTCCAAAGACAGCTTCCGACACAATTCATAAAACGGAAGCTTCAATTCTCCTCCGGTGTTTGTCACTGCCACTCTCGCATCAATAAAAGAAAGCATTTCATCCACGCTCATATCCTCTGCCGGATCTTCATCATCCGAAGTTCCTCCCAGAGATTGTGAAAATCCTTTCAGCATAGCCTCTAATTCTGCATCTATCTCTATCGGCAGCTCCTCCGCTGTTCCTTCTGTTACCGCTTCCTGCTTTCCATCATATTCAGCAAATTCAAATTCCTGTATCTTATCTTCACATAGATTAGATGCTATCTCGATATCCGGATACATCACATTCTTATATCCGCCCTGACCGGCAACATACTTCCTCTTCAGCTCCCGTATATGCCCTGCCAGTGCTGCATTACAGCAGGCAAAAATATAATCCATATACTCATCATAGCTCTGGAAAGGTTCTGTCTTTAATTTCTCGGTAAATTTCCCTTTTTCATTCATGCTGTCTACCCCATGTCATTACTCATCTTCTTCAAACACCATCGTGCCGGTATAACTCTTCTCGATTCTGACCAGGCTGTTGCCAAATAATTTATTCACAAGCCGGTTCGCCTCTCTACTGATGATTGGAAGAATAATCTGCTTCTTTCCCTCGTATTTATCCAGGGCTGCCCGGCCTGCACTCCACATAATGTCAATCAGTGCTCTGTAGTTTTCAGGTAATATCTTCATCCAAACGACCGAAAGTACATCTTTTTCCGGAACTATCACAATACACCCCAGAATCCTTTCGTTTTCCGTAAGGAAAAAGCTCACATCCGGTTCTATCAGATTCTCCTGCACATACATCGGCATATAGAATGGCGGTTCCTGCATCAGACTGTTTTTTTCATTATGTGACAGCTGTGCATATGTCTTTAATCTGTAATCTGCACCATCCTCCTTTAAATATGGACTGCCTATTAATGTCTCAAGTGTCAGACTGTAAGTTGTGATATCCGGATTCTCCGTCAGCTCAAATCCGCAATATTCAAAAAATGCTTTTAACCCATTATCAGCCTGCAGATCCTCTGTGAATTCTACCGTAAATCCATCCACAGTCTCATTCATTCCTGCGTATGCGGATGCTTCCAACAGCAAAAGAGTTGCTCCCCCTTCCCGTCTATGCTCCGGAGCCATGTAAAGAGAACGGATAACTGCTGCATTTCCTTTTATCTGAACTGCAATCTCTCCATACACTTCATTCTCCTGAATCAATCCCATTCCAAAGGTATTTCGGTCAAAGCATACTGCCGCTGCATTTACTCCTCCCATCATAGCCTCAAATTGTTCTATATTTTCATTATCTAATAATACAATTCCCATTTCAGCCACCTCTTTTTCTATCTTCTATCCAATCCGGTCTCTGACTACGAGGACAGAGAATTAAGATCATTCTCTGACAGGTCGGTGCCACCCGGCATATACTGCCTGATAAATGTCTTTAACTGCTCTCCGGTCATCCTTTCACCACAAAGGATCTCATTCATCCGATCCAGATCCCTGATCGCAGTCTGATCATTCTTTGCAGCTTCTTTCTGCAGCCGCAAGAAGTTCGTCTCGAATTTCTGCATCACGTTCTTGAATACAGCAGCCGGGATACCGGTAAGATCCAGATTTCGTCCGCCATATTTATCACCAATCTCATCCAGGCGCTGCCCGCCGAAGCTGGATGCAAATTCTCCATTTCCAAATCCATGTGTATGCCCCAGCTGGTTTGTTTTTTTATAGCTGTCGCTTTCAAATCCGACCAGCATACTTGTATAGTTTGTACTGTCTCCCTCTTCCAGATGCATATAAATATGTCCGCAGCTGCCATCATTTTTCAGGATCCGCTCCGTTCCATCCGGTCCGGTAATCCCGGAATTACCCAGTCCACCAACTGCTACATTCATACCTCTTTGATGCCACGGAGAGAAGAATTTCAATTCCTTAAATCCTGTCTTTATCAGGGCTTTTTCCTTCGACTTCCGAAACAGGGTATGCGTTGCTCCGCCACGTACGAAGAATCCGGCATCCAGACCACCGTTTTTTCCTGTATAAGCGTTTATGAGGCTTCTCTCACCCTCTTTGGTATAGGCGGCATTCTCCATTCCGGGAAGTACGATCCCGACACGGGAGCAATGTGCAAATGCATTAGAAACCGGTCCCTGCCAGCTTCCCTCTGTGTTATGCTTTGAATCCTTCAAAGTAAAGGTACCCATGTGGCACATAAGCATTGTCTTGGCAATAAAAAGCTGTGACTGCGCATTCCTCTCCACATCTGCCTGTGAGAAAGCTTTTCCTTCTCCGACCTGATCCGCATGACTGAATGTTTTCAACGTATTACGCATGATTTTTGCATTCATCCATGCGTCTAAACTATTATAATATGCCGCATCCTTTTGTCCATCTCCCAGACACTGCCGCATTCCCAGAGAAATACCGATTCTTAACAATGGATTCATCAGGCCGCCGGGAAATCTCGTTTCCAGTGTTCCCGCATCCTGCTTTGCATTCCCTGTAAATAACTCCTTGTTCTCCTGCATAAAGTTTGCAGCCAGCATATTCCGCAATGCAGGATCCAACTGCTCCAAACGTGAGTAATCCCTCTGCATTACTTTTGCCAGCAGCTCGCTCTGCGTGGTCTTGACCTTCTCTCCTTCTTCATTCTTATAAATGGTTTCTCTTGGAAGAATTAACTCCTTCACATAATCACTCTGCATAAAAGCAGAATCCAATTTTTCACCCGGTTTTACCTTCGCTGTATCCCGATATTTCTCGCCGAATTCCTTTTCCAACTGCTTTGCTCGCAGACTCCGTTCCTCTTTTTCCCGCTTCTCTGCCTTCTTTCGTGCGAAATATCCCTGCCTCGGCTCTTGCAGCTCTACCACATCGTCCTGCTGTTCATCTCCGCCGATTCCTTCCTGCAGCGTTTCTGCTTCCCGTTCCGAGTCATAAAACTGCTTCTGAAGCTCTGCCGCTTCTGCATAGTGGGAATACATCCTGTCTGTATCCTGATCTGCCTGTGCTGACCGATAGGCTCTTGCCGCCATGTACATCTTTAGCGAAAGCATCCGCATTCGGTTATAGGCCTCCGGCAAATTTCCCATCGGTATATTCACCGGATTTACATTTACAGCCGGTATCTGAAAAACAGACGGCAGGTCTTCATTCATCGTTCTTTTTAGATTCAGACGCTCATCCGCAAGAACCTCCTGCGCATTCCGGCTGATTGTAAGCGGAGTCTCCTGCTCCATAGCGGTATGCATCGTAAATGTTTCTTTTGTTTTATAAACCGGTATCTGTTCATTATCTCCTGTTCCCATATTTAGCTCCCTTCCGATCTTTCGATCCTTCTTTTTTACTTTTAATGGCTTTTATATGCCTTTATACTCCAGCAGCAGCATCGTAATATCATCAAACTGTTCTTCTTCCCCGGCAAACACATCAACACTCTGCTGAATATACCGGACGCCTTCTTCCACAGTAAGACTTCTCGTATGTTCATATTCCTCCATCAGCCTCTCCTCACCGTATGCCTGTGTTTCTGTATTGATAGATTCCGGCACGCCATCCGTATACAGCAGGATTCTATCTCCCGGTTCTAACTGCATTTCATATTTGGTATATGGCATATCTTCCATTGCTGCCAGCACAAGTCCCGGCACACAGTCATTCCATTCACAGCTGTCTTTTCTCATAATGATCGGCGGATTATGTCCGGCATTGGCATATTCCAGTGTACCTGTCTGCATATTCAGAATACCCAGCCATGCAGTCACGAAAAAGCCTTCCTTATTTCCTTCACACAATTGATTATTGGTGCGTTCAAATACTTCATTGACCGGTGTTCCCATGCTTGCATGATTCTTAATAATCGTCTTTGCAATTACCATGAACAATGCCGCCGGCACACCTTTTCCGGATACATCCGCGATCAGAAATGCCAGGTGCATATCATCCACCAGGAAAAAGTCGTAAAAATCACCGCCTACCTCCTTAGCCGGACGCATTGTTGCAAAAATATCTATTTCCTTTCTTCCCGGAAATGCAGGAAATATATTCGGCAGCATATCTGCCTGAATCTGGGTTGCCACATTCAGCTCTGTCTCGATCCGTCCCTTTTCAGCGGTAATTCTTGTAATGTTTTCCACATAATTATCAATCTTTTCAACCATCCGTACGAAAGTCTCATATACATTCTGTATCTCGTCTCCGGTCTCTATCTTTCTGCCTTCTATACGGAATTCTCCATCCTTAAAGGACTCTATAATCTCTGTAATATCGCTTAACGGCTCCGAAAGTACTTTCCGGATATATATCAGCACTACCAGCAGAATGACTGCAATACCGGCAAGTGTAAAGCAGATAAAGAAGATCACATAATTCTTCATATCATTCTCTACAACCGTCATTTCATAGTCGATCTCAACCATAGCTACCAATTCTCCGTCCGAATTCAGAACCGGCGCCCAGGCCGACACACTGCTTCCAAAGCCAACATCCTGTCCCAGGATCAGCTCCGTAGACGCCTTCTTCTGCTGCACATCCGGGACCAGATACTTATATTCCATTTCTTTATATTCATACCTGTCGCCTAATGCACTGATGGTATCCTTACCATCCCCTTCGCAATATGCATCCAGAATGTATATAAAGGAATCCTCCTCCGGATAGAACATATACAGATACGAAGCTCCGCTATCCCTCTTTAATGCAGAGAATAACTCCTCTAACTCCTCATAGTAAGCATCCTTCTCCAGCGTATGTGCATAATCCCCCATCCGGTCGCCGTCTATCATGTCTGCGATCATACGGGCACTGTTTTCTGCCTTATTTGAATATACGTTTCGGAATGTCTTTCGGAATGAGAAGAAACTAAAGGTTACCAATGTAAGACCCAGCAGTAATACCATGATCACAACAACTCTTACTATCTTTGTTCCCAGCTTTCCGGCTCTGTCTTTCTTCAAGTTTTATACCTCCTATATCTCTCTGTTTTCTTTTATATATCGATTATTCCTTACCGATTCTTCGGATATTTTCACGATCAGGATCTTGGCCCCGCATGTACAGTGGACTCCACAAATCGGACATTTCATCTTGTATTTATAAAGATCCTTATAAAAAAGTTCAATATCTTCTTCATATACCACAGTTCCCCAGTTTCTCAGGATATGATCAGCCGGCACATGCCCGTCCGGATATATCCAGAGTTCACTGACCAGTAGGCGGTATCCCTTTTTATAGATTTCCTCTAATACCATATGTCCAAGCTTAAATCCAACATCGGTTCCCCGGTAATCGTCAATAACCGTCAGTGAATCCGGCGAATAAATCTGTTCTCCCCGGAATCTCTTCTGAATCATTGCTTCCAGCTCCGGATGCGGGTATGTAAAATCAAGTCCTCCGCGGCCAGTCATCATGCCGACCATTCTTCCATTCTCCATCGCCTTATAACCGACAAAGTACGGACTTTCAATTCCCTCTCGTATATGAGCCTCCATAAATTTACCGCTGTTCAAATATGTCTCATACATATCCGTAACCATATGTAAATCGTCTATTGTAATTCGTGAATACTCAACCATAATCTCTTACTCATTCTCCCTTTTGTCTGTAATTCCCTCATCGCTTGTTTACAATCCTTTATTTGCCTGCCTCCTTCCGGCAAACAGTGTAAATAGGAAGAGAAGCAGCAAAACACCAAACCCGATGCCGATCACTATGATCCCAATCCGGTAACCAAGCACCATAGCGGCACCAAATATCAATGGGCCGACTGTCTGACCGACATTTTCGATCATTGAATAGATGCCCATTGCATTTCCTTCTCCATAGCTGTCGCATTCCGGAAGGGATGCAAAATATGCATACTGGCAGGTATATGCAAACGATATATTAATGGATAAAATCACTACACCAAGCACTGCCGAAGCAAAAGACGGATATAGCATAAATATCAATACATTTACAAACATCATTGAACTTGCAAGTATAACAGATCGTCTGCTTCCCAGCCTGTGGATCAGAAATTCACCCAGCGCCGGTCCGATATAAATAACGATCAGACCGCATATCAGAAATAACCGTCCAATTGCAACTTCATTCATACCATTTTCTTCCGCAAAGAGCGGGAAAAAGTATTCCCGGTAAGACAGCATGATCATAAACGGCAGAAGCAGAAGCAGGAAAAACGGAAGTACTCTCCAGTTAAACAGAAACTTCGGGAACCGGATCGCCGACCGTTCCTTCTCTACGGATGGCCGCATGTCACGGCTGCGGAACATTAACAGCACTGCCGCCAGCATTATAATTCCCGCTGCAATATATACCACTCTGTAAGATGCAAAGGAAAGAATGATAGATCCGAGACCGTCACCCACCGTAATACCGGATAAGACGCCTGCAGATATGCCTGCAAATGCTTTTCCACATTCCTCCTCATTACGCCCTTTCGCCGCCAAAGTATTCGCCGCCACATAGACGATTCCCATTCCCATTCCGACTAATATCTTGCCAATCAGAAGCATATAGTAACTACTCCATCCCCCACATAGCAGGAAGCCTGCCATGCAGAGTATCGTTCCCATTACCAGATTTCGTTTTGTTCCAATCTTCGACACAATCCGTCCTGCAATCAGTGAAAAGACTGCTGCCATGAACAGCTCTGCCGATATCGGAAGTGAGCACGCAATTCCTTCCGGCAGTGGCAAGGAATTATCATATAGGCGATAGCACAACTGAACAATAAACGCATCCTGCAGAGAATCTGCCAGATACAGCAGAAAAATCGTCATACGTACCGGCGCATACTGCGTTGGATTGGCCGGATCTTCCTTTGCCGCCTTCCTGTCTCCCAGCAAAAACAGAATTTCCATTAAGAGCATAATTATTACGATAACCGCTGTTCCTGTTGTAAATACTACCTGTACAAACAGTTCACGCTGCTGACGCTCAACTTCATCCATATTAGCGCCGACCTCAAGCATTGCAACGGCATTTCCTTCCGCATCCATGATAGGCTCTAATACAAAGGTCCATGTGCCATATGCACTCGCCTCCCCCGGAGACTGCTTCATCTCCCGGTCAACTATACATTCCGTATAAATATTATCGCCCCACTCATATGCCGGATAATTAATGGTCATCGTCTCCTCATAATCCATACAGGCATTAAAGAAGCTCCCATCATTAAAATACAATATGTAATAATAATAGGTTCCAACCTCATATCCCGTATTTATCATCTGATCCAGCGGTTCTTTGATTTCATTATATAAATCACTCTTATAATCATTTGCCTGTGAAATCCGGCACACCTTATCACCGTCAATTTCGTTCGTCATCATGGTCGCAAAGAGTGTCAATTCCTGAAGCATCGTATTCTTCTGATTTTCACTCATTGAATTCCAAAGCATGGCAATAATCGTGACAGAACATAGAATGGATGCTGCCAGAATCATAACGATACGGATAACCTGCTCCGGCTTACCTGCCTTTCGGATCAAATATACCAGCAGCCTGATCATCAGATAAAGCAGATAGATCACTCCGGCTATCGCAAGTATCCATACCATATAGCGATATGGAAGATTCCGTATATGGAACTGCTCTAAATATTCCGTTTCTCCGTTCTCATAAATACAGATTCCGCTATAATCCGTAGTAACCAGCCTGCCTGCATCATCTATCTGCACCGTATAATAACTATAGTCGGATTTTACCAGTTCCTGAAGTCCTGAAGCCTGCCATGCATAAACGCCTCTGGAAGTCAGCTCCGTAAAATAAATCTGTCCGTATTTGTCAACCGTCACATTCCACGGAATCTCCGTTCCATTCCCCTTAAATAAGACTTCTTCCTTTCCATTCTTATCCAGTGCAAGCATGTCTCCCTGTCTGGTCGTAATGATCATCCGTTCCTGTACACTATCATAGGCAGCATCACTGAAATCATAATCCGCATTCCACCGCACCACATCCGGATCACCACCCGATACCGATAAGGTGCAGCAGTCAATGGCACCGTCTCCGAGAAGCAGAAACTGTAACTCACCATCCTTCTCTTTCAGTTCAACAATATTTCCATATTGAAAAGGCGCATCTGCCTCCTCATAGGTCTGCTCAAAGAGGATATCCACATACTTCCCTTCTGCGTCAAATTTAAGAATCCGTTCCGCACCCAGCTGTGTTCCCCTGCCGTTATATACAACATCTGCCACATAAATATTTCCGTCCGCATCATCACATACCAAAGAGGCATAATAAAAAGCATCTTTTAAGGAACCGCCATTTAACTCACCAATATAGTCAGCGTCCGAATCCGCTATCACGATCTTCTTCTTTGCCTTATCAATCAGATAGAGATTGCCATTTCTGCCCGTGAATATATTTGACGGTCCCGCAAATGCATACGCATTCTGAAACGGAAACATCTGAAATACATCTCGGTTCACAAAAGAAAAAATGGATATGCATACCAGGATCAAAGCAGAAATCACTATTTTGTTTGTCTTATGTTTTTCATGATGTACAGCCAATTCTTATTCTCCTTATACTCATATGTCACAATATCCATCATTTCCTTTACCATAAATATTCCCAATCCGCCAACGCTCCGATCCGTTGCCGAAAGTGTTATATCCGGAGCGGATCTTTCCAATGGATTATATGGACATCCGGAATCACAAAAAAGCATCCGGAAAACATCCTCCGTCACTTCTAATTCCATTTCGACTTGGCCTATTGCGTCGCTGTAAGCATAGGAAGCAATATTTACAAATATTTCCTCTACGCATATATGAATATCTGCTGTCAATGCCGGATCCGGAGTTATCCTTGATAATTCCTCATCCACAATATCCAGAACTGAATACAGATTCTCAATTACAGCATCAAATACCATTGTTCTTATCATTGTTTTTCTTCCTCATCTGCCAATTATTCTACTGAAATCCGTAAATATGGATACTTCTGTAGAACCTCCCTGTCATGTGTCGCTACCAGCAGTGTCATACCCTGTCTGTGAAATCCCTCCAACAGTTCCATGATCTCTAAGGCACTGTTCGGATCCAGATTACCGGTTGGCTCATCTGCGATCAATAATTCCGGATGATTTACGATCGCTCTTGCAATGCATACCCGTTGTTGCTGCCCTCCGGACAACTCTGACGGATACTTCTGATAAACATTGTCCAGTCCCACACTTTTCAATGCCATCGCTACCTGAATCCGGATCGTAGCGGTATCCGCTCCCACTGCCCGCTTTACGATTTCTACATTCTCATATACCGTTTTATCCTCTAACAGCCGCATATTCTGTGAAACCACTCCGATTCTTCTTCTATACAGCGGGATCTCTCTCTTCTTCATCTGGGACAGGCTGCGGCCATTCAGGTATATAACTCCCGACTGTGGCTCCAGCTCCTTTAGAATAAGCTTTAATATAGTTGTTTTGCCTGCTCCGCTTACTCCCGTCAGAAATTGAAAATCACGAAGCGGGACATGAAAGCTCAGATTGTCCAACACCTTACTGTCGGAAGCCGGATATGCAAATGTCACATTCTGAAATACAATCATAACAATCCCCCTTCATCTCGATCCGGTTACGCTTCAATATTCAGAATATTCTGAAAACCGGACATTTTCAGTACATGCATGACCGTATCATTTACATTTACCAGCTTCATGTTTCCCCGCTTTGAGATCGCTGTCTTCTGTCCGATCAGCAATGCCCGCAGTCCTGCACTGGATATATACTCTACGTTTAGAAAATCTATTACCAGTTCATTCTTTTTCTGAAAACAGCTCAGAATCTGTGCCTGCAGCTTCGGGCTTGTTGTAACGTCAATCCTTCCTTCTACCATCAGTCGGATATAAGTACCACAATCGGTTTCTATCATGTTCATATCTGTTTCCTCCAATTTCTTTATCTGTTATTCCAATATAATCATGCTGTCCATGAGCTGATGCTCCTCCAGCATTCCTACCCTCTGTTCATAGGTTCTGGCATTCATATCCATATATGAATACCCATCCAGAATCCCTATCTTCTGCAGAAGCACGATTCGAAGCCTGGTCCGGATCGGCTTAAACTGTTTTAGAAGATATAGCAGCTGTGCACGCTTCTTTTCATCTACATATCCGGTAAGCAGTAATGTCACATCATGGACACTGCTTCCATATAAACGATCCATCACTGCATTATCTTCACTTCGTATATAACCGCTTAGACTGTTCTTTTCCACAATGATCGGAGTTTCTCCTAAAATAATCTCACAAATCCGTTCAATTACTTTTCGGGTTCCCTTATACCTATTCAGCAGATAAGCTTCTCTGATCAGCATCCGCAGCGTATCCTCGCTTAAGAATTCGCCCTGCACGATAAGTCCCAGCCATTCAGCATATTGATTCAACAGCTCTACCGGGGCCTGCTCCAGATCTAAGAGCTGATACCGACTGTCTATCTGTTCCTGAAATTCATTATATATAGTAGAAAATATGGAAATATATCGGTGAAAGAAATCTCCATAATTCTGATAAACCTCCGGAAATGCCTGCATAAAATTATCCCCCGGAGACTGAACCCGGATATGAGACAATGTTCCACTACCTTCGCCAAGCACTTCAATTACAATCCAAAGATACCTCCCCTTTATATCATATAGCAGCATATCCTGCTTATTAATGAACCTCCGGACACCTGCCAGCTTCATAAATTCCTTCTTGATGGCAAAGCCGGTATCCATATCTTTCATGAAAGAATCTATCTCCTGTATCTCTCCGTCATGAACGAACTTTTTTTCATTCTGTGCAAATACATATATATAATATACGGTGTCAGGATCAAATGTCCCATCAAAGACCAATCTTCCCCAGGGACAATCCTCTGTCGCACTGTCCAGTGCATCCAGAATCAATAGATGTTGTACCTCTTCCGGATTCACGATCACCGTATCTCCCTCGATCCGGATGCCCTGGCACACAGCCTTTTTTAATCTGTTATTTTTAATACTGTACTGCATTCCTACTGCCATGGCTCTCCTCCTTCCTAATTCTCTGTATCCTGCGTATGTAATTCCAAGGTAATGCTACCGGGATAGCATAGACAATTTACCTTTGGTATAATATCTGCTCCCTGACAAACCGCCAGGTTCCGATTCTGCGGTGTCAGTGTCAGATCATAAATCTGCGCTACGCATTCTAACTGTTCCAGCTTACGAAAAATCGTATCAAACCGCAGTATCTGTCCAAATTCCTGTCCGCCGGTAATATAATCTAATTCTTCCCGAAGTTCCTGTTCGATCTGCTCCCGGCAATGGTCATAATGCTTATGCACATATGCCACACATCGAACCTGAATCGGTAGATAGACCGGCTGTAATATTTCGATTCGAGTTGACAACAGTCTGCACTGTTCCAGCCGGCTTCGGATCAGTCTGCGATAATCCCGCGACAGAATCGGAAACCGTTCCAGACTATACGGTTTTACTGCCACCTGTACCAGATTCCGCTCATAATTCATATATGCTTTGACCTTATGAATACACAGTCCCGGAGTTGACATGACCAGTGTCTCATAATCTGTGGCACTGACTGCTGTATATGGTTTATAGATGTCCTGCACATACCGTCTTCGAGTGTCCTCTATCGTCTCCATATAAGCTCCTCCGCTGCCGGCTGCCGGATTGCGAAACTCTGCCACCTGTCCGGCTATCCCCTCTGCTATAAAGGTGTTTCCTTCCCGGATATTACCTTCACTTCCGCGAATGACCGCTATGGATGCAAGATATAATTCTGCACCGATAAATTCACCGGCATCCAGGATCTGGATCTTACCTTCGTTCTCATATAGATAATATTGAAGCTCACCCTCTCCCCGGCGATTCGGTTTCACAAAATCATAAATCTCAGAACCGTCTTCCAACCTCCGTTTTGCCAAAATGGAGAAAGAATCTATTGCCAGATTCTTCTCCGGCAGCTCCAGGATCTGATCGTCATATCCCAGCACACGTCCAAGATAATATCGATTCGCAAGCTTCCCATTATATACAATTACTTTTACTGCATGCTTTAATCTCTCCGGTCCATATCCGAATTCCCGCTTATTAAAATGTATGGTATATCTGCTTGCCGCATCATGTGTCACCGTATAATATCTCCCGATTCCGGACTCTGCCCATACTTCCTGATACATACGGTAAGAGCTTCCCTTCTCTTCCTTACACAACACCTTGTAATGCTCCTGCTCCATTAACTCACTGTTAACCTCGATCTCGTTACCCTTCGGAAATGTATATACAATGGCCTGTGTATCCTTCTGCCATACCTCCAGCAGAAATCCGGAAAGTCTCTGTATTCTCGGCGGAATATCATACTGCGCCTTCTTCAGGGTTCCACGGAATACATATCCCTCCATGCCATTTTTCTGATATGGCTCTGCCGGCTGCTCCGGCATGCGGAATCGTATTTCACCATCCAGCAGAAATCCGTCCGTCTCATCCTTTACATTCATAGACACAAATCCCTCTGTGGTATAACATTCCCAGGCAATCTGCGCCAACCGGTTCCGGTTCTTCTCCTCCGGCGGATTACGATCATATTCTCCGGTAGTTTTCAGATAAAAGATGGAATCTGTCATCGGGGGCGGTGTCTGATCCATTACAATATAAACCTCCATCCCTTCCTCCGGTGCATCTCCGAAAATATTAGCTCCGATCAGGATCTCCGGATCCAGCACATAAGAATAATCCTTATAGCTTCCATTCTGATTCGTATATAATCCAATGATATGGCAAGGCTCCAATTTCCGCTCCTTTGTGGTCTCAAAGCTCATATCATCTACCCGGAATCTCTGGTTCGCCGGCAGTATCAGTGTCTCCCGCAGACCGATTGGCTCCAGTAATACCCGCGCCGGACTTCCCTTTCCCGGTTCAAAGCCGACCATCTTCAACAACTGCTGCTGTACTCTCGTATCTCTGTCGTCCAACTGTTCATATTGCAGCAATAAAAATGCAGTCAGATTCTCCAGAATCGTAATACCCGGATCCGACGGATTATAATTTGTCCACTCCTCCGAGTAAATCGGAATCTCAGAATAGACATCTTCCATCATCTGCTCATGTGTTTTTTCCACTCGTTTCCTGGAATTTAACATCGTTTCCTCCTATATCCTCATATCCATACGTTCCCTGACTATTTCTGTATTATATGAATTCTGTGATTGCCGCTTCTGCACATCATATACGGACTTACCTTTAATTCTTCCAGCATCTGCTCATGACTTCCGGTCTCATCCTGATATACTGTATAGATACTAATATGCCGGATCACCATATGCTGCCTGCCGGAACGCAACAGCAGCCGGATCTGTGCCTCTGTCGGCATTCGTCCGATCTCCCAGTCCTGTGATGCATACGGATTCAGATATTCATCCATCCACGTCTGAAACTGACTCTGTATTTCAAAAGCCTCCTCCATGCGAAGCATCTCTACCCATAATTCTACTGAGACCGATACAAAGGTCGGCGGCACCAGCATTAATTTATCCGGATTCACGCTTAACTCGCACCGATTCAGTAAATGCTCCTTCAGCGGATGCTGGATATGATAGAAAGACTGCGGATTTGACAGATAATCCTGCATCAGAATAACCAATGTGATCGCCTGATCATCCCTCTGTCCCAGCTTCGTATATCCGATAATGGTTTTTACCTGTGCTACATTCTTGGAAAATCCCAGCACCTCACGCTCATAATCGGTGGCGGACACCAGGCGATGTCTGCTACTGATAATATTGCCACCCCGGTGCAGAGCTTCCTCCATCGTCTCCATATCACTTCCGCCATAAGATTTCATTGGATTTCGTATATTATTTATAAATAATAGATTGCTCATACTGGCATTGATCATACCCGGCTCCAGATTTCCTTCTGCGCCTCCGCATCTGGAAATCTGTACAAGAAAGGATACATCCGCAGTATTTCTTGGTATCTGTACATGAACCCCATCTCCGAATATCAGCAGCTTATTCATGCGGTCTATACAATAATGCCTGTCCCCTGCCCTTGAACAATCAAAATTATTTACCTCTTCCCAACGTACAAAGAACCTTATGACATTTCCCTGCATGTCTCTCTCCATACGAACCTTATCCGGCTGCGTCGCCAACAGCTTATTTTTACCACTCTCCGTAAGACTGTTCGTCTCATTTACCCAGACCTCTGCTGACAGCACATTGTCTGCATACAGACGAAAGCTCATATCCGGCTGCACCTCATCAATATAATACTCTTCTTCTGCCAGCGTCTCTGCGTTCGTAACCTCCACCGCATTCATATAAATATTAGCAATACGCGGACGGAACACTCCTTCTGCATCCAGGCTTCCTTCCTTATCGACTACTTTGATCCAATAGCATTTCCTGTCCTCCAATATAACCGGTGCCATATCTGCAGGCGGAAGGAATACGATCCGGTTGGAATTCGTCATTCCATTCGTATAATCCACCAGTCTTAACCGCCGGAATCCTTTCTTTGAAGAATAATAATATTCAAATCCGACCCCCTGAAAGTTACCATCCTCTTCTAACTCAAACAGGATACTGACAGGTCCATTCTCCATCTTTTTATCAAAGCCCATATATAAAGCGGTATCCGTATAACTGCCTCTGCCAAACGCCGGTATTGGCTG
>HF991318.1:23229-25641 GCA_000431515.1 Clostridium sp. CAG:632 | reverse complement strand
CAAACGCCGGTATTGGCTGTTCCCCATATAACAGCTTCGTCAGATCCTGCTTCTGTGTGCCTGACAATCGTTCCAGATATTCCGGTCTGAATATCTGTCCGTCATATGCATATGCGATCTGCATATCTGTTATCACCGGATAATGATGTGTACACGGACGTAGATAACAGTTATCTGCCTTCAATACCTGCAGTCGTATACATCTTCCATTGTCACCACCGATTGTCTGTTCCTGCCAGTCTCCCGGACACAGGAAGGATATCTCACACTCTCTGGACTTCTCCGTACGGAATATCTGTCCATAGGATTTCTCACACTCCAGCTGTTTCCATCCGGTACCGTTATAATATTCCAGTACCACCTCATCCACATAAGTATCTGCCATGACCTCCGTTATCAATACCCGTGGCTTGCGCTTGATGATCTTTAATGATTCTTCTTCCTCATGCTTTGTCAGATATATGGAATTCTCTTCCAAACGGAGCTGAAACCGTATTGTAATTCGCGCACCCGGCTTATGGAAATATTCATCCTCTCCGATATAAACCTCCTCATACAGTGCCAACGTATCACCAAACGGTCGAAACTCCCGGACATCTAAATCCAGACTTCCCGTATTCACAAATTTCGGTGCAACCGGTGTTCCGAAGGAGGATACCCGGATATCCCGAAAGACAACGGCCTGTGCCGGATTCTTACATGCTTCCAGCAGAATCACCGAGTAACTCCGCCCTGCCTTTTCAACCTTCTTACACGGAGCAGATTTCTGCAGATATAGATTTCCGTTTTCATTAATTTCTACCTTTGTAAACGGAATAAAGCCCTCTTCTCCATAATACAGGATCCGGTACTGCCCCTGCTGCAGGCCTTCCATAAATTCCGCACCATCCTCTATCTCAAGAATAATATTACTGTTCTCAACATCAAATAAATGGGAATGATATAAGAGCAGCCCATGCTTTTCGAGTCCGGTCTTCCGGAATTCAAACAGCCCAAACGGATATTCCCGATACTCCTGCTCATCCGGCTTATCAATATAATATGGCGGTTGAAACGTCCCGTATAACGGTAACATCTTCCCGGTTCCGGCAGAGGTCATAAACATCCTGACCAGTCGGGATGTTGTAACATAAATCGGACTCTCCGTCTCAAATACTACCGGCTCATCCTTCTCGGTTGTCGCCAACAGCTTTACCCCCCGGTCAACTGCAACTCCGGTCATAGAATCTTCTGCCGGCTGCATAGTCACCATGGCACTTGCAGGAATCGCAGGACGCAGAGATACTCCCAGCATATTTACAAATTCTACTCGAAACTGCTCCAGTGTATCATTATATTTATCCACATTGTCCATCATCTGACGTGCATAGATCATACTGATAACAGATCCTATATCCGGATTCTCCGTATCAAACTTCCACTCCGGTACATAGGACTCGGACAGTCGCTTTATTTCCTGCAATATATCCTGCTCCGTTCTGGAATCAATCGTTATGGTATTATAATTGTTCTTGTTCCATTGTCTCATACGCTTCACTCTCTTCTTCCGGTTCTCCGCTTAGATAAAACGGAAATACCATATTATCCCGGACACTGCCTCCCCTTAACCGGTAATCAATATATATTATCAGGCATCCGCTCTGACTGCGGGCGTCCATACGGATCGTTACCTGATCGATCCTTGGCTCATTATTCAGAATATCTGCTTCCAACTCCTGCTGCATCAGTGCCAGCATTGTCTCTCCGGTATCTGCAAATGCATATGACAAGATACTGCTTCCATATTCCGGACGCATAAACCGTTCTGTCTTCTGCGTCATCAGGATCAGATAAATGCTCTCTTTTACACTCTCTTCCTTCGAAGATAATACAAATCTTCCGGTTGCTTTATTTACCTGCGGTGGAAACTTCAGCCCTGCTCCCAGATATAACTTCTCATCCATACAGTCTCCTTTCTGTTGCTAGCCAATGGATATCGGTGTACCACTGATCTTCACCGTACCACTGCTCTCCGCCTTAAGGGCGGTGGTTGCCGATAATGTCAGATTCGCTGCCGAAAGCTTTCCCTTTGCATTCGAATTCAGATCTACAGAATCCTGTGCCTTTACAGTTAATTTATTACATTCAACGGATATACTTCCTTTTTCACCATTCATCAGGATCGTTACTCCATCCCCGACCTCAAGCTTTAATTTAGCCTTTGCCTTTATTCGCATTTCTCCACTCTCTGTCAACAGCTCAATTTTGTTATCACCCTTTTCATCACTGACCAGGATCTGTTTCTTCTGATTGTCCAGCACCAGCTTGTGTTTATTTCCGGGTGTATACAGGGATATCTTATCTTCCTCTCCGTCTCCCTGTGCGGCGTCCTCGAATTCCAGCGTGCTACCATGCTTGGTCACAATTCTCTTC
>HF991318.1:8571-23190 GCA_000431515.1 Clostridium sp. CAG:632 | reverse complement strand
TTGCTGAACCGTACTCTTAAAGAACTTATCTGAGTCCTTCGGGATGCATCCAATAACATACGGTTTCTCAATATTGCCCTGCTCAAACACCAGAAGCACCTGATCGCCGATTTCCGGCAGAAAATAATGTCCCCATTCTTTACCGCTCGAAGGCATTGCCACTCTCGCCCATTTCAGGTTATTCGCATTCTCATCCCGGACCGGAACCGTTACACACACCCTGCCTTTCATCGTGGCATCATAATTATCTGTCACAACTCCCAGCACAACTCCGAATATCCGGTTGTCACCGGTCTCTGTCTTCATGACCTGTTTTTCTGCTATTTCATCAATAATGTCATACAATCCCACAGCCCTACACTCCTATCCTGCTTACAGCATTGCATTTGTCCTGCCCGTAATCCTCATACTATATCCCCCGGAACCTCTCAACGAATGATGCACGCCAACCATATAGAATACATTTGACGGTCCTTCTCCCATACATTGCATATCCAGAAAATATCCCGGTTTCATTTCCGGAATCCCTACCATATCACAAGTCAGGGTTCCGTATCGGAATGACATATCCTCCATCAAACGGTCTACCCGATTCTGTGCTTCTTCCTTACTGGAAATCGTAGGGTCGATATAAACCCTTTCAGATCCCTTGATCAATGGTTTTGCTTTATTACCAAGTGAAATCTTATTTGAGAATTTTCCCTTGGATTCAATCAGCTTTGCTTTCGAAGGATCTGTACTTCTGGCATAAATAATCTCGGCCAGTCCTGTAATGTCATATTCGACTTCAAAGCTATAGATTCCCTCGGACGGTGTCAATGTAAATAGCGGAGTCTGTACGGACTTTGCCTTGCGGAAGATAACATCCCCGCATTCACAGAAGAATTCGTAATTGTTCTTCTTTGCCAGCTTCACCAGAAACTCATAATCACTCTCTGCCACCATTTCTATCGTCTGATCAGCGGAAGCACCATCCACCGAAGGCTTTAATACCGGTTGTGACACCTGTATATTCCTGATGATTCCCTTGGACTGTAATCTGGCATAGGCCGTCTTCATCAGTATCTCTTTCGCCGCTTCCGTAAACTGTGTTGCCTTTAACTGACGACTGTAATTTCCTGCCATCATGATGCTTTTTGCATCCATGGACGTCACCTGAATACATGGCACCTCATACTCCAGCATCTGATATGCGACTTTTGCGATCACACCAACAAATACCAGCTTTGCCGTTGCTCCATATCCTAAATAGATTTCTACCTTAGAACCCAGATAAATGTATTTCTGTATCTCTTCTGTTTCAAACTGTCCCTTCACAGTGCTATATACATTATAGATATGAAAAGATGCTATAGATGCCTCATATCCACAGGTCAAGTCAACCTCAATATCTGATATCTGAAACGGAAGCTTTTCATCAGTCATCATACGATCATTAATCTTGATCACAGCTGTCGGAGTCTGAAATCCATCATATTTGGTTTGTAATGATTCAAAATCCATAGTTGCCATTTTTATCCCTCTGCTATAAATTAATCAGATTACTTGCTTTATTTAAGTGCTGCAATGCATTGCTTCCACCGCCTGCATAATTACTGTTAAAGAGCTTCGCATATGCCTGCTCCCAGTATTCTATATCATGCTTTTTATAAACTGTGGTATCCCCGGTCTTTGTCTTTGTAATATTCTGCTGGAATATCTGTATCCTGACTCTCGCCCGGATCGGCTCGCCCAAACGATTAAACATCGTATATTCCGTATCAACGCCGACAAGAGACCCGTCAAATGCCATCTGATTCCAGACAAATATCACCTGCCGGCTTTCATCCATCGACATGGCACCCACGACCGCTTCGACTAACGGTCTCACACTGAATCCACCTGCACTCTTCCGCGAACCGTATAGCTGCTTTCCTAAGTCGCGCCCCCCGGAGATACTTACAATATTCTCGAAATTAAATGCATCCATCACATTCATATCATCAAAGATCAAATCCACCGACATGGTGGTCTGTACCGGTACTGTCCACTGCTGAAATACATTCTCTCCAAGTCCGCCTGCACTCCGATTCAGAATATCACCTTTCATTGTGGATATCTGTATACTGGAAGGGTTATACTGCAGTTGTATCGGAATGTATCCATTCGAATTATTCTTTATCTGACCGGACATTCCCTTTAATGCCTCGGATGCCGCATTCAGCTTTTGCCCTATTTTCTGATTTGCCTTCTTTAGGGTATTTCCAACTCCTGTTACAGAGCCTCCGCTTTTTAACGGTGTCCGCGTAGTCTGCGGTTCATCCGGTAATGTTTCTGCCTTTTTTACCAGCAGATAACCCTTTTCAACCCTGCCGGTCAGGCTGCCGGCTGCTCCTTTTAATACATTTGCCATATGCCTTACCCCTCTGCTATAGATTCACCAGACTGCTTAAGGTCTGTGAAGTCTTCTGCGTTATCAGATAATCCTTGCCCGCAAATTCGCGGTCATATGCCTGTTTCCACTTCTTCACCGCATCGCCCAGACAAGTGATCGTAATCCCCATTTCTGCCCGGATCGGATTACCGGTCGGACTGAACATGGTATATCGGGAATTCACTCTGGTCAGCCCGCCTTCCAGTACAGAGCCTCCCCATATAAACTTCACCTTCGTATAATCCATAATCCGCATAGCTGCATGAAACCCCTCTACCTGTTGTTGAACGCTGTAGTTCTTACCTGCGGCAGTCTTGACTCCTTCTGCTACACCTTTTGCGATCTCTACCGGCTCCACTATCAGCTTATCCTGTCCGAAAGCCTCTTTATTATTAACCGCATCCAGAATCAAAGTCATGGATACGTCAATTCTGGCATTCAGTCCCTGAAAGTTTACACCGGAACCACTGCCGCCATAGCTTGCAACTGCGAAATTTCCTCCGCCCACTGCGCTAATACGAATGGTCGCCGGATTAAACTGCACCATGTATATATTGCCTTCCAGATTTCCCTTCGCCTTTTCCTGAAGTCCTGCATCCAGAGCTGCCAGCTTATTGCCTAATTTATTACTGTTCAGCTTCTTGGATGCCAGCTTAAGTGCCTGACTCTTTTCACCATCCGTCACGATACTGTTCTCTTCCAATCGAAGCTCCCTCGTACCATTCTTTGGAAACATAATGACTGCCCGCTCGATATTTCCCAATGCACCGGTAATATTACCTTTTAATGCTGAACCTATTGACATATGTTTCCACCTCCTGATTTTCTATCGTCCTCTTCTCATTCTGTCGTTTCCAAGCCGCCGTTCCAGACGGTTATATACCTGATCGGATAATTCCGCTACCTGATTCCGCATTCCCTGCTGTATCATTTTTTCAATATCTGCAGCTGAAGTTTCCACCGTCTGATGATGTACCGTCCGTGTCTGAAGCTCCTCAATATGCTCGGTCGTCAGAAGCTGTTCCTTCTGTACAGTATTCTGACGCAGGGTGTGATTCTGCTCCAACAGCTCCTCTATCACCTCTTCATCAAGGTGATTCGTCTGCTCCTTATGTACCAGATCGATCGTTTCCCAAATCTGCGGCAGCTCCTGGTGAAGCTCCCTGTACTCCTGTGGCCGGTTCCATTGCTCCACTGTCTGATGATATACATGTTCTTCCGCCTCTGTCAGGAAGACTTCCGACGTCTTTTGTTGTTCTTCCGTCAACTGTTGCTCCTGATAGACCAGATCTGCCATCAGTTGCCCGTCAGCCTGTTCTCTTACCAGCCCCTGCTTAACGACCTGCTCCGGATTCTTCCGGTATTGTTCCAGGATCCGGAAGATTTCACGCGTCTCCGGTGTCAGGATCTGATTATATGCTTCTGTAAGCTGTGTCTGCTCCGTAGTTTCCTGCTGTATTCTCTGATGATATTCCAACAGTACCTCCTGCGGATGCTCTAATGCCCGCAGTCCCTGCCGCATCATTTCCTTCCGGTCCGGCATCCGGGATGTAACCTCCCGTGTCTGCTCCAATATCTGTACCGCTTTCTGCCGATTTTCAATATTCTGCCGGTTAATCCTCTTTAGCTCCTGTTCTATCCGTGTCTGACTGTTCTGAACCACCATTTGCTCATTGTTCAGATTCTCACTGATATTCTTTATCTCCTGCTCTATCTGTGTCTGAGTATTGTAAATCTCTGTTCGTTCATTCGTCCGTTGTTCAGAGTTCCACGTCAGATCCCCGGCATCCATATACTGCTCCGTCTTGCGGACCTGTTCTACCTGCTCAGCATAGGTAATCAGCTGTTTTAAGCTCTGCAGCTCCTGATTTTGCTGATACTGCATCTGCTCCATATAGGTATTAACCTCATCCGCATGCAATACCTGCATCCGATGATTTTCCTGAAACCGTTCAATGGTATCGCCTGCAGCCTGATAAAAGTCCTGATTCAACCGGTACCAGCTGTGCCTGCTGATTTCAAGCTGCGGCATACGCAGGTTATAAATACGATCTAAAATATCATATAATACTGCCTGTACTAATCGGGTAGTTACGGATGCTTTAATCGTTGTACTTTCCTCCGGTTCATACTCATAAGCATTTATGTGCTGATAAACCAACGGCTGTTGCTCCATATGCGTTACATTCTGCAGCTTCTGCAGCTGTATCTGCTGCAACAGGCGGTTCTGCTCACTTAACCGCATTTCATCCTGCCGGATATAGGTATTATTACCCGGATACGTCATTGTAAATGTCTTCATCTCCTGATAGATTTTATCTATCTGCAGACGATTCAATATAGTCTGATACAGATAATTATCCGATCTCTGTTGCTGTCCGGTTTCTTCCGCCTCCGGCTCGCCTTCTGCCTGCATTTCCTGTTTGTATTGCAGAGTCATTTCACGCAGGGTATCCGAATGCTCTGAATATATATGTACCAGTTCCCTGATATTATTTGTCTCTTCCCTTAAGCTGTTTATCTCCTTCATGAATTTCTGAATCTGACGGATTCCCAGCTTCCGCATGATACCGGATATAAATACCCGGTCCTGATAAGTGATTGTATCGGATTGCGCCAATACAATGCGGTTAACCATATTATTGATCAGAGACAGCTTCACATTCTGGTCCTGTCTGATATCCACATTTTCAACCAGCTGTGTCATACCGCCCTCACCAAAATAAATTTCCGGCGGTGCAGTTACCAGATGCAGAAAATCTTCCGCTTCCAGGTTCGTCTGCAGCAACTGGTAATTGCCTAAAATCCGTTGTCCAAAGCTATCATATCCCTGTCCAATCGGTCTGTTGATCACTAATGAAATTGGAGATTTTACTGTAAGCATACTCGTTTCTCCTCAAAAGCTTCCTGTTCAAGCTTCTTTCTTAATTTCCATCCTTCTTCTCATGAATCCTCTTGCGGCTTCTTAGGCATTTTTAACGCATGCTCCTTCTTCGGCCAGCGATTCTTCGTGCTGAAGGTTATCATATCCGATAATGATTTCTCATCCTTTATTCTTGCATGTGTCTGATTATCCCAGGTAACAGCCTCTGCCGAGCTTATCATACTCGTTAATTTATCCTTTGCCTTTGGCTCCGGATTCGTAACTGCCTTCGCATTCGCAGGCTTATCCTTACTCCATGTAGCCTTCGCTGCTGCTTCCTTCTGATTCTCTACCCGGTTCTTTTTCTTCTTCTCATTCAAAGGACGCTCTGCATAACCCATAACTGCAGAATTATCTCCATCTGCCTTTGCCGCCTCTTTTTGCATACCACTCTTGCCCAAACTCAGAGTATCCGTCGGAACAGCCACGCATACCATTTCCCGATAAGCTATGGTAGTCGTCTCTACTACCAGCCCGCTCTTTTCCGCATCCAGTTCTCCGTAATCCTTCGCAATAACGGTACAGCCTGTAAATGTATATGTACGCACCGGCTTCAGACTTGGAAATGCACAGGCATTTACAAACAGGATCACCGGCAGCACCGGTTCGCTTCCCAGTGGCAACGGGTCTATCAAGTCTACTCCCACATAACGTTCTACCTTAAAGGTAAACGGCTTGGATATGGGTTTCCGCTTAATATGCACATAATCATTCATACCGCCTTCCTGAATATATTCAAATTCATTTTCCTTCTGAAAGCCTCTGACCGCCCGGCAGGGTAAATCATAGATTCCTTCTACACGCAACATGAAGGAATATCCGATTACCGGATGGCTTCCTGTATTTCTGACTATTGAATAATTATCTCTGTTATCCATCTGAAACGCTTTCTCTTCTCCCATATTCCATGTCCACCTCCTACCGTCTGGTTGGCTGCATATCTAAGATACTTTTCTCATGTTCCTGCTTCGAGGGATTTATCCGCTTATGAATCTCTGAAATCTCCTGACACCATCTCCGCCGGCTGGCATGATCTAACTTCATGACTTCAGAATTTCCCCAATGAAAATAGTAGGATATAAAGGATAACTCCTGATACATATCCTCCACCGGATATAGCCTTATCCCTCCGCGGTAAAATTTACGGGAATATCAAAGGCCTCCCCACATTTCGGACATACCGCATGTATCACCGGTGGTTCCACATCATTGATTCTCTGATACATATCCTGTAAAAATGCCAGATCTGCGGTAAATAATCGTTCAATAATATTAGCGGAAACCATAGGCATTCCTTCCAGCTCTGTAACCACTTTACCCAGGATGGCAATGGTCAGATAAGACGGGTTACTCAGCACACGAGGGTCTCTAGTTGCGCTGATCTCATCTCCGGCAGTTGCCAGTCTCATCTTTCCCCTTCTATGTACCTCACCATTACTATCCACATATCCCTTTGGCAATGTAAAATCGAATTCAATTTCCATATGACACTCCTTGTTCTCCTTCTTTAATTATGGACATCCCCGGCAGCGGAAGCTTCACTGCCGGTCTGTCTCATACTTCAACTTATGTTATAACTGCTGTACCTGAACCTTAATTCGGTATAACCAGCTCTTCATATGCCAATTCCAGAGTTTCAATCGCTACTTCACTCTGCATTGCGTTTAAGTCCGGTGCATTATATTTAGCTACCCATGCATTTGTCAACATCCATACCCTTACCCCGCCGGTAAGATTATTCACCTTTGACTGCGGAGCGCCACTGTTAATATCGATCATTTCAATCTGAACATTATATCTAGGCATCGGTCCACGCACTTCACTTACACATTCCCGCAGCCATGTCTTGAATCCGTTGTCCAGCGTATATCCCATCTTCAGGGTAACATTTCCATGCTTTACCAGCCCCGGAATCTTTACCGGTGCCAGACTGTTGGCATTCCCCTGGCGGAACTCGATCACATCCACAGAAGCCTCTATTCCCGTTACTTCACTGAATGCTGCATTTGCTCCTTCTACGCCATCAATATGGACATAGAAATTCATTTTTGTTAACGGATATGCTAATCCGTTTCCGTTATCGTATGCTGATACTGCCATAATACTCTACTCCTTTTCCTGTTATTATTCTTCGCTGCCTTCACCACCGGCACTTGCTGTATGCTGGGTGATCCGGAATACTACAAATTCGGCCGGTTTAGACGGTGCAATACCAATGTTGCAGATTAAACGGCCATTTGCAATATCATCCTTCGACATAGTCGAAGTGCCAATCTCTACAAAATATGCCTCATTTGCAGATGTACCTGCCAGCATATTGGTTCTCCACATATTATCTAAGAAATTACTGATCGTCATCTGTACCCGTTGCCACAGGTTTACATCATTTGGTTCGAATACAACCCAGTTTGTATTGGCTTTGATGCTCTCCTCAACGTAGATGAACAGACGTCTGACATTTACATATCGGAACTGGCTGTTGCTGCTGGCGGTTCTTGCTCCCCATACACGAATGCCCTGACCCGGTAATGCACGGATCAGATTGATACCTGCAGGATTCAGAACATCCTGTTCAGCACTGGTATAGTTTGTTTTTAAGCCCGTACAGAATACTGTCTCATTCGCCGGTGCTTTATGTACACCGCGTGACATATCATTTCTGGAATACACACCCAGCACAGCACCGGAAGGCGGAATATAATCACTCTGTCCGGTTGCCCGATCCAGAACCTGAATCCAAGGATGATACATTGCCGCATAACTACTGTCAATTATTTCCCGATATTCTAACAGATCCTTCGTCTTAAACATATCCTTCGGCATATCAATGACTGCCATACGATTCTTAAGGTTCTCACACTGTGCAACCAATGCTACAATCACCTCCGGTATTGTAACACCCGGAATTGCCAGCATGCTGATGTTTGTATTCTCTACAAAAGCAGCCAGACCTGTTCTTGCACCCGGTCCATTGTCCTCGCCAATAAAGGTAGCCGCATTTATCTTACTGATGTTGCCATTGCTTCCGCCATCCAGCAGGAACATTCCACTGGTATTTCCCTTGCCGAGGATCAGCTCTGCAGGGTTCATAAGCTCCTTTGCTTCTGCCACTTCGATCTTAACTAATTCACTGTTTGCCATCTTATATCCGATGTAATTCGGATTTGCTGTGTTAAAGCTTACGCCATTATAATTCTCTACTTCTTCGTTATAACGGACACTGATGTTTGTCTCCACCAGATATATCAAAGTCTTTGGTACGATTGCCGTATCTATGACATCTTTCTTAAATGGTTTTGCAAATGTTACAGTGTTATCATAGATGCTGGCAATGCGGTTATACTCACCATCTACCGTAACTAAGTCTCCTTCACGGAAGCCTTCTACTGTTTTTGCCACATAGCCGTCACCGTTCTTGCCCAGAATCTGCATCTTTCTCTTAGTGACATTTGCTAATGTAACCTGTATACGGTTGCCCCATTTACCTTCATTTGCTGCAGTAACCGTTAATATACCCTTCTTTACGGACGCTTTCTTCGCATCTGCCGGAATAACTCTGGCTACATAGCAGCGTGTTCCTCCATTTACAAAGAACTGCTCTACACTATTTGCAAGATACCGATACTCTCCGTACTCGAATTCATTTAAAGCTCCTCCGAAGATTCTGGTAAAGTTCTTCATACTGGTTACTAATACAGGTGCTCCAATCGTTGCACCTTTTTCTGCCAGGCCGATAAAGCCTGCTGTCGAGGTTCCTACCCCTTCAATTGAACGTGGGGAATTGTCAAATTCTTCTACATATACCCCCGGCGATAAATATTCTGCCATAATTTAACTCCTTTCTATTTATGTATTACCTTTTGTTGCGAAGGTGATGTAACTGTAATTGTTCCTCCGCCTAAGCCGCAGGTCAACGTACATCCCATAACCAGACAGGGCTTACCTCCTGCCTGTGTCGTCATCTGAGACTGCCTCCATGTACCCGCCGGAACCAGCGTACAAGGCTGTGGTGTCAAAACTCCCAATGCAGCTGCCGTTGCTGCCTGTACTGCCGGATTCTGCAGTGAAATACACAGAGCAAAGGGCGGCAGGTTCGTATTCGGTGCACAATCTGCAATCGTAGCCACCGGCTTATTTCCCATAAGCACCGTACTCTGAGATGTCACATTCAAGACACTCGGTGCTGTTCCATATGTACACATACATTGTGTACCGGCTGTAATATATACCATATTATTTACCCAGTTCTCTTTCTGTCTCCTGCGAATTTACCGTTTGATAGTATGTCTGTCCATTGACTACATACCGTACCAGATAAGTGTCCGAATCATCTGTTATCCGGAGCCGAAGCAGATAATCTCCTGCTCCCCCTATCTGACCTCTCACGATTCTTACAATCGGATCATTCACTGCACAGGGTTGATTCAACGGCTGCCGAATCGTAACCCCGGTCTTTGTAATTGCCTTTTTTATCTGAAAACACTGATATTCCTGTTTCCCTTTATTGAGCAATGCGTATTCCTGCTCCGCAAGCTCCATGTTTCCATAGTAAATCAGTTGCTGTTTCTTCGGAATATATTCCTGAAGAAAACAAGACTTCGCATTCAGAGAAACCGCTTCCAGACGCTCTATGCCATCCATTCTGCCTTTTATGGTTACATAATCTATAGCAGGATTCATTCTCTCCTTAGGGATTAACGGTACTTCTATTATCCGGTATGACTTCTTTGATTCTCCATATTCCACAGAGACCGTCTGCGTCTCATATCCGTATACTTCTATCTCATATTGGGTATTTATCCGTGGGGTATCCATGATCACATAGACACCTCCGCCCTTATTGGCCAAAAATACGATGTTTCCATCTTTTCGGAATACCACATTATGCTCAAGAATACTTTTCCCCGTTGTCGTGTCCCGCAGCTGTAATACCATATCAAGACTATGTCTGACGATATATGTTTCCACCTAGTGTCAACTCCTCCCTTCCTCATTCATTGATTTAATTCCAAATGCAGCATCTACAACTCTTGGTGTGTCTACAATCACTTCGCTGGATAAGAAGACCGGTGCTGCCTTATAAAACAGACTGATCTGATATGGCTTATTGATTGCCTGCCATACTCTTACCTTTTCCTCCAGACTTATCTTCGCCTGAGACAGTACAATTGGAGGTTCCTCAGCATCTAACCATGGCTGCAGTTGATTTGGCCGCACAGAACTGTTATCATTGACGATCTGCGCTATCCTCCCAATGATTTTTTGAATATCCGGAGCCTTCAGCCCCATCTGGGAAGAACCATTGATAAAAACCATATAGTATAAACTATACGGATTAGGTGGCTTCTGTAAGCGCACACCACCACTGGTCATCAGAGGCGGTTGTGCAATCTGACCTTCTTCCTTGACTTCATAAAGATACAGACCTACGATATAGTCCACATCCTGCGATGCCGGAGAAGATATCTCAATGTTGTTTGGGGACGGAATTGGCTCCGGGCACATTTTTTCCCGCAGGGTCTTTACTATATAAGAACTGACATCTGCTATTATAGTGTAATCTGCCATCTAATCCCCTCCTTTTGTTAATAATGCCTGATATATTTCATCTGCCTGTTGTTTCTGTGCCGGTGTGTACAGGAGTGCTGCACTGCCGTTATCTATATACTCTATCTGACAGTCAAAATTCTTCGTTACAAAGCTTTCCGGAATATATAGACAGGTCTGATACTCCGCTTTTTTACTCATTGCAGTATCTGCCGCAGCGTTTGAACGGAAGCTGCTCCTACCGGCGGTAAATTCATAATAATCCTTGCCCTTCTGAAGCGTTACGACCATATGTGAATCATCAAACACATATCGATACCCCAGTACCTCGGATATGGTTTTCGTTGACGCATACTCTTCAACCGTTCCACCCAGTTTCGTATATACATATCTGGAACCGTTCTGCAGCATAACATCACTATAGGAAGCTGCCAGATTCTTGATCGCATAATTATTTTTTATTTCTCCATACCATTCCAGTGCCAGAACTGCCTTCTGCTGATCACTCTCTGATAGACTTATAAACGGACTTCCCAATAACTCCTGAAGATATGACTCTACTTCCGTTGCACTCAATCCATTCTGGTTACTCTTTTCCTTTCCGGTTCTGATCAGATTCTTTGTTTTGGCCAGCAATTCCTCTTTGCCTTCCGTATCACCTGTTAATTCCAGGGCACTCTCTATATCCTGCATCGCCCCTGTGACCGCATGACTGTTTACATCCATCAACGCTTCCAGACTATTCAACGCATCCGATACATTATCCAGATTGCCACTTTGTATATCACTGACCGCTTCCTGTCCGATCGTCAATGCAGCGGCTCCTGCTGTCCCTGCGCTTAAATTTGCTGCCGCCCATGCCTTATCTGCCTCACTGGCCGTCTCCGATAAAAGTGTTTCCGAATACTCCTGCTCCAGTCTCGCAATATCCTGATCTTTCGCCCGGATCAGGCTGTCCAGCCGGTTTGCTTCACCCAGCTTATTATTATCCAGCGCATTCTGTTTCTCCTGTAGCAGCTCATTTCTTTCTTTCTGCAGGATACTCATATCTGTTCCGCCGCGACCGGCATTTACCAGATCCGATAGCTGTTGTTTTAGCCATAAAAGATACTGTTCTACGGTTTCCTCCGCTTTATCCTTCGCACTATCCTGTTTAACCGCATTTCGGAATTCATCCACGCCTTCAATCAGGGTTGTCATATACGCCTGCCCGGCTTCATTTGATAAACGAAGTACCTTAGCCTGAATCAGGAACTGATACTCTGCCCTTACTGCATTGATACTGCTTTTAGTCTCCTCTGTATATCGTTCCAGCAATGCCTGATTGCTTCCTGCCGTTGTCAGTGCCTCCTGTGATATTCCTGCTGCCAGTGCCTCCTTATATGCCTTTATCCCTTTGGGAAGCAATACGGAATTTAGATAATCCAATTCTTCTTTTCCTTTATCTACCGTATTTTCCTTTATATTATAAAGATAACCTATCTTTGTCAGAACCGTACTGCAGGCCGGGGAATTCGAAGCCTCTGCAGCCGACACCAGCTCCTGCATCAGCGTATACTCCTCCTGCCCCAGCACAGAATTGCTGTCAGAAAATCCCTTGGCCTCATATTCGTTAATGCTTGTCTGCAGATTGCTTTGTGATTCCACAATTGCTTCCGTCACCACACTATTTTTTGTACTATCTATCTTCCCAACTAAATCCTCCAGCAGAGAATAGACCTTCGTGTACAGATATACTCTCCTCTCTGCATCCAGCTTACTCATAATCGTATTCAGCATCTCACGCTCATCACTCTCATCCAGATTCGCAGATACCTGCTGATAGTATGTATTTACCGCATTTAACCGGTTCTCCCACTGAATTGCCGTCTCGTCCGGAACCACCAGCTTTTCTGACGTCCGGTTCGTCTTCAGATCTTCATTATAGAATTCCTGAATCAATAACCGAAGTTCCTCATTGCTATCTGTATCCTCGGTCGTCGAAGCCTCATCGTCATCCGAATTTTTCTCCGGCTCCTGAGCTCCGTTGACAAGCATCTGATACTGTGTGGTCAGAGGCCGAAGTTCTTCCATATTTCGCAAATCATATGGATCGTTAATGTTGAAGATATTTACCGGCTGCCCGGTTATAAGATCATAGGTAATCCCATCTGATTTTGTATGATGCGTAAATGATAATGCTTCTACTACGCTATCCGCCACCGGTGTCCCTTCTGAAGAAATATCTGCCACTGAAGTTGCAGAGGATATTTCATACCAGCTTCCGCCGCCCAGCTCGGACTTATAATACATATCACTTTGTGAAAAGGTCGATGCAGACTGATATGCAATCTGATATATTTCATCTGTCATCGCTCCGATATAGATTAAATGCGATCCGATTGCCAGTGTCGAATTCTCAATATCTCCACTCTTAATATGTACCGAATCCGGTGTCAGATTCATATCGTCATTCGGAGCTGCCACTGCATATATACCGATTCCTAACAAAGTCAAAAAGACAGCCATGCTTATGCTGATATATGCCATTGACTTTATTTTCTTCTTTTTCCGTACTCGCTGCATGATCGCCCCTCCTTTACTCCTCTTTTTTCTCTACTAACTGCCGGCTTTCCGCATCTGCCCGGCACTCATATAACAACTGCCGGTCACTGCCATAAAAGCAGAACGTCAGATTGGGTATATCCGAAGAAATAAGCCCCAGATACTTAAACCCTGTCCGGATCGGGATCTTCTCCCGGTTCGCCAGATACATTCCATCCGCTGTCCGGATATCATAATACTGAATATCTGCCTTATCAGTCTGTATTTCCAGACTCGCCACTCCTGTCACTGCACTTGTATTCAGGGTATATGTTCCTATCACACGGGATTCATCCGACTTTATCTGATAACCGGTCGTAATGACCAGCTTGCCGGAATATACCGAGGTATCAATCTCACAATCGTCAACAACAGTGTCCTGATCGTATAATCTGACAAATGCACTATCGACACTGTCTATCGACAATGCCAGATGCTTAATACTCCGGCTGATATCCGTACGGTCTCCGATCTGAGTTCCGTTTACCCACAACTCATATGCTGTGATCGTAACACCCAACTTCTCCGGTATATATAAGCCAAACTCAAACGCATTATCGGACGCCAGTGAATGAATATAATAATATGCACCCTCTTCTTCCTCTTCTACTACATAACTGACTCCGCCGCCCATAACATCTGTCGAACCGGAATCCAGTGCTTCCAATCGGTCGCTGATCGCCCCGCAGGTCAAGCGGTCAAAGCTTGCCAATGTCTTCGTATAATCAGACAATGCTTCCAATTCTTCCATCTGCAGATCTGCATATTCCGTCTGTTCATCTGCCAGCTCCTCATAGCTGAACTGTCCCATCAGATTCTTTGCAGTATCCTTCTGAAGCGTCTCCTGTGCCTCTGCAACCTGTGCCCGCATACTTTCATAAGTAGTCCTGACTGAAATATAGTTATTGAAGCTATCTGTCACCGATGTTTCAAGAGCCTTTTTAACCTGCTGCTCCTCATCATACACATCTTTATAATTCAATGCCGCTTCATATAAGGCATACGGCTCATCCTCTACATAACGGATACCGTCTACTTCACCCTTTTTCCATTCTTTTGGAATCTTAATAAATAATATTTTGAATTTTCCCTGCCATGGGGCATCTATTTTCTGCAGAAACTCATCATATTTTAACCGGAAATCCGACTGCTC
>HF991318.1:5205-8558 GCA_000431515.1 Clostridium sp. CAG:632 | reverse complement strand
GGAATGCCGACTGGTCTACATCTTCTCCATTCAGAACCTGCTGCACAAAACTATTGATCAAATTCATGTTTGTCCCATACTGATTTGACATCAATTGATTATTTGTATTCAGCTCCAGCAACGCATTCGAGGTATTAACCTGTGCTTCATAATATCCCTGGTCTCTCTCATAAGTATCATTCAGGATTCCTTCTATATCATCCCTTGTTATTTCAGCACTGATATACGGATTCATAAAGGTATATCCGCTCCTGACATCCAGTCCCATTGCATCAGACAGCTTATCCTTCGCAGTCTCATAATTTCTCATATCACCTAAAAGCTGTGTCTGAACTTTCTCTACATCAGAACCGATCTTGTCCACATCGTTCTGTGTTGCCTGCCCTATTGCCAGTCTCGCCTGATTCTTCTCCTGCGTTTCCTGAAGTGTATTTAAACGCGTCTCATAGAATGTGATTTTCTCCTGAAGTGTATAACACTCCACATAGAGCAATGTTATTTCTTCATAGACTGCATATCGATTATCCAGCATCTGATGCTTTAGCACATCTATATCTGATTGAAGCTCCAGTGGCTTATATGTATATTCTACTTCTTCCTTCAGCGTCGGATCTTCCGGGAATTTGAAATTCAACAGAGGTGTCCAGCGAAAGGTTGACTGGTTCTTCTTCTTCAACTGAAGACTCTTCACCGACTGGGAATACCGGACCTGCGCCAGTGCCAGCTTGCTCTGTAGAGAGGAATAATCGGAACTGTTGCTAAGTCCCAGCGACTTCGCCTGTGTAATGGTGATCGTCTTACCGGAAGGAATTGCTGTATCCTGCTGAGTCAGCATAATTCCGGATACCGGATAGCATATCAGTGTATTTATTACCAGCACAGCGCTCATCAGCACTGTCAGTAATATCTTTCCTATTTTCATAATTCCTCCCTTCTCCCTGTCATGCAGGGAATCTATCACAATCCCTCTGATTCTTATACCTGTTCGATCATATACATAAAGAACGGAGCATTCCGGTCCTCACAAAAGAAGGTATAAATCAAATCATCTGTCTGATATACATATAAATAAATCTCCGACATAGTCCGGTAACTCTCCACAGTCTGAACCTCATCATATACAGCCGCGGTTTCCAGCTGTGTATCGATGTTCAATGGATTTCCCTTCTGATTGATCAGCTCCACAGCTACAGCCTCAGGAAGCGTTATATAAGTATTTCCCTGAAACTCCGGTTCTCCCATTACTTTCGTCAGATCATCCAGACTGCTTATCACGGTCTGCCCATATATTAATTCAGAATTCAGTACATAAACCTGAGAGATTACCGGTTCGTCCTCCACGCTGGTCTGCATCTGATCGATCCGATACATTGCCTGTATGTCCTCCATATAAACCAGCGTATCCGCATCATTACTGTATATTCGGCTGCTGCCTGTATAAATATTTCCGATCTCCGAAGTCTTCTTAGCCAGAAACTGACTATATACCAGTCCATCACAGTGAAAAGCACCTGTAAATATGATATTATCGCCACTGTCAAACAGACTGCCCTGCCCTTCCTTGCAGCCGTTCAGGAAATCACCCTCATACTCTTTGCTTCCATTCAGGCGATAGAGGATTCCGGTTCCCTGAAAACAGTTATCCGCAAATTCTCCTTCATACTGCGTCTGCCCGTCTGCATAAAACAAAGTACCGGTACCGTTATAACGGCCATGTCCAAACTCACCGCTATATATCAAATTGGAATCCTTGCTATACAGATTTCCATATCCCTCTGCATATCCATCCTTTACATTCCCTTCATATGCAATATACCCGCTTCTTGCCTTAATCTTTACATTCCCTTCGGCAAACCGCAGCGGAATAGATGTATAGCGATACACGCGCACTCCATCTGACGCAGCTTTTCCTAAACCCAGGGATCCGGCAACCGTAATCAGAAAATACAGACTTATCAATCCAACAACAATCACTACTGCAAACCCCAGCCGCCGGCTTATCATCCAGTTACGAACCGTAAAATAATCATTCTTATCATGCGGCTTTACATCAAAAAGCTTCTGCAAAAAGTTCCGCAGTCCTGTCAGTACCTTGGACTGCCAGAAGCTCGGAGTCAGCCAATAACGGACTTTCGTCCAGACGGATATAATACTGTTTTTTAATGTAGTTAATAAAACACTAAAAAAATTATTCATATGCTCCCTTTTCCCATTTCTCCCTGTCTATCACACTTCATCATGAAATAATGCATAAGAAGTATATTCCATCTCCGGATGATCTAAATAATGCTCACAGATAAATAAATACCACTTGATCAGATGGTCCTCCGGGCATTCTTTCAATGCATCTGAAAAGGCATTGCGTGCCAGATAATAATCATCCTTATAAAACAACCGGATACCCTGCTGAAACTTTTCATCTGCTTTCAGCTTTCTTCTGCGCTCCAGCTCCGGACATGCATCCAGTACCTCATATAGCTTAAATGCCATCTGCTCTGTTCCTACATATCCCAAATATCGGCAATTTACATCCTGCGGCATTGCATCGATCAGCGAATCCGTAACCACCATACGTACACCGGCTGCCAGAAGCTTCTTCGAATAAGGTTCTAAAAGCTTCCATTCTTCGGAAGCCAGGAATGTCAATGCCTGTTCCTCATCTCCGGTTATTCCATACAGATATTCCGAGCGGTGCGCAAACATTATCAGTTTCCCCTGAGCAGATCCTCCTATGGAATCCATTTCCCGAACTGCATTTATACCAAAGGCTGCTGCCTGTGCTGCCTCCTGTAAGAACAGGAACTTCATTGCCTGCAGGTCACTATCACCGGATATCAGAATTCCCTGCTGCTCCTCCCGGTGCCGGTTTAACACTGTATACTTCTGATTTAATGCCTGCATAAATTCTATCCGTGACTCAACTGAAATATCTTCTGTCTGTGCCAATACCATAATTCCATTGATATTCGCATAATCTCCGATTGCCACCTCTGCTACAGAGGTACATCCCAAAATCCGTTCTACCTGCTTCGGTGCAAATCGATAATATGCTCTTAATGTACGATATTTCTCATAATTAGACTTAGCAGTATTCTTAACCAACTCACTTAAGCTATTCCACATTATCTGCATTTCACTGCTATGGATTCTCGGTTTCTTCCAGTCTTCCTTGCCCGCACTGATCGCAGATACCACCCGAACCATACTCTTCCATTCACGATTCTGAATTACGATCACAACTACGATCAACAGCATTGCCAGCCCCCAGGCAGACCATCCGATTTTTATGAATTTATCCCTTATATCTGCAGTCTGTTCTGCAAGCTCCGGCACCGGTATCTGAATACACATGA
>HF991318.1:0-5167 GCA_000431515.1 Clostridium sp. CAG:632 | reverse complement strand
TGATCGTTGCATCTGCATCTGCCCATATCAGGACTCCGTATTCATGATTTACCACTACCTGGGCACTCCCGTGGTCATGCATTGCCTGACTCATCAACGGATATACAGCTTTCTTATATTCCGCTGTCTCATCAAAATCAGATTGACTTCCCATAAAAAAGACTCTGTTGTATCCATCTATGGTCTCCGTATAAATCCCCACATTCAGATCCTGTTTTCCATCTGCTTCCGCATTGTCCCACAGATTTTCCTGTATAGCCGATTCTATCCACTGCGTCAGCGCTTCCTGCTCTGATGTATTACTAAAGTCTCTATCATCCAGCTCTGCAATCAGATTATCTGACCGTTCAAAACACTTTGCTGCATATAACATATATTGTTTTTCTATACTGCCAACCGACGCATGACATGCATATATATATCCGATAAGGATTACTACGGAAACAGTCAGACCCATCGCCGCTAATCGCTGAAGTGCCATAGACCGTCCACCCAGCATAAGAACAATCAATACTATCAGCAGAATAACTATTACATATATCATCTGTATCTCTCCTATTGCCCCAGAGATTCGGTTCCAATCCTCTTAAAGGTATTCACAAACACTCTCAAATATGGAACATCTCCTGTTGTCAATTGAAATATCACTCCTACCAGTGCTAATATCAGCAAAATCACTGACAAATACAGTAATATCCGAAACAATGATTTCTGATTTCTATAAAAAAAACTTCGAATCTGCAATAACAGATTTTTCTTTTTTGGTTCCTGCGATGCCATTTTGACATCATAATACAAGTCCTTAAAATGCAGATAAGAGCTTTTTGTAATCTTCTTACTCAACAACTGATAGCTGTCTGCCTTCTGGCGTGCCTTGCTGACCAGCAAATCCCTAAGAATCATTGCACACAGACCGGCACAGGCTTCTTCACCAATTGTTCCATCCAGGCCGGATATATCCAGAGGGCATCCCAATTGGATACTGTTATCCCTGCGCATATGTATCTGCTTCTGCTGCAGGCACAAATATAGCAGCGGATACGGCATATCGGTCGCCATACATTCTATGATCAGGTTCACGCAAATGGATTCACATACATCCAACGAAAACTGCTCGCCCATATAAAAGTCTTCGAGATAACGCTCCCTTATATATTCAAATACAAGACCAAGTCCCTGACCGCAGGCAAATACATCGATGTAGCAAGGTCCTGAAGTCATCCCTTCCCCGGATGCAATCTGAAGGAATTCCTTTGCCAGTACATGATCCTTAATTATCATAACCGTATAATAATCATGCCCGGTACTGTTCAGATCCTCACATATATACACATCATTTACAGAGCCAATATATATTTCCCGTATGGATTCCAAGGACATTTCCTTTACCTGATATTTCATCCTCTATCCTTTCTCCGTCTGCTCAATTCCCCTTTTTTTAACAATTGCATATGCATATGTACAAATCATCGGCATATCTGTACAGTATATCCGGATCTCGTATACACCCTCCTTGGATGGTGCAGTATAAATACCATCCGGAGTCACCTCTCCGCTTCCCGGCTCTGTTAATTCATATGCCACCGAACAGCTCTTCATGTTGTTGAATTCCACATCGAAATAATAGCTTTCCTTTGTTCCCAGCACAACTGTCGGCGTTGCGGCAGTAATACTCTTATTACTGATATCCTCTGTCGTCAGCAGGTTCTCACCACTTGGGAATTTCATTGCTACCCAACGGAATGTCAGAATCAGAAAATCCACATCCTTCAGAAAACGGACCGCAACCACAAAGCTTCCCATATCATTCAATACCTTTACTGCAGTCTCAACACATACATCCGGCGAATTATCCTCCTGAAACAAATCCGGATTTCCATAAATCGTAGACTTTGTATTTGCTCCATGTACCGGATTATCCTCCAGTCGTTCATAACCTATCTCGACATAAACATTTCCTTTGCCTAGCCCATGCATAATTTCGCCGGAATATCGAACTTCCCCTTTTCGTGCATTCGCATTTAGCGGAATCTCCAATATACCGGTCTCTATCTCCGGAATCGCACCCTGATGTTCCCTAATGATCTGCTGTCCCATCGCCCCCTGTGTCTCCGGCGGCTGTTGCTGTTCAAACCATTCATCCCGAAAATACTCCTGATATTCCTCCTGTCGTCTCTTCTCCGCAAGTGTCGGTATGTACTTCTTGACATTCTGTTCCTGTATGCCTTCTATGATGTATGCAGTCTCTGTTCTCACCAGACTAAGCACTGCCAATGGGATATAATCCTGATTCATTCCCATTCTACGCATTTCCAGGCTCAGCTTCTCACTTTCCCGTAATGCTAAATCCTTAGGCTGAATCTCCGACACCTGCACCTGCAGATTCATATCACCGTTCACATCTGCCTTTACTTCATCTACCGTACCCTGTGCGGTTCCCGCCTTAATCACCAGAAATGTATCTGTAGCAGGATCACTCTCTGTTTTTATCCAGTAATCTTTTACCAGTGTTTCCCCCTGCTTCAACAATACCTTATCCGCTGACAGCCTCAGCTCATGCAAGCCATCCCTGCCTGCAAAACCCGGCATCTGGACAACTGCTTCATAATCCAGAGAACACACACGCTCAGACTTCTTCGTGATGACCAGCTCTGCCCTGACATATTTTCCGGCACAGACCACAGCCGGAATCCGGAACTTTATCTCATAATCCGGATGATCCATCAGAGAGGCAACTGCAAAGAACTCTGTATCCAACTCAAACGACCGCTCTGTATCCTCTTCATCCATCAGAAATAACTCATACCCCTCTGCCACCCGGTTGTATTCATACTCCGATTCATTCTCCTGCCGATTTACGGTATATACCGCATGAACATCTCTCTCCTGATACCGCAGACAAAGCACGGCCTGATTCGTCCGCAGGCCTTCGAAGCCGGATATGGCGGACAATTTCTTCACAACAGAATTCTCTATTACAATTTCTCTGCCCATACTGTCAATAGCGGCACCGCTCTCCACCAGCACCGACAGGTCGTCCAGCCAAAACACACTGCAGCCGCAAAGAATTCCGGAACCGACCACCGTCTGATTGATAAATCTCCGCTTGTTATTGTTATATATCTGCTCTGCCAAAAAATCCGAAGATGTCAGCATCTTCCCCGCATAGTAACGATTTCTTTCAAATGGTATTACATCTGTATTCTTCACGCTTCTACTTATCCTCCCTTTTTTCTATTAGGCATATTCTAACATATTTTTTTTGCTCAAAATTAAAGATTACTTAAAGATTATGTTTCCTCCTCATCCAGTAGCGGAATGGTAATATACATTGCAAATCCAACTCCTGCTCCACCCTTTACCTGTAATGTGCCATGATGCTTCCGGATAATATCCTTCACCAGATACATACCCATTCCGGTTCCCTTTATCACCTCCGGCTTCGGCTCCGCCTGTTCTCCCATATAATGAAATGTTGTAAGCTGCTCTGCCCCCTGTGGTGTTACACCCTCACCATTATCACGATAGACGATCCATGCTCGATTCTCCACGGATTCTATCGTTATACAGATGGAATCTCCATACTGCATATATTTCAAAGAATTTTCAATCAGGTTGTAAAATACCTTCATGATATCAATCCGATTTCCCCAAACAAAGACCTGTTTGCAGCTGGTATTCAACTCCAGCCGGACGCCATGGCTTCGAATCAGGTTATCTGTATATTCCACAATACTCTCTGCCGTTTCAATCAGATCCAGACGTTCAAATTTCTCTGCCTTCTCCCGGTCATCATCTATCACTATCTGGAAGGTCTGATTCAGATAATCAATATTTTTGCATATCTTGTCAATATACAGCGTCTGCTCTTCCGGCGACCTGTAATCACCTTTTTTCAGCAAATCGCCATATCCGGATATGATTGCGAGCGGCATCCGGACTCCATGTGCGATCTGACGCTTCAGCCATATTACATCCTCCTGCAGATCACGCAGCTGACTGTCAGACTTCTGTCTTTCCAGTTCGCGTCTGTTCATTTCCTCCGCTAATGCAGGATCCGGTCTCCATCGCCTTCTCTTACTGCAGATAACGATCAAGACTGCCAGCGATATAAGCACTAAAATAAGGCAATTGACTATCGTTACCGACCAGTTACCTGTGTGTACTATATTATAAATTAATGTAATCATGGAAATTAAAATCTCAGAACTTATAAGTATTACGATTCCCCTCATACTGTTTTCTCCCTCTTCCCCTATTCATCGGAAAATATATATCCAATGCCACGCACCGCACGTATCGTTTCCCTGTGCTGATAATCTATCTTCTTTCGAAGATTCGAAACATGCACCATTAATGTGCGTATATCCTCTATCTCTCCATACTCCCAGATAGCACGATATAGTTCCTTATACAGTCTTATCTCTCCCGGTTTTCTGACAAATTCCAGTAACAGTTTGTACTCCGTTGGCGACAAATCCAGCTTTTCTGCACTTTCTCCCTGTTCCGTCCTCCTGTACACCAGATAATTCCCCTTATCCAGAATAAATTGCCGAAACTCCAGTATCTGTCTGCTCCGGCTATTCTTCAGGTTCTCTTCTATCCGTTCTACCAGCTCTGCGATATTCACAGGTTTCACCAGATAATCGCATCCTCCTCCGCGAAACGCCTGAACGATCGTCGTACTATCACCCAGGCAGCTCATAAATATAATGGGATATTCATATACGGAACAGATGCGCTGACACAGCTCATGTCCGTTGCAATCCGGAAGCATCACATCCAACAATATCAGATCCACCGACTCTTCTTCCAACAACTGTATGGTGCTTTTTCCATCCTCTGCACAAAACACCTGATACCCCTGTCCTTCCAGTTGTCTTGCAGTCAGCATTGCCAGATCTCTGTCATCTTCTACTACCAGTATTTTTGCCAATAGAATCCCCCCCCTTTTCTACGCAATCCTATGTATCATAATATACGTTTCAATATATTCAGTCAATAATCGACTTAATATTTATGTTGAATTTTATGTTAATGTATATTAGAATTTTTCTATATTTCATCCTTATTGCTTTTTTACAGGGATTATTATAATATAATTTATATACATTAATATTATAGTATAACAGTCGGTTATATATATGAAAGGGAGTTTAAGAGGGAA
>HF991317.1:1636-4447 GCA_000431515.1 Clostridium sp. CAG:632 | reverse complement strand
CCGTTTTCACCGTCACAGTTACCTTCGTTACCGGTGATGCCTGATAGTTCCGACTCTCTTTATAACGGATATAATAATCTCCTGCCGGGAGTCCTGTAATCTCTGTTCCTGTAATCTCCATCCACGTCACCTGATCGGTGCTGTATTCCATATCTGCGGATACATTCACGATGGTTCCATCCTTCGCACCTGCTCTACTTACCGGAGTCATTTTGATTCCGGCCGGTGCCTTAAGCATTCCCTTCCGGATAGTAAAGTTCAGCTCTTTGCTGTTATGAAAAGCACCTTTACCCTCAACAATCACCTTTGCAGTTCCCGCATTGGTATTACTTCGATATTCTACTGTATAATCAGTACCTTCCACCAGTGGCTCTCCGGCATACACAGCCGTAACTGCCGGCTTCTTTGCCGTCCCATCATAGACATATTCTGTCTTATCCAGCGTGATCACCATGTCAGAATCTGTCATCTGCCGATAGCGAAGAACGATATTGGTTGCGATATTGCCATCCGCATCCACAATTGCATTCCGCTCTTCTGCTCCTGTGTTTAACCTTACCAGTGCATACCCATTTGGCAGGAATTTGTCTAACGACGATGCCTCCAGCAGTTCATCCACGGAATAATATCCATGATTGCCAATTCCCTCCGGCACCTGTGCCAATGTCAGACTCGAATCATGATCCATGGCCAGCAGCTCCAGCCAGCACTTCCCGGTTTCATCGTTTCCGGTCACTGTCACATGGCTGTTCTGCAACTGAGCACCCAGTACCGGTTTCCACTCCAGATTGCTAAGTGTCGCTATTACATCCTCAAACATGACCCCACTCATCTCGTTTTCGCGATCATTTACAATGGTTCCCCGATAGATTCCGTTCTTAACCTTCAGGTTTCTGTCTGTTGAAAGGTTCTTCGTCATCAGAGTATGACCATTCAGGTCAAGTATCAGAATCCTATTGCCAAGATTCACATCCATACTATAGGCATATACATCTCTGGTAAATTTTACGGTATCACCCTCCTGCAGATCATAAATAACGTTCACAGCCGAGTCACCGCCAAAAGTATTGGCTAACGTCAACCGCAGAGTTCCATCCGCCCCATATACCTCCGCATAAGGGATATCATAATCACCGCATACTGCACATCTGCCTCCGATGCCGGTTATGATCGGATGCTCACAATTCTCTGCATCATATATCTTTCCGGTCTCTATGATCTCCAGCCACTGCTTTCCACAATCATTGTAGTGCACCATTATATTCCGGGTCTGTAATGCGCCTCCCAGCATGGATGGTGTATCGGTCGGATTATTCCCTGTTCTGCTTATATTTATATCTCCCTCCAACGCATTCATGGAAATTGTGCTGCCGGCTGTTACAGCATGTCCCTCTGCGCCTGTAATTTCCATATCGCTGCGAGTCTGAATCTCTGCATTTCCGCCAATTACCGTATCATCTCCACTACGCATTCCCAGGCTTCTCGCATTAATCTTCGCATTACCCTGTACCACAACACCGCCGGTTGTCGCCAATGTAGTCCTCGCATTCTCTGCCTCTATGGTTATATCCCCTGTTACCATCGGTCCCTGTCCACTGTTTATCCTTATATAACCGGTGGTATTTGTTCCGGTAATTGTAAGATCACCATCTGCGACTGTATTTGCCTTAATTTCTATATCATATACCGTATTGATCGCAAGATTTCCCTCTGCAACCGCTTCACTCTTCAGAAAAATACTGTCACTTCTTCCGGCAACACCGCCATTCGATGTCAGATATGTGTTCTTCGCCTTAAATAAGGCTACCGTTACATTTACATTTACTCCCTGTGTCAGTTCAAGCTTGTTCGTATTTATACGCTTTTGCTTGTTTAAGTTCAGCCGGATTTCTCCATTCTGCGCATCTGTTGCCTCTATTGCATATTGGAACTCTGCATTACCATCATTTAAGCGAATGAATAAATCCTCCCCTTCAAGTCTTACAGCCCCTGCGGATACGGCAGCCCTTCCCTTCGTATCCTCGCAGGCAAGCTGCAAGGTTCCTTCTATCTGCAGATCGATCAGAGAAAGTCCTTTACTGATAGCACTTCCGCCCCGTGTATCAAACGTGATGGAACCGCTATATCCATCAGTCTTTACTGCCGCATCGGCAGTTCCTGTAAACAGGGTGTCACTGTTATTGTAATTTGCCAACCGAAGATCGCCATCACCGGTGAGCGTCAGCGTACCGTGTGCGATTGACAGGATTGTACCGGCCGTCTGTGTTCCGGAATTGGCATAGATTGATACATTCCCTCTCACTTCCATCGTTCCGTTTGTATAGTAAATATAATTACCGGAAGCAGGTACTGTATCCGATTCTGCCATTGCTCCATTATTATTGTACCTTGAACCACTGAACTCATAATACTTCCCATCCTGCAACTCCACTCCGTATATGGACACGGATAAATCCTCTGCCTGTGCCGGAATCACATCCAGTGCATTCCATGTCAATATCATAGCAAGTGCTATTAGGATCGACAGTCCCGGTTTCCCTATACTCCTGCTCTTTCTTTTACTCATACTCATACCCTCAACTCCTGTTTTTATTATTTTATATAGCTCCATTTAATCCAGCTATCTGTCTTCTGTAGCCGGAAAGCTATCTTTAAAAATTAACATATCTGTGATCTCTGCTGCAACCCTGTGTCCCAAGTGGTTATTTTCCGGCTTTAAACGGTAATTCGTTATAATAGGATATCCCCTATAACCTAAAAAGGCAGCGGTACCAAATGTCTTCTGTCTGTACCGCTGCCTGTTCTCTGTTT
>HF991317.1:0-1570 GCA_000431515.1 Clostridium sp. CAG:632 | reverse complement strand
CATCTTTGTTGCCGGCTTGCCGCAATGTACACATACATCGCCCAGATTTTCCTGTGCGAATGGAATACAACGAGTCGTTGCTCCGGTCTCATCCTTGATAGCAGTCTCGCATTCGGTGTCTCCACACCACATACCCTTGATGAAGCCCTGCTTGGTATCCAGAATTTCCTTGAATTCATCCCAGTTCTTTGCAACATGTGTGTTCGCATCCCGGTGTGCCCTTGCCTTCTCATACATATCATGATGGATGGTTTCCAGCAGTTCTCCGACTTTATCTGTAATCTCGTCCAGAGATACAACAATCTTCTCGCCGGTATCTCTCCGAACCAGCACTGCCTGATTTGCTTCGATATCCTTTGGTCCGATCTCTACCCGGATCGGAATGCCGCGCATCTCCTGCTCACTGAACTTCCAGCCCGGACTCTTATCACTGTCATCCACCTTTACACGGAATGCTCCTAATTTCTCCTTAATCTCAGCAGCCTTCTCAAGGACACCTTCCTTCTTCTGCTGGATCGGGATGATCATTACCTGAGTCGGTGCTACCTTTGGCGGCAGAACCAGACCGGAATTATCACCGTGTACCATGATGATCGCACCGATCATACGGGTGGTCATTCCCCAGGATGTCTGGTGTACATACTGTAATTTATTCTCTTTGTCGGTAAACTGAATGCCAAATGCCTTCGCAAATCCGTCACCGAAGTTATGACTGGTTCCGGACTGCAATGCCTTACCATCATGCATCAGAGACTCGATCGTATAAGTAGCCTCTGCTCCGGCGAACTTCTCCTTATCTGTCTTACGTCCCTTGATAACCGGGATTGCCAGAACATCCTCGCAGAACTTTGCATATACATTCAGCATCTGGATCGTTCTCTCTTCTGCTTCTTCTGCGGTGGCATGTGCTGTATGGCCCTCCTGCCACAGGAACTCTCTGGAACGCAGGAACGGACGGGTCTCTTTCTCCCAGCGAACTACCGAGCACCACTGGTTATATACCTTTGGCAGGTCACGGTAGGACTGGATCTCGTTTTTATAAAAATCACAGAACAAGGTCTCAGATGTCGGACGCACGCACATACGCTCCTGCAACTCATTTAAGCCGCCGTATGTTACCCATGCTACCTCCGGCGCAAATCCTTCTACGTGATCCTTCTCTTTCTGAAGCAGGCTCTCCGGAATGAACATCGGCATATATACATTCTCTACTCCGGTCTCCTTGAACCGCTCATCCAGCTGCTTCTGGATCAGCTCCCAGATCGCATATCCGGCCGGCTTGATCGCCATACATCCTTTTACATTGGTATAAGAAATCAATCCCGCCTTCAGCACAACGTCTGTATACCATTGTGCGAAGTCTTCATCCATGGATGTGATTGCTTCTACTAGTTTCTTGTCCTTTGCCATAGTGACATACTCCTTTTCTTATTCTATCGTTGTTCTATCGTAAGTAAGGGATGTGGTTCCTTACTGTATTTGCGTCAGAATCAATCTTCATTATAGTAAAAGTGGTGGGATTATGCAAGGAGAATATATAAGGCAGATTGCGGTTTGTGGAGATGGTTCC
>HF991316.1 GCA_000431515.1 Clostridium sp. CAG:632 | reverse complement strand
TTTGATGAAGAGATTAAGAAGTTTAAGCCTGCAGCAGAGATGAATCAGCTGGAGGATACGATATATAAGAATGATTTCAGCGATGTGGCAGATGTACTGATCGAGGTCATGAAGCAGGCACAGCAGCCACCACAGAATAAAGAATAGATAGGTGTGAAGAGTTATGAATTGTTTACATTGCGGAGCACCTGTACTCATAAATAATGTGTGCAGTGAGTGTGGATTAAAACAGGAATATCTGATTCGTGCCTGGAACACCTCTCTTTACTATTATAATGAGGGACTGTCAAAAGCAAAGAATCGGGATCTGACCGGAGCAGAGGAAGCATTGAAGACCTCTCTGCGGTACAGTAAGCTGAATATAGATGCCAGAAACCTTCTGGGACTGGTATATTATGAGAGCGGACAGGTAGTGGAGGCTCTGATGGAATGGGTCATCAGCTCCAACTATCAGGCAGAGGAGAATCCGGCGGTCCGCTATCTGAAGCTGGTACAGGGCAATCAGAATAAGCTGTCAGCCTATGATCAGGCAGCGAAGAAATATAACCTGACCCTTCATTATGTGAAGCAGAAGCAGGATGATCTGGCGCTGATCCAGTTAAAAAGGATCTTAAGCTCGAATCCGCATTTTGTGAATGCATATCTGCTGCTGGCATTGGTTTATATGCGGGCAGGCTCAATGGAAAAGGCAAAGAAGGCGCTGCAGCGGGTATTGAAGATTGACCGCTACAATCCGCGGGCGCAGGAATATCTGGATGCGATCGATCAGAGTGAGAAGCAGCATGGATATAGCAGCTATGAGGCAGATGAGGATGATGCTTCGGGAGAGGAGAGAGACGCATGTCTTGCGGCTCCCCCGCCGATGGATGCAGATGGCGAGAGTGGCTGGGAGTCCGAGAAAGAGCTGGACGGAGAAGAGACTGCGAAGCGGAAGATCCGTGAAATCATTGAGCGGGGTGCTGCTGCGGAGGATGTCGGACAGGACTCCAATCTGGAGATCGGCAGCTATCAGGAGATCAAGTATGGTAAGCATAATGTACTATACCTGTGTGCAGGACTGGTGCTTGGAGTGGCAGCCATGTTTTTCCTTATTATGCCGAATCGCATCAAAGAGGTGCGGAATGAGAATCTGCAGCTGAAGTCATCCTACAGTGCGGAGCTGGCTAGCAAGAATGAGCAGATTGCCAATATGCAGGAGAAGGCGGATGACCTTCAGACAAAAATCGATGAACTGCAGGGAACCATCGGAAAGATGAACGAGGCGAACAACGGAACCAGTCTGGATAATAATCTTCTGACGGCTCTGCAGGCATATATGACCGGAGACCGGGAAGCGGCGATCGCAGCACTGGGCAGTGTAGACTTAAGTAATACGGAGCTGTCAGAGTCAGCAAGAGCCTGTGCACAGACCGTAGTAGACAACTGTGCGGATATTTTGGATCCATACCGGAGTGCAGGCATGACAGCATTCAGTGCGGAGAACTATGCAGAAGCGATCACCCAGCTTAAGGTGTATTGTAATCTGAAGCCGGATGATGTGGAAGCACGATATAATCTGGCAAGTGCTTATAAGAGTACCGGAGATCTGGCATCTGCGAATGCATTGTTTGATGATATTAATAAACGATTCCCGGATTCGGAATATGCGAACCGGGATGAGAATGCAAGTACCGAGAGTGATACATCCGGAAGTACAGAAAGCGGTACGGAAGCCGGTGGCACAACATCAACAGAGCATACCATGCCGGAAGAATAAGACAAACAGAGCAATTATATATAATAGAAGCAAAAGAGAAACCTTGGAACCGGGGTTTCTCTTTTTTTGTTTCGTCACAGTTATAGCGGTGGAAAATACGGTATATTTTGACAGCATTTGACGATCGTGAATCAGGAGGCAGAGATATGGAATATGAATTAAAACTGGAGCAGGAGTGGCTGTGGATATTGCTTCCGCCGGAGGTGGATCATTATCAGGCGGAAAGGCTTCGGACTGCAGTAAAACAGAAAATGCAGGAGCAATATGTGAAATATGTGGTGTTTGATTTCCGGAATACAGTTTTAATGGATAGCTCCGGAATCGGACTGATCACCGGACGGTATCGGGAGCTGGCAGTCCGGGGTGGACAGGTATATGTCAGTCATGTCAGCCGGGAGATGCAGAAGGTGCTGACATTGTCCGGAATCTACCGGATCGTAACACCATTGGAGCAGGTAATGACATCCGGAGAATAATTCCGGCAATGAAACAGTATAAAAAAGGCATGATCATGCGGATAATAAGGAGGATACAATGGGTAACACGAATGAAATGATGATTGAATTTGATGCAGTGGGAGAGAATGAAGGCTTTGCCAGAGTGGTTGTGGCAGCGTTTGTCTCCCGTCTGAATCCTACGTTAGAGGAATTAAGTGATCTGAAGGTGGCAGTCTCGGAGGCAGTGACCAATGCGATCATCCACGGTTATGATCCGAAGCTGAAACACGCAGAAGAAAATCAGGAAGCCGGAGAGACACCCGCAGCAGTGACCGACCATGACACTGTACAGCTCCGGGTGTGTATAGCGGATCATACCGTAACCGTTCAGGTAAAGGATCACGGATGTGGCATCACGGATGTTCCGCAGGCCATGGAACCTCTATTTACGACAAAACCGGAGGAGGAACGTTCCGGTATGGGATTTTCCTTTATGGAGGCATTTACCGATCAGCTTCTGGTAGAATCGGAGCAGGGACAGGGAACGTGTGTCACAATGGTAAAAACGATGGGAGCGCGGGATGGACAGGACGATTGAACTGATTAAGCTTGCGAAGGAGGGAGACAGAAAAGCACGCGAGCAGGTGGCAACCGAGAATCTCGGACTGGTATGGAGTGTTGTCCGGCGTTTTGCAGGCAGAGGACATGAACTGGAGGACCTGTATCAGATCGGCTGCATCGGACTGATGAAATGTATTGATAAATTTGATCCGGCTTATGATGTGAAGTTTTCAACCTATGCCGTACCTATGATCATGGGGGAGATCAAGCGGTTTCTGCGGGATGATGGGATGGTGAAGGTGAGCCGTTCCCTGAAGGAAACGGCATATAAGGTCTATTCTGTCCGGGAGCAGATGATGAATGAACATGGAATCGAGCCGACAATTGAAGAACTGGCGAGTTCTCTGGAGATTGAGAAAGAGGATATCGTACTCGCACTGGAAGCCGGCTCGGAGGTGGAATCCATATATAAGACCATTTATCAGAATGACGGGAACGCTATTTATCTGATCGATAAGCTGGTGAGCAGTGAGGATGAGAGCCGGCAGGCGGTTGACCGGCTGGCACTGGAGGAACTGCTGGGACAGCTGGAGGAAAAGGAACGCAGTATCATAAGAATGCGCTACTTTGAGGATAAGACGCAGACGGAGATCGCCGGATTTCTGGGAATATCACAGGTACAGGTATCCAGAATCGAGAAAAAGGTATTGACTAAAATGCGGGAACAGATGAATCATGGAAAAAGTTCCCGGGACGAATTAAAAAAATAAAACATAGAAACTGAAATCCCGGAAATACTACTCGTAAATGAAGAAGTCGAGGAGTGTGGATGGAATTATGCAGAAAAAACGGTATCAATGGATATGGTGGCTGCTGGTACTGATGGTACTGGCGGGAATCCTGTGGTTGTTCAGTGTCAGACAGACCGGACCGGATTATGCCGATGGAACACTTGTGATGTATATGGATGAATCGGTACCTGAGACCGGGGGAGGTGCCTGATATGTCCGAAACGATCTATCTAAATGTACAACAAAGTTCTGCGATCAACCGTCCGGTGGTGCGGTTGCAGGATGTAGCAGAAGTGTTCTGTGAAAATAAGAGTGTTCAGAAGCAGGTACAGAAGCTCATTCTGACCGAATTTAAGGGAAATCAGGAAGCAAAACAGGTGTTTTCTGCCTGCTATCTGATCCGGCAGATATCCGCAGCCGTTCCGAACTGTCAGGTGGAAAGCATTGGGGAAACAGACTTTATCGTATATTATAAACCAATTGGAAAACAGGCAAAATGGAAGGATCGGCTGAAAGGAATTCTGGTAGGACTGCTGGCATTTTTCGGCGCTGCATTCTCCATTATGACCTTTAATACAGATGTAGCAACGCCGGAGCTTTTTAGTCAGATGTATTTATTGTTTACCGGACAGGAAGCGGATGGGCCGGGTGTGCTGCAGGCAGCATATTCGGTTGGCCTTTTTCTGGGAATCATCCTGTTCTTCAATCATGGCGGAAGATATAAATTGACGAATGATCCTTCTCCGCTGCAGGTACAGATGCGCCAGTATGAGCAGGGAGTAAATCAGACTTTTATCACAGATGCAGAACGTAACGGAGGCAGCCGGGATGTGGATTAAAACATGCCTGATGATAGTACTCGGGCTGGCGGCAGGTGGCGCAATTGCCGGAGCCTATGTTGCATTTCTGGCATCGCTCGGAGTGTATACAAGATTGGAAAGCTGGGCGAACCAGGGGAAACATACCATGTGGCTGGAGACACTGATCCTGTTTGGAACAACGGTGGGCAATCTGCTGACTCTATATGAAATTCCGATACATCTCGGACAGATCGGACTGGCGGTCAGCGGGTTGTTTTTCGGAATGTTTACCGGATGTCTGGCAGGAGCACTGGCAGATGTGGTGAAACTGTTCCCGATTCTCTGCCGCCGGGTATCCCTCCGGAAAGGACTGCCCTATATCATCGTAGCAGTCGGAGCCGGGAAGTTGGCCGGAAGCTGGATCCAGTTCTTCTGTTTTACAAAACCATCATAACCAATATAAATCATTATAAAGCGGTGCCGGCTTATACCGGTTCATAGCAGTTAATAAGACAGAAATCAAGAAGTGAAAGGTGGATTAAGATCATGCTGAAAGAACCTAGTAATGAAGAATATAATGCATATGTAAAAACAGTAACACCGAAGCATAATTGCGCACTGAATTGTCTGAAAGCGTTTCTGGTCGGCGGAGTGATCTGCACGATCGGAGAGGCAATCTCCCGGTTGCTGCAGACACAGGCGGGACTGGGGATGGAGGATGCAGGCAGTTATGTATCAATGCTGTTGGTCCTGACCAGTGTTATTCTGACGGGCTTTAATCTCTATGGCTCACTGGCGAAGTTCGGAGGTGCCGGAGCACTGGTACCGATCACCGGGTTTGCAAACTCAGTGGCAGCACCCTGTATTGAGTATCAGAAGGAAGGACAGGTATTCGGTATCGGAGTGAAGGTATTCACGATTGCCGGACCGGTTATCCTATATGGAATCTTTACAAGCTGGGTATTGGGACTGATCTACTGGGTCTGGGGAATGTTAAGGTAAACAGGAAAACAAGCAGGAAAATAAGCAGATCGGAAATCAGAGAATCCAACGTATCACAGGTGCTGAAATAGTATCTGGGGTACGTTTTTTATTGTGGCAATAAGGGAAAATAAGGGGAAATAAGGGAAAATAAGTATGATGATGGGAAAAACCGGCATTTACATATTTCGGCAATTAGTGTATAGTGAGTGTGAATTTTGGAGGTGACAATATGGCGAACGGAAAAACTTCAATGTCTGCATGGCTGGCGGGAACGCTGCCGCAGAAGCAGATGTCAGAGGCATTCATCAACAGTGTATTCCTTGCGACGTCCGGAGGCTTTCAGGATGCATATACATATTTTACAAGAAATAAGGTCTTTTCCAACGCACAGACCGGAAATGTCGTGCTGATGAGTGAGCATTTCATGAAAGGAGAGTGGCAGGATGGACTGAAATACCTGATCCCGCTGTTCGCATTTGCAGCCGGAGTATTTGTGGCAGAACAGATACAGGCGAAGTTCCGGCTGTCGCAGAAGCTACACTGGAGACAGGGCATCCTGCTGATTGAGATTCTGATCCTGATACTGGTAGGCTTTATGCCGGAGAAGCTTAATATGCTGGCAACGGTGCTGGTATCCTTTTCGTGTGCCATGCAGGTACAGGCATTCCGGAAGGTGGATGGCTATTCGTATGCGAGTACCATGTGTATCGGCAATCTGAGAAACGGAACCGCATCCCTTTCCATGTATCTGCGGGAACGGAAAACGGGTCTTCTGAAGCAGGCACTTTATTATTTCGGAATCATCCTGTTTTTTGCGATCGGAGCCGGTCTGGGTGGTGTTATATCCATAGAAATCGGATATCGGGCGATCTGGGTATCCGGTGGTTTATTGCTGATTAGTACATTACTGATGTTCCTTGAGAAGTTTCGTGGAAAATTAGAAGAAATATAAGGATAACAGAATTAGGAAAAATGTACGAAAAAAGCGTGAAAAATGAAGAAATATAATTGGTTTTGATGAATAAACCATTGACGAGGCAAGGCTTTTATTATAGAATTAATACAAATAGGTTTCTATTAATAAATAATATTATAAGATATGGAGAGTAAGAGATGAGACGTGCTGAATTATCTGAGTGTGAATTATTAACAATGAAGTGTATCTGGGATGCAGGAGAACCAGTTACCTGTCATCAGATCATGGATCAGTTGAGGGAAAAGTATGGTCTTGTATATAAGGACACAACTGTTTATACCTTCCTGAAATGTCTGAAGGGCAAGGGATTCGTTGCTTCCCAGCGTAAGGGTGTTACTTATTACTGGTCATTACGCAGTGAGGTAGAGTATCGTAACGATCAGTTAAGAAAGGCTGAGGATTTCTGGTTTAACGGATCAGCGGTAAGCTTTGTATCTACTTTATTTGAAATCAGAGAGTTAAAGGCAGAAGAAAAGGAAGAGATTAAGAAGTTAATCGATGAGCTTAAGTAATTTTGCCGTTAGAGTTTTGTTTATTGTTGGCCTGACCTGCTTGACAGGGACAGTTTGGCTTGTTATATGGAGAATCATTGCTTTGTTCTGTACGAAGCGTAGTAATGCGGAGTTTGTATACCGGCTGCTACGGATTTCATTGCTTGGATTTGCAGTGCCGTGGATTGCTGTGATGCGGATGATTAAGACAGATCTGATTGGCGGCAGTGGCTGGATGCTGGTACTTACACCAAGGCTAGCGCTGGTTTCGGTGATTGGATTTGCAGTCTGGCTGATAGGCGCATGCGCTACTGCCGGGATATATCTGGTACGATTCCAAGGCTTCTGTTCATCTACACGCAGTACCTGCAGAGGAACTGTAGAGGAGCAGGAGCTTTTATTACGCTTGTGTGAGCACAAGCACATTCGTCGACCGGTACAGATATATAAGGGATATCGGATTATGGTGCCATGCGTTCGTGGGATTCGCAGGGTGAAGATTTATCTGCCGATGGATGAGATCCCGATGGAGGAGCTGGAGATGATTCTGAATCATGAGCTGAACCACTATAAGCAGCGGGATGTATTCTGGAAGCCATTGATGGTCATATTGTGCTGCGTCTACTGGTTTATGCCGCTGATCTGGTATACCTCGAAGCAGGTGCAGAAATGGTCGGAGGCATCCTGTGATCACAGATGCTACAGGGATGGCTATTCTCTAACTTATTATTTTGAAAGTATTCTGAGAATGGGAGAACGGACAATTAGTTTAGCAACCTTTGCACCTACATGGGGTGCGACAGCAACTGAGTTGAAGTGGAGGATTGATTGTATGAAACAGAATCGGGACAAGAGTTTAAAGCGTTGGGTAGCTGTATTGACAACGGCAGGTATGCTGCTTACCGGAAGCACCACTGTATTCGCAGCGGAGGCAGGTATAGAGAAGGCATATGATCAGGCTTATGAGGCAACGGCATATGCTGTGGATGAGATTGCAGAGTATGAGAGTGCCGAACAGCCAGAGTATGAGGAGTTCACCTGCAGCGAGGAAGAGATGTTTGCCGGTACGACCGTAGTGGATGCACCGGTCAATATTACAAGATCCTATGCAAGATGGACAATTAAGAACGGTTATACGATGAAGACACCGGCCTTCCATAAGGATAAGGGCGGTCAGGTGAATGTAGCCGGAACGATCAGTCCGAGTGAGAAGTATGTGACGCTCGGAATCACACAGCCGGATGGCTCGATCCGGGCAATCAAGGTAAGCGGTAATTTCTCATTTACCTTTAAAGATCTGGCTATGACAGGAAGCTACCGGGTATTTATTCAGAATACATCCGGAAGTACAGTAACCTGTGAGGTAATTTATAATTAATATGAATAATACGAAAAACCGCTTGACATATACGGTCAAATGCGGTATAGTCTAGTAGTTGACGAAAAGAAAGCAGAGTGTCCACTCTCACCTTAGCGCAGCGGCGACTTGGGTTCATAAAAAGTATTGATCACGAATAGACTTTTTATAAGGTGGATAGCTATGCTATCCACTTTTCTTGTATATTAGATATTTTGGAGGTGTACTACTATTAGCGATTTAATGATTAATGAACAAATCAGAGACAAAGAAGTGCGTGTAATTGGTGAAGACGGTGAGCAGCTTGGTATTATGTCTGCCAAGGATGCAATGAAGCTTGCGCGGGAAGCAGAGCTGGATCTGGTTAAGATTGCTCCGACAGCGAAGCCGCCAGTATGCAAGATTGTGGATTACGGAAAGTACCGCTACGAACAGATGCGGAAGGAAAAAGAAGCTAAGAAGAAGCAGAAGACCATTGATATTAAGGAAGTACGGTTTTCACCGAATATTGATACCAATGATCTGAATACCAAGATCAATCAGGCAAGAAAGTTCTTAAGCAAGGGTGATAAGGTAAAGGTATCCATTCGTTTCCGTGGAAGAGAGTTAGCACATACAGAGATCGGTATTGATATCCTGAATAACTTCGCAGCACAGCTGGAAGACGTAGCAGTTGTTGAGAAGCCGGCGAAGGTAGAAGGAAGAAGCATGGTAATGTTTTTAGCTGAAAAACGTTAAATTCAAAATAGACGATAGATATTAAGGAGGAAGTAACATGTCAAAATTAAAGACAAAGAAAGCTGCGGCTAAGCGTTTCAAAGTAACAGGAACTGGAAAGCTGAAGAGAATGAAGGCTTACAAGAGCCACATCTTAACAAAGAAGACAACTAAGAGAAAGAGAAATCTTAGAAAAGCAACTATGACAGATGCAACCAATGTTAAGACAATGAAGAAGATTTTACCATACATGTAGGAATAGGAGGAACCGATAATGGCAAGAGTAAAAGGTGGCTTAAACGCTAAGAAAAAGCATAACCGTGTATTAAAGCTGGCTAAGGGTTACAGAGGAGCCAGATCTAAGCAGTATAGAGTAGCAAAGCAGTCTGTAATGAGAGGCTTAACAAGTGCATATGCAGGACGTAAGCAGAAGAAGAGACAGTTCAGACAGTTATGGATCGCACGTATCAACGCAGCAGCCAGAATGAACGGTATCTCTTACAGCAAGTTAATGCATGGCTTAAAGGTTGCAGGTGTAGATATCAATCGTAAGATGTTATCAGAGATGGCAATCAGTGATGCAGAAGGATTTGCAAAATTAGCAGAAGTAGCTAAGGCAAACATCTAATTCTGACTTTGATATTATATACAGGAAGCTTCATAGATAGAAGACTTCATATGTAGAAAAAAAGGACGGTTCCTTTATCCGACAGGATATAGGAATCGTCCTTTTTGTGAGTGCTGAAAATGCTTTATGCCTGTATCGCATATATTATTTTCGGAGCTTCCGATATTCGGCGGTGCTCATGATCGCCTGATACATATCGGCAATGGTATGGCTCTGCAGATATACCATCCATGACTCCAGACCGGCAGCTTCCGGCTGACGGTGCAGGAGATTCTGATAAGCAGAGCGAATAGCATAATTCCGGCATTCCGCCTGTGCGGCGAATCGCCGTTCCAGTGTAACCAGAGAAGTGTCCTCGGTTATCTGAGACAGCCAGTAGGTGATACCGGCAGGGTCTGCGACACGTCCGGTATACGTGACATATAGATTGCGGATATATGCGGTGCGTTGTTGTTCTGTCATAGAATGAAAATCTCCTTTCTTTTTCGCCTCCTGTGCGGGAGCCTTTGCCGGGCTGTCATTTAACAGCCGGTTTACAGAATCTGCAATATAGGGATGACGCTGGAATAAGTAATCACCGGGACATGCTTTATTGGAAAACCAGCGGTGGACGGTCATGTTCTGGCGGTTCGTCTGGCCGATCAGGGCAGGATTGCCCTCCCAGCGTAGACGGTCGATCCCGTTGCGACGGCAGATATCGGCACAGAGCCGAATCAGAGACTGCAGGGCTGCATCGGATACATGCCAGCCGGTCTCGGCACCGCCATCATTGGCCACCTCGATCGTAACAGCACGCATATCATTGCTCCGGCTGGAGCTGCACCAGGAACCATCCGATTCATCAACATACAGGGCAATCTGCCCGGCAGAATCGATGCCATAGTTGGAGGATGCCTGCCGGGTCTGAAAGATCTGACCACAGGTCTGCAGGGAGAGATTCCCTGCCATACAATGAATGGTAATGGTATCAATGGCGTGGTCGCGTGGAGAATATTTATGGGGAGAAATACGGGTATAGCTTACAAGTGAACTATTGCTCATGGATAGCCTCCTTTAATTTTTGAATCTCCTCCTGCTGCATCTGCAGGAGCCGTATCATACGTGGGATCAGCTTGGAATAATCAATAGAATCCGGCAGCATTTCACCGTCAATCTCTGCCAGGGTAACGGCAGAAGGGATTTCTTCATAGACATCCTCGGCATAGAAGCCTTCACAATTGGTTCCGTTTGCCTTGTTCTTATAGTCATATACGATCGGATGCAGGGCCAGAAGTGCTGTCGCATCCTCATCGGTAATATCCCGGACATAGTCCTTGTATCGTCTGGAGGAAGAGGTATTGAACTTCGATGCATAGACCGGAGCATAGGTCATGGATGCTGCGTCATCCGCAGATGTGTAAGTCAGCATTCGCAGATCCTGTCCTTTGCAGAGGATCGCCTGACTGGATGCACCGGATGAGAGCTTTAAAGTGCCTCCGCTTTTTAATGATTGTGTCCACACAGAATTCCAGTTGGATTTCTGGGCACCCAGATTATGGCTTCCGGATGGAACGACATCGGCCTTCATGGTTAACTGGCCGGTTAAGGTGCCGCCTCCGGTGCTGAGTCTGCCTGCCATGGCAG
>HF991315.1:1810-11814 GCA_000431515.1 Clostridium sp. CAG:632 | reverse complement strand
TTCCAACAACTGACGACTGCTGCCGCTCAGGTTTAAATGCTCCTTCTCCTCCTGCGCAATAGCTTCCTGCATCTCCTGCTCCACCATCTGAAGCAGTGCCTCATCCGTTACGGTTTCCCATTCATTCTCTGCCGCATCTGAGAGCTCCAGTGTCTCTGCATTCCGTTTCTCCACCTGAGAAAATACACCTTCCACAATGCGGTGCAAAAGGCTTCCCATGTCACTTAAGGATACCTCATTCTGCTCCCGCTTCTTTAACTGCAGGCCATATTCCAGAAAGAACTGATACGGACACCGACTGTAGGTCTCCAGTCTGGATACACTGGTATGAAGCTCCTTACCGTATAACCGCGCCGCCGTTTCCGCAGACAGGATCGTATTCAGATTGTTATATAAGAGTCCGGCCTGAATCCGACTGATCCGCTCCGGCTGATTCTTCTCATAATAGCTGCACAGCTCCTTCCAGAGCCCCGCCTCTTCCTCCGACAGTGGCTCCTCCCGGAACAGGGCAGCAATCAGATTCTCCGTACTGTCCTCCGGTGTCTCAATGTTCTCCCAGCTTAATTCTCCGGTGGAATATCCGTCCACCTCCAGCTGCGGAAAGATTCTCCGGATCCGTCCGATCAGATAGGCCGGCAGCACCTCATTTCCGTCCTGATCCTGCATATGATACATCAGATGCAGTTCCCCGGATGGCTTCGTCAGGTTCTGATATAAATAAAACTGCTCCGTAAATACACGGCTTCTCGGATCCGGTGCCAGCTCCAGCTCCTGTCCCAGGATCGCCCGGTCAGCCTCTGAGAGGATACCACTGCTTCCGGCCGCCTTTGGAATGATGCCGTCATTAATACCGAGAACAAACAGCACCTTGACATGGTTCAGACGGCTCCGCTCTATATCACCGATCATGACCTGATCGATGCTCGGTGGAATAACGCCCAGCGTAATATCATTTAATCCGGTCTCCAGAACCTTACGGAATTCTTCCGATGAGAGTATCTCCTCTCCCAGAATCTCTGTCATTTTATCCCAGATATTCGTAAGCTTATCATAGATCTGCTCGTAGGCCTTGGACAGCACCAGATTCCCCTGTTCTTCATAATCGTCCGCCGCTGCCTCCAGCTGCTTCTCCAGCTCAAAGCTCTGCAGAAATTGTTTCAGTACCTCCACATAGTCCCGTACCTTCTGTGCTTCCTTCAGTGCCTGTGTAAACGGTGCCAGCATCTCCGATACCCGGCGGCCGATTGCCTCGACTCCGATTCCTGTCACTTCTCCTGTTTCAAAGACCTTTCTCCACCAGCTCTGTCCCCGGATGCCCTTCTTTAAGACATAGTTTTCCAGAAGCTCGATCTCATCCATGGACAATGATGTAATGCCGGTTTTTAAGAACCGGAATACACTCTCGTAGGAATAATCGGATTCCGTGATATCCAGAATCGCCCGAATAGCCTCCAGACAGGGATTCATATAGATGCTCTGGTTCGTATCTATGAAATACGGGATCTCAAGCTTGGGAAAGATCTCCTCTACCATCGGTTCCAGACCGGTCAGATCACCATGAATGACCGCAATGTCCCGGAACCGGTATCTGCCTTCCCGCACCATTGCCCGGATCTGACGTCCTGCTGCCTGCAGCTCCTGCCTCGGTGTGCCAAAGGCCTGCAAATATATATTCTGTACAGCCTCCGGATATACCTGATATGGAAAACGGAACAGATTATTCTCCAGATGTCCAAGCTCCGGAGCTCCCTGAAATCTCGGTCCCTTCTGCTCCAGAAACCGTTCCTCCACATAGACCTCCAGCCGTTCTCCCATCCGGCAGAGCCTCCGGATCGTATCCTTGCTTAGATAGAACAGCTCATGCTCCGCGCAGCTCTCCTTCTGCGCACTTTCTGCATCAATGGTAACTGTGATCGTTATCGCATCACATACCTGTGCCAGAGCCTCCAGCACCTCATACTGTATCGGTGTAAATCCGGTAAATCCATCCAGATAGATCACACTGCCGGCTAACAGCTCCGACTGTGGAATGTGCATTGCCAGCATTTCCAGGACATGTTCCGCTATGATATAGGAGTCCTTCACTTCCTTCTGAAACTCCTCATATACGAGCAGCAGGTCATCCAGCTTGCCCTTCAGCATTGTATGCCCTTTCACGGATCCGCAGACCCGTCTGATATCCTCCGGTCCCACCCGGTACTGGAACAGCTCCGTCATCAATGATTTCAGCTCATCGATAAATCCCGGCTTGTTGACACACGGGCCAAAGCATGGCAGCTCCCTGCGATGCTCCAGCAGGATTCTCTGCAACAGCATGCTCTTCCCAAAATCCTCAAGGACATGATCCGTCCGGATATTCAGTTCTTCAAAAACCCGGTATGCCAGCCGCTTAAAGCTGACAATATCAATATTCATGGTTCCGTGGCTGGGATGCATGGTTACAATATCCCGCTGCGCCTGCATGGTAAACTGCTCCGGCACCAGAAGAAAAAAGGTCTTCTCCGGCTCCCGCATGGCGGCCTGAATGATTTCCTCATATACCAGCCGGCTTTTACCGGACCCGCTGGCTCCCTCTATAATCTGAATCATATGCTACTCCTTACCTGTCTGCTTTGTTTTCGTCTGCATTCTCTGTTCCCGCTCTATCCCATCTGTTTGATTTTCCTTCCCGGCTTCTGTCATATTTTCCAATGGACTGAATATATATAACTATAGAAAACGAGAGGTGACAGTTATGGGTTCGAATACCAAAATCTTAATATTAAAAGCAAAAGAACTCATCTATACGATGATTTTTGTCGTTCTGGGGATTCTTCTGCTTCTTCTCCTTCTGTTCATGTTTCTGCCCGAAAAGCCACCACAGGGAGATCCGGAAGTTACCGAAACCTCTGCCTATATCCCCGGTGTCTATTCCTCTACCGTTCAGCTGGGGGATTCCAAGCTGGATGTCCGGGTCACCGTAGACAGTAACCGCATCTGCGATGTCTCCATCGTAAACCTGAACGAAACCGTAGAAACCATGTACCCGCTCCTGACTCCTGCTCTGGAAGAGATCAATGCCCAGCTTCCGGATATCGGATCAGTCGATGACCTGACCTGCTCCGCAGACAGCCAGTATACATCCGTGATCCTTACCCAGGCGATCAAGAATGCACTGGAAAAAGCAACTGTAAATAAATAATCCCGTTCAGACTTTTTCAGGTCCGTTACTACAGGAACAGCATCCGGATATTACATAGCGTTATCTGTCCCCGGATGCTGTTTTTCTGTTCATTGCGTGTTAATTCTCTCTTAATTGTGCAACTTCTCCCTGCTTCTTATAAATACTGTCTGCAGGAACCATACCCCGTACCATGGATACCGGATATACATGGCTCTTTCTGCCGACCACGGTACCCGGATTCAGTACGGTATTACAACCGATCTCAACCCAGTCACCGAGAATAGCGCCGAACTTTTTCAGTCCGGTCGGAATCCCCGCCTCTCCGGCCTTCACGGTTACCGGGGTCTTATCTGCTTTTACATTGCTGGTGATACTGCCTGCTCCCATATGGGAATGATAGCCGAGGATCGAATCGCCCACATAGTTGTAATGCGGCACCTGTACAGAATTAAAAATGATGACATTCTTAAGCTCTGTGGAATTTCCGATCACACACCCGGAGCCAACCAGCGCATTGCCCCGGATAAAGGCTCCCGGCCGTACTTCCGTATCCGGTCCGATGATCGCCGGTGCCAGAATGGTCGCGGTCGGATATACCTTCGCTGACCTTGCGATCCAGATCTGCGGCTCCCGCTCCTCATAAATATCCTCCGGCAGTGTCGGACCCAGGTTCAGGATCAGGTCATGGATGCCCTTTAATGCCTCCCATGGATATGTTACCTGTTCCAGTAATTCCTTCGCCAGAGTTTCCTCCAGCTGATGAAATAACCGATCTACCTTACATGCTTCCTGCAATTCTTCCTGTCTCATTTTCCTCTTCCTTTCTTATAATACGCTGCTGATTTATCAAACAATGGAGTAAATGCATACTGATTCTGCAGGCCCTTGACCAGTTCCGTCTTTTTCACGACAAAATCCTCCAGAATCTTCATATAATGCTCCTCCGTGATCTCACCCCGTTCCACCTGACCCAGCCCTTTCTCCCAGCTGGCTGTCAGCTTCGGCTGCAACAGGGCATTGATCGAATAATATACAATGTCATAAATCATCTCACCCTTTAAGGTCGGTGTGACCACCTGTGTCTTCTTATTCAGTGCCATGTACTGGATATTGATCAGCTTCTTGATGATCTCCGCACGGGTCGCACTGGTGCCGATTCCACTGCCCTTCATGTAATCCCGCAGCTCCTCTTCCTCAATATCGGAGCCTGCCTTCTCCATGGCAATAACCAGTGTACCGGAGGTATAACGGCTCGGTGGCTTCGTCTCACCTTCCCGGATCTCAAAATCCTGTGCCTCAACGCTGCTGCCCTTTTTCAAACCGGCAATGTATTTGATCAGGCCCGGACTGAACTTCTCTTCTTCCTCATCTTCGCCCTTTTTTCTGGCACTGTTGAATGCATTTCCTGCGACCTCGAGGAAGCCCTGCTTATACAGAACCTTAAAGCTGGCGAAGAAATGCTCACCTTTCCGCTCCAGTGTCAGGGATGCCTTCTGATATTCTGCCGGCGGATAAAATACGGACAGAAACCGTCTGGCTATGATCTCATATACGCCCTGTGCCGTCTGGGATACCGAGTTCAACGCAGAGAATCCCTGACCGGTCGGAATGATGGCATAATGGTCTGTGATCTGCTTATCATTGACATATTTGGTCTTTGCAATTCCTTTATAGCTGCCCTCTTCCAATATATGGGCCGCATAGCCTGCCAATGCCTGATAGTTCCTCAATCCGCCGATATTCTTGTGGATTTCTTTACTGACAGCCGTAGACAGCACTCTGGCATCGGTTCGCGGATAGGTGACCAGCTTTTTCTCATATAGTTCCTGCACGATCTTCAGCGTCTCATCCGGACTGATTTTAAACAGCCGGGAGCAGTCATTCTGCAGATCCGCCAGATTGTATAGCATCGGTGGATTCTTCTTTTCTACCTTTTTCTCGATCTTCTCCACCTTCATCTCATATGGAGCCGGATCCTTCATCTCCCGGATCAGTGCCTCTGCATCCTCCCGGTTCTTAAATCCATTCTCCTTATATAGCTTCGGTGACTGATAGTACCGGCTGCCTTCCACCGTGCGCCATTCCGCGTCAAAGGTCTCATCCTCTGCCTGTACCTTTGCCATGATCCGGTAGAACGGTGTCTTGACAAATTCCCGGATACTCCGCTCTCTTTGTACGACCATGCCTAGCACACAGGTCATGACCCGGCCGACCGATATGGCTCCCGACCGATTCTCATTCAGATAATTCCGGACCGCATAGCCGTATTTCAGTGTCAGCGCCCGTGAGAAATTAATACCCATCAGATAGTCTTCCTTCGCACGCGAATATGCTGCCGCACACAGGTTATCATACTCAGAAAGGTCCTTCGCCTCCCGGACTCCACGCAGGATTTCTTCCTCTGTCTGTGAGTCGATCCAGACCCGCTTCTTCGTCTTATTCGCATCAACCTCCGCCATCCGGTCTACCAGACGATAGATATATTCTCCTTCCCGTCCGGAGTCCGTACAGACATAAATGCATCCGACATCCTCCCGGTTCAAGAGTCCCTTGACGATCTGGAACTGCTTCGATGCATTCCCGATCACCTCATATCGGAACTGTTCCGGAATAAACGGGATTGTATTCATACTCCATTTCGCCAGTGCCGGATCATACACCTCCGGATAGCTCATGGTAACCAGATGTCCGACACACCAGGTGACGATACTATTCTCATCCTCGATATATCCGTCATGCTTACCGCCATTTACTTTTAACGCCTTTGCAAATTCCCGCGCTACGCTCGGTTTCTCTGCAATATATAAATTCTTCAAATTATATCCTGCCTTCCTGTTCTTAACTTATTTATTATACACGAAAACTCTATCCGGGAAAAGAGCGGATTTGCTCTTGACAACTCACTGCTTTGTAATATAGAATATTTTTAATTTCAGTAACGGGAAGCAAAGGGACTTCGAATGATAACTTATCATTTTGTGGTCCCTTTTTCTTTTCTGTTACGATGGTTATGTGCTTTTGATGTGCTTTATTCCGGTCATTGACCGCAGGAAGTAAAGCAATAAATAAAGCGGGAATTGAAGAGGAGTGATTATATGGATAAGTTTTCTGAAATTGTAAGTGCCGTTGATGGGTTCGTGTGGGGGCCTGTCATGCTGATTCTGCTGGTAGGTACCGGTGTTTTCCTGACCATCCGGACCGGATTCCTTCCATGGAGAAATCTGGGCTATGCCTTGAAAAGCACATTAAGTAAAGAGGCCCGTAAGAAAAAGGGAACCGGTGATGTCTCTCCGTTCTCTGCACTGACAACCGCACTGGCTGCCACGATCGGTACCGGTAATATCGTCGGTGTTGCGACCGCTATGGTTTCCGGTGGCCCGGGTGCCCTGGTCTGGATGTGGATCTCTGCCTGCTTCGGACTGACTTCCAAATTCAGTGAATGTATGCTCGCGATCAAATACCGGGAAGTGAATGAAAAGGGAGAAATGTCCGGCGGTCCGATGTATACTATGAAAAAGGCCCTGAAGCACAAGAAATTCGGCAGTGTACTCGGCTGGCTGTTCGCATTCTTTGCAGTGGTCGCCTCCTTCGGTATCGGCAATATGACACAGGCTAATTCTATTTCTTCTTCCATCCATGAGACCTTCGGTGCACCGACTGCAGTAGTCGGAATCGTGATCACGGTTCTGGCGCTGCTGATCATTGTCGGCGGTATCAAGACGATTTCCAAGGTATCTTCTGTTGTGGTTCCGCTGATGGCTATTTTCTATGTCGTTGCCGGTCTGATCGTTATCATCCTGAATATCCAGAATGTTCCGTCCGGTATGGTTCTGATTCTGAAGTCTGCCTTTAATTTCCGGGCAGTCAGCGGTGGTGTTCTGGGTACGGTCGTTGCATCCTTCGCCAACGCAATGCGATACGGCGTTGCCCGTGGTGTCTTCTCGAACGAAGCCGGTATGGGTTCTGCCGCGATCACGGCCGCAGCCGCTACCACCGATAATCCGGTACGTCAGGGTTATATCAATATGACCGGTACCTTCTGGGATACGATCGTGGTATGTACGATTACCGGTCTCTGTATCGCCAGCTCCGGTGTGCTCGGTAGCACGCATGTCACACAGGATAATACCTATTCCTATGAGGCGGATACTCTGATGCTGACCTCCGTGAATTCAAAGTCGGAGACTGTTACAACCGGGTATGCCATGGATATTATCGATGATTCTTCCGTGGTTCTTACCAGCAGTGACGGAAAGACGATCTACCAACTGACCGCCTGCAGTGCAGATGAACTTGAGAAATCAGATATGACTGCGCATCCATCGGAAAGTGGTTCCGTTACCGACCGGCATCTGACCGGTGCATGGCGGGATGCGGATGGAAATATATTCAAGTTTAACTCTGACGGCACCTATTGCTATGAGGAGCTGTATGTCGGTTCTGCCTTGACGATTCAGGCATTCTCCACCGTCCTCGGCAAGGCCGGTGCATGGCTTGTCACGATTGGAATCGCGCTCTTCGCATTTTCCACGATCCTTGGCTGGGAGTACCATGGTGAGAAAGCCTTTGAATACCTGTTACATACCCATAAATTCAATATCATTTACCGAATCGTATTCTCACTGATTGCTTATATCGGTGCAACCACGACCCTTGATCTGGTCTGGAACCTGTCAGATATCGCTAATGCCCTGATGGCTATTCCGAATCTGATCTGTCTGCTGGCATTAAGCGGGGAAATCGCTTCTGATATGAAGAACTTTCAGCCGATTCTAAAGAAGGAGCAGGCTCTGAAAAAAGCTGCGAAGAATTAATCTCAGCGTACGACCTGCATAGATTTCAGTATACTACCTGTATCGATTACAAAGGTCGGAGACTCCGGTGATCGTCCGGAAACCTCCGACCTTTTATTTTGATTCTTGATCTTTATTTGTGTTTTACTCGTTTAACGTTTTCTTATTTCTGAAGTTCCTTACTCGATGGAAATGCGCTTCTTCTCTTCTACTGCCGGCTTCTTATCCTTCGGGAATGCAATAGTCAGAATACCATTCTCATACTTCGCCTTTACATCCTCCTGTGTCAGATTCTCGCCAATATAAAAGCTTCTGGAGCAGCTGCCAAGATAACGCTCTCTGTGAATGTATTTACCGCATTTCTCATCCTCATCCAACTTGTTGGCATGTACACCGCTGATTGTCAGGTGTCCCTTCTCCAGCTCTGCATGGATCTCATCCTTCTCAAAACCCGGCATCTCAATCTCCAGCAGATAATCTGCACCGATCTCCTTCACATCTGTCCGCATCAGAGGCTTCACTGTCTCTCTTCCTCTTGCGGTGTTGAAAAGTTCATCAAAATAATCATCATTGAAAAAACTAGGTACTATCATAATCGTGTCCTCCTGTTATATGCATATTCTGTGGGAATGTATCCCTTGTTTTCTTGTTCTATATGCAATATAACATATGTTGTTAGCACTGTCAAGTGGTGAGTGCTAATTTATAAATTATTTATATAACAGGTTTCCTTATTTTATGAGTTATATCCTCAACCTCCTGTCCGCCGTTACCTGTTTATATGTCATATCCATTTTCCGCGAACAGATCACGCGCAGTATCTACGGAAGCATCACCAGCTTTATTCTTTATCGGTTGTACATGCACCGCCAGACTGTCAGATTTATCTGTCATCAATTAGATTGTCCCTTCAGATAACGTATTATATTTCTCTGTAATTGATGATACCTGGCTTTTGTGTCAGGATTCTTTCCACAATACTCCTTTTGCATTTGCTCATTTGGCTCATATTCGATTGGAATGTCATATAGGTCAAATTGTTCACGAGTAAGATCTACATACTGTCCATCTATTTTATTAAAATAATGAGTTCCTCCACCCGCTACCCGAATACGATGGATACTTCCGCCAAACATATCAAAAACCAGCATTGCCGTAATTGCACATTGACCATAGGACGGATCGTTTGAAACCCATTCTATCTGACAAGATCTATATGCCGTCTCTGCCTTCCAAGATTGCCTTAATACCGCATACAATTTATGCAAGGTATCAATACCCGGAAATGCTTCTACCTCCCGGCACTTTTTCTCCGCTAATTCCTGACCTTGATAATAATAACCATCTTTGCCGGCCGGCAATATAGTTGCCAATTCTTCCAGTGCTTTTTCAACCGCCAAACTCATAGACTTCTCTCCTTTTCACATTCAAAAAGACACTGCTTATAACAGTGTCTTCTATGCTTTCGCATCAGCCTTCATATTCCGCGTTTCCATAGCCCAAAATCAGTATCGAAATGCCCGGAAGCAATGCCGAAAAGATTGCAAATCCGGTACCTTTACCGAACTTCTTTGCCGTCTGAAACCACATGATAATTCCGACGATTACATTTGCACCCGGTATCAATGCTAACAGTCCCAGCAGACCACTACCAAATGCAATCCGCCCCATACAGATCAAGTTATAGATTGGAATAATACATCCCCAGCCCGGCTGTCCTGCCTTCTTATAAAGCTTCCATAGTGCTACGATTTCAATCACTGCAATAATCAAGGAAATAATACTGCCGACAGCTGCGGCGGCTGCACTCACTCCATCCATTGCATAATAGCTATCATTATACATGCTCCATTTCCCCTTCTTTTTATTTTAGAATTTCATTATACTCTATGCTCTATATACTGTCAAATTCCGGTCATTTCTAGCTTAATCTTCATAATGACCTCTACAAGCAATTATCCATAAGAACCCATTTTCATCCATATTATAGACTAATCTGTTAGCTTCATCTATCCGTCTGCTCCACGCTTTTCTATGCTTGAGCGGTT
>HF991315.1:0-1748 GCA_000431515.1 Clostridium sp. CAG:632 | reverse complement strand
GCTCGATCACTCCATAATTTTTTCATTAGTCTACCTCACTAATCAATTCGTGTTCCTGACCTTTGCCAGTTTCTAACTGTGCCATACTTCTATCAATCATAGCAAGATATTCAGCATTCCTTGCAGCCTTCTCCAACTGGTTATATCTCTCCAAACTCAAAATCACAACATTTTTTTCATCTTTACGAGTAACTATAACCGTTTCATGAGAATCAGTAACTTTATCACAATAGTCCTTCAGGTTGTTCCTGATTGTAGAATAATTTACTGCTAACATAGTTACACCCTCTTTCTGTTGTACAAAATATTGTTCAATTTCTTGTACAATCATTGTGCTGTATTAGTATTCCCGTGTCAAGCATATTGGTCTTTTTTCGTACATGGACACGATATGTCATTATCCGATTCTATAAACTGAGTAATTTTATCTTACATCAGTTTGGAGGTTTACACAAACTTTGGGATACTCCCCACCCCGAAGGATGCTTATAATCTTATATTAAATTACTGACCTTGTTCCCAAGCCCATTTTTTGACCTTTTCATAAGCTTCTTGTGCTTCTGGTGTTGGATTTTTGAGTTGATCTCCATCCATAAAAGGTTCAAATGTTTCTATCATCTTTTCAATTTCATCAGGGAAAGACCTAACCATACCAAATCACCCCTTTTTCATTCCTAGAACTATAAATTCTGCTTCAACTTCATCATATCTTCCTGCGTAAAATTCTCTTCTCGCATATACACTTATAATACCTACATTATACGCATTTATTACCTTTTTCTTCAATCCTTTTTTACAATCCGCATTTAACAAGTGAAGATATTCGTCATAATTTTCACGCGTGATTACATAGCCATGTCTTTTGCAAAATTCATAAGCCTGCTTCATGTGCCACATTTCATGTTTCTCCACACTTTCGAGTTCAACATCTTCCATAAGAGCAACTTTGCGTTGAACGATACACCATTTTTACCGGGTCATTCAAGTAAAAAGCACCCCGAAGGATTAATGTCATTAAGTTAAGATGACATTGCCCGAAGGATGCTAATTCTTTTTGTTCAATTATAGCCCATTATTGCCCCTGATCAAATGCCCATTTTCTTATTTTAGCAGCTGCCTTTTTTATTTCTTCAGGAGCATCAGTTTTCAATGCAGCCCCATCCATATATGGCTTACATTTTTTGCGCAATTCTTGTATTTCTTTTGGTTCTTCAATAATCATATTACGCTACCTCCTCATTCTTACCATATACTCTGCTTCAACTTCATCAAATCTATCATCAAAAAACTTTTTAAATGCATAGTCACTTATTTCAGTTGAACGATACACCATTTTTACCGGGTCATTCAAGTAGATATGCCAGTATCTGGTAAACAAGGACGAAATAATCATCTCTTGACATGGTGTCTCCTTTATTTTTCTCTGTAACTTTTATCAAATAATATTGCTATGAAACTTCTATTTCAGTATTTTCAGCAATTTCAAGCAATTTCTTTCCATCAAACAACGTAGCCTTAAGAAGTTCATCCAAAGAAGTGTAGTCTACTATTTTTTCTCCATACCAAGCGTGATATGTCTTTTTATAATTATGCACTTCAGGTGTCACTCCACCATTTTTTCCATTGTAAATAAAGTAGATATCATTGCAACAGTCGTGTAATATACTTTTTAATTTCTCCTCTTTCATAATATATCACCGTTCTCTCTCTTTTCCTGTTCTGTTGAACGATACACCATTTTTACCGGG
>HF991314.1:26388-32734 GCA_000431515.1 Clostridium sp. CAG:632 | reverse complement strand
TTGTCTTATTGTTTAATTATCAAGGTTCATCGCCTGTTCTCAAAGCATCTGGCTATATGCATTTGCTTTATTTGCTTCTTACCGCACATGCACATCGTGCCTAAGTAAGCAAACGGAGAAGGAGGGATTTGAACCCTCGCGCCGTTATTAGCGACCTACTCCCTTTCCAGGGGAGCCCCTTCAACCGCTTGGGTACTTCTCCAAGTACAAGCGTTTGATTTTCCTGATTTCTCAGGAGCGGAGAGGATGGGATTCGAACCCATGTGCCCTCTCGGACAAACGGTTTTCAAGACCGCCTCGTTATGACCACTTCGATACCTCTCCATATATGAAATTATGCTTATTTCTTGTCGCTTTCTAAGTTGCTCTCCGTCAGCGACATTGATAATAATATCACCTGATCTTTATAATGTCAACCACTTTTTTAAGTTTTTTTTATTTTAATTTCATTGCCTTTTTTGGATACTTGCTGCCAGTGTCATATCCTCCGGCGTTGTGATCTTGATATTCCGGTAATCACCTTCAATCACCTTTACCCTTGTATTACAATACTGCTCCACCAACATTGTATCATCTGTAATATTTCCGGCAGACGACTGCCGCATGGCATGATATGCCTGTTTGATCAATGATACCCGGAAGGTCTGCGGTGTCTGGATCTGCCATAGAGTCCTACGATCCGGTGTATCGATTCCGTATCCATCGGAATCTACTACCTTGATCGTATCCTTTACCGGCATTCCGACTGTGCAGGCACCATATTCCTTCGCTGTCTGAATCGAGTCTCGAATCATTCTCTGCGTCACAAACGGACGTGCCCCGTCATGAATCAGTACAATCCCGTCTTCGATCCGATTCAGTCCCTGCTCTACGGAGTCATACCGTTCCGCGCCACCGGCCACAATATCCGTCACCTTATGAAATCCATATTTCTCTACGATCTGCTCTCTGCAATAGGTGATTTCATTCTCACCTGTTACCAGAATGATACGTTCTACGTTCTCACTATCCTGAAAACATTTCAATGAATAATACAGAACCGGTTTCTCCTCCAATAAAAGAAACTGTTTCTGTACCTTGCTATGCATTCTGCGCCCCTGGCCTGCTGCCAGTACAATTGCTGTTATCTGTTCACTCATACCTGTCCTTACTATTTCTACTGTTCCTGCTGTTTCCACTATCTCTGTTGATTCTATTGCCTCTATTTTCTCTATTGTCTCTGATATATCTGTCACGTCTGCTACTTCTTATTTCCTCATAGCCTCGTCGCTTCAACTGCTTTACGATTCACCGGTGGTAATTACCGTTCTCCCAACTTCAGATTCGGCACTGCATTTAAATCCAGACCGGAACGTACTCCTTTTAAATACTCATAGTAACCGGCAGCTCCAATCATTGCTGCATTGTCGGTACACAGAATCGGTGACGGTGAATAGAATGTAATGCCATTCGCTGCACACTTTTCCTGCATTGCCTTTCGCAAGGCTGTATTGGATGCAACGCCACCTGCAATTGCCAGCTTCTTCATACCGGACTCCTGCATTGCCATCATGGCATGATCCGTCAGTACGTCTACTACCGCCTGCTGGAAGGAGGCCGCAACATCTGCCTGATTGTAGCTTTCTCCCTTCATTTCGCATTGGTTCAGATAATTCAACACCGCCGATTTCAACCCACTGAAACTGAAATCATATGGATGATCTGCAATACTGGCTCTTGGGAAAGAGATTGCCTGCGGATTTCCTTCCTTTGCTGCCTTATCGATTTTCGGTCCACCCGGATAGCCCAGTCCGATTGCCCGTGCCACCTTATCAAATGCCTCGCCGGCAGCATCATCTCTGGTTCTTCCAAGCACCTGATACTCACCATAATCCAATACCTTTACCAGATGGGAATGTCCACCCGATACCACCAGACAGATATATGGCGGTTCCAGATCTTTATTTTCTATATAATTGGCCGAAATATGTCCTTCAATATGATGAACTCCGATCAACGGAAGATGCTTCGCATAACTGATTGCCTTTGCTTCTGCCACACCGACCAGCAAGGCACCGACCAGCCCCGGTCCATAGGTGACTGCAATTGCATCCATATCATCCAGCGTCATCTGTGCGGTATCCAGTGCCTCCTGAATTACATAATTAATGTTCTCCACATGCTTTCTGGATGCAATTTCCGGCACAACACCTCCGTACAGAGTATGCAGTGCGATCTGTGATGATATAATATTCGACCGCACATCTCTACCGTTCACCACTACAGCTGCGGCTGTTTCATCACAGGATGACTCTATTGCCAATATTTTAATTTCTTTGTTCATTTGATCGTTATCCCCTTACTGTCTCTCGCTTTACTGTCTGTACTGCCCGTTCACATCCGAACAGTTTTTTATCTGACTATTATTATTTACTCTTGGATGCTATTTGCTCTCGCTTTCGGATGCCGTATCATCGGTTCCATCGGTCACTATCTCCTGCCACCCCTGGATCTTCCAGAGATCATTCTCCTTCACCAGCAGATACTGTTCCTGAATATCCTTCGTCTTTCCATTCTCACGGAGCTTACAATTCACATAAAGCATTGCATAATCTTTTCCATTGGTTGTAGTATAAAGGACATTATTTCCCGAATCCACCTCATAGCTGATATAGGTTCGTCCATCCGCATGGAACTTATTGATATCTGTGATCAGAGCTTCCATCTGGCTTTCCTCCGGATTCTCCGCTAACAGATCTGCAGAAAACAGCTTCCGTACCTGTTCATTCAGCGTCTGTATATCTTCTTTTTCCAATTCCTCATTATACAGCGCTTTCAGAAACCGGCAATGCAGTTTCACCACATCTCTGGCGTCCTTCGGATATTGTTTATCCAGGTCATACATTTTCAGTGTCTGCACCTCATTCATCTGCTCATCCGCTTTCTGGCTGCTCCCAGGTGTCCGATTTGTCAGACGCATATAGAGCGCCAATACGATCAACACAGCCATTACGGCCAATATAATATACCGTACCAGTCTACCTTTTTCTGATTTCCTTGGAGTCTTCGCATCTTTTTTGTCCATATACAACGCCTCCTATTCTTCCTCAAACTTTAACTCACATACTCTGCCGTCCCGGCTGATGATTGTATTCGAAAAGACTTGTTTTACCTTTGATTCAAACTGTTCCGGATGTACCAGAGACGGACTGTAATGTGTCAGCCACATCTCTTTTACATCCGCCTGCTTCGCAATCTCTGCCGCCTCATACATCGTCATATGCTTGTATTCTCTGGCTTTTGCCTCTTTGCCGTCCTCTCCGTACATGCCTTCGCAGATGAACAGATCGGAATGGGCTGCATTTCTCACAATCGATTCGGTCGGCCGGGTGTCTGTGCAGTATGTTAACTTCAGACCCTTTCTCGTCTCTCCGAGCACCATATCCTGCGTGTAGGTCACGCCCTCATATACGACAGATTCCTGCTTCTGCAACGGACTCCAGCAGCTCATCGGAACCTGATTGGCCCGTGCCTTCTCCACATCAAATCTGCCGGCCCGGTTCAGCTCCAGAGAATATCCGTAACAGGTTACATTATGATTCACTCGGAATGCTATCAGCTTCAGTCCATGGATATCCATGCATTCCTCCGTCTCCTGCAACTCATGAAACACAATCGGGAACGGAAGCTCCGGTGCAATCGTACGAAGGGCCGTCACTACTTTCTCCAACCGCTTCGGTCCTATCATCAGCAACGGTTCTGTCCGCTCTGCGTTTCCCAATGTTAACAACAGTCCCGGAAGACCGCTGATATGATCCGCATGGTAATGTGTAAAACAGATCGCATCGATCGGCTTAAAGCTCCATCCGCATTTCTTCACTGCGACCTGTGTGCCTTCTCCACAGTCAATTAATATACTGGTTCCGTTATACCGCACCATCAGTGCCGTCAACGCTCTCTGCGGTAATGGCATCATGCCTCCGGTTCCCAGTAAGCATACATCTATCATTCTGATTCCTCACTTCTTAAATTCTGTCCTCATTGTAGCAATAATCTATGGAGAAATCAACAAAGAAGGCATTTATATATTCTCACTTTGAATCGTTTCTATTATATTTTTACGGTTGATCCGTCCCATGGAGTAACGCATGATTTCAAAGAGCAGAACAAATACAGCTCCGATAGAAATCAGGATACCTGTCCACGGAAGATGGTATGCAGTCTCCAGCTTCGTTCCCATTGCCATATGGAAGCCTACAGAAAGCAATATACCCGCCGGAATTCCGATCAGCAGGGACTTCACTCCGTAAAATAAGCTTTCCAGCCAGATTACCCGCCGGAATTCCTTCCGGGTCATTCCAATGGATTTCAGCGTTGCAAACTCTCTGGAACGAAGCTCCATGTTGGTCGTTATCGTATTAAAAATATTCGTAATTCCGATTAGGGCAATCACAATAATGAATCCGTACAGGAACACACCGATCAATGTAAACAGGGACTTTGATGCTTCATAGTTCTGCTTCAGGTTGCTGACACTGTAAATGGCAAGGTCCATATCATCTTCAATTATATTCTGCAATCCGTCCGGATCGTCGCAGTTAATATACACATCCAGTGTATCATGGAATTCCTTGTTGTAATCTGTCAGCCATGCATTACTGGTCACAAGCAGTCCAAGTCCCTTCACATTTTCAACCGACATCGGCCGTTCCGTCGTTGACTTTATGATACGCATGGAAATCGGCTGTTCTGTCATCTGCGTAATGCCCTGAATCACATCTCCCGCCTGATAATCATACAATTCACCGTTCACATATTTCTCTTTTCCATCCTTCACTACCGCCCACGTCGCATCCGAGATCAGTATTGCCTGATTGTCTCCGGCATTCACAGTACATCCAAGCTTTTCGGCATATGCCCGAAAGGCTTCCGGATTTAAAGCCACTAAGATGAAGGTTTCATCTGTCTGCTCTTCTTTCCCTTCTGTATCATCCATCAGAGTCTGATACAGTTCACTGTATTTCACTTCATCTACCGGCACGGAAACATATCCTGTCTGACAGATTTCAGCCTGATTGACACCATCCAGCTCCAGAATCCTTCTGGCATTCTCCATCTGATCCTTGCCATCCATTTCGACGATCAGCTGGTAACTGCTCTCCGCATAATAGATATTGGTAATCTCCATTGCCATCCCCATGAAGCTCGACATTCCGATAAAGACTGCCACACTGACCACGATGGAAATGATCGTTGTCCGATATTTGACTCTCGCCCGTTTTAAGTTCTTATACGCAATGGTTCCGCCAATCCCAAACCATCGCGATATCCATCTCGGCATCCGGATCTCTTTTCTGGAGATATGGACCGTATCATTTCCGCGAATTGCCTGAATTGGCGAGATCTTTGCTGCTTTTCCGGCCGACTGTCCGGCAGAGAGAAGAATCGTAATAACTGCCAGTACTATACTAACCAGAATTGCCGGCCAGGATATGACATAGGCAAGTGTCACCTGTAGGCTGCTCTGCATCAGATGTCCGGTTCCCTTTACCACCAGCCATCCGGCAAGCAGACCCAGAAGGATTCCGAGTGGGATTCCAACCGCACCCAGGATCAATGCCTCTCCGTAGATTAATTTCTTCCTCTGTTTTCCGGTCGCACCGATGGATGACAACATTCCATACAGATGCAGCTTCTCTGTCAGTGAGATTACAAAGCTGTTCCGGATGCAGAACACACTGGTCACAATGATGATTACAATCGCAATTCCTGCCATGGAATATAACATTTCCAGACTTCCGTCAGAGAATAACATCATCTGATATTTTAACAACCAGATATTACAGGTTACATAGGATGCAATCTTCTGCGATTCTTCCAGCTGCTGTTGTTCTTCTTCATTTAACGGTTCTCCGTTCTGATATTTCTGATATATCTCCGGCGAAAGCTTTAAAAGTCCTGCAGTTACTTCCTCCCGCCGCTTCAGTCCGGCCTTTGTATAAGACGCATAAACAGTAATATCTGAGTATTGTGTAACATCCGTAATTCTTGTGATCACAGTATAGCCCGGTGCATAATACGGCTCCTGACTTCGCATCAGACGTTCCATAATCCCCACGACCGTATACTCTCCAGCAGCCTTCCCGGAATCTGTCAGCTGTTCCCCTTCCATATACTCGCAGGACTGATCTTCCTCATTGCCCTTCGCATCTTCCCGATTGCTGTTTGTAAGCCGGATCGTGTCTCCGACCCGGTATTCTACTCCGCCATTGGTACGGATACTGTCAGATATAACGATCTCATGATCGTTCTCCGGCAGTCTGCCCTCTGTCAATGTCACATTCGCAACCTGCATTGCAGATTCGTC
>HF991314.1:1006-26356 GCA_000431515.1 Clostridium sp. CAG:632 | reverse complement strand
CCTTTAAATACAGATACGGCTTCTTTTTATTTCTGCTGCCTGTAAGCTCTGTATATCCCAAATCCACACTATAACCGAGTTTCTCAATATTACGGTTCCCTTCAAAGTATTTCAGATTCTCCGGATCCACATCATAAAAACAGTAATGGTAATCTCCGCTATGCGCCTTCTCATATTCCACCATACTGGAACGGAAGCTCTCCGCCATATTCGCAACCACTACGATCAGTGCGGTTGCAAGCATAATGCCGATGATAGTCACCCATGCACGCTTCCGGTTTAATTTAATATTCCGCACTGTAATCTTCGTTAATGCATTCATTCCGATCACCTGCTTTCCTGCTCATCATCCGCAGCTACAGATATCGGATTCTTCTGTGTCACTTCCATAACCGGAGTCTTTCTGGATCCTTCATTCCAGCAATGGATCTCCTGCAGGCGGCCATCCTCCATATTCAGCACCCGGTCTGCCTGCTTGGCCAGCTCCAGATCATGTGTGATCATGATCAGAGTCTGCTTATACTTCCGATTGAACACCTTGAGCAGCTCCATAATCTCCGCACTCGCCTTAGAATCCAGATTTCCGGTCGGTTCATCCGCCAGCAGGATTGCCGGACGGTTCATCAGTGCCCGTCCGATTGCTACTCTCTGCTGCTGTCCACCGGATAATTCATTCGGCAGATGATTCAGCCGCTTTTGTAAGCCCAGTGTTTCTGTCAATTCATTTAAAAACTCTATATCAGGCTTCTTTCCGTCCAACTCTACCGGAAGTGTCATATTCTCCTCAACATTTAATACCGGAACCAGATTGAAGAACTGATAGATCAGTCCCACCTGCCTCCGCCGGAAAATAGCCAGTTTATCATCATTTAACTGATAGATGTCTTCTCCTTCTATAAAAACCTTCCCGCCGGTCGGGCGGTCCACTCCGCCCAGCATATGCATCAGGGTGGATTTGCCGCTGCCGGAGCTTCCGACAATGGCAACGAATTCTCCTTTTTCCACCGAGAATGAAACATTATCTACCGCTACAACCTGATTTTCTTCTTTTCCATATACCTTTCTGACCTGTTCCGTTCGTAAAATCTCCATATATTCTCTGTCCTTTCCTGTTATTTGCTTTTACCTTAGCAAAGCAAAATGACATTTCAGTGACATTTCAGAAATTTCATATAAAAAGTTGTTCCTTGTCCCGGCTCCGACTCTACCGTCAGATATCCGTTCTGACGCTTCATGATCTCCTGTGCAAGTGCCAGTCCGATTCCCACACTGTCTTCCCCTGCATCCGCACTTCTGTAAAACCGTTCAAAGATATGCTTCTGATCCTCATAAGATATACCGCTGCCGAAATCCCGGACATGGATGCAGGTGTACACCTGATTGTCCTCCACCTGTATCCGGATTTCAGAGTCTTCCGGGCTATGTTCGATCGCATTCTTTATCAGATTGACAAGAGCCTCCTCCAACCAGTGCCGATCTCCCTTAATAAACGGCTCCTCTTCGCCCATTACCTGTATATCGATCTGTTTCCACTCTGCCAGCAGACCGACCTTCTCTACGGCGCCACGGATCAGGGCAGACACAGACAATTCTTCTTCCTTCAGCTCTACTACACCGGCATCCAGTCTGGATAATTTTAAAAGCACCTGAACCAGCCAGCTGACTGAGGTCAACTGCCCGGTAATCTCCGAAAGAAACCTTCTCCTTGTCTCTTCCGTCATATTCTCACTCTCTGACAGATTGTCCAGCAGAACCAGACAGGAAGTCAGCGGAGTTTTTAACTGATGGGAGATATCCGATACAGAATCTGCAAGTGCCTTTTTCTGCTGCCCGGCCAACTCCGAACTTTCCCGCAGCATGACCGTTATTTTATAGAGTTCATTCTGTAACCGGCTTAATTCCCCTTCATCATTTTCTTCTATTTCAATCCGGTATATGCCATGCTCTATTTTACGGATGTAATCCACCAACTCCTGTATCTTACGATTGCGCTGCTTCTGATAACAGATAAAGATCAGCAGAATTCCTATGCATATCAGGATCCAGACCAGATTTCCTGTTATCTGAAACCGTTTCTGGGTTGTTTGTGCCTGCAGGATCGGCATATCCCCCTGCAGGATGCCATACTGATGTAAGAATGCCTCTCCGTCTTCTTCATTGCCGGTTGCATTTAAATACTGCATCCAGTCTCCATGCTCCATATCCGGATACCTGGCAGAAATTGCGCCAAAAATTGCTGAGATTCGTTCATAATATATAGCCGCGATCCGGCGATTCGTTACTGACACTGCAAGATTCCAGACTATCAACCCCGTCACCATCAGTATTAATATACGAATGATTGCTTTCTGAAATTCACGATCCTTACTCTCCATGTCTATTCCTTCTCAATCCGATAGCCCATGCCACGTACGGTTTTTATGATCTTTCCGTCCTTATCACCGATCTTATCCCGAAGCCGTTTCATAGTCACAGTCAGTGTATTATCATTTACAAAATTACCGGCATGGTCCCAGATTCCGGCCAATATTTCTTCTCTGGTATACAGCTTCCCCGGATGACTCATCATACTGCTTAAGATCCTATATTCCAGCTTCGTAAGTGCGACCTCTTCTCCATGCGAATAGGCGAGTCCTGTTCTGGTATCCAGCTTCAGAAACTGACAATGTAAAATCCCGGATGTTTTTCCGGTTCTCCGAAGGACATTCTGAATTCTGGAAATCAGTTCCCGATTCCGGAACGGCTTCTGGATATAATCATCCGCCCCAAGCTCAAAGCCCTGAACCACATCGTTTTCCTCATCCTTTGCCGTCAGGAAGATTACCGGGACATCCTGCTCATGTTTGATCTTCCTACAGAGCTCATATCCGTCTCCGTCCGGAAGCGTGATATCCAACAGAATCAGATCAAAAATATCCTGCCCAAGCAGTTCTTCTGCTTTCCGGTAATTCGATGCCGATACTACCTCATATCCTTCCTCCCGCAACAAATATTCCAGTCCCAGAAGGATCGTCTCATTGTCCTCTACCACTAACAGCTTCATGTCCTATAGCACTTCCTCTATTGCCTGAATCTTTACCGGGATCTGAAATCCCTGAATCAGGGAATCATAACATTTCTCACAGAGATACCATTCATGAAGCTCCAGATCCTTTTCAGAAAAATATCCCCACTCCTTTGTTACCTTCAGATAATCTTCTCCTGCACGTTCTCCCTGCCCTAACAGCCGTCCGCAGCAATTACACCGAATCTGTTCCATCTCATAACCTCGCTTCTGTCACATTCTCTATAGTAAGTATCTGCTGTCATTATATAAGAAAATGCCTATTGTCGTACAGTAGAAAAATCTGTCAATTTTCTGTTCATCACGATCCCATTCTCGACCGGTTGCGTATAGTATTGTTTCCGGACTGCCAGCTCTTCAAACTCATTTTTGCGGTATAGCTGTCTGGCTGCCGCATTGGACTCCCGGGCCTCTAGCATAACCTGCTCGCATCCGGTTTCTTTTGCTTTGACCAGAAGCATCTGCAATAATTGCTGTGCTGCTCCCATCCTGCGATATTCCGGAAGCACTCCGATCTTCATCACGTCTGCGGTATCTCCCGCCACACTGATGCCGGCAAAGCCGCACAATGTATGTCCCTGCTCCGCAACATAATAATGGTTTGACGTATATTGAAATAAATCCCGAAAGATCTGTTCACTCCAGACCTCCGAAAAACATATCCGGTCAATGTCAAACACCGCATGAGCATCTGCCGGAGTCATTTCCCGGACACATATATCCTGCTTCTTCATTCTCTCACCTGTTTATCACACACTGCTCTTCGCAGCTTTGCTCTTTGCACATCTGCTCTTTGCATTGCCGCTATCACATGCCATTAACTCTCACACTTCGCTTCCCCATGTGCTGCTTTCTCACGTTCTGCTTTCTCACGTTCTGCCTGCGACAGTCGGAGATAATCCGGATGATGCTCCGCCGCCGTTTCCGTCCGTCCTTCCTTATACATCTGCATGGCACACATTGCAAGAGATCCTGCCCGCTGTCCATTCATATGCGGTGGTGCAAAGGATACCTGCTTCTCTGATTTCTCCCAGTATTCTTCAATATAGCTCTGATGCACCGGCACACCATCTCCCAGAAATACTACTTCCTGCGGTAGCTCCGGTTGCCCAATCCATGCTTCCGTCAGTGCCTCCATCAGTTCTTCGATTGAGATTGCACACTGCTCCTTTATGATCTCGCAATCTCTGCCATGGAACCGATAGATACCGGTATAGACCTGACCTCTTCTGGCATCCATGATTGGGCAGATCAGCTGCGTAAATCCCTGATAATTGTAAGCCAATCCCTGCACTGTCGGCACACTGACCAACGGCTTATCGAGTGCCAGTCCAAGCCCCTTGGCGGTTGCAGATCCGATTCGGAGTCCGGTAAAGGATCCCGGACCGCCTGCTACTGCAATTGCATCGATGCTATTTAAATCCGTCTCCGTCATTTTAACAATTTCATCAATCATAGGCAGCAGAGTCTGTGAGTGCGTCTTCTTATAATTCATCGTATACTCCGCACGCATTACATCATCCTCAATAATCGCTGCAGATGCTACCAGTCCGGAACTGTCCATTGCCAATATCTTCATAACTCATTCCTCCATCTATTATCGGCCGGTAATCGAAACCTTCCGATAATCAAATCCCTGTTCTAATTCCTTTTCGATCAAAATCTCCGTATAATGCTCCGGCAGACTGCCCGGAATCAGATTGGCCCACTCGATCAGAGACACACCATCTCCATCCGTCATCTCCTCAAACCCGATTTCAAATAATTCATCTTCATCTGCAATCCGGTATACATCAAAATGATAGAAGGGAAGCCGGCCCTCATCATATACCTGCACAATTGTGAAGGTTGGACTGTTGATTGGCTCCTCAATTCCAAGTCCTGCGCCAAACCCCTGCGAAAACACGGTCTTTCCCACGCCCAGATCTCCGATCAGGCAGAACACATCCCCCGGCTTTGCATTTGCCGCCAGCTGATATCCGATCTGATAGGTGTCCTCTGCACTGTAACTGTTTTTTATTATTGTTTCACTCAATGTTCTGTCCTCAATTCTATCCTGCTTAAGCATCCTTTTCCATGGATGCCGGAATCTTCGTTATACCCGCCTTCTTACAGCCTCTTGCAATCATCTCTTCCACAGCCTGCCTATTCTCTCCCATTTCCTTATATGCGAGAATGGACGCAGTATTCTTAGCTGTATATATGATCAGTACCGATGCCGTTTTCCGCACCTCCAGAATTGCATTCCAGGCTAATGACTGTTCCTGTTCACCCTGACTGACTGTCATTCCGTCTTCTGTAAAAAGATATGTCAACGGATTCTTATATACCGGTGACAATAATACCTGCTGCTGTGCCTTGATCAGCAGGATGATTGGATTCACAACCGTAAACAGGAGCCCTATGATCAGCAAGATCACCTTGCGTGTTGTATCTCCGTTTCCGTCAAAGGACAGTGCAAATGCTGCCAATGCCGCCACACTGATGCACACGCCAAAAATCCCCTTAAATGAACGGTGGGTATGCTGCATCAAAAATGAATACATATATCCTACTTTCATGCCTACGGAAACCCGTACCCCCTCTGTTTCCGCCTGTGCATCTGTTACCGGTGATTCTGACTGATTTTCTACCTGAACTTCTGTATCTGATTCCCTCTGCATCATCTGTTTCTCTCCTTCTGCTTCTATGCTGTATTTGATATTGCTCCATCTCTCCCCTGATTTTTATAGCTTCATTGTAAGCTGGATCCGCTTTTTCTGCAGATCCACGCCCAGAATCTTAACCTCTACAATATCACCGACACTGACCACTTCCAACGGATGTTTGATAAACTTATCGCTCATCTGTGAAATGTGCACCAGCCCGTCCTGATGAACACCAATATCTACGAATGCGCCGAAATCAATGACATTCCGGACGGTTCCCTTTAAGATCATGCCTTCCTTTAAATCCTTCATCTCCATAACATCGGACCGCAGGATCGGCTTCGGCATCTCATCCCGTGGATCTCTGCCCGGCTTTTCAAGCTCCTGAATAATATCTTTTAAGGTAATCTCACCAACATCCAGATCTTTGGATAATGTCTTTGTATCCTTCGCAGCCAGTGATAACCCAATCAATCCGCCGGATGCAATGTCTGCCAGATGATAACCGAGCTTTGTCAGCAGCTTTGTCGCTGCCTCATAAGACTCCGGATGAACACTGGTTCCGTCTAACGGATTCTCTCCACCGGATATCCGCATGAATCCGGCACACTGCTCAAATGCTTTCGGCCCAAGCTTCGCCACTTTCAGCAACTCCTTCCGGTTCTTAAAGCTTCCATGCTCTTCCCGGTAAGCTACGATATTCTTCGCTAATGCCTTGGAAATGCCGGATACATATTCAAGCAGTGATACGGATGCTGTATTTAAGTCTACACCGACATGGTTTACACAATCCTCCACCACTGCTGACAGGGCATCCCCCAGCTTCTTCTGATTCATATCATGCTGATACTGTCCGACACCTATGGATTTCGGGTCAATCTTTACCAGTTCAGCCAGTGGATCCTGAATCCGTCTGGCAATGGATGCCGCACTCCGCTGTCCGACATCAAAATTCGGGAATTCCTCGGTTGCCAGCTTACTTGCTGAATATACAGATGCTCCGGCTTCATTTACAATTACATACTGTACCGGCTCTTTGATCTCCTTTAACAGATCTACGATCACCTGCTCGGATTCCCGTGATGCGGTACCGTTTCCTACGGAAATCAGAGTGATTCCATATTTACGGATCAGCTGATGTACGATCTTTTTCGACTCTTCTATCTTATTCTGTGGTGCAGTCGGATAGATTACCTTCGTATCCAGTACTTTTCCGGTTGCATCTACAACAGCCAGCTTGCAGCCGGTACGGAATGCAGGATCCCAGCCTAATACAACCTGTCCGGCGATTGGCGGCTGCATCAGAAGCTGATTCAGGTTCTGTCCGAATACCTCGATGGCACCATCCTCTGCATGCTCTGTCATTTCATTTCGAATATCACGCTCAATGGAATCTGCGATCAGACGATGATAACTGTCCTCACAAATATCCTTTAATATCGGAGTTGTTATCGGATTATCCTTTACGATTACCTGTTTCTCAAGATAATTCAGGATCTTCTCCTCCGGTGCCTGAAGTTTAACCGTCAGGATTTTCTCCTTCTCACCACGATTCACCGCCAGGATCCGGTAGCCTGCCATTTTAGCCACGCCCTCCTGGAAATCATAATACATCTCATACACGGATTCTGCCTCAGGATCCTTCGCGGTCGAAGTCAGGATACCTTCCTTCCAGGTAATGTTCCGAATCCATGTCCGGTACTGTGCCTGATCCGAAACTGTTTCTGCCAGAATATCTTTCGCACCCTGAATCGCATCCTCAACACTTGCAACGCCCTTTTCTTCATTCAGGTATGCCTTCGCCTCTTCTTCGATCGGCTGTTTCGTCATCTGCAGCCATATAATATTTGCCAGGCCTTCCAGTCCCTTCTCTTTCGCTATGGTCGCTCTGGTTCTGCGCTTCTGCTTATACGGGCGGTACAAATCCTCCACTGCTACCAATGTCATTGCTTCCTCGATCTGCTTCTGCAGCTCCGGCGTCAGCTTCTCCTGCTCCTCGATGGACTTTAGGACTGCTTCCTTCCGTTCCTCCAGATTACGCAGATATGTAAGCCGCTCGTCCAGATTACGCAGAACCTCATCATTCAGTCCGCCATGCGCTTCCTTTCTGTATCTTGCAATGAACGGAATGGTATTTCCTTCATCGATCAATTTAATAACAGCCTCTACCTGACTGGTTCGAATTCCTAATTCTGTAGCAATCACCTTCGTGATATCCATGTTGTTCTTTCCTCCGGTTCTCATGTTCTTTCACAGGCGTTTATATTGCCTGTGGATATTTCTACTATATATGCAATGTAATCGTCTTGCCCTGCGGTTCAAATGCCCGGAACTTCACACCGGCCATCCGGAACATCCGCTTTGACGCAATCGTTGCCTCTGTGTCTGCATATTTGTCTGACAAATAAATGATTTCTCTGATTCCGCTCTGAATGATTGCCTTCGCACATTCATTACATGGGAATAATGTAGAGTAGCATTTGGCACCTCTTAAAGAACCTCCCCGGTAATTTAAGATTGCATTCAGCTCCGCATGGCACACAAAGAAGTATTTGTTATCCAGTGCATTTCCAACCTTTCCCCACGGCATCTCATCATCATCACAGCCACATGGCATTCCATTATAACCAACGGATAAAATCCGGTTATTCTCATCTACGATACAGGCTCCTACCTGTGTTGACGGATCCTTACTGCGCTCTGCTGAAAGCAGTGCGATTCCCATAAAATACTGATCCCAGCCAATATAGTCTGTCCGTTTCATTCCCATATAGTTTCCTCCTTTGCAGAGTATATTGCATTCAATTATACGAAATGTATTTTACCATATTTTTAATGGTTCGTATAGTGGAAACCGGATGGCTCGGAACTATGTCAACAACCTCCTCCTATACTCATAAAACCGGGTTATTCTGCCATTTCACCTGACATAATAACCCGGTTTCTATTTCTACAATCCGAAGCTCTTTACAATATTCTTAAACTCCGGACATCCCGCGAAACTCTTCAGCACCGCCTTGCGGCTCTCGCCCTTATTCAGACGGCCGACCCAGTAGTTTAATCCGGCATTATCGGCTTCCCGTCCCATAAAGGTCCGATAGAGCACCTTCACATACTCTGTATTGCTTAGGTGTTTATCGGTAAATTCCTTAGCATAAATAAAGTTTTCCGCAACCTGAGTCGGAGTCATCGCTCCGCTCTGAATCTGACCGCACCAGTAATTTAATCCGGATTCATCCCAGCTTCTTGCCAGAGCCTTATCATAGATTCTTGTTACAAACCGGGTCAGATTAATGTTCTTGTCCCGTGCCTGTTTTAATGTGATCGTGCCACGTGTAATGCCATAAGAATTACAGATATTCGTATATTCCTGTGAGGTTGCAAATCCATGATACACATATTCTCTTGATACGCCATCCTTTAACAGACCCGTCCAATATGTAAGCCCCGCCTGATCCGGTTCTCTGTCCATAAACACCTGATAGAGCATCGTAATAAACTGTTTATCTGTTGTCTTCTTAGCCTTATACTCATCACTGAATACAAATCCATAACCGACTTCTGCACCACTCTTCTGTTTTGAAACCAGCATATCATTCCAGTACTTTAATCCATCGGTATCCAGACTCCGCTTCAGGCACTTGGTATATAACCGCGAAACAAACTGTTCTACTTTTGTAAGTTGTTTTGAACCGACATTCACCTTTGCCGAGTAATATTTCAGACTCGCTTTGATCGTTGCGGTACCATCTTTTTTCGCTGTCACTTTTCCTGCAGATACAGCCATGGTACTCTGGTCTGAGCTGGTCCATGTAATACCGGAATTGTTCAATGTCGCATACCAGTAGTCTATCCCGGCATTCTTTAACAGTACTTTTACCTTTGTTGTCTGTCCCTTGGAAAGCACCGTTGTCTCCGGTACCAGCTTCATACTATAAGAATATTCTTTTGGTTCGCCAAATGAGAAGCTTATCCCGGCACCGATGGCTGCATCCGAAAACGTACTGTCAGCGATCTGAATCGTCTGCGTTTTTGATGTATCTGCCGGTTTCTTACAATTGCTGCTATCGGATCCTGTTCCAAAGCACTGTACCCAATAGTAAATACCGTTGTGATAAAAACATCCGATTCCGATGTTGGAAACTTCTTTTGACAAGATGTTTTCCCGGTGTCCCTGTGAATTCATCCAGCTATCCATAGCGGCGGCTGCACTGGTCTGACCTGCTGCAATATTTTCTGCGCTCATATCCATGTTCAGCTCAAAGCAGAGTGAACTGTCCGGTCTAGTATGCGAGAAACAGACTGCGGTCTCTCCGGCTCTTGTCATGGCCGTCTCCAGTAATTCCTGATTCATATATAGCTTACCCAGACCGTTTTTCGCACGTTCCCGATTCACCAGATTCAGCACTTCATAAGCTTTTGAATAGTAATATTTACCATTGATACTGACCGTATCCAGCTGTCGATAACCATGTTTTCCGAATGGTTTCATAGCTGCGTTCAAACAATGAATCTCTGTTCCTGTTTCGAATGCCCAAGGATGTACGTATGTTGTCGTCTTTGGCAGGGTAATTGATTTCAAGCTGCGACATCCTAAGAAGGACGCTCTGTAAATATCCGGCACCTTTCCTGTAATAATCACATTCTTAAGTGATGAACAATTCAAAAACGCCTGAAACGGAATGCAATTCAATGTTCCCTGAATCGTTACCGTTTCCAGCATCCAGCATTCGCCAAATGTACCATTGCCGATTCTCTTGACTCCGGCCGGAATCGTAACATTTTCCAGACTGCTACAATATGCAAATGTCCGTGCATCTAGCTCCTGAATACCACCAAAATTAATCGTTCCCAGTTCTCTGCATTTCTCAAACATCTCATAGGCTGTTGTCTTTAAGCCTTTTCCAAATGTCACTGTCTTTACACCAGACTCATAAAATGTAAAATTATCCACTGACGTGACCGTATCCGGAATCGTCACTGAGCGCAATCCGCTCCCCTGAAATGCACTGGAACCCAGAGTTTTCACGGAAGATGGGAATGTCACTGCCATCAGATATTTGGCCTGTATAAATGCTGCATCTCCGATTTTTGTCACGCCGGAAGGAATTGCAAAGCTGCTCGCAGTGGAACCCGCTGGATATGCATATAATGTCTTTCCCTTATCTGCGTAAATCACTCCATTTTTCGATGTATATACCGGATTTCCGCTTTCCACTGTATATGCTTTAATCCTGGCTGAGGCAAATGCCAGATATGAAATCTTGGTTACCTTTTTCCCAATCTGCATACCTGGCATATTCAAACCCTGAAAAGCGTAATCATCAATCGTCGTTACGCCCGGCATTTCTATGCTCTGCAACTCTGTACAGTTTGCAAAACAAGCGTATGGAATTGTCGTCACTTTTGCCGGAAGGGATACAGTTTTCAGCGCCGCACATTCTGCAAATAGTATTTTTCCAATTGTCTGAACACTCTGCGGAATTGTAACCGACTGCAGTTTCTCACATTTATAAAATGCATATGGCGAAATCGTTGTTACTCCATTCCGGATTACAACCTTCTTGATACTATTTATGTCATTCTCCCATGGGCGATTATCATAACTATACTCAGTCATGGCACCGGTTCCTTTAATCGTTAACGTACCATTAGACAAACTCCACGTCAGTTTCTCACCACAGGTACCTCCAGCCACCTCCGGATACATATCTACTGTCGTCGCAGATATTACCGGTTGTTCCTCCTCAGTTAGCACTTCTTCCGTGGTTACTGATGTCTCTTCCTCGGTCGGCACTTCTTCCGTAGTTACTGATGTCTCTTCCTCAGTCGGCACTTCTTCCGTGGTTACTGATGCTTCTTCCTCGGTCAGCACTTCTTCCGTGGTTGCCGGTGTCTCTTCCTCAGGTTCTGTGTCTTCAGTTACTACAGTTTCTTCTCCTGTCGATCCTTCCAACTGATATCCCTGTGGTGCTTTCGGCATTTCCTCTGCCTGCATGTCTGCTGTTTCACCATCCGGAGCTATATATGCATCTGTTAACACCTCTGCTTCCGATGCACTTCTGTCATTCTGGACAGCTTCCCCTATCATTTCCGATGTATCCATAATACTGTAGTCTATATTTTCTGACTCATTGCTGGATTCCTGCAGTTCTTCTGCATAAACTGCTATTCCATCTTTGGCAGCAGGCATCGTCGTCAGTATCATTGCTACACTTAACGTTGCTGCTATTACTTGTTTGAGATAATGTCTTTTCATAGTCTCCTCCTTTGTTTTATAGTCCAAAATATCCGAATATTTAACCTTCTTAAATATCCGGATATTTCTTCCGCTTCACTTACTATCTATTATTATCTTTCTATATTGTATGTCCTAAAATCCTACACGTACTGTATTCAGAACGCCGCTAAACTTCTGGATTGCTTCTCTAAACTTTCCTTCTTCAATTGGCGTAGTAACAAATGCAGTCTCGTTCTCAACACCCGGTGCCTTGATATATAATACGTCACCAAATGCTTCTTTTACATCCTCCATATCTACATCATCAATATCTGCAGACTGAATCCGCACCAGGAATTTATGCTTCCACTCATCAAAGTTGCCCAGCTCTAATTTACCAGGCTCCCATATCTGCATAATGTTTTTTCCCATATGCTTTACTTCATCTACCACATCAGATACTACTGCACTGGCTGTCGGCAGCTTTCCGGCTCCCCGTCCATAGAACATAGCATCATCTAACATATTGCCGTGAACAAAAATTGCATTAAACACACCATCTACATGATATAACGGATGTTTTTCACTCACGATCATCGGTGCAACCATTACATATGCTTTTCCATCCATACGCTGATAGGTTCCCAATAATTTAATAGAACCCTTTAATGCCTTCGCATATAAGAAATCTTTTTCTGTAATTTTTGTAATACCTTCTGTATGCACATCCTCATAATCAACCTGCTGACCACATACCAAAGAAGTTAAGATTGCAATTTTACGGCAGGCATCATATCCTTCGATATCTGCTTCTGGATTCCGCTCCGCATATCCTTTCTCCTGTGCTTCCCGCAGTACATCTGCAAATGCAGCCCCTTCGTCACGCATCTTAGTCAGGATATAATTTGTAGTACCATTTAAAATTCCTGAAACCTCAGTAATATCATCACAGGTCAGGGAACTGGTTAACGGCCGGATGATCGGTATACCACCGCCAACACTTGCTTCATACAGGAAATTCACATTATTGTCTTCTGCAATCTGAATCAGCTCTGCACCGTATTTTGCAACCATTTCTTTATTAGAGGTACATACGCTCTTTCCGTTTTCCAGTGCCTGCTTCACAAAGGTATGCGCCGGTTCTACACCGCCCATTACTTCAACAACTACTTTGACGTCCTTATCATTCAGAATTGTATCATAATCATGAACCAGAATCTTCTGGATCGGATCTCCTTCGAATTCACGCAGGTCCAATACATATTTAATATTTACTTCCTGACCTGCCCGCTTATTTACAATCTCCTGATTGGTCTGAATAACTTCTACGACTCCGGAACCAACTGTACCATAGCCTAATACCGCAATGTTTACCATCTCTTGTTTCTCCTTTTTGTCTTTATTCAGGCACTGTTGTGCCGGGTTTTACTCATGCTCTCTCATCAATTGCTCAATGTCAGCCCATTCACTTTCTGACATTATATTGGCAACTGATATTTCTACAACGATCTGATCCCGGATGTTCAGAATTCCACCGATATATCCGGTCGATTCGCCACGAATCACAACCGGTATCTCCCTTCTGTTCTCCTCTTCAATCGTTTCAATTCCTATAACCTGATCCACCTCAAATGCAATCTGTATATTATCAGCCATCGCGATCAGAAGCTGGGTATCTCTGGTCTTTTCAATCTCTTCCATATGAAACCGCGACCGAAGACTGTAGACCGGAATGATTTCTCCCCGAAGATTGATCATTCCTTTTACATTCTCCGGAGCATCCGGAAGCGGAATAATCGAATATTGTTCTTCGATTGCTTTTACATATGCAATATTCATACTGTATTTCTCATTCCCTAAGCGGAATACTACATGTTTCTCTTCGCTCATACCATCACTCCTGTTCCCCTGTTTTAATCCTGTACTGCATCACGATTTGTATTAGACCACTTCAGATATGCATTAATAAACAAATCAATATCGCCATCCAGAACTGCACTTACATTTCCCGATTCTGCATTTGTCCGGTGATCCTTCACCATCGTATACGGCTGCATCACATAAGACCGGATCTGACTGCCCCATGTATTATCAAGTACTTCGCCCCGAATATCCGATATCTTCTCCAGGTTTTCCTGTTGCTTGATCATATAAAGCTTTGCCTTTAACATCTTCATGGCGCGGTCCTTATTACTATGCTGCGAGCGCTCATTCTGACACTGTACCACTATCCCTGTCGGGATATGTGTAATTCTGACCGCCGAAGATGTTTTATTAATATGCTGACCGCCTGCACCGCTTGATCGGTACGTATCGATCCGCAGATCATCTTCATTGATCTCTACTTCCAAATCTTCCTCTATATCCGGCATGACATCACAGGATGCAAAAGAAGTCTGGCGCTTACCGGCTGCATTAAACGGTGATATCCGCACCAGACGGTGTACGCCCTTCTCTGACTTCAGATAACCAAATGCATTCTCTCCATTCACCTGGAATGTTACGGATTTAATTCCGGCTTCTTCTCCATCCAGATAATCCAGGACTTCTACCTGAAAACCCTTTTTCTCCGCCCATCGGGTATACATACGATATAACATACTTACCCAGTCGCAGGCCTCTGTTCCGCCGGTTCCTGCATGCAGTGTCACGACCGCATTCTCCCGGTCAAATTCGCCGGACAATAATGTCCGTATCCGTAAAGCATCAAAATCGGTTATAAATTTCTGAAGCATCTCCTGAATCTCCGGCACAAGCTCCGGCTCATTCTCCTCCTCAGCCATCTGGATCATAGTATCGATATCCTCGTATTCCTGCTCCAATGCTTCAAAATTCTCTACGGTATCCTTCAGTGCTTTCACCTTTTTCATAGTCTCCTGGGACTTCTCCACATCATCCCAGAATCCCGGCTCCTGCATCTGATAATCGTACTTTTCCAACTCATCCTTCAGATAAGGGATGTCAAAGTGAATCCCTTACTTCCGCCAGTGGTGTACGATAGTTTTTCAGTTCAAATCGAACCTGATCTAACTCGATCACTACTCTCACCTACTTTATTTTCTGATATTAATTGCTGTTTTGGAATCATTTACCACGTCCACAGCACTGCTTATACTTTAATCCGGAACCGCAAGGACACGGATCATTTCTTCCGATTTTTGCTTCTTTTCTCCGAATCGGTCCCTTGGCTACCGTATCATCCTTATTGGTTCCGGTCGCCTTCGCCACCTGCTCACGCTCTATCTTCTGCTCAACACGCACATGCAGCAGAAGTCTGGTTGTATCCTGCTTGATCGCATTTGTCATTTCCTGGAACATATCATAACCGGCATACTTATATTCAATAACCGGATCTTTCTGTCCATATGCCTGAAGCCCGATGCTCTGTCTAAGCTGTGACATATCATCAATATGATCCATCCATTTACGGTCAATTACCTTTAACAGGATAACACGTTCCAATTCACGAATCTGCTCTTCCTGCTGGAACTCGCTTTCCTTCTCTTCATATAATTTTGCTGTGATCTCTTTCAGCCGTTGTTTTAACTTTTTAACATCACCGCTCGCTTTTTCCTCATCCGTCAATTCTACCGGATCCATCGGAACAATCGGGATCAACAGTTCATTTAATGCACGAATGTCCCATTCCTCTGCATTGCTGCCGCTCATGATTGTCCGGTCCACACAGGAATCCACGGTATCCATCATCATATTAAATACAACATCACGCATATTTTCACCATTTAATACACGTCTGCGTTCTGCATAAATGATTTCGCGCTGTTCATTATTCACCTCATCATATTTCATCAGATTACGACGAATACCAAAGTTATTATTCTCTATCTTCTTCTGTGCCCGCTCTACAGCTTTGGTAAGCATCTTGTGATGAATCTCTTCACCTTCCGGCACGTTCAACTGATCCATCATCGTTATGATCCGTTCAGAACCAAACAGACGCATCAGATCATCCTCCATGGACAGGTAGAACTTCGACTCACCAACATCTCCCTGCCGTCCGGCACGTCCGCGCAACTGATTATCAATACGTCTGGACTCATGTCGCTCGGTACCGATAATCTTTAAGCCGCCAAGATCTAACACTCCTTCTCCAAGCTTAATATCCGTACCACGGCCTGCCATATTGGTAGCAATGGTAACTGCCTTCTTCTGACCTGCATCCGCTACGATCTCTGCCTCTAATTCATGGAACTTTGCATTCAATACTTTATGCGGAATCCCCTGCTTTACCAGCATATGACTCAGTTCTTCCGAACCTTCAATACTGACGGTACCAACCAGTACCGGCTGACCTTTTTCATAAGACTCCTTCACCGACTCTACAACTGCATTCAGCTTCTCACGCTTAGTCCGGAACATTGCATCATCATGATCCACTCTTCGAATTGGAAGATTCGTCGGAATCACGATAACATCCATACCATAAATCTCACGGAACTCCGTTTCCTCTGTCTGTGCCGTACCGGTCATACCGGCTTTCTTTGCATATTTATTAAAGAAATTCTGGAATGTAATGGTAGCAAGTGTTTTACTCTCACGTTTAACCTTTACATTCTCCTTTGCTTCGATTGCCTGATGAAGGCCATCCGAATACCGACGGCCCGGCATAATACGTCCGGTAAACTCATCAACAATCAGAACCTCATCATCTTTTACAACATAATCCTTATCCCGGAACATCAGATAATGTGCCTTTAATGCCAGAATCATATTATGCTGAATATCCAGATTTTCTGCATCTGCCAAGTTATCAATATGGAAAAACTTCTCAACTTCCTTTACGCCCTGTGCAGTCAGCATAACGATCTTATCTTTCTCATTAACCAGGAAATCTCCATCCTCTTCTATGTCCGTTCCCATCAATGCATCCATCTTGGAAAGCTCACCATCGGAACTACCTTTCTGCATCCGGCGTGCAAGATAATCACACATCCGATATAAATCTGTGGATTTACCACTCTGACCGGAAATGATCAACGGAGTTCTCGCCTCATCGATCAATACAGAGTCTACCTCATCGACAATTGCATAATGCAGTTCCCTCTGAACCAGCTGTTCTTTATAAATAACCATATTGTCCCGAAGATAATCAAATCCCAGCTCATTGTTTGTGATATATGTAATATCACAGTTATACGCTTCCCGGCGCTCATCATTGTTTGAACTGTTCAGGATCACACCGACTTTAAGACCTAAAAACTCATGTACCTGACCCATCCACTCGGCATCTCGCTTTGCCAGATAATCATTTACCGTTACAATATGAACGCCCTTGCCTTCCAGTGCATTCAGATAGGCCGGAAGTGTAGATACCAATGTCTTACCTTCACCGGTTCTCATCTCTGCAATACGTCCCTGATGTAAAACAATACCACCGATCAGCTGTACCCGGTAATGCTTCATCTTTAAGACACGATATGCCGCCTCTCTTACGGTAGCAAATGCTTCTACCAGCAGGTCATCCAGCGTTTCCCCCTTCGCCAGTCTTGCCTTAAACTCATCCGTCTTGCCTCTCAGTTCATCATCACTTAAAGCCGCCATCGTAGAATCCAATGCTTCAATCTTATCTACCAAAGGATAAATTCTTTTTAATTCCTTCTCACTATGCGTCCCAAAGACTTTTTCTATAATACTCATTCCTACAACTCCTATACTTAGTTTTTCGGTCTCTCTCCTGATCCATCATAAGAACCAAACAATGGTTCTTTACAATCTTTTACATTGTAACACCATTGATACTTTCACGCAAGAAAAAAAGCAGTTCCTGCTTTGTACAGGAACCGCTTTCTGCTTATGCACGTCGGTTTAATATTCCGGTTCGATCAGACCGTATGTATTGCCCTTTCTCTTATAAACCACATTTACTTCATCTGTTTCAGCATTTCTGAATACAAAGAAGTTATGTCCCAATAATTCCATCTGAATACAAGCTTCTTCAGCATCCATTGGTTTTACAGCAAACTTCTTACTCCGGATGATACGGATTTCCTCATCATCAGCCTCATCATCTTCCAAAAATTCTTTCTGGAAAAACGCTGCATTCTGCTGCTGATCTACTAATTTCTTCTTATAACGATTAACCTGTCTCTCGATAACCTCCTCAACCAGATCGATCGACACATACATATCATCACTCACCTGCTCTGCACGAATAACACTTCCTTTAACCGGGATCGTAACCTCAATCTTCTGTCTATCCTTCTCTACAGAAAATGTAACCTGTATCTCTGTTTCATCCGTAAAGTACTTCTCAAGTTTATTTAACTTATCCTGTACGGCTGTCCGAAGCCCCTCTGTAACCTCAATGTTTTTTCCGCTGATTCTGTAGTTCATAATGCCCACTCCTTTACCTGTCATATTTGAGAGCTGCTACTCTCGACGGTATATGGAAGACCTTCTCCGCCAACCATATACGCTTATAAGAAGCCCTGTGAGCTGCTTATGGACTTATTATACCATACCGACGGATATTTTCAATCGTTTTTACATTTTTATTATAGAATATTTACATAAATCGTTGAAATTTTCTAACAATTTACATTCTTTTTTTCTTTATTTCATCTTTTGTCATTTAGAATTTTATTCTCCATTTAGCCCTTTTTCATAACTTCTCACAAAACATCTGTTTCGTAAAAACTTTTTCACCGTCGGCCTTCTTTTTGTGGATAACGTGGATAACTTTGTGAATAACCTATTTTATAGGTTTTCTTCCCATTATTTATCCACAGCCCTCCTGTAATTATCCACAATCAAAATTTGTTTTTGGTACTTCTCCGTACTTTCCATCTAAAAAGTTTGTGCATTCTTCCCCTTTTTACCGTATAATGACATTTTTCTATTTTAAGTCTTTATCTGACAATTTTCGTACATTATCTTACATTTTGTCTCAAATTCAGTTTTTACATATTTCGTACAACCGCGCATGTCGTTTTCTATCATCTGCACAGTAAAAAACTGCCGGTAAATCTCAATAAAATCTACCGACAGTCTATCTGCTCTCTTTTAATCGTTTTTTAATTCTTCATTCCTCTGTGGATGGATTCTTCTACGGAAGAATTCTGGTTGCACCACATGGTGTCTGGTAATATGCATTCGATACAATAATACCGGTTCGTTCTGTACTTGCATGAACAATCTGTCCGTTACCAATATACAATGCTACATGTCCTATCGTTGAACCGCCATTGTTATAGAATAACAGGTCTCCCGGCTGTACTTCATAAATACCGATATTGGTTCCGTTATAAATCTGATCTCTGGATGAACGGTTCAGTGAATATCCGAAATGTGCAAATACGCTCATTGTAAATCCAGAACAGTCAGTACCGTTTGTCAGACTGGTTCCTCCGTATACATATGGATTTCCAACAAACTGCAATGCATAATTCACAACATCTGCTCTCGTACCGCTCACAACTCCCGGATCAACCGGAGCCTGCGGAGCGGATGGTGTAGACGGAGCTGCCGGAGCTGCCGGCTGTGCTGCTGCCTGCTGTGCCTGACGTGCAAGTTCTGCCTGTCTTGCCTGCTCTGCCTCTTCCTCTTCCTTAGAAATTGCAGTACCCAGATCATAATCAATATCAATGAACTCATCGGAAACATATCCGGTAAACTCTTCCGAAATCAAAAGCTTGGTCCAGCCGTCTGCTGTCTCTACAACTTCATAAGACTCACCTTCCGGAATCATGGTCAGGCATGTGCTGTCTGCACTTGCTTCTTCTCGTACCTTCAATGTTGTAGTATTAACCGTTGCTATCTTATCACAATTCGCCTCTGCATAATCACCGGCATCATCTCCGAATACCACATACTCATTCTTTACATAACCGGTAACCGATCCTGACTGGATCTTAGTCCAAGTATCTCCCTGCTCCAATACCTCTGCAACTGCTCCGTGAGGAAGCTTTCCGACTGCTTCTGAATTCTCATCCGCTTCTGCCCGGATGTTCATATAATCACTGACATTCGCCATAAGCTTATTCTCAAACTGCGGATATCTGGCTGTTGATTCCTGAACCGGCTCTACTGTAGATGCCTCAGTGGATACCTCTGCCTCTTCTGTGGTTTCTGCTGTGACAGCCTGTGTTGTTACATACTGGTCAATTGCTGCATCAATACCAGCAACTGCTGTATCTCTATATGCATCTGCCGCCTTCGTATCTGTTCCGAATCCCAGCAACATTGCTGTAGCTGCTGCTGTAATTATTGCATTCTTCATTATCTTGCGTATCATTACAAATATCCTCCTTAATGAACCGCCAATTGTTACAAATCTATTACAAATAATCGAACTAATTATAACAAGCTGATAAGCAGAAGTCAACCGATTTTGTCCTTTTTTCTCATTCTTGCATTGATTTTTCTTATTTTATTTGATATTATATAGGTACTAATTGGAGGTGGTAATATGGATATTCCGGCATTATCAATTGCTATGTCCACAGAACGGGTTCAGCGGGATTGGAGCCTGGCACTTATGTCTAAAACATTAGATACTATGGAAACAAACGGCGATGCCTTGGCCAAGCTCATGGAATCTTCCGTCACACCAAATCTGGGACAGAATATCGATATCCGATTATAGAAAAGGTGCAGTTTTAACTGTACCTTTTCTCATTATCATTCCCTCTGCCTTCTATATTAAATACTACTTATAATAATTAAACTATGTACAAGCGAAGCGACATAGTTCATGTATTGATTCTATTCAATGACGAGCTATATTCCGCCAGAAAGGACTCCCTATGATCAAAGACATTTTTCAAACCGGCAGAACTGTTTATTCCTGTGAGGTATTTCCACCAAAAAGAAATGACGATATTTATTCTATATTTAAAACTTTGGATGAGATTCAGACCTGCCGCCCGGATTTTATCAGTGTAACTTACGGTGCCGGCGGCAGTACCAGTAAAAAAACTTCCACTATTGCCGCTTATATCCAGAACATCTGCGAAGTCGAGGCTCTTGCGCATCTGACCTCGGTTGCTATGGATGAGCATTTTCTCCGCCACATGGTTGCAGAGTTAAATAAAAAAGGTGTTCATAATGTTCTCGCCCTGCGTGGTGATCAGCCAAGAGACATGTCTGATGAAGATTTTGCCAACCGTCATTTCAAACATGCCAGCGATATCATTCCAATCATTCGTGACGCAGCTTCTTCTGATATGTGTATTGCTGCCGCCTGTTATCCGGAAAAACATCCGGAATCAGCATCCGTTGAAGAGGATTTAAAACATTTAAAATTAAAAGCAGACACTGGTGTCCACTTCTTCATTACGCAGATGTTTTTTGACAATCAGAAATTTTTACAGTTCCGAGAAGCTGCACGGGCTCATGGCATTCAGACTCCGATCACGGCAGGTATTATGCCGATCACCTCTGTAAAACAGATTGGAACCAGTATTCAATTGTCCGGATCTTCCGTACCGACGGAGCTCAGTAATCTATTTGCAAAATACGGTGATTCTCCGGAGGATATGAAAAAGGCCGGAATTGACTATGCAATCCGCCAGATTCAGGAATTAATCGAGAATGAGGTGGACGGTATTCACCTTTATACCATGAACAAGTCCGATGTTACCAAGGAAATCTTCGGGCAGGTAAAACCGCAGTAACACAGTAGAATTTTATTTTTTCTTTACATATGGTTTTCAATACTATATAATAGCGTTATTATGTTGTCAGAACGAAGAGAGGATAATAATATGGACGGACTGTCATTTGATGAAATAAAAAAACAAATTCGTGATGCGATTCAAATGGATTATATTGAACCGGCAGATATCCCTGCCATTGAGTTGTATATGGATCAGGTTACAACTTTTATGGATAAGCATCTAAGTAATAATAAGCGAACTCCGGATGATAAGATTCTGACAAAGACCATGATCAACAACTACACGAAGAATCATCTTCTGCCGCCACCGGAGAAAAAGAAGTATTCCAAGGAGCATATCATTCTTCTGATCTATACTTATTATCTGAAGAATTTCCTGTCCATTGGAGACATCCAGAAATTACTGGCTCCAATGATTGAGAAATATTTCCATGCTTCCGAGACAGACTCCGTAACTCTGGAGAGCATTTATTCCACCGTTGTGGAACTGGCCCAGCTCCAGTATCAGATGGATAAGCAGGAGATTTTCAAAACCTATGAGATCGTAAATCAGAAGATCAGGGATGAACACCCGGAACTGGCTTCCGATGCTATGAACTCCGCTTCTTATCTGCAGGATTTCACCTTCGTTGCATTACTGAGCTACGATATATATTTGAAAACACAGCTGGTCGAGAAGATCATTGATGAACTGGTACCGGATCAGAATACCGATTCCTCTGCAGAAGCTTCCAAAAATGCGAAGGAAGAGAAATAATACCTATACCGGTTCAGTTCTCTGAGTCCTTCTCTGCATCTGCTGTTGTATCCAGCCGTTCCAGTGCAATCTTCAACCCGTCCGTTCCATAATTCAGTATCCGATTTACACGGCTGATCGTTGCCGTTGAAGCACCCGTTTCATTCGTCACTTCAACATAGGTTCTTCCCTGCTCCAGTTTCTGAGCCACCTCGATCCGTTGTGCCAATGACAATACTTCATTGACTGTACACAGATCTTCAAAAAACGCATAAAACTCTTCTTTTGTCTGCAGTGTCTGAATCGCATCAAACAACAATTCAACTGCCTCTGTATGAATGGTCTTTCCCATATTTTCCACCTCTTCCGGTATATCCTGGTCTACTCCTGTGTTGCCTTTGTGCTTTTCGGTTCCTTCTGAATCCAGACAGACACTGCTGCACGATTTACATAAAAATCACCATATCCGTTTTCATCAATTTTAATATTATACTTTGCATTCTTCATTGCATCCACAAAATGCTTGCCCACAAACTGCCTGCCAATATACATATGTTTCGTACCGCCGGTACCGTCAGAGATGACAACCGCACATCCGGAATCCTTATGTGCCGCATCTCCTTCTCTTGTCCAGCCGATCACATTCGGATCATCCAGATAATCATGCTGTGGACCGTATGCATGCTTCTTCCGCAGTCTCAGCAACTTATCAAGAACCGGTTTCATCGGTGCGATCTGATTATGCGGAATCCCTGCATAATCTCCGTAGAACAGACACGGATATCCATTCTCGCGAAGCAGGATCATGGCATATGCCATCGGCTTAAACCAGTCCTCTACCCAGGACTCCAATGACTGTCCCGGCTGACTGTCGTGGTTATCTACAAATGTCACTGCCTCCATCGGCCGTCTTGCCACCAGTGTGTTATCAAAAATCGTGCGCAGATCATAATTTCCATGTGCCCGCGATGCATCATGGAAATGCAGGTGCAACGGCACATCAAACAGACTCATCACATTATTGACCCGGTCCAGATAGGACTCCAGATGATTCACATCCCAGTGCCAGTACTCTCCGACCGTAAAAAGCTCCTTGCCGGTCTCTTCCCGCATTTTAGGTAACCAGTCTCGATAGAAGCCGCTTCCGATATGTTTCACCGCATCCAGGCGGAACCCATTCACACCGGTCGTATCCAAATACCATTCGCCCCAGCGGTAAAGTTCCTCCCGCACTTCCGGATTATCAAAGTCAAGATCGGAGCCCATCAGATAATCATAATTTCCGTTCTCTTCATCTACATCCTGATCAAAGGTCTTACCCTCCAGGCGGTAAATACCTCCCTTTCTTACATTCTGATCCCAGTCAATTCCATCAAAATGCGTCCAGTTCCAGGTAAAGTCCGAATACTTCCCTTTTCGCCCCGGAAATGTAAACTTCGTCCATCCAAGGATGACCTTCTTCTCACCGATCATCTGATTCCGGTCTCCTGCATTGAACTCTTCAGCTGTTACCTGCTCTGTCTCATCGGCTCCCATCTTGTGATTCAATACAATATCTGCATAGACGTCAATGCCCTTGGTCTGTAATGCTTTAATTGCTGCCAGATACTCATCCTTGGTTCCATATTTTGTCGGAACGGTTCCTTTCTGGTCAAATTCACCCAGATCATATAAATCATATGCTCCATAACCTACATCATGAATGCCCTGTGCTCCTTTATATGCCGGCGGAAGCCATACAGCACTTACACCCATGGTCTTCAGCTTTGAAACATTGTCCTTCAGTGTCTTCCACAAAGAAGCATCATCCGGTAAATACCATTCAAAATACTGCATCATCAATCCGTTTTGATTCATACCTTTAACCTCCACTGTTGCTTTTCCTTTGCATACGCTTTACAGCTTTAAATCAATCCTGTATATAACTATACATGATGCCCTCGGAAAATTCAAGCCTGTTACTGCCTATTTACCGCAATCGGGTATTGATTTTTTCAACAAAATCTACTATGCTTAACAGGAATATTGAATCTTAAGATTGAGAGGTAAAACAAATGAGTGCAAACGAATTAAAGCCAATCAAAGAGGGCAAGGTACGTGAAATCTATGACAACGGCGACAGTCTGATCATGGTTGCAACCGACAGAATCAGCTGTTTTGATGTAATTCTCAAAAACATCATCCATAAGAAAGGGACTGTCTTAACTCAGATGTCTAAATTCTGGTTTGACCTGACTTCCGATATTCTTCCAAATCATATGATTTCTACAGATGTAAATGATATGCCGGAGTTCTTCCGTCAGCCGAAATTTGATGGAAACAGCATGATGTGCCGGAAGCTCGAAATGCTCCCGATCGAATGTATCGTTCGTGGTTACATTACAGGAAGCGGCTGGGCAAGCTATGAAAAGAACGGTACCGTCTGCGGGATTAAATTACCGGAAGGCCTGTTGGAATCCGATAAACTGCCGGAACCGATTTACACACCTTCTACCAAGGCTGAAATCGGAGATCACGACGAGAACATTTCCTTTGAACAGAGCGTAGAACATCTGGAAAAATTCTTCCCGGGAAAAGGTCTGGAATATGCCACAAAATTAAAGGATTATACTATTGCTCTTTATAAGAAATGCGCAGATTATGCACTGACCAAAGGCATCATTATTGCGGATACCAAGTTTGAGTTCGGTCTGGATGAGAATGGAAATATCGTGCTGGGTGATGAGATGCTGACACCGGACAGCTCCCGTTTCTGGCCGGCAGAAGGCTACAAACCGGGACAGAGCCAGCCATCCTTTGATAAGCAGTTTGCACGTGACTGGTTAAAGGCAAACCCGGATAACAACTGGGAGCTTCCGGAAGAGATTGCACAGAAGACCATCGACAAATATCTGGAAGCATATGAATTACTGACCGGCAAGCCTTTAGCTTAATTCATTATAAACATAAAAAAAGGATCAGCAGCGAAGACGAAACTCTCCTCTGCCGATCCTTTTCTTTATCTCTTACTGAAACTTTGCAATTACTTCTTCATTTGCCTTCATG
>HF991314.1:0-936 GCA_000431515.1 Clostridium sp. CAG:632 | reverse complement strand
CTCCGGATGCTTCACAGCCATAATCTGAAGTGCCAGATATGCAGCATTCTTGCTGCCATTGATCGCAACGGTAGCTACCGGAATTCCGGATGGCATCTGAACGATGGAATATAGCGCATCCATGCCGTCTAATACGGAGCCTGAAAGCGGTACTCCGATAACCGGAAGAACCGTCTGGGATGCTACCACTCCCGGAAGTGCTGCTGCCATACCTGCTGCCGTGATAATCACCTCTGTACCGTTCTGATTGGTCTCTTCAATAAATTCAGATAATCCGGCATGTGCCCGGTGCGCTGACAGGCATCTCACATCTACAGTCACACCATAATCCTTTAATATTGCTACCGCCGGTTCCACCTTTGATAAATCACTGGTAGAGCCCATAATAATCGCAGTTCTCATAATTTCATCCTTTCTTATGTCTTCTTCAGAAGCACTCATGTATTTTTCTATACTTTATATTTTAAAGCAACTTTTTCTTTTTTTCAATAGAAATTCTGATTGTCAATTTTCTTTTTGATGAATATAATATCCATAAATATCTTTTCAGGAGAATTTATGAAATACTATTTCAAACGCCTGACTGCTGTTTTCTGTCTGTGCGCCCTGCTTGCCTGCCTGTGCACAGGTTGTCGCCAAAGTTCATCAGATCTGACAACTGTCACGCTGAATGAGGTGGCACATTCTATTTTCTACGCACCACAGTATGTTGCGATCGAGCTCGGTTATTTTGAGGAGGAAGGCATTGATCTTAATCTGGTCACCGGCTTTGGTGCGGATAAGACCATGAGCGCTCTGATTGCCGATGAGGCTGATATCGGATTTATGGGTTCTGAATCTTCCATCTACCTTTACAATCAGGGAGCTGAAGATTATGCCGTAAACTTCGCCCAGCTTACCCAGCGGGCCGGAAACTTTCTGGTTGCCAGAGAGGAT
>HF991313.1:39153-43355 GCA_000431515.1 Clostridium sp. CAG:632 | reverse complement strand
GGATCATACCCGTGGAGTCGAGAGTTCGAATCTCCCTTCCGCTATTTTTTTATACCTATTTTTATTACAACTCATATTTACCTTTTTTGATTTTATTGATCATGAGAAAAAGAAAGAAAAAGAAGTCGCATCCTTTGGATATGACTTCTTTTTCTCTTTTCTTATTTAAATATAATCAGTTATTCCATATGCTTACTGCTTCTTTCCAAACCCGTTGAATCCGATATTCAGATCTACCGGCTGTGAAATTCCGGGAACCGTTCCCTCGTTGGTATACTGCCAAATCTTATACTGATATGGCAATGCCGGTTCATTTGCATATTGTGCATACCAGATATCATAGCCGTAAAGTTGTGTCAGATCCAGTTCCAGTGCAATCCACCTGAGATTGGCATAGATCATGGTCTCATATCCTGCTGCACGAATCGTCTCCAGGAACCCACGACAGGCTTCTGAACGCTGCTCCGGTGTCAGACTACCGGTTCTTGCCGACTCATCCATCGTATCCTCCGTATCCAGCACGATTGGAAGATTAATATTATATGCCTTTACCTGCTGCAATACAAACTGTGCCTCTTCTACACCTTCTTCGTAAGATACAGCCTGGGAATAAAAATAAACGCCCACGCTCAGATCCTGTTTCAGTGCTTCCGAAACATTATAATCAAAGGTATCATCCAGAACCAGTGCACCATTTCCATATCCCCGGAGTCCTACCCTTACAAACGCAAAATCAACCCCGGATGCCTTTACCTGCGCCCAGTCAATAGTTCCCTGATATTTGGAAACATCGATTCCTACCGTTGATGTTATCGTTCCGTTTTCCGTGTAATATTTATAATTTCCCTGATCCAATAAGGAAGAGTCAAAATCATAATTATTTCTGCCAAAGGCGTTATCGATCTTCACCCATTGGAGAACACCCGTATCATCATAAACCAGTATAAATCTCTGATTTACAAATTTCCAGTAGTTATCCTCACTCAATGGCTGTACTGCATAATTAGCAGCTACCGTACGTTGTTCCTGCGGAATCTCAAACTGCAATCCCTTCGAATGACTCCGGGTCATACTGATCCCGGCCAGCAAACCAATTATAATTATAATCTCTATGATCAGAACTATTATGCATATCCGTCGTTTCTTATCCGTCATACTATCAATCCCTGCTTTATCTCTTATCTACATAATGATCCAGCCATTTTACGATATCCCGGCATACCTTTTCCTTCTCCAGATCATTTAAAAGCTCATGTCTGGAATCCTTATAAATCCGCAGTCTGCAATCCAGTCCCATAGATTTATAGACATTATACAGATGCTTCGGACTTTTTCCGAAATTTCCTACCGGATCCTGATCTCCGCACATCAGAAGAATCGGAACATCTCTGCGTAGCCTTGCCAGATTTTTCTTATTGTTTGCCTCCAGCAATCCCGTCATCATATCTCGATATGCTCCAACCGTAAAAATAAAGTTACACTCCGGTGTCGCATTATACAGCTGGACCTCCTGCTTATCTCTGGACAACCAGCTGTTACGAAGATTCTCATCCTTGAAATGCTTATCATAGGAACCGATTGCCAGATCATTCATAAATGTACTTCTGTAACGATATCCATCTTTTTTCACTGCTGCCAAAAAATCGCAGATCAGCTTTCCAAGTCTCGCCTCAAAGTTTGTCTTATACATTGTACCAAGCAAAATCACACCATCAACGCTATCCGGAAACCGTTCTACAAACTCTCTGACCAATAATGAGCCAAAGCTGTGTCCCAGAATATAATACGGAAGTCCCGGATAGGCGCGTTTAGCCAATCCCTGCAGGATAACAATATCCGATAGCAGCTTCCAGTTGCCATTATTCTTTCCGAAATAGCCGTAACAGTTCTTATTTACTACTGACTGTCCATGCCCCAGCAAATCCGCTCCATATACTACATATCCATGCTCGCACAGAAACTCGGCCAGACGCTCATACCTCTCAATATATTCCACCATACCATGGCATATATGCACAACTGCCTTCGGTTTTTCTTCCGGTTTCCAGCATAATGCATGAATCGTCGTAACTTCATCCGCCGATTTGAAGTTTAATTCCTCTGTCTGCATACCATCTCACTCCTTTAGCTCTGTCTTTAAAAACCTCCACGGAAGTCCGGATCCTCCGGTGCTACGACTCCCGTATAATTCTTGATCGCATCACTAATATTCTTAACCTCATACGATGGTTCATATATCTTACTTGCATCTACCTGCTCCGTTGTTCCTGCCGTACTGGCGGTTACCGGATTGCCTTCTTCATCCGTTGCCGTATCCGTAGATGCAGATATTGTTGTATCAGAAAGAACTGCATCATACAGGTACTGATGTAACAATTCAACATTCTTCTCCAGATCTGCCGGAACTTCTACAGACAGCTTATCCACCATTGACAGCTTATAAATAAATGGGAATCCCTCTCCTTCTGAAATGGTATAATCAAACACACCGGATAACAGACCAAGCATTTCTTTTTTGGTCAAGCTCGTAGAAACATCCGGTAATACATCATCAATCACTTTATTCAAGGTTACAAGATCTGACTGCTTTGCCTTATCAAGAATGGCTCCGATCACTTCTCTCTGACGTCCGGCACGGTCAATGTCTCCCTGACCGATATTACGGATTCTGCAGTAAGTAGTTGCCTGTAAGCCATCCAATACAATATCACCGGTCTCATAGACATTACTATAGCTCATACCTGCAATCGATGCCGTCTCCGGCAGCCAGATATTAATTGACTGGCGCTCGTCCTCATCTACATTTACAACCACACCGCCCAGATCATCGATCACCTTAGTCAGAGAAGCAAAGTTTACAGTTGCATATTCCGTAATCTGCAGATCCAGATTCTTATTCAGAGTCTCAATTGCAGCCTTCGGTCCACCATATGCATAGGCATGTGTCACCTTTGTATACACTCCGTCATAATCACCGCCACGGTCTGCAACCTGAAGATAAGTATCACGAAAAATAGATATCAGCCGTACCTCTTTAGTCTTATTATTGATCGCTGCAATAATAATACAGTCGCTTCGATTCCCCTTATCACTGGTTACATCTCTGGAATCCAGTCCAAACAGTGCAATCGTGGTATATTCTTCCTTCGTCACATTAGAAAGTCCTTCATTCATCAGGATCTCATTCTCATCCAGTTCATTGATGTTCATCTGATTCATCTTGGAATTTACGTAGTTTACGACAAATCCCACCATCAGCAATGCAAGTGCAATTACTTCACCGGCTAATATCAGCCACAATTTTTTGATTTTTTTCTTCCATGCAATTTCTTTTTTTGATAACGGTCTCTTTTCTTCCTGTTTCATTGATCCTGTTTCCTCTTCACGCTTTATTCTGTCATCTTCATGTGTTGTCCGCCCAGATTCTAATTGCCTTCTTCTGGCTTCCCTACGCTTCTGTTCCATCTCTTCCCTCGTCAACCGTTCCTGCTGCATCCGGTGTTCTCGCACCTTAGAATCGACGCTGACATCAGAACCCGGCATTTTAAGACCGGCAGATGCATTCCGCATCCGCTCCTGTCCGGCCTGCCGATTTGTAGGCGGAACCTGTATCTTACGATCTGAATCTCCCTGCATATTTACAATTCTCCATTCTGCTTTATCCTTAATTATTACCAAAGTATTACAAAAATAATAAATCAATCATAACAAATGGCCATAAAAAGTACAATATCTGAATGCTTTAAAAATTCTTAACTTTTTATGACGTTAAAATATGCCCTTTCGACATGACAACATGCATACCAAAAGGACATATTCCCGTTTATTCGACCGTAACTGATTTGGCAAGGTTTCGCGGCTTATCCACATCCAGTCCCTTTGCTACGGATACATAATATCCGAACAACTGAAGCGGAATCACCGAAAGTGATGGTGCAAAGCAGGGATCCGTATGTGGTATTTCCACAACAAAATCACCGATGTCCTTCATGCCCCGGTTATCTTCACTGACCAGTGCAAATATATATGCACCTCTTGTCTTTACCTCTTCGGTATTACTGATCATCTTCTCATATAAATCCGGCTGCGTAGACACTGCAACGGTCAGTATTCCATCCTCAATCAACGAAATCGTTCCATGCTTTAATTCTCCGGCCGCATATGCTTCTGAATGGATATAGGAAATCTCCTTTAATTTCAAT
>HF991313.1:3624-39082 GCA_000431515.1 Clostridium sp. CAG:632 | reverse complement strand
TCCGATAAAGAATATGTGCTCCGCATTGGAATATTTGGTTGCAAACCACTGAATACGTTCCTTATCACCCAGAATTTCCTGAATCTTCTCCGGCAGAAGCTGCAATTCTTTTATCTTCTCTGCATACTCCTCCGGTGTGATCACTCCACGCGCCTCACCAAACAAAATACCCAGCATATATATGGCAGTCAGCTGCGTACTGTACGCCTTGGTCGTTGCTACCGAAATCTCCGGTCCTGCCCAGGTGTACATAACATTATCTGCCTCTCTGGCAATCGTACTGCCGACAACATTAACAATTCCCAGCACCTTAGCGCCAAGGCTCTGCGCCATCCGAAGCGCCGCCAGCGAATCTGCAGTCTCTCCGGACTGGCTGATGATAATTACCATGGCATTCGGCTCCAGAATCGGATCCCGATATCGGAATTCCGATGCCAGATCCACCTCTACCGGTATCCTTGTCATCTTTTCCAGCACATATTTTCCTACCATACCTACATGATAGGCCGAACCGCATCCGATAATATAAATCCGACTCACCTTCCGGATCTCATCTTCCGTCATGTTCAGCTCATCAATTACAATTCGTCCGCCCTTGATCCGCGGACTGATTGTTGATTCAACTGCCTTTGGCTGCTCATAAATCTCCTTTAACATAAAATGCTCATAGCCGCCTTTTTCTGCCGCTTCCACATCCCACTCTACAGTCGAGAGTTCTTTCTGAATCTCCTCGCAATCCTGATTGAAGAAATGAACCTCCTTCTCCGAAAGCTCTGCCAGTTCATAATTATCTACATAATAAACCTTTCTGGTATGCTGCAGAATTGCCGGCACATCCGAAGCAATATAATTACCCTCATCTGATACGCCTACAACTAACGGAGCATCTTTCTTGACTGCATAGACCTTTCCCGGATGATCCTGGAACAGGATACCAAATGCATACGAACCGATCACCCGGTGCAACACCTTAAAAATCGTTTCTCTCGGATCTCCTTTATAATAATAATCCAATAAATGTGCTACTACCTCTGTATCCGTATCGGAACAGAACTGATACCCCTTTGAAATCAACTTATCCCTTAATTGCTGATAATTTTCTATAATTCCATTATGAACAACCGCAATTGTATGGCTCTGATTATAATGTGGATGTGCATTAATAACAGAAGGTTCACCATGCGTTGCCCATCTGGTATGACCGATACCCACGGTTCCTTTCAATCCTGCACCATCCTGTGTGAGATCCCGTAATGCCTGCAAATGTCCTTTTGCCTTTACCACATTGATTTTCTCACCATCAAAGACAGCCACACCGGCAGAATCATAGCCACGGTATTCCAGTTTGGACAATCCATCTAACAGAATCGGTGCTGCCTGTGCTTCACCAACATAACCTACAATACCACACATAATTCTTCCTCCTTTTCATTCCGATATTACGAAAGGGCTGTTGAAAAGCACAGCCCTTTCCTTTGTTTTATATTCTAACGTTATCTACTATGCCTGTACATGAGACATTAATGCTTCTGTCAAATCCTTAAGCTTCTGTTCCGAATCTGCAATACTGCTTCCCTTAACACCCATGTAGAACTTGATCTTAGGCTCTGTTCCGGATGGTCTTGCACAGCACCATGAGTTGTTATCCAGCTCCCAGTAAAGAACATTGGACTTCGGAAGTCCGGTAGATGACGTTGCACCGGTCTCACAATCGGTACGGACATCTGTCTGATAATCTCTGACAGCCAGTACCTTCAGGTCACCAAAGCTCTTCGGTGGATTGGTCCGTAATTCATTCATAATAGCCTGAATCTGCTCAGCACCATCGATACCCTTCAGGGTAATTGTCTGTAAGCCTTCTTTATAATAACCATACTTCTCATAAATATTGATCATCTGATCCCACAGGGTCATATGGTTCTTCTTGCACCATGCTGCCACCTCACAAAGCATCATAACCGCTACGCAGGCATCCTTATCTCTGGAATGTGTACCGGCCAGACATCCGTAGCTTTCTTCCAAACCAAATACATACTCATATGTATGATTCTGCTCAAAAAGCTTGATCTGCTCACCGATATACTTAAATCCGGTCAGAACCTCGATCAGCTTCATCTTATAATCTTCTGCGATCGGGAACGTCATGTTGGTGGTTACGATTGTGGTAACCAGTGCACCATTCTCCGGCAGGGTACCGGTTGCCTTACGTTCTCTTAAAATATATTCACAGATCAGCATACCTGACATATTTCCGGTAAAGCTTACATACTCTCCGGTCTTTGTATCTTTTGCATAAACACCCAGACGGTCTGCATCCGGATCGGTTGCCAGAACGATATCCGCATCTACCTTCTTTGCCAGATCAAGCGCCAGTGCAAATGCCTTCGGATCCTCCGGATTCGGATAAGATACGGTTGGGAAGTTACCATCCGGCAGCTTCTGCTCCGGTACCGGATAAACATGTTCAAAGCCCAGCTCCTTTAATACACGCTGAACCGGAATACTTCCTGTACCATGTAACGGAGTATATACGATCTTAATATCCTTAGCGACTTCCTTGATCATATCCGGATGGATGATCTGCTTCTTCAGTGCTGCCATATACTTATCATCCATATCGGAACCGATCACATTATAAAGGCCTGCTACCTGGGCATCCATCTTCTCCATGGTCAGTGCGTCATGGAAATCAATGATTTTCGCCACTTCTGCAAGAATATTCTTATCATGCGGAGGTGTGATCTGTGCACCATCCTCCCAGTATACCTTGTATCCGTTATACTCCGGTGGATTGTGGCTGGCTGTGATCACAATACCTGCAATACATCCGAGCTCACGTACTGCAAATGACAGCTCCGGCGTCGGTCTTAAAGAAGGAAATACATAGGCCTTGATTCCGTTTGCATTCAGACACAGCGCAGCTACATCTGCGAACTCTGTTGACATCCGGCGGGAATCATATGCGATTGCAACACCCTTTTCTTCTCCTTTTGCGATCTTGATATAATTTGCCAGACCTTGTGTGGCCTTCCTGACAGTATAAATATTCATACGATTGGTTCCGGCACCCAGAATACCTCTTAAACCACCGGTACCAAACTCCAGATCTTTATAAAAACGTTCTTTAATCTCATCATCATTATCCTTGATCGCTAGCAATTCCTTTCTGGTATCCTCATCAAAATAGGAATCCTCACACCAAAGCTTATAGTTTTCCATATAACTCATGTCATAATCTCCTTTCGGCACTTATACTTTCCATCGCTATTTTAGCATTTTTTTCTTTAAAAGGAAACAGTTATTTTTTCGATAAATTCTTGTTTTTCTATCCCAAGTATTGTAAGATATATTTAATTATGTATTAACAGGAGGTTTGAGATGAAGAAAACAGCTCTCATTATGGCAGGCGGTCGGGGGGAACGTTTCTGGCCAAAAAGCCGTAAGAATCTGCCAAAACAGTTCTTATCTTTGACTGGCGACGGCAAGACTATGATTCAGTTAACTGTAGAACGTATTCTTCCGCTTGTTGACATGGAAGATATTTATATTGCCACAAACCGGGACTATAAGTCTCTGGTTCTGGAACAGCTTCCGGAGCTTCCGGAGGAAAACATCCTTTGTGAGCCGATCGGAAGAAATACAGCACCATGTATCGGACTGGGTGCCATTCATATTTCCAGAAAATATGAAGACGCCATTATGATGGTACTTCCATCCGATCATCTGATCAAATATAACCAGATGTTTGTAAACACATTGAAAGATGCCTGTGAAGTGGCAGAAAAAGGTCCGAATCTGGTTACCATCGGTATTACACCGGATTATCCGGAAACCGGATACGGTTATATCAAGTTTATTCCGGATCAGATGGACGGACATGCCTATGCGGTTGACCGTTTCGTAGAGAAACCTAGTCTTGAGGTTGCCAAGGAATATCTGGCTACCGAGCAGTATCTGTGGAACAGCGGTATGTTCATGTGGAAGATTTCCACAATTCTGGACAACATGCGTCAGTTCATGCCTTCCATTTATCATGGGCTTGAGACGATCAAGGCTTCTATCGGAACCGATGATGCAGAATCGATTCTGGAATCCACTTTTACTGCTTTTCCATCCGAGTCCATTGACTACGGTATCATGGAAAAAGCAAAGAACATCTACATCCTTCCTGGTGCTTTCGGCTGGGATGATGTCGGATCCTGGCTGGCGGTCGGAAGAATCCGTAAGTCCAACGAACAGGGTAATGTTGTAAAAGGCAATATCATTACGGTCAATACCAAGAACTGTATTATTGAAGGCGGCGATAAACTGATCGCTACCGTAGGTCTGGAAGACCTGATCATTGTAGATACCCCGGATGCAACTTTGATCTGCGAGAAGAACAGTGCCGGTGACATCAAGAAGGTACTGGAGAACTTAAAGATCTGCAACCGTGATGAATATATTTAATCATATTAAAGGAGTAAATCAATCATGAAAAATGCTTTAATTACCGGTATTACCGGACAGGATGGTTCTTACCTGGCAGAGTTATTATTAGAAAAGGGTTATAACGTATATGGTATTATGCGTCGTAAGAGTGTTGTAGACTACGGTAACGTTGATCACATCAAGGATAAGATCCATTTCATCTATGCAGATATGACAGACGTTGTTTCTCTGATGAATGCCATGAAGATTTCCAATGCAGATGAGGTATATAACCTGGCTGCACAGTCTTTCGTAGCAACCAGCTGGGAGCAGCCTCTGGCTACTGCCGATATCGATGCGATCGGTGTTACAAATATGCTGGAAGCGATCCGCAATGTAAAGCCGGAAGCACATTTCTATCAGGCCTCTACTTCCGAGATGTTCGGTCTGGTTCAGGAGATGCCTCAGACAGAGAAGACACCGTTCTATCCAAGAAGTCCATACGGTGTTGCTAAGCTTTACGGCCACTGGATCACCAAAAACTATCGGGAAAGCTACAACTTATTCGCATGCAGCGGCATCCTCTTCAACCATGAGAGTGAGCGCCGCGGTAAAGAGTTCGTTACCCGTAAGATCACCTATTCTGTTGCCCGCATCAAGCAGGGTGTACAGGATCATATCGAGCTGGGTAATCTGGATTCCAAGCGTGACTGGGGCCATTCCAAGGATTATGTCCGCGCTATGTGGTTAATGTTACAGCAGGATCAGCCGGATGATTATGTAATCGCAACCAACGAGACCAGAACCGTTCGTGAGTTCGTTGAGACTGCATTCGGTCATGTAGGGATTAAATTAAACTGGGAAGGCACCGGTATTGATGAGGTTGGTAAGGATGCCGAGACCGGCAAGGTTCTGGTTAAGGTAAATAAAGACTTCTTCCGTCCTGCAGAGGTTGATGTACTGTTAGGAAATCCTGCAAAGGCTGAAACCGTTCTTGGCTGGAAGCGTGAGATTCCATTCTCCGAATTAGTAGAACGCATGATCAAGAATGATATGGAAATTGTAGCAAAAGAAATCAAGATTGCTAATTTATAATCTGAATCTTTCAGGGACATGCTGCCATGCATGTCCCTGTTATTTTTATAAGGGGTAAATTATATGAAGGTATTAATTATCGGTGCTGCAGGCTTTGTAGGCACCTATTTAATCAATCATTTAAAGGATGACCTGCATTGGACAGTTGCCGCTACAAAGATGCCGCAGGAACAGATTAATATTCCGGGAATTCAGGTACTGGATCTGAATATTCTGGAGCCTGATACGATTCTTCCACTGCTGAAGCAGGTTCATCCGGATGCTATCATTCACTTAGCAGCTCAGAGTTCTGTCAGCGTATCCTGGAAGAATCCGGCCCTGACTATTGACGTAAATATCAAGGGAACCGTTTATGTATTGGAAGCCGTCCGTGCACTTGACTACTCTCCCCGCGTTCTGCTGATCGGATCCGGCGAAGAGTATGGTCATATCCTTCCGGAGGAAACACCGATCCGGGAAGGAAATGCAACCCGTCCCGGCAATATCTACGCAGCCACCAAGGCATGCCAGAATATGATAGGAAAGATTTATTCCGATGCTTATCATATGGACATCCTGTCTGTTCGGGCATTTAATCATATCGGTCCGAATCAGGCACCTATTTTCGTGGTTGCCGACTTCTGTAAACAGGTGGCCATGATTGAATCCGGACAGGCTGAGTCCATTATCCATGTCGGAAACCTAAGCGCTGCCAGAGATTTCACCGACGTCCGGGATGTTGTCCGTGCTTATGCACTTCTGCTTGAAAAAGGAACCGCCGGCGAGACTTATAACGTAGGTAGCGGTCATGCGATCACAATCGATTCTATCCTGAAGAAGATTCTGGAGCATGCCAAAGTACCGATTCAGGTTCAGGTAGAGCCATCCAAATTACGTCCGGTTGACGTTCCGATCATCGAGGCAGACACGTCTAAATTATCCGGTTGCACCGGCTGGAAACCAGAGATTTCCATTGACCGGACGATTGAAGAAGTATTAAATTACTGGAGAGCAGAACTTAAATAATTAACATAAAAAGTCATCTGTCTTTATTCACAGATGACTTTTTCGTTGATCTCTAACCTGTTATCTTTTGCCTGTTATCTTTTGCCTTTTATCTTTTGCCTTTTATCTTTTGCTCTCTTTATCATGATTCAGTTTATGCTTCCTGAACACACTGACGTCCAATAGAATCATAGGTCATACCGGTTCCCCGGAAATCCTCAATGCTATAGCAGTTTCTGCCATCTAGAATGATCGGTTTCTTCATCAGCTTCTTATACAGGTTCACATCTAGCTGCGTAACATCCTCCCACTCGGTAAAGATGAAACAAATGTCTGCATCTGTAATAGTCTCCTCAATGGTATCGCAATATTCGATCTCATCCGGATAATGTTTCTTGAAGTTCTTAATGCCTACCGGATCCCACGCTTTTACCTTAGCTCCATCGTCTAACAGTAATGGGATATTTACCAGAGATGGTGCTTCACGCAGATCATCGGTTCCCGGCTTAAATGTCAGTCCAAGAACTGCGACTGTCAGACCCTCAAACTCATCATAATACTTTCTTGCTTTCTTGATCAGTTTTAATTTCTGACCTTCATTTACCTCTATGGCCGCCTTGATTGTCTTCATTTCGTTATCATTAAAGCTTGCCAACCAGCTTAATGCCTTGGTATCCTTTGGGAAACAGGAACCGCCATATCCGATTCCGGAATTCAAGAACCGGTTACCGATTCTCGGATCATACCCCATTCCCTTTGCTACATCTTCCACATTAGCTCCAACGATCTCACATAAGTTTGCAATCTCATTGATATAAGAGATCTTTAATGCCAGGAAATCATTGGATGCATATTTGATCATCTCTGCACTCCGACGGTTGGTAACCAGAATCGGCGCATCAAAATCTGCATACACTTCCTTTAATACTACCCCTGCCTGCTCTGTCTCTACACCAAGAACGATTCTTGCTGCATGAAGGGTATCACGGACTGCTGTTCCCTGTGCGAGAAATTCCGGATTGGAGGCAACAGAAATCCGAACATCATGTGCCAGATTGGTATTCAGATATGCCTCTACCTTATCATTGGTTCCGATCGGAACGGTTGACTTCACAACTACCACACAATCATGCTCTACAGTCTCCGCAATCTGCTTTGCTACTTTATATACATATGTTAAATTTGCCGAACCATCCTTCTTCTCCGGAGTACCTACTCCGATAAAGATGACATTGGCATCCTTATAAGCGGAAGCATAATCGGTGGTAAAAGTCAGATTATCCATGCTCTCATGCATCAGCTCTTCCAGACCTTCCTCATAGATTGGAGAAATGCCCTTCTGCATCATCCGGATCTTCGCCTCATCTACGTCCACGCAGGTCACCTGATGACCCTTACTTGCCAGACAAACACCGGTTACCAGCCCTACATATCCTGTACCTGCTACTGCTATTTTCATATTCCATACCTCTCTTCTGTTTATTCTCGCCTTATTCTATCTCATCCTCGGATCCGCATTCCAAGCAGACGGAATAATGTCTTGATATAGCTGATTATAAATGGTATTAACTGTCGTTTGGATTCTCCGTATAGCCGTTTATTAAAAGAAATCGGAGTCTCACCTATCCGGAAGTTTTTCTTTCCTACCAGCAGCTTAATCTTTAACAAAATTTCTTCCAATACATCATAATTTACGCAGGTCAGGTTTATCTGTTTCAACTGATCTGTATGATACATTCTGAAATTTGTGGATATGTCCTTTGCCGAGATTCCAAGGCATACCCGATAAGCTGTATTCAACATCCACGACATGATCTGCGAACTCTTTGCATCTGCGGTCTGACCGCCCTTGACATATCGGGAGCCAATAACTACGTCATATCCTTCTACAAACTTTTTATAGATTGCCGGTATTGCTTCCGGATTGTGCGAACCATCGCTATCCAGTGCCAGCATTTTATCCATAGCTGCTACCTGGATTCCTTTCCGGTATGCTCCGCCGAATCCGGGTTCTTCCTGATTATAATACTTTGCTCCGACTTCTTCACACAGCTCTTTCGTGTGATCCATCGGTTCTTTGGTATCTATTACGATCAATTCATATTCTTCGCCAACCTCTTCCATTGCTTTCTTCAGCTTCGGAAACAGTACGCGTAAGTTTTCTTCTTCTTTATAAGCCAATAGCATAACACTAATGCCCATAGTACAATCCTCACTTTCATTTACCTGCCCGCTTACTTTGACTGTCAAAGTCAAACAGATTATAAAAGATAACCAGCCCTGCCAGCAGCAGTCCGTCCAAAACCACCTGAATACCAACCGCATGCTCATGCAGCATATAATAATATGCTTTTGGTGCCATAATCATTCCAAGCATCAGCAGATATATATAATCCTTCCAGGTATGTTTCGGTTCTTTCTTCATCAGAAATACCAGAATCACCGGTGTCAGGAATGTCAGGTTATACATATAAGAATTCGGTATCAGAAATACCATTAACGTGGTAAAAACCATCAGGCGTTTCCATACAGACTTCTCACGCCATATCCGGAACAAGCTCCAGAATGTCATAACGGCCCCAATCAGTACATAAATCTTCATGACCGGGAACCAGGACGGTACTGTCAGATCATGCCATACCACAAACGGGAACCGCAGGAAGGAGCTTAAACCTACCCCGAAGTATACATTCGGTACTTCTGAGCTATATCCTTCTCCAAACGCAAACAAGGCATATAAAATTTCTTTAATATTCTGAACATATCCTCCACGGAATATCAGCAATGGAACAAAGAAAGCCACTGCAGCTGTCGCAAGTGTAATAAATACTTTTTTCCATTTCTTCTCTGCCACAAAAACCACAATCATGTAGATTGGATATAGCTTTACTGCCGCAGATAATCCCAAAAATACTGCAGATAAATTCTCGTTATCTTCATAATAATATATGAACAATGCATAAAAAATCAATGCCACTACCAAATAATTTCCACGATCCAGCATGAAAATATATGGTGCCGTAAATGTACTCAGAAGTGCCGCTATTCCCGCCAGCCATGCCGGGCACCGATTCTTGGAATATTTTCGGATGATCTTATAAAGACAAACAACCAATACCAACGTTCCGATTCCGAAACACACGATATAAGACAGCTTTCCCATCGGCATTGCCGCGATTTCCTTGACCGTATAAACCGCATAATTTCCGAATAACGAAAACACATAAGCAACTGCAAGTATCAATGGCGGGTAGGTTGAATAGTATTTCACATAAGGCAGACGTTCACTCACCATCTGATTCACATTAAAGAAGTCCATAAACTGATCTTCTCGCAGGAACAGGAAAGATCCATCCGGATATACATATCCCTTCGCACGGATTGCCATTGAAAACAGTCCAAATGTCACATAACCGGCAATAATCAAAAGAAGGAATATCACTAGTTTTTTATTTGGTTTCATTCTGTTCTCCTGTTTCTTTCGTTGTAAAATTCAAACGCTCTTCCTCAACCACCAAAGGCCGGTTCATAACACGACTGTTAATATTCAGAATATATTCTCCGATCAGTCCGATAAAAAACAGCTGTACGGCTCCCAGGAAGCACATTCCGATCAGAATCGGTGCCATACCCGCCTGGAACTGGTTCCACATAACCAGCTTCATAATCAGGTATACCAGTGCCACAATCATACTGATAAATCCGACTCCACAGCCCATAAAGGTAGCTAGGCGAAGTCCGATCTTAGTATAGGATGTAATACTTAACATCGCCGCATCATACAGTGTATAGAAATTATTATGAGTCTTACCGGCTCTCCGCTGTGGCTGTTCATACGGAATCTCCTTCCGCTTGAAGCCAAGCTCTGCCACGATTCCACGCATAAACGGCTTTGGATCCTTCAGATTCCGGAGCACCTCTACAAAGGACCGGTCATACAGTCCGGATCCGGTAAAATGTTCGATCTGCTCCACATCCGAAAACTTCTTGATCATCTTATAATAAACACTTCGCAGGAAATACATGATCTTGCTTTCCTTACTGCTCGTCTTGATACCGATTACAATCTTATATCCGTTCTCCCATTCCTTAATATACTGCGGAATCAACTCGATCGGATCCTGGAAATCACATACCATGGAAATCGTACAGTCACCGGTTGTCTGCAGAATACCATAATACGGAGAATTAAACTGTCCGAAGTTCTTTGCATTAAAGATTGCTTTGATATTCGGATTCTTGCTGCAGATCTCCCGCAGTAATTCTCTGGTCTTATCATGTGAATCATTATCAATAAACACCAGCTCATAATTATAATTCGTCAGCTGTGTTTCAAAAAGATTTACAATAGCCTCACTCATTGGAACAACATTTTCTTCTTCATTATAACATGGAATTAAAATACTGATCGTTTTTTTCATTTCTTCATTTCCTCTTTATACCAGTCTACGGTTCTCTGTATCCCTTCTTCAAACGATACCTGCGGTTCAAAGCCTGTATCCTTTTTCAGATTCTCAATATCCGCACACAGATACATAACCTGCTTATCATAATACGGTACCTCACCCATACCTACTTCAACCGACGGATCAATGGTATCCCGGATAATCCGGATGTAGTCTGCCAGTGGTCTGACCTGCCCGCTTCCGATACAGTATACGGAACCGTCAATGCCACGCTCCGCTGCCAGATAAAAGGCTCTGGCAGCATCTCCGCAATAGAGATAATCCCACATCTGTTCGCCCTTGGTATACTGTGGTCGTTCCCGGTTTAACATCTTAATAATACCCGACATTACCATAGTATGCAGACCATCATGCGGTCCATAGGTACTTAAAATACGCACCCAGATATGCTTCATTCCCAACTGCTGACAGAGAATCCGGCTCATCTGTCCTGCACAAAGCTTGCCGATGCCATAACCGGTTTCCGGATGAACCGGAGTGTCCGGTCCTAATTTCACGCCGTCCACTCTGCCATACTCTGCCTGTGAACCGGCTCCCAGAAAGGTCTGACATCCGGCGGATTTTGCCAGATGTACGGCATCCAGTACCGCCCGGACATTCTTATTCTGCAGATACATATCATTTCTGGCTTCTCCATAGGTGCCATCCCAGGCAAAATGGAAGAATGTGTCATAGCCTTCCAGACTACCCTCCAGACTTCTTAAATCTGCCAGGTCACATTCTAGCACATGAATCCATGGGCTTTTTGGAATGCCATCCCTGCGCTTTGAACCAGGTCTGATGATCACCAGTACCTCTATCTCTTTCTGAATCAGGAATTCCATAAGGGCAATTCCCAGCATACCGGTTCCCCCGGTCAGAATCACTCGTTTCATACTATCTCCTTACAGTCTTATCCTTACGATAACTGATTTGATTCATATTCCTCTCTGGAAAGGAACGGGAACATATCATCAATAGATGGTGATACGATTTTTCCATCCGGCAGTACCTTTGAGGAAAGCTTCGGTGCAAAGTTCTGCTTTTCATCCACAATGGCCTCACACATAACCGGACCGTCTGTATTTAAAAATTCCTCTAACTTCTCATCCACATCCTTCAGGCTGTCAATCCGTACATATGGGATTCCGTATGCATAAGCCAGCTTTGAGAAATCCGGGAAGCTGAGTCCGTTTCCGTCGCATACACCAACCAGTGGTTCACCCTTAAACAGATTGGTCTGTGTCTGACGAATGGAATGATAACCGTTATTATTAATGATGATTAGCTTCATATTCAGCTTGTTATATACAACTGTCTGAAGCTCCTGTAAATTCATCTGGAAGCTTCCGTCACCATCGATACAGATGACCCGCTCGCCCTTCTTGGCTACGCATACACCGACAGCTGCCGGGAATCCGTATCCCATTGCTGCACAACCGGAATTGGTGAACAGGCGCTGATTCTTCTTAATCTCCATTGCCTGGAAGGTAATAACACAGGCGCTTCCGTTTCCACAGATTACCTCATCGCCCTCCTGCAGATGCTTGGACAGCTTTGTGATGAATACATACGGATTAATTGGAGTCTCTTTTTCGTAATAAGAAGGCAGTGTTGCCGGATATTTCTGATTTACGGCTCTTGCCCAGCTTAACCATTCCTTCTGCTCTTCTGTCGGCCCTGCATACTCTGCCTTTAATAACGACTGCATGACATCCTTTACATTTGCATGTACCGGAAAATCTACATGAACGGTCGGCTTGCGCAATTCAGCCTCATCAATATCAACAACGATCTTATATGCCTTCTTTGCAAAGTCATGATAATTATAACTGATCTGACGAATATTCAGACGGCAGCCGAGAACCAGAAGCAGGTCACTGTTCTGCACTACAAAGTTACCGCCACGGGTTCCGACTGTACCCGGACGTCCGCAATAAAGCGGATTCTCATCCCATAATACATCATGTGCATTCCAGGCGGTCACTACCGGAATACCCAGCTTATCTACCAGCTTTACAAACTCCTCATAGCCTTCTGACAGACGGATACCGGTTCCCGCAAATACGACCGGTCTCTTTGCTGCCTTTATTTTCTCAATGATCTCCGGTGTCAGCTTTTCATCATAAACCGGATTCTCCTTTAAATCTAATTCGGCACTGTCAAAGCCCTTCAACTCATCCGATTCGATCACTGCTGCCTGAACATCCAACGGAATATCCAGCCATACAGGTCCCTTTCTGCCATTCATGCATAAGAACCATGCCTTTTCCAGATGATACCGAATCTCTGTAGGCTCTGTTACCATATGTGCATATTTCGTCATGGTCTTTACGGTATCTACGATCTGGAATTCCTGATCGCCTAACTGACGAAGCGGTACATCGGTCGACCATGTCGTTGTCTCCCGCTTTACCTGTCCGGAAATCACGAACATCGGGATTGAATCCTGCCATCCGCCAAGTACACCGGTAATCGCATTTGTTCCACCCGGTCCGCTGGTAACACAGATTGCGGCAACTTTGCCGCTTTCTCTGGCATATCCTTCTGCTGCGATCGCACATGCCTGCTCATGATGATTATACGTACTGTGAAGGCCTTCCTTATGTCCCAGTGCATCATTTAAATGCATGGCACCGCCTCCGGTTACCGTAAATACATCCGTTACGCCCTGTTTTACCAAAAAATCCGCAATATACTGCGCTACTTTCATTTTCATTCCGTCCATCTCCTCATACAATATGTATTTTCATTCTTATTCAAAATATTTCAAAAGCTCCAGTGGGGTATCTGCACTTCCTACATTTGCACATTTCTCTACATCTTCTTTTGAATGAAAATCAAATCCGTAAGTCACGCCTAAAAAGTCAACGCCAAGCAGCTCGGCACCATTGGCATCATGCCAGCTGTCTCCGATCATAACCGCATTCTTATAATCCTCTGAGCCAAGATCCACCATACATTTCCGTATGATATCGACCTTTTTTAATTTTCCTTCAAAATCAGACCCATATAAGATCTTGGAATATTGGTCAAAGCCGAAATGCTTCAGAATATCCTCTGCATAATCCTGTCGCTTATAGGTCGCTACTGCAATCTTGATATTCCGTTTTACCAGTTCATCCATTAATTCATAGATTCCATCATATGGCTTTGCCTTAATCAGGTTCGGACCCTTATAGCTGGTCCGGAATTCTGCTGCCAACTCATCAGCTTTTGCTTTTTCCAGATGAAAAGTCTTTGCCAGGGAATCCTGAATCGGAGGTCCGATAAAGGTTTCCAGTACCTCCGGTGTCGGCATCGGAAGATCATGATTCACAATCACTTCTTTGACTGCCGAAAGCACACCCTCTCTGGTATCCAGAAGTGTTCCGTCTACATCAAAAACTGCAATCTCATACTTACTCATATCCTACTCCTCTGTATACAGGGAATCTGTGATAAATTCCATTTCAATATCCTGCTTTAAGCTCTTCAGCATTTCAATCACATACTGATTGGTCTTGCTCGCCTGCTCTTTATTAAAATTATACTCCATGTAAGCATTGATATAATTCTGCTTCTTGTCTCCGGCATATCCGTCAAAACCGCCCAGTGCTACTTTCTTCACACCGATCTTCTTCATAACCTTCAACAGCATGACAAAAGAATTATCCATGCATACTCCATCTGCATCCGGATCCAGTAACGAACTGTACTGCATAGTATAGTCAAACCTACCTTCTGTCTTGGTAACATTGGAGGTAGCGATCACCTTCATGTCCGGATTCAGGGACAGTGCGGTTGCCAGCTGTACATAACGCTTGGAATTACTTAAGAATACATAATCGCTCTTTAATTCACTGGAAATAAAGTTAACAGACACTACGATTGGATTCTTTTCCTCAATATATGCCTGAAGCTTATTAAGCTGCTTCTGTACACTTAAACCGGGGCCCAGAAGTAATACATCTCTACCCTTAAACTGTTCTGTCAGTTCTGCAATATCCTTCTCATCATTGACTTCAATATTCTGATAATCCAGATATAACTGTTCGATCAGCTTCTGATCATACATCAGCTGCTTCTCACCCTCTAATTTACTCAAAATTTCGTTAATCGATTTTACGGAAAGCGTCCGCTTATTCATCAAGTAAGACACATAATTCGGATGGCAGTCGTTGGAAGCCGCAATAAAGAAGAACATATTATAGCCCCAAGGAGTCATCTTATAGATAGGCATAACATTGGCATCCACTGCTTCCAGAATCTGGCTGATGTCATAATTCTTTCCGTAATGCTCATTCAGATGCATAGCCAGCAGTTCCAGTGGTGCATTTCCGGCACTCTTACCCATACCATAGATGGTACCGTCTACCAATACCATACGGTCTGTCTTATGTGACAGCATCTCGATGCAGTTCGCATATGCCATCTGGAAATTGTTATGGGAATGATAGCCAAGTCCGATCGTTGGCTTCAGATACTGGTTTAACAGCTTGTAATAATGCATCAGATTCTCCTGATGCATTAATCCATAGGTATCTACCATAGATACTGCATACGGCTCCAGATCATTTGCAAGACTGATCAGATCCATTAACTCATCATCCTCATAGCTGGTAATAGAAACCAGCTGTACAAATACCTTATAACCCAATTCCTTTAACTGGCGGCAGAAATCAATTGCCTGCCAGCGGATATGCTTCTTGAAAATAACACGGATACCATCCAAATAGGACTCTTCACATGGCTGAATATGATCAATGCTGCAGGTACCGTAATCGATCATACCAACTACCATAGCCTGTTTGCGGTCTAATTTGCCATAAATCTTCTCCACATCTGCAGAGTATGGCATAATGCTCCGATTCATATCAAACGGTCTGCGGTCGTCCAAGAATCCGACTTCAATAATGTTGACACCGGCTCCTACCACACGTTCAAAAATACTTACCAGATTATTATGTCCAAATTCCCAATCGTTTACATATCCTCCGTCACGGAGAGTACAGTCTAATAACTTAATTTCACCCATTATTCGGTCACCTCACTTGTTTTCGTTTTCTGACGATATGCCCAAAATTTATTAATACAGAAATTGATTGGAATCGTTACCACCATATTTAAGAACGGAGCCAGAGAAACTGCCACATCCTTTGCTGCCATATGCAGTCCGAATCCGGTCAGCCATGTGGCAAGACCACCCAGATACTGTTCAATATGCAGGATGTCCAGCCAGAATGCCAGTAACAGGGATGTCAGCAGCAGTCCGGAAAACGCATAGGAAATATATGTCTTGATCAATACCTTCCACCAGACTCTGTGCTCTCCGTCTTCCTGTTCTTTAAATACAAACTTACTCTGCCAGATATATGCATTCAGTACACTGATTACAAATCCGGCCACATTCGCAATCTGTACCCGGATACCATCCACCATCGGGGCAGAACCCAGGATCCAATAATACACCAGAGAATATGTTACATATGATACAACTGTATTAGAAACACCTACCAGTCCAAACTTTATAAACTGCCAGAATGCCGCCAGACCCTTCTTCGGCTTCTCTCCGGTATTCTTTTTTATCTCTTCTGTCTCATTCATCTCGAATGTCCAACCTTTTCTATAGCCTTCTTACTGTATTGCTTCTTTGATGGTCTTTGCCATATAGTCGATCATTTCATCGGTCATGCCCGGATATACACCTACCCAGAAGGTCTCGTTCATGATCCGGTCTGTATTCTTCAGATCACCGACTACGCGATAGCCTTCTCCGGTCTTGCGCATCTCATCAAAGCATGGATGCTTGATCAGATTACCTGCAAACAGCATACGTGTCTGAACCCCATGCTGTTCTACATACTGAACCACCTGATTCCGGTCAACGCCTTCTTTACAGGTGATCAGGAAACCAAACCAGCTAGGGATTGAGTTCTCACATGGCTCCGGAAGGATCAGCTTCTCCTCTGTTCCTGCAAGTGCTGCCTTCAGGCGGTCGAAGTTATGCCGACGGCGTTCTACAAATCCAGGGAACTTCACGATCTGTGCACAGCCGATTGCTGCCTGCATATCGGTTGCCTTTAAATTATATCCGAAATGAGAATATACGTATTTATGATCATAGCCTAACGGAAGCTCACCATACTGCTTGTCAAATCGGTGACCGCACAGGTTATCACGTCCGGACGGACATACACAGTCTCTTCCCCAGTCACGGAAAGAACGGATGCACTTATTCAACAACGGATTGTTTGTGTAGACTGCACCGCCTTCACCCATTGTCATATGATGTGGTGGATAGAAGCTGGAGGTTCCGATATCACCAACTGTACCGGTAAACTTCTCTTCACCATCAATAATATACTTGGAACCAAGTGCATCACAATTATCCTCTACCAGCCACAGATTGTGCTTATCACAGAATGCCTTTACAGCCTTTAAGTCAAATGGATTACCCAGAGTATGTGCTACCATGACAGCCTTTGTCTTCTCGGAATATGCTTCCTCCAGCATAGAAGGATCAATGTTGTACTGCGGAATGGTAACATCTACGAATACAGGAACCGCACCATACTGGATAACCGGAGCTACCGTTGTCGGGAATCCGGCTGCTACCGTGATCACCTCGTCACCCCGTTTGATCGCGCGTTCGCCAAGTAACGGAGAGGTCAGTGCCATAAATGCGTTCAGATTTGCAGAGGAACCGGAATTTACCAGAGAACAGTATTTTACGCCAAGATATTCTGCGAACTTCTTCTCAAACTCATCTGTATAACGTCCTGCTGTCAGCCAGAACTCCAGTGCACTGTCTACCAGATTGCACATTTCTTCATGATCATATACTCTTGATGCGTATGGGATACGGTCTCCTTCTTTAAAAGGTCCCTTCTTGTTATGATAGGTATCGCAATAGTCTGCTACCATATCCAAAATCTGCTTTTTTGCCTGATCTTCTGTCATATTCTCAAACATTTTCTTTCTCCTTTTCTGTTTCCGTTTGATCTTATTTGATCTGTATTTTATTTCAGATTTTCACTTTTTGTGCAATATTCCTGAATCTGCTGATCCATAATTGCCGGAATATCACCCTTATCAAAATAGACTCTTGTCCACTCAACTACCTTATCCAATGCCTCTGACACGTTCCAGCGAGGTTTCCATCGGAATGTAGTCTTTAACTTTGAACAGTCCAGTTTCAAGAAATTTGCTTCATGAGGACCGCCATCATACTGGTTGATCCACTTCATGCCGCTGCCCCATTTCTCGCAGAACATATCAACAATATCTCCGGTCGTCACGCAGTCCAGATCATCCGGTCCTACATTATAATAATCGGCATAATTGCCATCTTCATACTGCTTCTGTGCGATCATCAGATAAGCCATGACCGGTTCCAGCACATGCTGATATGGACGTGTGGAATGTGGATTCCGCACGATCATATCCTTCCCCTGCCCGGCAGCCCGGACACAGTCCGGAATAATACGATCATTGGCAAAATCACCGCCGCCGATCACATTACCGGCTCTTGACGTGGAGATTGCCACTCTTCCATCTTCAAAGAAAGAACTCTTATAGCTATGTGTTACCAGCTCAGAGCAGGACTTACTGTTGGAATACGGATCATATCCATCCAGTGGTTCATTCTCACGATAGCCCCATTCCCATTCATTATTCTTGTATACTTTATCTGTGGTAACATTAACAAATGATTTTACACAGGTATTCAGCCGGATACACTCCAGTACATTGACAGTTCCCATGACATTTGTCTCATAGGTGTATACCGGGTCCTTATAAGAATCCCGGACGATTGGCTGGGCCGCCATATGGATCACTATCTCCGGTTGTGCCTCTTCAAATACAGCTTTTAATCTATCCAGATCGCGAATATCGCCGATCACGGAATGCATTCTGCTCTCCACATCACACATAGAGAAAAGATTCGGTTCTGTCGGCGGGTTTAATGAATATCCGGTCAGAATCGCTCCGGCATTCACCAGCACGCGGCTCATCCAGGAGCCTTTAAATCCGGTATGTCCGGTCAGAAGTACACGTTTTCCCTTGTAAAAACTCATATCCATGCCGATTATTCCTCCCATACTTTCCATGGTGCATTTCCGTCTGCCAGCATCTTCTCCAGCTGGTTCTTATCTCTGGTTGTATCCATACATTTCCAGAAACCATCATGGAAGTACGCCTTCAACTGTCCTTCTGCCGCCAATCGCTCCAGCGGAGCCTTCTCAAATACGGTAGAATCTCCCTCGATATAATCAAACACTTCCGGATTCAGAACCATGTAACCACCATTGATCACACTGCCGTCCCGATCCTGCTTCTCACGGAATTTATGAATTGTTCCATTCTCATCAATATCCAGAACACCAAACTGCTGTCCGACATTGACAGCCGTCATGGTTGCAATCTTACCATGTTCTTTATGAAACTTCACCAGAGCATCAATATCAACATTCGATACACCATCACCATAGGTCAGCATAAACGGTTCATTGCCAACATATTTCCGGATCCGCTTTACTCGTCCGCCGGTCATGGTATTCAGTCCGGTATCTACCAGAGTTACTTTCCACGGCTCTGTATAGGTCTTATGCACAGTCATGGCTCCATTCTCCGTAAAATCAAACGTAATATCACTGGTATGCAGATAATAATCTGCGAACCACTCTTTTATCACATGCTGTTTATATCCACAGCAGATGATAAAATCATTATATCCAAACGAAGAATAATATTTCATGATATGCCATAGAATCGGTTTTTCCCCGATTTCAACCATTGGCTTCGGCTTTAAATAACTCTCTTCACTGATTCTGGTTCCAAAACCACCGGCTAATAATACAACCTTCATTCCCAAATCCTCCTATGAATTAACATATTAATCTAATTTATTTTACACTATCTGACTTTTCATGTAAACCAGGATTTACTGATTTCCTGTTTTCATCAGCAAATTTTAAGAATTTATATACTGTTTCCCTCTTGTATTACAATCCATTCCTTCCAGTTGTCCATTTCTTTTCGGACCTGATAGCTGCCATACAGCTGATAAATTGCATATCCGTCTCCACTCCTTACCATCTCCCATTCCTTGGGAACGACCGATTCCGATGCACCTCGTATGTAAATCTGCGGATTCTCCAACCGCATCCACTCAATACAGTCTCTGCCTTCTCCCGACTGTATCCTTGCACACGGTCCCATCAACAACAGACCGGAGTCCCTTTTTGCCCAATTGAAAATCCCATAATATACCCTTTCATTATCACTTGTCAAATCGTATTGATTCTTTTCATTCCACTCCCCTTTACTATTCACCAGCACTTCTGCATCCGTGCAGGCATAAATCCGCATTCCCGTCAGCTTGCTATAAAATTCCATTGAATTCTGCGAATCATGGATATATCCATTTGCGCCAAATACGTATTTTGTTTTATCATCTTCCACTATATCAAAAAAGCCGGCATCCGCAGCAGATTTTATCATTTCCTGTGGATATCGTTTCGTCTGGTTCATATACTCCACTCCTGCCCTGGCACTTGAAATATTCAAAATCAGCAGAAGCACTCCTGCCGCCAATCCTCCTGCTTCCAACAGCTTTCGTTTCCATCCTGCTTTTCCGGATATCAGTTTCCAATATCCGCCTGCCAGCATCATTACAAATCCTGTAGTCTGCATATATGCAGGCAAATGTCCGCCTGCCCAAGCGATTGTCTGCTGATATTTCGCGGATACTGCAATCAGAATTCCCGGCAATACAAATACCAGACCTCCGGCGATGAGCATTGTCCATAGTTTCTGTTTTGAAATTGCAGACTCCTTCTGTGTATGCCGTCCCAGCCAGATCCACAACCCAATCAGCAATCCGACCGCAATATAATCCCATATCTGCAGCCAGCTGAATATCTCCCGGATCGTATACGGATAGACCTCCGAATACGGTCTGCATTCTTTTAAGAAAGAACAAATATACCGTCCCAGCGGAATACAGGTGGAACACTGTTTTAACCATGTAAGCAAAACCGCATTCCATTGCAAATTGACTGCCACTCCATGATATGCCTGCCCCGCAGCAAGCAACCGCAAAGCTCCGTTCGCCGATAGCATTCCGAAAAACAGAACCAGCTGCGGAATCAATTTCCGTATACCGTTCCGTATGGATCCGCATATACGAAATGTCACCCACATCAATACCAGCAGGAACGGAAATGCCACTTCATAGGTTCCAAGTGCCAGAAAAAATGCTATCGTACTTCCCACTGCATACCGTTTCTTTTCGGTATCTAGATAACGGAGCTGCATCCATAATGCAAGAAAGCACCAAAACACAACCAACTGGATCAACATATGATAGCAATATAGACCACTGTCAAATTCCGGTGTCATCTGGATCAAAACCGGAAATAACAGCATGTATAACACTGAAAGACCTTTTGACTCTGTCAGTTTCTCAATACATAGACCGACCATCCGGTTGCTCAGCCAGGTCATAAAGATAATACATCCCTTGTATGCCGGGACAGACGGGATTGCCGCAAATAGTAATGCCGCATAATTTGAAAACGGAAATATCCGCCCGGCTTCCAGCCACATCTTCCACTGACCAAGCATAACCTTTACCGGTCCCGGACCACCCAGATAAGAGGCTGCCTGTATGTTGCTGTTCCACATATCATCTGCCGACAATCCACTGGTCAATATAACCGAAAAAGCACATACATAAAACAGGAATATTGCGATCTGCATCGCAATATCCCTGCCATTTATAAGGTTTCCTTTTTTCTTTGTTCCCCGCATTGTCCTCATTTGTACTGTTACCCTTCTTCGTCTCTGAATTGCCTGTACTCCGCTCCCGTCTACTTCAATCCATAGCCTTCTGTTAATTTCTTAAACTCATCCGAGTAAGCAAAGTTCTTCAAAACCTTATCTCTGCTCATACCTGATTTTAACTGTTGCTGCCAATAGCTGTAACCGGCAGCATCCGGTTCTCTGTCAAAGAATGTCAGGTAGAGAATCGTAAGATATTCTTTATCCGAATACTTCTTATTCGTAAACTCCTGCGAATTAATGAACTGTGATGCCACATCATACGGAGTTCTTGTCTTTGTCCAGATTGCCTCTGTCCAATAATTCAATCCGTTTGTATCCGGTTTTCTGTTCAGAGCTGTCTGATACAACCGGCCTACATACTTGGTCAGCTCTACATTATGATCTCTGCCTTCCGTCAGGGTAATCTGCCCTTTAACCACACCGTATTTATCACAGATAGATGTAAATTCAGCAGAACCGATAAACTGTGCCAGCACATATTTTCTGGAGCAGCCTGCCTTTAATACATCCAGCCAGTATGCCTTGCCGGACGCATCTGCTTTCCGGTTCATCATCGTTGTATACATACGTTCCACATAATCTTCATCGGTTGCCTTCTGTTTTATAAACTCATCACTGTTCACAAACTTGGCTACCACCGACGCAGCCGTCTCACCATTTGCCAGGCATGTATACCAGTAATAAAGTCCCGCTTCATCCGCATTCCGTTTCAGAATATTCCGATACAGTCTGGTAACAAATGCTTTTACTTCTTTTTCATTTACCTTTGCCAGATCCGGCCGTGGAGAAGCCGCCACCGGCATATTGTTATAGACCGGGATTTTGAACACAAATGTATTATCCAGAATGTTCATTCCGGAATAAACAGAATAAGCTGTCTTTCCTTCGTTTAATGCCCCCAGAATATTCTGCATGTACTGATGGGAAAATAATCCATAATAGGAATCATCCACATCAAACTTCTGCAGATACAGGGTATCCTGACCTTTTGAAATATAATTTCCGCTTAATATACTGGCACCGCCTGCAATACTGTTATATCTGGTATTCCAGCCATGCGCTTTTGCGTAGTTTAATCCGTTCACATAGATCTCGGTCTCTGTTGTTCCAAAAGCCTGAATATTGAAGAAATTATAATATCCCTCATAGCCCGGATAAAGTCCGGAAATCAGTGGCGAGGTTCCTGCTGCCCCCTGTTCCTGCCGTACCCTTGCTGCCAACATAAACGGACTGACATTCGTCTGTGCACCGGCAAGGCAGAATGCTTTCGCATATGTAACCACATCATCTGCCATCTGTGCATGTGACATGAAAGTTCCGTTTATAATCGCCTCTACGCCTGCTTCCGTCTGGTAATTGCTGTTATAAGTCAGAAGTTCAAACTGAAAGATCGAATCCTCCGTCAGAAAGTTTCTCGGATCTGCATAATACATAACCGCAGCCTCTGATGCCTGTACCCAGTTATAGCCGCTCAGGCCCTTATACTCTCCGGTGATCGGATCATATGCCCAGGATTGCTTTCCCTTATAAGAATCATCCATACTCCTTGGCACCAGACTCCGCTCCGGTGTCATCTCCGCCGCAATAAAAGTATCCCAGTCAATATTCGTAATCTGCGGAACAAACACCCAGTTCGGATGTGCTGCATGAAGTGCACGAAGACTGGTCTTATAGCTTTCCGGAAATGCAGCAATCGAAGTTTCAAAGTCTGCGTTTACTGCCTGTGCCTTTGTATCCAGCCCTGTTATTTTTTCCGAAGCCTTCGTATTTGTTTCCTCTGCATCTCCCTCTGTATCTGATACTGCATGAATCCGTGCCTGTTCAACCAAATCCTCTACCGGAAGCTTTTCCTGATAGTTTTCTGCGGTACACAGAACATATGCTTCTTCGATATACCCTTCATAAACAGTTCCATCCAATGCTACTGACACCTGATACCAACCACTACCGTCTTCCGCAATTACATAGGATAATAAAACCAACTGTTGTCCGGAATATAAAGTGATACCTATATCCTTTCCACCCGGAAATTCCCGAAGGCCATGGTCTGTACAATTAAACAGAACCGCCTTGATCTGATCAATTGCCGTTTCATCCACCGTCTGATCCTGAGACAGTAATTCCGTCACTACGTCCGATGCCCCTGTCTCCTGCGCATATGTACTGTTGATTCCTGTGGCTGACAGTATCAGTGTTGCACTTAATACCGCTGCCAAAATCTGATTCTTTCTTTTTCTCATTGTATGCTCCTCTTCTCTGTGAATTTATCTTACAATTATTATTTTCGATGTTTTTATTTAAAGCTGTAATAAGCTTTCATTCCGTCTTCATGCAGGAGCGGTGTTGTCCCTGTCTCAGTTTCCAATATTGATTCCATGGCAACCCGTTCATCCGGAAGATATGCATTCCAGTCAATGTAAATACCGGAAAATCCTTTTTCCCGAATCATATCTATCTGCTCTGTAAGCGGCTTCTCATTCAGTTCCCGCATCCATATATCGGTTTCTCTTTCACTCGGCGCACCATAAGACCATTTTAAGGTGTCTGAATGCAGATATCCTACCAGCAGTCCATAATCCATCAATTGCTGGATACCGCCATTTTCCGGATATTTCATATATGGAAGCTGATAAATCATGGCTCCCGGTTCTTCCACCGCCTCAATCTGTTTTATAAATGCATCATCCGCATCATATATCTGTTCCGATACCGTATGTGTTTCCGGACTTCTTGGCACCGTCTGGTCATAAATACCGCCGGACAGAATGATCAGCATCCCACCCGCAAAAAGTATCTGTTTCCATTTCCGTCCCTGAAACCATTTCACTCGGATCCATTGTAACACCGTATCGATCGCGATCAGTGAAAACATGGCAATAAATATGGAAAAACGATTGTAACACCGGATGGAACCCGTAATAAACGACAGAATAACCGCAAATCCGCCGATTGTTCCAAATAAAACCGCAGCCAGGTTCAATGTTGCCGCAATTCTTATATTACCCTGCTCTTTCAGTCTTTTCCTTCCAACAAAGAGCACTAGACACAGCAGTACAAATCCAAGTGCCATAAATAGTCCCAGAGATGCACTTCCATTCTCATTTACCAACGGATATGCACTATCATACAGATTCCGCAAACGCATAAGTACTTCCCGCCGATGTCCCTTGATCGGCAGCAATAACTGTATGATTTTCAGTCCATAAATTTCCGCCCCTTCTCCGCCTTTTGCAAGAGCCGGTGACTTTCCGTTCTGTGCCCAGTAAAGCAGATTAGGGATCGCACCGATCAGAAGGGTTCCTACAATCACACCGATGCCGAATAACGGCTGACGTATTTTTCTTCCTTCACCATTTAAAATCTTACACAGAATAACCACGCACAGGAAGAAACACATAAAGAATGCATAATATATTCCAGTCAGTGCCATGATCATCAGTGTGATCACCTTCATAACATTCCCGGCTGTCAGAAATCCTCTTTTCCCTTTCTGAAACAGCTGTTCTTCCTGCATCATCCGAAACAGAAATAAGACCATGATCGGAACCATGAAGTACATTCCCAGAAACAAATGACCGGTAGACCTTGCCATGTGATATGGTGCAAATGCATATAAAACCGCTGTCGGTGCAGCGATCACTCCGGATATATCCAGCTTCTTCAATGCATAATATGCAGTCACCCCCGCCAGAAAATATCCGCTGAAATAAAACAGATTAAATGCCAGCACCCAGTTTCCGGTTATCCAAACCAACACCTGCTCCATCGCATTTAACACCAGTTCCATTGTCGTTGCATCATAATATTTTGCGCCATCCGGTGCTCCAAGAAATGCATTATTATAGATCCATCCATTATCTGCCATGGATTTCACTGTTGCCATGCCGGTCCAGCTATCGCCACCACTGCTATAATTGATTGGATATCTGACTATATCAAGCCCGGACAATCCCAGAAGGCGATATAATAAAATTCCGGTTACCAGTATCACAAAAACATACCCAGCTACCTGCTGTACCCGCTTGCCTGTTTCTGCTTTCATGCTTCCAGTCCTTTCTTCATTATACAAAGCTTCGTACGTCTGCTAAATATCTGCCCCCGATATCGTACCTCCAACTCAAAAATACCCTTCATGCCGCCCCAGATACCCCGTACCGGAATCTCCAGTTCTTTCTGATCCAATGCCATATTCATCTCAGCACCGGTAACGATCTCATTGCCCTGTACATCAATATAACGATATGTGATCTCCGCCTCTTCCAATCCAATCTCGTTCTGAATCAGGAATGGAATTCTGGTAAATGCTTCCTCACCAATTCCAATATACTGTGGCAGACGGATCGTGCAGCCTTCTGCAGTAAAGCTCAAAGCAAATGTCGGATATTCTCCATATATCATCTCATAATTTGCACGATATGCCTGGAACATTGCCCGTATCTGACTATGTGCATTATGATAATTCATATAATCAGTAACCTTCTTCCGGTTCTCCATCTCCGTTCCGGCATAATAGTCTTTAGAATACTGTTCAAAAATCTCCCCCGGTTCATATAATTCCCGATAATAATTCTCAAAGATATATTCTTTTGGAAATACCTCTAAATCCCAGGCTCCGCAGCTTCCCGGCCAGCTCATGACCACAAAAGGAAGGTTCTCCACCTGTCCCGGATAAATTGTATTCACATAGTTAAAAAAGATACTCCATTCACTATATCCCTTTGTCTCAATATCCGGATGTTTTTCAAGAATCTCCTGATAAACCCGCTTGTCGATTGCCTGTGGCATATGCGATTCATACATCCATGTAGAATATCCCTGTTCCTGCAGGAACTGTCTGGTGCGGAACATACAATGATCAAAGGATGAGTAATGATTCTGATCTCCTTTCCAGTTCTGCAAATGATAACAATAATATCCACAGAATTTTCCGTTTTTTATGAAAACATCCTGATCGATCAGATGGAGCGGTCGATAATCATCATCTGCCATAATAAACACATCGTCAATCAAATCCGACTTCATTGCCAGGCACCGCAGGAAGAAATTACGTTTGGAATGATCCTCCGGCAATTCTGCTCCATTTAACACCTGTGAATCTGTCAGATATTGCAATCGAAATCTGCCATGATATTCTTTTTTCATAATCTCCACCATGGAATCCGGACAACAGATTACCAGTTCTTCAATAAATGGCATAAATGCTTCCATATATGGCAGTGTTTCCAGCAAATCCTCAGAACGTGCGGTCAGATATACCATCTGCTTTATCTTCTCCGGTATCGGATAAGGATATTCCACCTTCATGGTCTCAAGTGCATTCTCTATCTTCTCCGTAACCGTATCCCAGGATACAGGCTGGTACTTCGCAACCTTCCTCTTTACCTCTTCATACCGCTCTGCATTCTCCACCCATGACATACAGGTATCGGCAAAGCTCTCCCATGAATTCGGATCAAAGTAATCACAAAGCTCTCCTCCTACTTCCCTGAGGATCGGGATGTCGGATGCCAGAACCGGAGTTCCTCTCTGAAATGCTTCAATGATCGGCAGACCAAACCCTTCATTAAAGGTTGGAAATGCAACACAGAATGCATTTCGATACAGATAATCTATTGTCGCATCATTCATACCGCTTAAATGAAACAGCTGCCGGTTTCTTTTCGGATGTCCCTCTATTTTCTTCTCAAATGCCTGCACATTCCAGCCGATCCGTCCCGCAAAAATCAGATTTATACCCCGTTCAAACAAAGCATGTTCAAATGCCTCCAGCACCAGCGCATGATTCTTACGCGGTTCGATCGTACCGACCATCAGAACATATCTGCCTGCTGCCACCGCATCAACAGCCTCCGGATTAATCTCTGTATCATCTGAGTTCTTAATATTAAAATCTGAACCGAGCCATGATACCTTGCCCGGGATCTTAGGCAGATTCAACTGTTCCAATAATTTATCAATCTCATCCAATGTACTCTGTGCGGATGCAATGATCAGATCCGCGCATTGCAGATATGCCCCTATATAAGTCATGAAATTATAGACAGTCTGTTCATGGCAGAACTGCGGATGCGTAATCGGAATAATGTCATACACATATACCACAAGCTTCACACCGTTTGCTTTCAGAATCGGAAGCAGATGACTCCGTTTTAAGGACAGGCTCCATACACCATCAATATCGAAAAAGACAGTTCCCGGCTGCATATTGACCGGATTCACCCGTTGTTCAGTCACCAATTCATCCTTGGAACCAATCCCATTTGAAAAATAATCCATAAACTTCTGCGCATCAATGATCTGAAATTCCTTATAGCCATCATGATAATTCAGTAATACGATATCCAGCTTCCGGTTCCGGATCATACGAAGAACAACTTCCCTGACGACTCTCTGAATCCCGGTCAGGAAATCAACTCTAAGCAAATTGGTAACATCAATATATATCTTCATACTTTATTTTCCTCTTACTATTCTGTGTGCAACTTTCCGAACCGGTGCCGGAAACTTCTGATATACCTTATATAACCGGTCTTTGACCCCCGGGCGTGCCGGCTCCGGCTGACTCTCTCCGGGGCGTGCCGGCCCCGGCTGGCTCTCTCCGGCTTCCGGCTGTACCGGATCTGTTGTCCGGATCAGCTGTTCCAATACCGGCTGCGGTCTCATCCTCGGGCTCATGATCGTATCATTGATAAGCGCAGATGACTTAATAAATGCTTCCGGAGATGACAGCAATGTATTCATTAATTCTGCCTGAAATACCTTTGATTTTTTTGATTTTATATTTGATTCCCAGTCCTTCGTAACCGCTTCATCCGGAAGCCGGTTCAAAAGACTTAAAAATGCTCCCTGGAAGAAATCCTCGTTTGCCGCCAGCGTTGACAGTTTTTCTCCATCACAGATCCCCGGCTCATTATCCAGGGAAAACAGATAGACATCTTTTCTGCAAAGCATTTTTCCATCGTATTCTTTCAATCTCTGTTCTACAATATCATATAAATTCTCATATACTGTGTTTGTCATAGGTTTCTCCTTCTGCCTATAAAAAGAAATACTACCGGTCTTCGATTGAAAACCGATAGTATATTATACCATTATTGCTATAGGAAGTAAACCTTACCCAAAATCCCTTTTTCTTACAATTTACCAACCAATATTCCCAGCTTATCACAATATTGCTGATATTCCGGACTCTGGATAAATCCTTTGATCACGGAAATCTTTTCACTCATGCTGTTTGTCGTCAGTCTGCCGACCCAATATGCTTTTCCGCTTGGATCTGATTTTCTGCCCAGATATATCTGATACAAGCCTTCTACAAACTCTTCCCGTCCCTGATTTCTACCCCGGAATTCCGGACTATACAGGAACCCTTTTGTAATATCGGCTGCAGTAGAACCGCCCTGTACCAGACTCCTGCACCAGTATTCCAGACCATCCGGATCCGGTTTCCGATTCATCAAGCCCTGATAATATGCAGTTACAAACTCCGCAATCTTCGGATAGGTCTTCGCATACTGAAGGCTGTGACTTCCCTGAGCCATGCCATGCGTTGCACACAACATTTCAAATTCCGGTGAATGACTGATCTGATCCGCGATCAACGCACGGGAACTGCCGGACTGCAGCCTTGAAATCCAATACTGCTTACCTGAAGGTTCTGATTTTCTTTGCAGTACAACCTCATATAAACGCTCCACGTAATCATCGTCACTGTAGTTTTTACCCGTAAACTCTGCACTGTTCAGAAAATTCTTAACCAACGTTGTTCCATCCATCTGTCTGGTATCCACAATGTATACCCATTCTGAGACTTCTTTCCTCGTCGGAACTCTTCCGAGAACGCTCCGGTAAAGATATGCAATAAATCCCGGAACATTCTTGGTCTTGTCCGTATAAGGCTCCATAGAATCATCCTTCATTGCTTCTGCCACCTTGGAACCCTTGCTCAGTCCAAAATATTCTGCAATACCGGTCGCGTCCGCCACGCCAATCTTTTTTAACTTCTCATCGCTGTTTAAGAAATTAGCCACATCCGACGGATTAGATATGAATCCGTGTTCCATGATAATTCCCGGAACTCCGACTTTGATACAGTTTCTGGTGATTGAATACCAGTCTGCAACCGCACCGTTCGGATAACGATACTCATCTCCGTCCGAATCGGACATTCGGACCAGAAGTCCTCTGGATGCCAGTCCTATCTTAGCCAGCTGATTCAAGATTTTCTGTCCTGCTTCATGAGTTGCATTACTTAAATCATCCCGGTAATTTCCTTTCTTTGCGACGATTGCCATAGCACCACTGCCGGTTGCACTTCCTGCATCAATATGGATGCTGACCAACAGATCCGCACCCACACTGGCTGCATAATTACATCTGGCGACCATACATTTACCGTTGCTGCTCGGATCCAGACAACTGCCATCGTTTCTGGTCATATATACTTTCACATTCCGATACTGTTCCAGTTCCGCTTTACAATACTGTGCGATCTTAAGTGTCAGATCCTCTTCCCTGAGTCCGTTTCCTGTTGCACCGCAATGCACCTTATCATGTCCCGGATCAAGGACAACAACTACTTCTCCTTTGGCACTGCGCATCTGTGGCAACACTGTATTAAGATCCGCAACCGGAACCAGTCCGTCCTCTCCGACAGCATAGGTCTCCATCTGAATCCCGCCATCCACATAGCCAATGGTTTCCTCTACCTGAAACTCTGCGGTTACCTCATAGTCCGAAAACAAGATCCGTCTGGTTCCTGCATCTGTCACAATATCAACATAAAGCAGTGCATACTTACCTGCCTGCTCAAACTTCTTTTCAAATAAAATTAAATCATCCCGGATTTTTGTATAAGAAACTGTTTCTTCTTCGCCATCGATCGTATATCCAAGCCGGATATCCTGCAGGTTATCCGTAACTGCCTTCAGGCTCTCCACACTGACTACGATGGTCTGTTCATCTCCCTGAAACAGATTGGTATCGTCCATATAGATATAATTCAAAGAACCTGCTCCGGCCGCAGCACTCTCCTGCGTTTCCGGCAATACGGTATCCTCTGTAAGCTCCGTATCTTCTCCCCCGGTCGTTGTGGTCTCTGCCGCTGTCTCCGTTGTTTCTGTCGTCATTTCTGTTGTATCTGCAGCTTCTGTTTCCAATACTACAGGTTCCTCTGAAATGTCTTCTGCATAGGTCGGAATATAAAACGTGCCTGCCAGTACCGCTGCCGACATAGTCATCGCCAATATCCGTTTCCATATCTTTTTCATATTGTATTCTCCCTTCATGATATTATAAATTTACCGCAATCCATTATAGCATTCCGGGAGTCATTTTTCACCTGTTTCATACAATAAAATTCTGAATACTTTCTTACTCTTTCAGTCCGAACCGTTCTTCCAGATTTTTCTTTTTTGCACGAATCCGGACAGTATAAGCCGTGACCCAGATATTTACAAGTCCATCCAGCATCAATGCCACATCCAGTACGATCAGCTGGGAAATCTGTTCCAGATAAGAAGCCAGAAGTCCTACAATTCCCACTCCTACCATTAAGATTGCCGTCAATAGAATCACCAGCCATCTCGCAATTCCAAATTTCTTAGCATCAAATGCCGTCTGTAATTTCAATAATCCGTCAATAAAAATATAAATTCCAAACAACCGAACGGTTCCGAGCGGATCTTTGTTGCCGACGACCAGTGTCAGCACACCAATGATTGCCAGAAAAAGTCCGATCGCCAGATCAAACTGAAACGCCAGCCGGTACAGATCATTGGAAAAATATCCCAATATCTTAGCTCCGCCAACCAGAATACAGAGTACACTTAATATAATCGTCTCCACATTCGTGGGAATTTCCCGAAAAATAAGCATAGCCAGGCCAACCGCCACCATAAAGGAATAAATTATTAAATTAGATATTTTAGCTTGTTTTACAATATCATACTTTTCCATTTCACAACTATCCCTTTTCTTAATTCATTCTCTCACTCCAGTAACGCTTGATCAAAACTTCAAACGTCCGTGGTGTCACCATCTGTCGATCCAATATCTTCTGTCGTTCTTCTGATATTGCACCCTGTTCAATAAATTCACGCCCCGCCTGCCTGACTTCTTCCAGATAATTCACTACCTGTCTGGTACGGCTGCCGGCCTGCAGAAGTTCTCCCTGTGCACACAGAATTCTGGTATAATTACCGTTTCCGCAGATCAGGTCGTATTCTTTTAATAATGCTTCAAACATAGTGTCCATGGATACATAGCCGCATGACGATATCAGCACCATTTTTTTATTTTTCAAGCTATGTTCGTCCATCTCCAGAATTGAATGAAAGGTATCCTCAGGACTTCCCTCATAACGCTTCGTAAATAACAGACAGCGTTCTGTCATCATCCGCAATCTGGATGGCACTCCTGCAAAGTACAATGGGAAGCTCTCAATAATAATATCCGACTCCAGAATATCCTGATAGATTTCCTGCATATCATCCTTGATCGCACACTGTCCCGGTGTTTTCGTCCAGCAGGAAAAGCACCCCATACAGGGGTGGATGTTCTTTTCCCGCAGGGTTATCGTTTTCACCGCTACGTCTTCCGGAAAACCGCCGGTAAATGCATTGGTCAGCCACATTGTATTACTGGAAGCACCCTTCGGGCTTCCGTTGATCACCAGTGCTTGCACTCTGCTTCACCTCACGATTCTTCCTGATAAATGCTTTCCTTATCGACTGCTGTAAACATCAGATCACCCTTTGCACGCAGTTTTCCGTCACAGAATACCTGTACATCAAACTCAAACAGACCGGTTCCGGCCCGCAAACATTCTGCTTTGATTTCCAGACGGTCACCCGGAATCACTGCTTTTACAAACTTGAAATCCTTTACCTTCAAAAGTACATAAATCTTATCTTCATCAATGCCATCCTGCTCAATCACCAGAGAACACAGTTGCGCACAGGTCTCGATCAGAAGAACACCCGGCATGATCGGATAGCCCGGCATATGCCCTTCAAAATACGGTTCATTGACTGATACACACTTGATTCCGGTTGCAGATTTTCCCGGCACCAGTTCTGTCACCCGCTCGATCATCTGAAATGGCGGGCGCTGCCTCATACGCGAATTAATTTCTAACAGATTCATAGACTTAAGCCTCCATCCATTACGATCGTCTGGCCTGTCACATATGCCATATCATCTGAGCATAAGGTACGAACCAGCTTTCCAACCTCTGCCGCCTCTCCGAAGCGTCCGAGCGGTACTGCTTTTAAATGCTCTGCTCTCTGATCCTCCGGAATCTGATCGATCATATCGGTTGCAATAAATCCCGGTGCAACTGCGTTAACCCGGATTCCATATTGTGCCAATTCCTTTGCAAGAGTTGCTGTCATTGCATTGACTGCGCCCTTGGTCGCACTGTATACACTCTGTCCCGGAATTGCCACCACTGAGCTGACTGATGAAATATTTACAATACAGCCCTTTTTCTTACGCATCATCTTAAGTGCAGCATTCTGCGCACAATGGAAATATCCCTTGATATTAATACTCAGACTGCGTTCCAGAGAATCCTCCGGAAGCATCAGCAGGTATTTATCATCTACTACACCTGCATTGTTTACCAGCACATCAATACTGTCAAACTCCTTTCCTGCAGTCCGGAACATTGCCTGTACAGCTTTTAAGTCAGCTGTATCTGCCTGAATTGCCAGAGCTTTCCGGCCGATTGCCTTGATTTCCTGAACGACTGCCTGTGCAGCAGCCTCATTGGATACATAATTTACAACGATATCATAGCCTGCCTTTGCCAGCTCTATAGCACAGGCTTTTCCAATACCACGGGAAGCACCCGTTACGATTGCTGTACTCATCTTTTATTCCTCTCTGATCTATTATTCGCATTCCTTCAGAACAACTGCTGTATAAGAACCACAACCATAAGATACCGCCAGTGTATGCTTTACACTGCCTCCGTCAATTGCCTTTGCTGCTTCTACCAGCTGTGCATTGGCACTGGCTGCCCGGCAGTCTCCGGTCTGTTCCCGTACATCTCTGATCTCTTTTGCACCAAATACTTCTGTCAGAACTGCAGACTCTGCTGCCTGTTTCTTATCCTGATTGCTGATTACAGCATATACACTGTCAATATCCGATGCCTGATAACCGGCCTTTGCAAGTGCCTTGCTGATCGCATCCTTCATTGCCTGTGCTTCTGTATAGTCTGCCTTGCCTGCGGAATGTGTGCAGGCATATCCGGCTACCTCTGCATAAGTATGAGCTCCACGTCTCTTGGCACTGTCTGCAGTCTCCAGCACGATGGTTGAACTACCTTCACCCAGTACATTTTCACCATTGATCTTACTGTGTTCATAGAAGAATGTTACCATATCCGAACCTTCATCGGTACCGGCTGCAAGCATGATATCTTCATTGCCTTTTTCCAGTACGTCACATGCATATGCCACACTCTGAAGACCTGCCTGTGTACCATTTGCCACAGTTGCACAGTAGCCCTTTGTCTTTGTAAAGATTGAGAAATGTCCGCCTGCCGCATTATATACCGTATTCGGGAATGTAAATGCACTTCCGGCCGTTGCACCCTTTTCACAGATATTCTTCTGGAAATTGGATACCTCGGTTACAGGACCTGCAGAGGTTCCGATGATCGTACCGATTCTGCGTTCATTCTCCTCTGAAACAGTCACATCCGCACTCTTTAATGCATCGATGCCACTTATCAGCTGCAGCTGGCTGAATTTATCCAGCTTCCGGAACACGCCAAGCTTCACACCACGATCTGTAAAATCCTTCATATCAAGGGCTACCGTTGCTACCTTTGCTGACGGATCCTCTTTCGCACTCAATACCTGTCCGAAACCTGTGATATAAAGTTTCTCCTTCGGAGCCTCCTCATGCTGCTTTGCTTCCTTTGCGAAAATTATACTGGCATTGGTTCCGCCAAAGGCAAAGGAATTGGACATAGCCATAGGGATTTCCTTTTTCCGGCTGTCATTTGCTACAAAATCCAGATCTCCGGCTTTTTCTTTTAATGTCACCTTATCTTCCTCTGAATATCCGATCGTTGGCGGGAGGATATCCTCGCTGACTGCCTTAACCGTAAAGACTGCCTCAACCGCACCGGCTGCACCCAGACAGTGACCGGTCATAGACTTTGTAGAGCTGACCGATACGTCTGTACCGTCAAAAATCGTATGCAGAGATAAGAATTCTGCCTCATCATTCTTCGCAGTTCCGGTTCCGTGTGCATTCACATATGCGATTTCAGACGGAGTGACCTCTGCGGAAGACAATGCTCTGCGGATAACATCCATCTGTCCCTCGCCGGACGGATCCGGAGCTGTAATATGGTAAGCATCACAGTTTACACCGTAGCCTGCTACCTCACAGTAAATCTTAGCCCCTCTGGCAACCGCATGCTCATATTCCTCTACTACCAGAATACCGGAGCCTTCGCCAAGGGTAATGCCATGACTGTGATTTAACGGAGAACATGGTTCCTCTGACAATGCATGCAGTGCATGGAATCCGGCAAATGCCAGAGAAGAAAACGGATCCGTACCACCGGCCAGGAATATGTCGCCGCTGCCGGAACGAATCAGATCGCATGCATATGCAATACTCATCGTACCTGCCGCGCAGGCATTTACGATATTGGCTGTTACACCATTCAG
>HF991313.1:0-3505 GCA_000431515.1 Clostridium sp. CAG:632 | reverse complement strand
CGTCAATGCTGACCGCACCGCCGATACAGCTGCCTACGATCACACCGGCTTCACCTGCACTCTGCTCTGAAAGTCCTGCATCTGAAATTGCTTCTTCTGCCGCCTTGATACAAAGTCTTGCAGACCGGTCATACTGTGGTGCCGGAAGCTCATCACAGAAAACTTCGCCGCCAAGATTTGCATAGCAACCTTCTGTATCAATGGACTTCACAACACCTAACCCGGATTTACCGGCCTGAATGCTGTCCCAGCTTTCCTTTACATCATTACCAACCGGACAGATGATTCCCAGTCCGGTAATTACGCACCGTTTCTTCATGAATTACGCCTCCGCATTTTCCATTACATAATTAGTCAAAGCATTGATATCTCTGAAGTTTGTCTTATCAACACCTGTCATGTTTACACCGAACATATCATCAATTCCTGCAATGATCTCCAGGGAATCTACGGAATCCAGACCGATCTCGCCACCGAATAATTCCGCATCGTCCTCTAACATTTCTGCCGGGATTCTTAAGTTCTCTACTAACATATCTTTAATCTTTGCTGCTACTTCTGTTCTTTCCATGATTTTTCTTCCTTTCTCTCGTTACAATATATATACGGAGTCTCTGACTCCTTCATCAAGCACTGTGTGCTTAATTTCATGATTACTGCTGCGGTTCTTCCGTGGCTGCTGCTTCCGAAACAGGTGTTGCCTTATCCGCCTTGTCGCCTGTGAACTTTAATTTACCGGATTTCATGGTTTCCAGAATTTCCTTCATATGAAGAATCCGCTCTCTGGCCTGTCCGGCTATCTGCTTTGCATAGGCTGATTTCCGCATGTCCTTCGGACACTCCAGCGTATAGCTATCACCGATCAGGATCCGTTTCCGTTCTCCGAAAAACAAATGATACGAACCGATATGTGCACATTCTACCACCTTTGCACCGGTTTTCTCTGCCAGTACCGCAAATCCCGGCTGAAATGCATTCATTTCTCCTTTCGAGGTCTTACCCTCCGGAAAAATCAGAATTGAATGTCCTGCCTCCAAAAGCTTTCTGCAGGCATCATACCAGCTGGTATCCATTCCGGTCCGGTCCACCGGCACACTACCATAGGTTCTTAAGAATCCTTCAAACTGCTTCTTCTCATACCAGTCCTTTGCGATCAGGAAATATGGCTGCTTCTTATGCAATACGGATGCGATCAGTGCTCCATCCTTATGACTCATGTGATTACAGATAAATACAACCGGTGCATCTCCGTTCATAACCTCCATGGCCTGCTGATTTTTATATACTACCTTTGGACGATATGCCAGATACATACCTGCCTGTATCAATCCACGAAGTATACCCTGCATTCCTTTTCCCATTTCAATAATCCTGCTTTCTCATCTTATATCCTATGCGTACCAACTGACGTAGTTTTCAAAACTACACGACCTAATATAGCAATTCTTATCGAAAAATGAAAGCAACAAAACAGGCTCTGTGTACAAAAACCATACACAGAGCCACAAATGTACTAAAATTATTTTCTCGAATTCTCGATTGCCTGCTGGATAACGGTTCCAAATAACCGATCCAGAGAGACAGCCTCCTGCTTCAGTGAATACTTCATTCCCTTAGCCACCCATTCCTCCAGCATTCCCTGTACTACATACTTACAGGTATTTACGATCACCTTTTTATCCTCCGGTGAAATTGCCTGTTCTCCTGCCAGAACATCAATGGAATGATTTAATACGATCTCCACGGCACTGCAGACATACCGATAAATATCCTCCTTCTTAGCCGATGCGAACAAATGTCTCGCCAGCTTCGGATTCTCCTCCAGATATTCAAAACAGTCACCCATTGCCGCAACCGGCTCACGACCCTCGCTGATTCCCTGCATGATCTCACGGATCTCACGCTCCAAAATATCGGCAATGATATTATAGGTATCATCATAGTAATAATAGAATGTGTTTCTTGTCAGACCACACTCCTCCACAATGTCTTTCACCATGACTTTCTCAAAGTTCCGCTCCTGTAGGAGCTTCAAAAAAGCAGTCTCTATTGCATTTTTCGTTATCTGCTGTTTCAATGAACTCTCCCTGCCTGTTCTGTCAAATCATAATACATAAAGTATTTTATCGGTTTTGCTGTTCCTTGTCAATCAGCTCCAGCGCCATATCGACCATTCGCCCCCAGCCTTTTGCTTTGATCACATCGGAATACAGCTCCCCGCCATAGTATAAATAAAACCATTCCCGTTCTTCTACCGTTGGATTCTGATTTCCCGTCTCATCCACCATGTCCTCTGTCACTCTGGTATGAAAATCCAGAAATTCTTTCATAAAATCCTGAAACTCCATATCCATTAACCGATTAAAATCCTCTCTGTATTCTGCTGTTTCCCGATGCTTTGCAAACCGTTTCTTCAGCAAATCCTTTCCCGGCTCCATTTGATCGCCTCCGTTTCTTTCTATCTCATATTCAGCTTCCGGCCGCTGCTTCCTATCCATTGCTTCTATCCTATATTATCCAAGCAATCTCGTCAGAGAACCGATCAGCCACAGAATCAGCAGATGCGCCGGATAAAATATATAGAATACCCATTTCAGCTTCCATCCCCGTTCTCCATTATAAAAACAGATCGGAATCAATGCCAAAAAGGCCACTATCTCCAAACTGCTTGAAAACATCAGAATGATACAGCATGCGATCACCGCTATCACTCTTCTGTCCCGGAGCAGATACATCATAACAATCGCCAGCACTCCGATACCGCCATAATCTGTCCGCAACAGCTCTGCAGCTGCCATACCTGCAATCGTCATCAATAGATTCAGCGTGATCTTTATGCCGTTTTTGAATGGCTTTTCTTCTACAATCCGAATTCCAATACAAACCATCAGTCCGACTGCCAGTGTAAAAAATACATTCTGATAACCAAGCTCCAGCAGCTGTCCGGAGAAAATCTGACTCTTCTCCAGATTAAATGCCATGTCAAACGGAATCTCCGAAACAATCGCAAAGATCCAAAGTCTTATCAGATACTTCCACCTGTTTCTTGTATGCTCCATTCCTTCGACCAGAAGAAATATAAAAATCGGAAATGCGATTCTTCCGACAGACCGCATCCCCATATAAAGTGCATAGATTCCATCTATTCCGGTACCATCCGCACTTTGCTGCATCCATCTCTCGACCAGTACCGCTCCTGCATGATCGATCAGCATGGTAATAATTGCAATCAGTTTCAGGGTACTGCCGGTAATTCCCGGCTTCCGGCTCTGATCCCCGCCATCCGGTTCCGAAATGGCAGTGCTTTGTAATGAAGGCTCCATCTGTGTTCTCCTCATCCTATATCGTCTGTTCGTTACGCTCTGCTTATTATAGACCATTTTCGGATTTCCCGCAACGGATGGATGGGGTGCGTCCTGCACAGTTGTCTGTATCTCTGGGAAGGAGCAGAAGCTATCACCGACGCTTTCTCCGCTACGATGGTTCTATTCCGGGACCGCTCCCG
>HF991312.1 GCA_000431515.1 Clostridium sp. CAG:632 | reverse complement strand
CATAATCTACCTTCGCCGGCAGATACTGTGTATGTGATGCCTCTGCACAGTAAAAATGCAATGTGTACACCAGATTGTTATATCCGGTTAACGGAGAATCTGCCACTTCATTCGTGTGTCCCCACATACCAAGCTGTGACCAGGTTGGAGTTCCTACAATGATAATGGCATCCGGATCATTTGCCCGGATGATCGGAATGATCTGATTCGCATAATTCTTAATATCATCCCAGCTGCAGTTGTTCGGCTCATTACAGATTTCATATAATACATTATTATAATCCTTATAGGTGGCAGAAGTCTCATTCCAGAAGGTCTTCGCCTGCTCCAGATAGGTCAGTGGATTCTGATCATTTAAGACATGCCAGTCAATGATCGCATACATGCCCAGATTCTTCGCCGCATCAACTCCGGTTCTAAGAAGTCCCTTTAATTCTGTCTGGTTTCCGCCGGTACAATATCCGTTGTACTCCGAAGTATACATGGCCAGACGGATTGCATTTGCTCCCCATTCATCCCGGATCGTCTGAAATGCTGCCTGATTCACATATGGCTTTCCTACATCCCAGTTAATTCCGTGCGTACTCACACCACGCAGCTGAAATGCCTGTCCGTTCTGATCCACGATCTGTGTTCCGTTTACAGCCAGCTGTCCGTGTACCTGTAACGCGGTCTGTGTATCCGCTGCATATGCCTTTTCTCCGAGTGGCTGTATCACGCGCCCGGAGA
>HF991311.1 GCA_000431515.1 Clostridium sp. CAG:632 | reverse complement strand
GACCGGGCGTACACTTCCGTGTGAATACTGTGATTATCAGGATGTATGTAAGATCGACTGCCGGGATGGCGGTAATCAGATCTATACGATAGCAGACCGACAGGCTGCGAGGAAAGGAGGCAGAGACCATGCAGTGGACAAAGGAACAACAGGCAATCATTGATAACCGGCAGGGAACACTTCTGGTTTCTGCTGCAGCCGGTTCCGGAAAAACCGCCGCACTGGTTCCGGAAAAACCGCCGTACTGGTTCAGAGGATTCTGGAATGGGTCGTGACAGACGGAAGAAATATTGATGAATTTCTGGTCGTGACCTTTACCAGAGCCGCCGCCAGCCAGATGCGGAATAAGATCCGGAATGCACTGGAGAAGATACAGGAGGAACAGCCGGAAAACCAGCATATTGTAAAGCAGTTGTCACTGATCCACCGGGCCAGCATTACGACCATTGACAGCTTCTGTAAAAAGATCGTAGATGATAACTTTCAGCTTCTGGATCTGGATCCTTCCATGCGGATCATGGAAGAGACAGAAGGGGTACTGATGGAAGAGGATGTACTGACGGCGGTTCTTGAACAGGCCTATGAGGAATGCCCGGAGCAGATGATGGAGCTGCATCAGTATTTAAATGCTATGCGTTCGGATGAGAATATCCGAAAGGTACTGCGTAAGATCTACCGGCAGGCAGAAAGCTTCCCGTATCCGGAGGAGTGGCTGGGTGCGGCGAGGGCAGATGCCGGAATCGTGGATGAAGAGACTATGAACGGTCAGCCGTGGATGCGGAGACTGGTTGCAGATGTTAAGCTGCGGATGGCAGAGGTAAAGGAGCTTCCGGAACGGATCCGGGTAGAGTATGAGAATCTAGACGCAGAATACCGGCCGAAAGCATACGGAAAATACTGTGATTATTTTGCAGAGGAATGCAGGATGCTTGAGATGATCGAGCAGGCAGAATCCTATACGGAGCTGCAGGCGTCCTTTGATAATGCATGGAGAACCTACAAGCGGTTCTCATGGAAAAACAGCGGGGTACCGGAGTCTCATTATGCAACAGAGCTATGGGAAGCTTATAGTCAGATCCGGAAGGATGCGGCATCCCAGGTGGCGATGCCGATGCTTGAAATCCTGAGGCAGCAGGAGGAGACGGCCGGAGTATTGCAGACGCTGATCCGGCTGACAGAGTCATTCCGCACCGCATTTGCAAAGGAGAAGCAGAGAAAGAATTGTATGGACTTCGGTGATGTGGAGCATTATGCACTGCAGGTATTGATGGCGTGTGATCCGGACGGGGAACGGTATCCGACCGAGGCGGCCGGACAACTGCAGGAGCAGTATACTGAGATCATGATCGATGAATATCAGGACTCCAATGATCTGCAGGAGGCGATTCTGACAAGCATAGCCCGGAGGGATCCGGAGACCGGTGAGTACCGGAATATGTTTATGGTAGGCGATGTGAAACAGAGTATTTATAAGTTTCGGATGGCGAGACCACGGTTGTTTCAGGAGAAATATCAGCGTTTTACCGATGACCTGCAGGCACCGGGAACCGGGCATAAGATCGAATTGAAGCAGAATTTCCGAAGCCGGGCAGAGGTACTGGAGTCTGCGAATCTGTTCTTCTATCAGATCATGACGGAGGCGCTGGGCGGTATCGCATATAATGAGCAGGTGGCACTGGTTCCGGGAAGGGTCTTTCCGGAAAATGAGCAGGAGCAGATGTATCGGACAGAGCTTCTGATGCTGGATACCTGTTCTGCCAATCTGCCGGAATATGGAGGAGAAGAAACACCGGCGACAGCGGATACAGGCAATGGAAGCAGACGAAAGGATGCCGGAGATGAGGAAGAGACGCAGAATCAGATGTCGCTGGAAGCACAGATGACAGCCGTCCGGATTCAGGAGCTATGCGGCGGAGAACAGGCATTGCCGGTCTGGGATGAGTCGCTCCGGGCATACCGTCCGTGCAGATATCAGGATATTGTGATCCTGCTGCGGACGGTCCGCGGATGGTCGGATGTGTTCCGCAGTGTGCTGACCGATGCCGGAATCCCGGTGGATGCAGAGAGTGGAAAGGGGTATTTTGACTCGGCAGAGGTGAAGGACATTCTCTGTATGCTGGCAGTGATCGATAATGCGAGGGATGATATCGCATTGGCGGGAGCCCTGCGCAGTCCGTTGGCAGCTGTGAACAGTGAAGAACTGGCAAAGATCCGCATCCGGCACCGGAGAATCAGCCTGTGGGATGCCGTGAACCGCTATGTGACAGAGGCAGGTAGAGAGCAGGATGCAGATCCGGTATTGGAGCAGAAGCTGGAGGCATTTCTGGAGCGGGTCAGCCGGTGGAAGAAACAGAAGTCGACCTGTACGATCCGGGAGCTGATCTGGGATATTTTAAATGAGACCGGATATTTTGATTATGTGGGAGCCATGCCAAACGGTATGCGGAGACAGGGAAACATCCTGAAATTAATCGAGAAGGCGACCGCATACGAGACTACCAGCTACCGGGGATTGTTTGACTTCCTGCGGTACATTGAGCGTGTGCGTGTGACGGAACAGGACTTCGGCGAGAGCAGAGGTCAGGAAAGCAGTGAGAATCAGGTTCATATCATGACTATTCATAAGAGCAAGGGACTGGAGTTTCCGGTAGTATTCGTATGCGGCTGCGGAAAGCGGTTTAACCAGATGGATACGGAGGATACGGTTCTGGTGGATGCAGAGTGCTATCTGGGTGTGAATTATAAGAATCTGGAACAACATTATTATGAAAAGACCTCTAAGCGCAATTACCTGTCGCGGTATATGCGGGAGGAGAATCTGGCAGAGGAGCTTCGGATCCTTTATGTAGCGATGACCCGGGCGCAGGAGAAACTGATCCTGGTGGGCAGTATCGACCGGATGACAGCTAAGAATAACGAGGCATATCGGAAGTTGTATGCAGAATATCTGGATCACAGGACTCCGGTCGGAAGGGAAAACATGGATATCCGTATGCTGCAGCCGCTTACCAAGACACTGATCACGAAGTGTAATTCTTATCTGACCTGGTTTATTCAGGGAATCGCACAGCTTGAAAATCGAGGAATCCGGCAGACATGGATGGAATACCGGATTGTAGAGGCAGGAAATCAGGCACTGTATATAGAACGGACCGTACAGGACCTGTTGCAGAGAGCGAAGGCATGGGAAGAGTATGCGGCATATCCGGAATGTGCTGAGATCGCGGAGCGGATCGCAGAACGCTTCGGCTGGAAGTATCCATATCCGTTAGCGGCGACCGGACGGGGCAAGCTGTCGGTATCGGAGATTAAGAAGATGAGTCAGATCGCAGATGAGGAGGCAGCGGTAGAGCTTGAATTGTCCGGAGAAGCTAGACAGATCAGGCAGAAGGAACGCCGGGAACGGAAGAAACGGATCATGGCTGTTACAGACGGGGCGACTTATGGTACGCTGGTACATCTGGCAATGGAGAAACTATCCTTCCGGGGGATCAAGACCCGGGAACAGGTGGAACGGGAGCTTCTGGAAATGGAACGGGCCGGAGTGCTGACCGGAGAAGAACGGCAGCGATTACCGGTTGATCATATATATCATATGGTGGAATCGGAACTGGGACAGCGGATGCAGGCAGCGGAAGACCGCGGGCAGCTGTATCGGGAGCAGCAGTTTGTAGCAGGCATTCCAATGAATGAGATCCATCCGGATACACAGGAAACCGATCTGGAGCTGATCCAGGGCGTGATCGATGTGTATTTCGAAGAAGACGGTGAACTGGTTCTGCTGGATTATAAGACCGATGCAGTCTCTGCCGGGCACGGAGAAGAAGAATTGATAAAGCGTTATTATGCACAGCTTGAGTATTACAGAAGGATTCTGGAACAGCTGACAGGGAAACACGTAAAAGAAACCTATATTTACTCATTCAGTCTGGAGCAGACGATCCGGATCCCGGAAAATCTGTTTGGCAAACAGGCATAGACAGGGTATAATAGGCAATGGTCAGAAACATCTGACAGAAGGAGAGTTATATGAGCAGAGAAAAACAGGAAATGGGAAACGTATCATTACTGGGAGATCAGGGAGTAAAATATCCGGATGATTATGCACCGGAGATGTTACAGACCTTTATTAATAAGCATCCGGATCATGATTATTTCGTGAAGTTTAACTGTCCGGAATTTACAAGTCTCTGTCCGATCACCGGTCAGCCGGATTTCGCCACGATCACCATCTCATATGTGCCGGATATTAAGATGGTAGAAAGCAAGTCGCTGAAGCTGTATCTGTTCAGCTTCCGGAATCACGGAGATTTCCATGAGGACTGTGTCAATATTATCATGGAGGATCTGATTCGGTTAATGGATCCGAAGTACATTGAGGTATGGGGAAAATTCACTCCGCGCGGAGGCATTTCCATTGATCCGTATTGTAATTATGGCAAGCCGGGCACGCGCTGGGAGGCGGTTGCAGCCAATCGCTTGGAGCAGCATGATCTGTATCCGGAAAAGGTGGACAATCGATAGTGAATAGAAAAGAAGCAGAGGAATATCTGTTAAATATTCCGAGATTTGCAAAGAAAACAACACATGAAAACTTAAGAGGATATCTGAAGCTGCTTGGGAATCCACAGGATCGAATCCCGGCTGTGCATGTTGCCGGGACGAATGGCAAGGGCTCTGTCTGTGCATTCCTTACGGCAATCCTGGAACAGAAGGACTGCCGGGTCGGAGTGTTCACCTCCCCACATCTGGTCAGAATGAATGAACGGTTCCGGATTGGCAGAACCGTGATATCGGACGAAGACTTTGAAAGGGCATTCGGACAGGTCTATGAGGTAGTCCGGATCGGAATGGAGCAGGGGCTGATTCACCCGAACTTCTTTGAGTTCCTTTTTATGATGGCGGCATGCTATTATGCGGAGAGCAAGGTGGATCTCGTGATCTATGAGACCGGACTGGGCGGCAGACTGGATGCAACGAATGTGTTGCAGCCGGTGCTTACGGTCATTACATCTATCGGCATGGATCACATGGAGTATTTAGGAGATACGATTGAGAAAATAGCCGGAGAGAAGGCAGGTATCATAAAGACCGGAGTACCATGCGTCTATCTGGATCGGCCGGAAGAGGCTGCACAGGTGATCGAGCAGGTCGGAGACCGGATGCATGCACCGTTAATCCGGGTCGAAAAAGAGCGGATAACCATAAAGGAAATCGGTGAAGAGACAATTGATTTTTCGTACGGAAGCCAGTATGATAGGGAGTACAGGATCCCGAAAACAGCACTCTACCAGACGGAGAATGCCATGCTGGCG
>HF991310.1 GCA_000431515.1 Clostridium sp. CAG:632 | reverse complement strand
TGTCTTATTGTTTAATTATCAAGGTTCTTGTGATGTTGTCTCTAACGCGACAACGATAATATAATATCACAGGTATTTCTTATTGTCAACACCTTTTTTATTTATTTTTCGATTTTCTTTTTTCTTAAGTAAAAAGAGCGAAAAATAAAACGGAGAAAGAGGGATTTGAACCCTCGCGCCGGTTACCCGACCTACACCCTTAGCAGGGGCGCCTCTTCAGCCTCTTGAGTATTTCTCCATATCTGAATTCCAATAATCAATATTCATTTGTGATGCCTAAATAGAATACCAAACCACAGACTGTTTGTCAACTGTTTTCTTAAATTTCTCATCTATTCTCATCTATTTGAGAAATTTGCTTTTCTATTATAGCTTTCTATGCCTGTCCTGCCTGCAGATACATCTGGTAGAACTGTTCTGCCGCCTCCGGCTTTCCGTATAAATATCCCTGTATAAAGTCCAGATCCATTTCAGATACGACATTCATTTCCGCATCTTCCTCCACGCCTTCCAGACATACCTTAATGCCGACCTGATGACATAGCTCTACTACGACACGGATAAACGAGGAGTCGAAACTGTTATCCTTAATATTGCGGACAAATATCTTATCGATCTTTACAATATCTGCCGGTGCTTCTTTTAAGATTCCGAGAGATGAATAACCGGTTCCGAAATCATCCATCGCTATTTTCATACCCAGTGATCTTACGGAATCAAACACTCTCTTTAACAATTCCTTGTCGGATATAAACTTACTTTCTGTTATTTCTACAATAATATTCTGATAATGAATACCTGCATTCTTTACACATTCCTTCATGAAATCCACAAACTGCGGATCAAACAGCTGCAGATAGGACACATTGATACTCATGGTAAATTCCGGATTTAAATATACCCAGCATCTGCACATATCCACTGCCTTTTCAAATACCCAGCGTCCGACCGCCTGAATCATATCCGACCGTTCCAGCAACGGAATAAATTCAACCGGTGATACCTTGCCGTATTTCTCGCAACGCCAACGAAGTAATGCTTCTGCCCCTTTTAAAATCTTGGAGTCTGCGTATACCTGCGGCTGGAAATTCAGCTCGAAGCCTTCAAAATCATTTTCAACAGAATTACGCAATAACTCTATCAATTCCAATTCCCGTTCTTTATATTGAAGAAACTCCGGTTTAAAATCCTCCATATGATTTTTCCCCTGACGTTTTACAACCGTCATAGCTGCTTTCAGTGATTTTACAAATTCTTCATATCCGGTCCCATTTTCATGTTTATGGTAAGTAGCTGAAAATGTACAGTAATATCGCTTTCCCTCCAGCTCTTTCTGAGTACTGTAATGATGTGAGATTCTATGAAACAGATTTTTAGCCTGGTTCTCCTGTGGATTTGTAATCAATATACCAAACTCATCCCCATTTAAGCGATAAACAGACGCATTACTGTCAAGTCTGCTCTGAACATACATACCGATACTCCGCAATACACTATCACCGAAGTACTGATCATATAGTTCATTAATATGTTTAAAATCATCAATATTTAAAAGTAAGACACCAAAAGCTGTCTGATTCTTTATCTTTTCCTCAGCAGCTTCCCGAAATGCATATTTATTCAACAATCCGGTAATATGGTCCAGCTGATTATTTTTTCTTAAATTGCGGATAACACCGGCAAGCATTTCTGCTTCTCCGTCTGCATTTCTCTTCATATATACACGGCTTTCCAGCCATACCCAATCCGCATTCTTATCCTTTACCCTATATTGAATACAAATAGAATCCGCTCTTTTTTTCAGAATACTCTGCAGATTATTCTGATATTTCTCCCTATCTTCCTCATGGATTTTTAAAATCCATTCATCAAAATAATGCTTCTTATACTCCGAAGAAAGTGAGAATTCCTCTACGAATTCCTCCGGCAAAGTAACCTCATATTCAGAATCCGGATGCCTACAAATAAATATGTAACCATCTACGCAATGGCTCATTGCATTATAAAAATCCTCTGCTTCCTGACATTTCATATTCATTTATAAGATATCTCCCCTCTAAATATTCTATAAGCAATGTGCTTTCTTATAATCTTCAACTGCTGTTTCGTATAAGTTATTTCCTGCCTGATCGATCACAACGATTGCCGGCAGATTTTCTACCTCTAATTTTCGAATAGCCTCTGTTCCCAGATCCTCGTAAGCAACAACTTCTGCTTTTTTAATGCATTTGGATAACAACGCTCCCGCTCCGCCAACGGCGGCAAAGTATACACAGGTATTTTCCTGCATAGCCTCAATCACTGCCGGAGAACGCTTCCCTTTTCCGATCATTCCAGATAATCCATGCTGCATCAATAACGGTGCATATTTATCCATTCTGGAACTGGTAGTCGGTCCTGCAGAACCAATGACCTGACCTTCTCTGGCCGGTGTCGGTCCAAGATAATAAATGATCTGATCCTTCAAATCAATCGGAGGCTGCTGCCCCTGCTGCATTGCCTCATACATACGCTTATGTGCGGCATCCCTTGCTGTATAGATTGTCCCTGTTATGTAAACATAATCTCCGGCATGAAGATCCTTTACTGTTTCTTTTGTAATTGGTGCATTAATATGCTTATCCATAATCAAGCCTCTTATCCTTTTATTATTTATTTTATAGCTTCATTTTTTTATTATCGAACTCCATATGAATCTGTCCAAAAAGGCAT
>HF991309.1:14443-16001 GCA_000431515.1 Clostridium sp. CAG:632 | reverse complement strand
TTATTTACAGACTTTTCTTCATAGTCTCTGCGGAGCCTTTGATTTTTACTCTTATTCATTTTTATTCGGATTGAAAGCTTCTACATCCGATCTATAAACTTAATCCCATTCTTCTGTTCGTATTTCATCTGATACATGGCATGATCTGCCCAGTCAAAAATGTCCTTCACATCCTCCTGATTCTTCCATGGAACCACACCGGCACAGAATTTCACATCACTCTGAATCTGTTTCAACGACTCTATTACTTCCTGTTTTGTCATATTCTTGGTCAATATTACAAACTCATCACCGCCAAACCGGCCGAGAATACTGTTCTCGCCAAAGATTCGTACTAGAGCAGCCGCCATTTGCTTCAATACCTCATCCCCATACTGATGGCCATGCCGATCATTGATCTGCTTGAAATCATCCAGGTCGAGAATCACAAAGTAAAACTCGCCCTCCGGTGCATCATTTACATATTCCTGCATTTTTATAAATGCAGCCTCTTTCCGGTATAATTTCGTCAGTCCATCAACATCTGCTTTATAATTCAGATGTTCCTTCTCCATCTTCTGATCGTGGATATCCTCAATCCGTCCGATGACACTGATCACCTTTCCGCTTTCGTCAGCCAAGCTCTTATAATGTGTTGAATGCCAGCGATATCCACCACCGGATACAGTTGACAGGTACTCCAGTGTCCCCTCTGTCACTTTCTTGCAGGCACCGGATAATGTTTCCTCAAACTTCGCAATATGCTTGCTGTGAACCAACGGAAATCTCCGCATAAAATTCGTATAATTCGGAATCACTTTCCGTTTCTTGTTATCAGGAAAATTATAAGAAAAGACCATAGTATCAGTCATCGGACTGTATTCAAACAGTAATCCATATGCAGTTGCTTCCAATATTTTATATCGTTCCTGCTGGATTGATAATTCTGCATTCACCTTTTTAAGTTCTTCCAGATGAATTTCATTTTCTTTTGCATCTGTTACATTGAATATAACCGTAAGATATATCGGATAATCTGATAATTTACTGACAATTGCTGTTGCCCTTACCTCAAAGTATCCAAGTGTTCCATCATGAAGATATCCCCGGAAATTATAATTAATCGGCTCGCGTTTCGGCGCATGCTCCATAATACAATTCAGGAACCCTTCCGCATCCTCCGGGATTAATGTCTCTAATACATTCTCTTCTTTCTCTGCATATTCTTCCTGCGTATAACCGATACATTCAAAATATGCCTCATTTAAGTATAAAGCCCTGATTGTTTTACTTACTTCAAATAAACCAACACCGGCTCGCATCCCCTTTAATAACAGAGTTAAAACCTCATTCAAATCATCCCCAAGATATTTTAAGCGATGATAATCTGTAATTTCATATGACTCCAACTTTTCATCTGCTTTCATTTGTATGTACTCCTCTCATTCGGATTACCAATAAAATAATTATCCCACACCTCTTTCTCTATTTCAACTGCATTTATTTGCTTTTTTTATTTTTTTTAATAACAAAACCGACTTCTGACCACCATACATCTGTATCATGATCAGAAGACGGT
>HF991309.1:0-14392 GCA_000431515.1 Clostridium sp. CAG:632 | reverse complement strand
TAAAAGAAATATCAGAATTAGTTACCCATCTGTGCAGCCACTTCTGCAGCAAAGTCTTCATTCTTCTTTTCCATACCTTCGCCTACTTCGAAACGAACGAACTTAACAACCTTCAGGCTCTTATTTACAGACTCAAGATACTTAGCAACTGTCTGCTTGCCATCCTCAGCCTTAACATATACCTGATCCATAAGGCTGATCTCCTTGATCTGCTTTGAGATACGTCCTTCTACCAGACCATTGAAGATCTTATCACCAACGATGGCATCCTTATCATTCATAGCAATCTCAGCCAACTGTGCCTTTGCTTCCTTTGAAAGGAAGTTAGGCAGATAGTTCATATTGTTCTTATGCTCTTCATATGCAGCAACATCCTCTGCATTCCATACGCCTGCTAAAGCCTTGTCCAGTAACTTCTGTAAGATAGGCTTTGGAAGTGAGAATGGATCATTTAATGCACTGTCAATGGTAATTTCTCTTAACTTGGCAATCTCATCAGCTGAGATATCTGCTCTGCTGATATACTGTGGATTCATAGCTGCGATCTGCATAGCAATATTTGTAAGAGCTTCCTTCGCTGCATCTGAAGAATCACCATCAGCTGCTACTAAAACACCGATTCTTCCGCCACCATGAATATAAGATGCAACGCAATCAGCAGTAACCTTCTCAAATCTTCTGATAGAAAGCTTCTCACCGATCTTAAGAGTCTTCTCATCCAATTCTGCCTTCATATCAAGGATCGAGCAAACGTCTTCGCCGTCGCCGGCCTTCTCTACATCTACAGTCAGAGCTTTATCTGCTACGTCCTGAACAAATGACTGGAATACTTCATTCTTAGCAACGAAGTCTGTCTCGGAGTTTACTTCAACTACAACTGCTGTATTACCATTGATTGCAACCTTGGCAACACCCTCAGCTGCGATTCTGCTTGCCTTCTTCTCTACCTTAGCAGCACCGCTCTTTCTTAAAACATCAACAGCCTCGTCCATATTACCGTCCGTCTCAGTCAGTGCCTTCTTACACTCCATCATACCGGCGCCAGTTAATTCTCTTAATTCTTTTACCATTGCTGCTGTAATAGCCATTTTTATATCCTCCTATATAAATAATACTTACTTCTTTAAGAAAAGCCTTAGTCATGGTGGCTAAGGCTTTTTATTTTCATAATCGAATTACTCTTCGGTTGCTTCCTCAGCTACAGCCTCAGCCTCTTCAGCAGGAGCTGCGTCAGCACCCTGATTTGCCTCGATAACTGCATCTGCCATCTTAGAAACAATCAGCTTTACTGCACGAATTGCATCATCATTACCAGGAATTACATAATCTAACTCTTCCGGATCACAGTTAGTATCTACGATACCAGCCAGCTCAATACCAAGAGTATGTGCTTCCTGAATACAGATTCTTTCCTTCCGTGGATCTACTACAAAGATCATGTCCGGAAGCTTCTTCATGTTCTTGATACCGCCAAGGTTCTTCTCTAACTTCTCCATCTCTTTCTTGATCTGGATAACTTCCTTCTTAGGCAGAACATCAAATGTTCCGTCTGCTTCCATCTCTTCATACTTCTTTAATGTAGCAATACGGGTCTGGATGGTCTTGAAGTTTGTAAGCATACCACCTAACCATCTCTCGTTTACATAGTACATACCGCAACGCTCAGCCTCAGTCTTGATAGCTTCCTGTGCCTGCTTCTTAGTACCTACAAACAGGATTGTACCGCCTTCTGCTACACAGTTCTTTACTGCATTGTAAGTCTCATCTACTTTACCAACAGACTTCTGCAGGTCGATAATATAAATACCATTACGCTCTGTGTAAATGTATGGAGCCATCTTAGGGTTCCATCTTCTTGTCTGGTGTCCGAAATGTACACCTGCTTCCAGTAACTGCTTCATTGAAATAACGCTCATTTTTCTACCTCCATGGTTTGATTCTTCCCGGAATTTCTGTAACCTGTCTACCTCGAGCTGCGGCACCATACAGGCAATCCATTCCAGTGATTATTTTTACACCGACTGATATAATATCATAATCTGTCAATGGTTGCAAGCTTTTTTCATTAAAAACGGAAATATATAAACGGATTGAATCCGGAACCTGTCATATAACAGATAGAAAGGATAAATCCCCCTCCTACCACGGCCAGATAAAGACTGTTCCATACCTGCTTTCTTCTGCCGTTTTCCACGAATCGTTCCGTAAACCGATCGACCACCGGAAGACTGAACAGGATTCCGAGTATCATAAATGTCACCTGCTCCGGATTGATATTGGTATATACGGCGTTCCAGTTCCAGTGTGTCACGTTGACCATCTGCAATAAATACTGTCCTGCCTCCGGCAGAGTCTCCGCCCGGAAAAACACCCATGCGATCATTACGATCAACAAGGTATAGATATGCCGGAATACCTGCGGTATCCGCTCCAGAAATGCTCCGAGCTTCCAACGCTCCAGCACCAGAAACATACCATGAAACAATCCCCAAAGAATAAAATTATAGCTTGCTCCATGCCAGAGTCCTGTTACAAAGAATACGATAAACAGGTTCCGATAGGTTCTCCAGGCCCCCTTCCGACTTCCGCCAAGCGGAATATACAGATAATCCCGAAACCAGGATGACAGAGATATATGCCATCTGCGCCAAAACTCCCGGACTGATCCTGAAATATACGGATAGTTGAAGTTTTCCAGGAAATCAAACCCGAATATCTTTCCAAGTCCGATCGCCATATCCGAATATCCGCTGAAATCAAAATAAATCTGCAGACTGTAGCAAATGATTCCTATCCATGCCATAGACATAGATCCGACTGCCAGCTTATCGTCAAACGCCATGGTGGCAACCTGAGCCAATGTATTGGACAATAATACTTTCTTAATAAATCCCCGCATAAACCGGACCGTGCCCCGGTATGCCTTATCAAACGTGATCGTCCGGTGTTCAATCTGTTCCGCCACATCAATATACCGTACGATTGGTCCCGCAATCAGCTGTGGAAACAGCGAGATGTAAAGTGCCAGTTTTAAAGGATTCCTCTGTGCCTTTACTTCTTTCCGGTATACATCGATCACATAAGACAGTATCTGAAAGGTAAAGAATGAGATACCGATCGGCATGGTGATCGTTTCCAGAAACGGATGCTGTTTCACCAATGACAGGCCAAATACCGAATCCACTGTATCCGCAAAAAAGTGCAGATACTTAAACCAGACCAGTATACCAAGGTTATAGATCACACTGAATATCATCCATGCCTTTCGTCCGGCCTGACTGTTTTCCTTTTCTATCAGCAGGCCCAGTCCATAATTGATCAATATGGATACCAACATCAGAATGATATACTTCGGCTCACCCCATGCATAAAATATCAGGGATGCCAATAACAGCCACAGATTCTTTCCTTTTCCCGGCATCAGGTAATATCCAAGGACCGTGATCGGGAGAAAATAAATCAGAAATACAAATGAACTGAATACCATATTATTCCCCTCCGATCCTTCGAATCTTATATGCCAGATTTCGGTTATCTGCACTGCCGGAATCTGCCGGACAGAAGGAATATGGTGCCACGATTTCCAGCATAATATCGATATTCCCGCTCTCGGTTGACTCTATCTGGGATACCGGAATCTGAAAATTTATCACATCCTCTGTATAATCCGCTTCTGCAATCAGATTACCATTGGCATAGATCTGCATCGTCTGATCCAGATGTTCTCCATTGGCTGCCTTGAGTTGCATGATCGGAAGTTCTAATTGTATCTGAAGATTTTCACTCTTTTCCGGAAGCATCACCTCATATAGCATATGTGTTGATGCCCATCGGAAGCTGCTTCCGTCATTCTCTTCACCATAGACACCGGCATATGCGAACGACTCAGAATGTTCTGTCTTTTTCGAGCACAGATTTTCATATATTTTCTCGTAGATTTCAGGCTGAAGATTCGATACATTTTCAACATTTGTTTCCAGCATAATAATATCTGCATCCTGTACTGCATATCTGAATGCATCGCTATTTAACAGATTCTTTGTATCAGCTCCGCTTCCACGATTATAATCCTGCATGGATATACCGTAAAACATCCTGTGTAATTCTGAAAAAAGACAGTTGTCTCTGGAAATCTCCATTAATTTATTCGTAAAACTGCCGCCCTGCACAAACATCCGGGGCATGTCATATCCGGAATCAAATATGGCCTGTTCATTTGCCTCATAATACTGTGAATCCGTTGCTGCCCAGAATGTATTCAGCATCTTGGCAAGATCCTGATCCTGTTCATCATCCGAATCCGCTGTCACCTCAATATCCGGCATTTCAAGCTGTTTCACCCGGATTCCGTATTCCTGTTGTAATTTTGCAAGTATCTCATTCATAACAAGGACTGCAGACACGCGGTTCCAATGTGTGCCTGAATTATAAAATACCGGTCTCTCCGTATTCTGAAGCACCTCATTGCTATCCAGGTAACAGACACCCAGTCTGTCAAATGCCTCCTTCAGACGGATATAATTCCGTTCCTCCGGTGCATAATACGTTGTTTTTGCCAGATAGCTCTGCGGAATATCCTCTCTTCGATAATCCGCTTTGCTCGGCGTAATTACATAAATAAAGCCTTTTCCCTGTGACTTTGCCGCTTTCTGTATATCGCTGATCTGCTGTGCAAGTCCCTCAATTTCCCGATCTGTCAGGAGAATATCCGCATCTGTTCCCAACGCTTCCTTTAAGTAGGAAGCTTCAAAATAACAATCTTCTTTTCCGATTACAACAGAGTTTGATGTGCGAAATGCACTGTAACGAATCTGATTATAAATTCTGGTATTAAAATTATGCATAGAATAATTCGCAGCCGTATAATTTTCAAGATCCGTCTGATAGCTGCCGTCCATCCATGCTTCTGCACATAGCTCCGGTTTCTGATATTTTGTCCAGCTTCCGTTTAATGGTTTCTGATTACCAAGATGAAACAGACTGGTTACCATCAATGCCAGTAGACCAAGTGCGGTCAGACCTACAAAAATCTTCTTCTCCATTTATGTTACTCCTTCCGGTCACCCGGCTCCGCGCCCTACTGTGCAATTTGAAAGACATACCGATAATCTTTGATTTCATACGGACAATCCGTAACTGCAGTTAACGTCTTTATCGTTTTATTATAGGAGTCCTCGATCCTTCCCCAATCCTTTTCCGAAAGAAATGCATACTGATCCCGGTTCTCATAAGCTTCCAGCACAGGTACAACTCCGATCACATCATCCGTCCAATATACATAGGTCGGGGCAAAGTTCCAAGCGGTCAGTCTGGTTTCACTACCGCTCTTTTCAAATTCCATATCCAGAATCAGTCCGATATCCTTCATAACGCCATTCTCATACCGCTGGCTGGATATGAAGTTTCCCATCGAATAAATCACATATCCGGTTCTGGTCGTACCATCCGGGTTCGTAATTTCCCGGATTTCCATCGGCTCTACCACATGCGGATGTCCACCGATGATCACATCTGCTCCGGCATCAAACAGCATATCTACACACATTTCCTGATAGCTGTCCGGCATTTCACGATACTCGGTACCGAAATGTATGATCGGCATTACAATATCTACACCGGCTTCCTTCAATGCACGCACATTGTCACACATTTCCTGAAGCTTGTCCTCTTCATAATTGTATAAGGAATTTACACTATATGTTGCATCTGACGGCACCGGGATTCCATTCGTCCCATATGTATAACAGGTGAAACCAAACGTAATTCCGTTCACATCAACAATGGTCAATGCGTCCTTTTCTTCCTCACTTCTGGCTGTGCCAAGATGCTTCATTCCGATGGAATCCAGATAATCCAGTGTCGCAAATACCCCATTCTTACCGGAATCCAGCGAGTGATTATTCGCAGTCGCCAGCATATCGATTCCGACATCCTGCAGATTATTTCCTAAGATTTCAGGTGCATTAAACATCGGATAGCACGCATAGCCCAAAATATCACTGCTTGACCCCTTATACCGTCCTGCAAATGTAGTCTCCAGATTGCCGAATGTAAAATCCGCCTGCTCCAGATAAGGCTTCACATACGTAAAGCTATCTGCATAATCGAATGTATCGGTTGCTGCATCATATCCTCTGGTGATCTGCCATTGATGCATCATAATATCACCGACTGCTGTCAGAGTTACATGTCTGGTTTCAACCGTACTCTGCAGTCCATCCGATATCGGATTCATCTGTGCAGGAGAGGACACGGAAGCCGTAACCGCTTCCGTATCTCCTTCCAGATGCATACAGATAAATGCACCTAATACTGCTAGTATAATAAATTCAACAAAGATGATAACTACATTTTTCTTCATTATTTCCTCTTAATTCAACTGCTCTGTTAATACTTCCTTTGCTTTGGCAAGTGCTTCTTGAATGCCGGAAGGATTCTTACCACCGGCCTGAGCCATGTTCGGGCGGCCACCGCCGCCACCGCCTACACATGGGGCAATTGCCTTGATCAGATTACCGGCATGTGCGCCCTGCTTCATTGCCTGATCCGTTGCCATCACGATCAGGTTCACCTTGCCATCCTTTGCGGATGCCAGTACTACAACGCCTTCACCTAACTGCGTCTTTAATTGATCTCCCAGATCCCGCAGACCGTTCATATCAACGTCTTCTACTGCAGTTGCCAGGAACTTGATTCCCTGAATCTCTGTTACCTGACTTGCCACATCACCGAGAGAATCCTTTGCCAGCTTACTCTTCAATGACTCATTCTCACTGGTCAGATCCTTGATTTCTGTCATCAGATGATTCAGCTTTTCTGTTAAGGTTGCCGGAGTTGCCTTCACTATCTGTGCAGCCTCATTTAACTCCTGCTCCAGTTTCTTATAATACTTAAATACACCTTCGCCGGTCAGTGCTTCAATTCTTCGAACACCGGCTGCAACACCTGCCTCTGACAAGATTTTAAATGTCATAATGTTGCCGGTATTTGCTACATGCGTACCACCGCAAAGCTCGATAGAAAAATCACCCATGGATACAACACGTACATTATCGCTGTACTTCTCACCAAACAGTGCCATTGCTCCTGTCTTCTTTGCTTCTTCAATCGGCATAACCTTGGTTACAACCGGAAGTGCTGCCTGAATCTCATCATTTACAATCTTCTCTACCTGCTCGATTTCCTCCTGGGTCATCGGTGAAAAATGCGCAAAGTCAAATCTTAACCGGTCCGGAGTAACCAGAGAACCTTTCTGTTCTACATGTGAACCAAGTACAGTCTTCAATGCCTTCTGTAACAGATGGGTTGCACTGTGGTTCTTACAGGTATCTGCTCTTCCTTTGGTACATACCTGAAGTGTAACTGTATCGCCGGTCTTTAACATACCTCTGGTCATAGTACCGACATGACCGATTTTTCCACCTTTCAGCTTGATAGTTTCTTCTACCTTGAATTCACCATCTGCAGTGGAAATGATACCGGTATCACCTTCCTGACCACCCATAGTTGCATAGAACGGTGTCTGCTCTACGATCACGGTTCCGTGCTGTCCGTCAACGATTGCTTCTGTAATTTCTGTATCGGTTGTCAGTACGGTAACCCGTGACTCTGCGGTTAAACGGTCATACCCGATAAATTCAGATGTAATAGCCGGATCGATCTCATCATATACGGTAGCATCTGCACCCATATAGTTTGTGGTCTTTCTTGCTTCTCTGGCAGCCTTCCGCTGTTCATCCATGGCAGCCTTAAAGCCTTCTTCATCTACCTCATAGCCTTTTTCTTCCAGAATCTCCTTAGTCAGATCCAATGGAAATCCGTATGTGTCATAAAGCTTAAATGCATCTGCACCAACCAGTACCTTTGCATTTTTTGCAGCAAGTTCCTCTTCCATGGATGCAAGGATTGATAAGCCCTGATCAATGGTCTTGTTAAACTTTGCTTCTTCCTGCTGTAATACATTGAAGATAAATTCCCGTTTTTCATCCAGTTCCGGATATCCGTCCTTAGATCCTTCAATTACGGTCTCGGATAATTTAGCAAGGAAGGTTCCGTCAATACCGAGCAATCTGCCGTGGCGTGCCGCACGACGGATCAGACGACGAAGCACGTAGCCTCTGCCCTCATTGGTCGGCATGATACCATCGGAAATCATAAATGTTGCCGAACGGATATGATCCGTGATCAAACGAATGGATACATCCTTTGCTTCGTCTTCCTTATACGAAACTCCGGCAAATTCACATACCTTGTTTCTCAATGCCTGCAGGGTATCTACATCAAAAATAGAATCCACATCCTGAACAACTACTGCCAGTCGCTCCAGTCCCATACCGGTATCAATGTTCTTCTGGATCAGTTCTGTATAATTACCGTTTCCGTCATTCTCGAACTGGGTAAATACGTTATTCCATACTTCCATATAACGGTCACAATCGCAGCCTACGGTACAGCCGGGTTTTCCGCAACCATACTTCTCACCACGATCATAATAGATTTCTGAACATGGACCGCAAGGACCTGCACCATGCTCCCAGAAGTTATCTTCCTTTCCGAAACGGAAAATCCGGTCCTCCGGAATACCGATCTTCTTATGCCAGATCTCAAATGCCTCATCATCATCCTGATAGATAGACGGATATAAACGATTTTCATCAATTCCGACAACCTGTGTTAAGAATTCCCAGGACCATTCAATAGCTTCATTCTTAAAATAATCTCCAAACGAGAAATTACCGAGCATCTCAAAGAATGTACCATGTCTGGCTGTTTTACCAACATTCTCGATATCACCGGTACGGATACACTTCTGACATGTAGTCACTCTTCTTCTCGGCGGGATCTCCTGTCCTGTAAAATATGGCTTTAACGGTGCCATACCGGAATTGATCAACAGCAAACTGTTATCATTATGCGGAATCAATGAGAAGCTCTTCATCTTTAAATGCCCCTTACTCTCAAAGAACTCCAAAAACATTTTTCTTAATTCGTTTACACCATAGCTTTTCACGGTTTTATCCTCCTGAACCTGCAATTGCATCTACTGTTGTACAGATGCCTCTTTCTCTGCTTTTTTCTTATTTACTATCTTACGGATCCCTATACCGGCAAATACCGCCGCCACAATGGTCAGTGATAATACGATTGCCTTAAATCCATACTGTCCGAGCTCTGTTAAAAATAAATCAAAACCTTCCATTCTGCATTCCTCCTATTATATCAGAATCCGTCCTGACGTGTTCCAGTCCTATCTGCGCTCCACCAGCTCTCTGGTGATATCTTCCCATGTCAGTCCTTTTTCTACCATAAGTACCATCATATGATATAAAAAATCTGAAATCTCATATTTCAGTTCCTCTGCATCCGGATTTTTTGCTGCGATCACCATCTCGGTTGCTTCTTCGCCGACCTTTTTCAGAATCTTATCGATTCCCTTGTCAAAAAGGTAATTCGTATAAGAGCCTTCCTTCGGATTCTCCTTCCTTTCTGCGATCACATCATAATCTTCTTTTAAAATTGTTAACGGATTCTCATCATTATAATCCTTCTTAACCAGGTTTTTAAAGAAGCAGGAATAACTTCCTGTATGACAAGCGGCTCCGATCTGCTCTACCTTTGCCAGAATTGTATCATTATCACAATCCAGACTCAGGGATTTGACATACTGATAATGTCCGGATGTCTCACCCTTTAGCCACAGCTGCTGTCTGCTGCGACTGAAATATGTCATCTTCCCGGTCTCAATCGTTTTCCGGAAAGCCTCCTCATTCATATAAGCAACCATCAGAACTTCATTTGTCTTATAATCCTGAACCACTACCGGAATCATTCCATCTGAGTTCAGCTTAAACTCTGAAAACGGAATGGCCGATACAAATGTATTTACCTGTAATCCATTCTGAATAAATGCCTGTTTCAGCTCCTTGGCATGTCCGCCGGTTTCTGCTGAAACAATCACACCCTCTACTCCGGATGCTTTCACGAAATTTCCAAGGAACTGATAATCTTCCATACCATCCGGAACATGAACCATAACCGGCAGCTGATCCTGTTCGCAGATTTCTTTTATCAGATCAAGGTTTTCACCGATTTCTCCGTCAATCGCCAGATAAATCTCTCCATATCCATGTGCCGCCATCTGTGATGCATATTGCTTCAGATTCTTTACATAGTAGCCATTCAGCATTCCGGAAATCTTATCTGCTCCAAACCTTCCGACCACTTCCTTAATAACTTCTTCCTTTTCTGTCATCAGGCACACACCGGCCGCTCCGGCATAGAGCACCTTTTTAACATCTTCAAACCGTTCCGGAGACATTCTGACACTGATCGGAATATCCACGTTTCTGGAAATTTCCTTAATTGTCTCCAAATTCTGCTCACTCTCATATACAAAATGCAGTTCATCCACACCGGCATGTTCCAGTGCTTTCGCACTTTCTACTGCGTTTGCCTGATCTATCATAGCAATTATCTTTATATAATTCATAACAGCCTCCTATATTGTACCCTTAGTAGATAATACATCCGTGATACGGATATCGTATGAAGACGCTTCATCCAGAGCCTTTGCAAATGCCTTGAATGTAGCTTCTATAATATGATGATTGTTGCTGCCATGAATTTCCTTAATATGAAGATTCATTCCTGCTGCATAAGAGATTGCATAGAAGAATTCCCGTACCATCTCTGTATCAAAATATCCCACCTGGTCTACTGTAAAAGTCTCATCAAATACCAGGTATGGACGTCCGCTCAAATCAATGGCACACAGCACCAGAGTTTCATCCATCGGAAGCATAACGGAACCATAGCGTTTGATTCCTTTCTTATCTCCCAGTGCTTTCCGAATCGCCATACCGAGTGCAATTCCGGTATCCTCGATCGTGTGGTGGGAATCCACATACAAATCTCCCTTTACAGACACATTCAGATCAAACAATCCATGCCGTGCAAAGCTATTCAGCATATGATCAAAAAATCCGATTCCGGTGTCGATAGTTGTCGCACCGGTCCCGTCCATATTAAAGTCAATCTTTATATCTGTCTCATTTGTCTTTCTGCTCACAGAAGATTTCCGACTTGCCATCTGTCTCCTCCTTTATCCTAACCCTTTCACCAATCTCTTATCTACGACCTTTACTTTCCGTCAAATCTGACCCGGATAGAATTGGCATGCGCTGTCAGCTGTTCAGATTCTGCAAATGCGATAATATCTTTATGAATCGGTTCCAGAGCTTCTCTTGAATAATATATGATGCTCGATTTTTTAATAAAGTCATCAACTCCCAGCGGCGAAAAGAACTTTGCGGTTCCGTTTGTCGGTAATACGTGGTTCGGTCCCGCAAAGTAATCACCCAGCGGTTCAGAGCTATACTCACCCATGAAGATAGCACCCGCGTTCTGGACCTTCGTCATTACCTCAAATGGATTCTTCGTCACAATCTCCAGATGCTCAGAAGCAATCTGATTCACTGCATCCAGTGCATCCTCCATAGAATCAGCCACAAGCATATATCCGAAATTCTCCAGAGACTTGGTAATAATGTCCTTTCTGGATAATTCCTTTACAAACCGATCAACTTCTACAGATACCTGATCTGCAAGAGCTTCACTGGTGGTTACCAGGATCGCACTTGCCAGCTCATCATGTTCTGCCTGCGACAGTAAATCTGCGGCAACATATCTCGGATTGGCCGTCTCATCTGCAAGCACCAGAATCTCACTCGGACCTGCGATAGAATCAATTCCCACAAATCCGTTTACTGCTTTCTTCGCCAGTGCCACAAAAATATTGCCGGGTCCTACGATCTTATCTACCCGCGGTATGGTTGTGGTTCCGTAAGCCAGCGCTGCAATTGCCTGTGCGCCGCCGACCTTATAAATTTCATCAACGCCCGCTTCACAGGCTGCTACCAATGTGGTTGCACATACTTTACCTTCTGCATTGCAAGGAGTTGTCATCACAATGCTTCCGACACCTGCCACCTTCGCCGGGACAATATTCATCAGAACCGAAGACGGATAAACTGCTTTACCGCCCGGTACATACACACCGACCTTGCTTAAGGCAGTTACCTTCTGACCGAGAATGGTTCCGTTTGGTTTAGAATCAAACCAGCTATACTGTTTCTGTTTCTCATGATATTCCCGGATATTTACTAATGCTTTCCGGATTACATTTAACAGATCTGCAGGCACTTCCCTGTACGCTGCCTCAATCTCTTCCTTCGTTACCTGCATCGTTTCCGGTGTCAGTACTGCATGATCAAACTTCTCCGTATAAGCTAATACTGCCTGATCTCCGTTCTTTGCCACATCGTCTACGATGGCCTGTACGGTCTCTGCATAGTTTCCGTAATTATTCGGGCTCCTTTTTAATAAATCATTTAAAATATTTTTCTTTGTTTCTTCTGTCAGTTTTACCTTACGCATCTTCTGCCTCCTAAGCAATTCTGCTTTATTTTGAAATCAATTCATTCAAATCATTTAAAAGCGTCCGGATTCTCTGGTGTTCCATCTTCAGGCTTACCTGATTCACAACGATTCTGGCTGACAACGGACAGATTTCTTCCAGTACCTCCAGACCGTTTTCCCGAAGCGTAGTTCCGGTCTCTACAATATCTACGATCACTTCTGACAAGCCGACAATCGGTGCCAGTTCTACCGAACCGTTTAATTTTACGATCTCTACGGTCTGATTCTTCTGGCTGTGGAAATAATCCTTTGCAATGTTCGGATATTTGGTTGCTACACGGATAATCTCATTCTTTTTCAACAGCTCCTTTGCGGAAGCCGGTCCGCACACACACATTCTGCACTTTCCAAGGTTCAGATCCATAACCTCATACAGGTTTCTGCCTTCCTCCAGAATGGTATCTTTTCCTACCACACCGATATCTGCTGCACCGTATTCTACATAGGTCGGCACATCCGAGGCCTTTGCCAAAAAAAACTTCACCTTCAGATCTTCATTTACAAATAATAGTTTCCGGGTATCCGGATCTTTCATTTCCTCACAAGTAATACCGACCTGCTCCAGTAATCCCAATGTCTGCTTTGCCAGACGCCCTTTTGCAAGAGCAAATGTTAAATATCTCATTCTTTTATCCTCCAGCTTATTCCCTGCATTCAAACGTATGCTGTCCTGCCTGATCCAGATAGATCAGTGTCTCAAAATGCTCTCTCTTTGCATATGCCTTATATTCGTCCAGGGTCTTCTTCTGCGACATCCGGATCAGTTCTACCTTACGTCCTTCTTTTCGCATAGTGGTGCCGAGTTCAACTGCCTTCTGCTGAAAGTCTCGCTGATACAGGATCACAATATCCTGTTCCTCAATTACGACTTCTATCTTCTGTCTGCTGATCGCATTCATCAGCTCATCTATCACAAACGCAAATCCAATCGCCGGAGCCTCTTTTCCGTATTGACGAAGTAACGCGTTGTAACGTCCTCCGCGTACAATTGCAGCACCGGTCCCGTAAGTATAACCCTTAAATAAGATTCCTGTATAATATTTAAAATCACTCAGCATGCTCAGATCAAAGCTGATATGCTCCTCACAGTGATAAAATGCCAATGCCTGATATACTTTCTGAAGACGATCCAATGCTTCTAATGAGCGGCGGTTCTGAACCAGCTTCTGTGCCTGCTCCAGCATATCTACACCTCCGAAAAGATGTTCAAACGATACCAGTACCTGCTTCAAATGTTCTGAAATATCCAACTGTTTTACATATTCCTGCAGGCCAAAGAAATTCTTATTCTGAATATATGCCCGGATATGGCTCTCTTCTTCCATACTTAACCCGGCTTCCTCGATCACGCCCTTAAAGAAATCAACCTCTCCGACTTCCACCTGAAATTCCTCAAGTCCGGATGCCTGAATGCAATCAACCACAGTTGCCAGAATTTCAGCGTCTGCAGCCGAGCTGTCATCATTCACCAGTTCTCCGCCAACCTGTGTCACTTCACATAATTTACCCTGATGACTGATCTTATTTGTAAAGGTATTGCCTTCATAACAAAGACGAATCGGCAGATCTTCTGTCTCATAATACTTTGCAACACATCTTGCAATACTTGGTGTAATATCCGGTCTTAATACCAGTGTGTTATTATCCCGATCAAAGAATTTAAACATCTCATTAGATGGAGCCGAACCTTTTTCCTTGCTGAAAATATCAAAATACTCAAAGGTCGGTGTCTGAATGTCCCGATAACTATATAACTCTAACACATGATGGAGTTCACTCATGACCTTTCGCTTTCTCTTATACTCGCTGTCATAAATGTCACGTACTCCGTCCGGAGTATGTAATAATTTTTCTTCCATCTGCGTTCTCCTTCACTTTTATAAAATACCCTATAAAAACATACATCCTCACGACT
>HF991308.1:38160-39227 GCA_000431515.1 Clostridium sp. CAG:632 | reverse complement strand
ATTCTGGATACAATATTGATCAACAGAATGATGGAAATACCATTTCCGATTCCCCGATCCGTGATCTGCTCACCTAACCACATAACCAGAATACTGCCTGCGGTCAGTGTTACAATCATGACAACAACCGTAAATGCGTTTGCACCGGTACCTAATGCTTTTGCATTATGAAGACTGATAGCCAGTCCGGCTGACTCCATAATTCCCAAAAGTACGGTCACGTATCTGGTAATTGCCGTCATTTTCTTTCTTCCGTCTTCACCATCCCGCTGCATCTCTTCCAGTGCCGGAATGGCAATGGTCAACAGCTGCATGATAATGGAAGATGTAATATACGGAGTTACATTCAACGCAAAGATTGACATCTGCTCAAATGAACCACCGGTAAATGCATTTAAGATGGAGTTCGAATCTCCAAGCAGTGAAGTCAGTGTTGACTTCACCACTTCGGTATCAATACCCGGAATTGGAAGGGTACAACCAATTCGAACTACCAATAAAATCATAAGTGTGTAAAGGATTCGATTTCGTATGTCTTTCACTTTCAAAGCATTTACTAATGTTTTGAACATACTAAATCACCTCGGCTTTTCCACCAGCCGCTTCAATCTTAGCAACTGCTCCTTCACTGAAAGCGTTTGCCTTAACTGTAAGCTTCTTGGTTAATTCTCCATTTCCAAGAATCTTTACTCCATCCCTAGGATTCTTTACAATTCCCTGCTCAACTAATGTTGCTACAGTTACTTCTGTACCATTTTCAAAACGTTCCAGAGCAGCTACATTTACTGCTACGATCTCCTTAGAGTTTCTGCAAGTGAAACCTCTCTTAGGCAATCTTCTGTATAATGGCATCTGACCACCTTCAAAACCCGGTCTTGGAGCTCCTGAACGAGCCTTCTGTCCCTTATGACCTTTACCGGCTGTCTTGCCATTTCCTGAACCATGGCCACGACCTCTTCTGAAGTTATCGCTCTGTTTTGAGCCCTCTGCAGGCTTTAAGCTTGATAAATTCATTACGTGCACCTCCTATTCCAAATTAAATTTCTTCAACTTTTACTAAATGTCTA
>HF991308.1:0-38125 GCA_000431515.1 Clostridium sp. CAG:632 | reverse complement strand
ACCATTCCTAATGTTGCAGCATTGTTTGGAAGTTCTACAGACTTGTTAACCTTATGCAGGCCCAATGCTTCAACAGTCTTCTTATGCTTAGGAATTGCTCCGATTGTAGACTTTACTAATGTTACTTTTAACTTATCTGCCATTTCAAATAACCTCCTTAGTCCAGGATTTCTTCCACAGACTTACCACGAAGCTTAGCAACTTCTTCCGGAGTCTTAATCTGAGAAAGTCCATCAATCGTAGCTAATACTACGTTCTGCTTGTTGTTAGATCCTAAAGACTTGGTACGAATATTCTTATATCCGGCCAGCTCCAGTACGTTACGTGCCGGACCACCGGCGATGATACCAGTACCTTCCGGAGATGCCTTTAATAATACAGATGCGCTGCCGAACTTACCTGTCCAGTCATGAGGAATACTTCCCTCATCGTTGATTGCAACTGTAACCAGCTTCTTAATAGCATCTTCTTTTCCCTTACGAATTGCTTCCGGGATTTCAGCAGCCTTACCTAAGCCGGCACCAACATGACCATTTCTGTCACCAACAACTACAAGAGCTGCGAATCTCATGTTACGTCCACCCTTAACAACCTTGGTAACACGCTTAATTGATACTACTTTTTCTTCTAATTCCAACTGACTAGCATCAATGATTGTATGCTTCATATTTGTGTATTCCTCCTTATTAGAATTCGAGACCAGCTTCACGGGCTGCATCTGCTAATGCTTTAATTTTACCTTTATATACGTAGCCGCCTCTATCGAATACGACAGTCTTGATACCCTTTGCTAATGCTTTCTCAGCGATTGCCTTTCCAACACTTGCTGCTGCTGCAACATCATTGGTGTGATCTACAGAATCCTTTACAGCCTTCTCTAATGTAGATGCAGACACTAAGGTATTTCCAACTGTATCATCAATAATCTGAGCGTACATATGATTATTACTTCTGAAAACCGCTAAACGTGGGCATTCAGTAGTGCCACTGATACGGTTACGAAGTCTTGAATGCTTCTTTTCACGAATATCTTTTCTTGACGCTTTACTAACCATTGTTTATCACTCCTTTAATTATTTTTTACCAGTCTTACCAACCTTGCGTCGAATCACTTCATCAGCATACTTGATACCCTTACCCTTGTATGGTTCAGGTTCTCTCTTAGCTCTGATCTCTGCAGCATATTGGCCAACTTTTTCTTTATCAATACCTTTAACGATAATCTTGTTACCATCTACTGTTGACTCCAATCCTTCCGGATCTTCCATTTCAACCGGGTGAGAATAACCTAATGAAAGGGTTAACTTCTTGCCCTGCTTAGATGCTCTGTAACCAACACCGTTTACTTCCAGTTCCTTTGTAAAACCATCTGTAACACCAACTACCATGTTATGGATCAGTGTTCTGGTCAGACCGTGTAAAGACTTCATTTTCTTTAAGTCGTTCGGTCTTGTTACGATGATCTCGCCATTTTCCTGCTTGATTTCCATCTCTGCAGGTAAAACTCTCTCTAAGGTTCCCTTAGGTCCCTTAACTGTCACCTTATTATTTTCTGCGATATCAACAGTTACACCTGCTGGTACAGCGATAGGCATTCTTCCGATACGTGACATCTGCCGTTACCTCCTAATATTATAATTACCATACGTAAGCGAGAACTTCGCCGCCTACGTTCTGTTTTCTAGCTTCCTTGTCGGTTAATACACCCTTATTTGTAGAAATGATTGCAATACCCAGACCACCAAGAACCTTTGGTAAATCTTCCTTGCTTGCATATACACGAAGACCAGGCTTAGAAATTCTCTTCAGACCTGTGATAATCTTCTCGTTCTTATCTGCACCATATTTCAATGTAATACGGATTGTCTTGAAATTACCATCATCTACGATATCAAAAGCTTTGATATAACCCTCATTTAAAAGGATCTCTGCAATTGAAACCTTCATTTTAGATGCCGGAACATCAACTGTATCATGTTTTGCAGTATTCGCATTACGGATTCTTGTAAGCATATCTGCAATTGGATCACTCATTGCCATTATTGTTTGCCTCCTTTCAACTCTTACCAGCTTGACTTCTTAACACCAGGGATCTCACCCTTGTATGCTAATTCACGGAAGCAGATTCTGCAAATTCCGTACTTTCTTAACACTGAATGTGGACGACCACAAATCTTGCAGCGGGTATATTCTCTGGTAGAGAACTTCTGCTTGCGCTGCTGTTTAACTTTCATAGATGTCTTTGCCATGAAACTCTTCCTCCTTCTTACTTGCTGAACGGCATTCCGAATAATGTCAATAATTCACGAGCCTCTTCATCGGTATTTGCTGTTGTTACGAAAATAACATCCATACCTCTTACCTTATCAACCTTATCGTATTCGATTTCAGGGAAGATTAACTGCTCCTTGATACCAAGTGCGTAGTTACCTCTGCCATCAAATGCGTTCGGATTAATACCTCTAAAGTCACGTACACGTGGCAGTGCCAGGTTGATCAGACGATCTGCGAACTCATACATCTTCTCGCCTCTTAATGTAACCTTGCATCCGATTGGCATACCTTCTCTTAACTTGAAGTTTGCAACAGACTTCTTAGCCTTTGTTACAATAGCCTTCTGACCTGAGATTGTCTCCAGATCCTTAATGGCAGCCTCTAATAACTTTGCGTTATCCTTTGCTTCACCAACGCCCATGTTGATTACGATCTTATCAAGCTTTGGTACCTGCATTTTATTCTTATATTCAAATTTCTTAATCATTTCGTCAACGATTGTCTCGTTGTACTGATCTTTCAGTCTACTCACCTTGTGCGGCCTCCTTTCCTATTAATCGATTACTTCTAATTTACCATCAACTTTAGCCACACGAACCTTATCTTTCTTCTCGCCCTGGAATCCGATACGAACCGGCTTTCCCTTGTAAAGATAAGCTACGTTTGAAATGTCAATTGGAGCTTCCTTCTGAATGATGCCGCCCTGCTGATTCTGCATGCTTGGCTTGCAATGCTTGGAAACCATATTCACACCTTCAACTAAAACCTTGTGATTCTTGGCATCTACAGAAAGAACTTTTCCTTCTTTACCTTTATCCTTACCGGTAATTACTACTACCTGGTCATTCTTTTTAATCTTCATTGTTGCCACAGTCGACACCTCCCTACAGCACTTCCGGTGCTAAAGAGACGATCTTCATGAACTTCTTATCTCTCAACTCTCTAGCTACAGGTCCAAAAATACGAGTTCCCTTTGGATTTAAGTCATCCTTGATAATTACAGCTGCATTCTCATCGAACTTGATGTAAGAACCATCCTTACGGCGAGCGCCCTTCTTGCTTCTTACTACAACTGCCTTAACAACGTCACCCTTCTTAACAACGCCACCTGGTGTTGCATCTTTAACAGAGGCAACGATAACGTCTCCAATATTTGCATATCTTCTGGTTGAACCGCCTAAAACACGAATGCAAAGTAATTCCTTAGCACCAGTGTTATCAGCAACCTTAAGTCTTGTTTCCTGTTGAACCATGGTTTTGCCTCCTTACTTCGCTTTCTCTACGATTTCAACAAGTCTCCATCTCTTGTCCTTTGACAATGGTCTTGTCTCCATAACTTTTACTCTATCACCGATCTTGCACTCGTTATTCTCGTCATGTGCCTTTAACTTATAAGTTCTCTTTACAATCTTTCCATAAAGAGGATGCTTAACATTATCTATGATAGAAACAACAATTGTCTTATCCATCTTATCACTTGTAACGATACCTACACGTGTCTTTCTCAGATTTCTTTCCACAACAACTTCCTCCTTCCAGATAATTAAGCATTAGCCTTTTCAGTCATAACAGACTGAATACGGGCAATATTACGACGTACTTCTTTGATACGGCTTGTATTCTCTAACTGATTGGTAGCATTCTGGAATCTTAAATTGAAGAGTTCCTTTTTAGCAGCTACTAACTCAGCATTCAATTCTTCTACTGATTTTGTCTTTAAATCCTGAACATATTCCTTAGTTTTCACTGCCAGCACCTCCTTCTAAATCGGCCTTTGATACAATCTTACATTTAACCGGCAGCTTATGCATAGCAAGTCTTAATGCTTCCTTTGCTACATCCTCCGGTACGCCGGCGATCTCAAACATAACTCTGCCCGGCTTAACTACTGCTACCCAGTACTCCAGAGATCCCTTACCGGAACCCATACGAGTCTCAGCAGGCTTTGCTGTTACAGGCTTATCCGGGAAAATCTTGATCCAAACTTTACCTGTACGCTTAATATAACGTGTCATAGCGATACGGGCTGCCTCAATCTGATTGGACTTGATCCAAGCAGGCTCTAATGCAACGATACCATATTCACCGTTTGAAATTGTATTACCACGTAACGCCTTACCAGCCATAGAACCTCTGAACTGCTTACGACGTTTTACTCTCTTAGGCATTAACATTATTTATTGCCCCCTTCCTTTTCTCCTTTAACAGGAAGTACTTCACCATGATAAATCCATGTCTTAACACCAACTTTTCCATAAGTGGTATCTGCTTCTGCAAAACCATAATCGATGTTTGCACGCAGTGTCTGAAGAGGAATTGTTCCCTCGCTGTAGAACTCTGTACGAGCCATATCAGCACCACCCAGACGACCAGATACAGAAGTCTTAATACCAAGTGCACCATTCTTCATGGTTCTTGACATGCATGACTTCATAGCACGACGGAAAGAAACACGGTTCTCTAACTGCTGTGCAATGTTCTCAGCTACTAACTGAGCATCGCTATCCGGCTTCTTGATCTCTTTGATCTCAATGTTTAACTTCTTATCGGTCAGCTTCTGAACTTCTGCTCTCAGCTTATCGATCTCAGCGCCACCCTTACCGATTACAACACCGGCCTTAGCGGTCTGAACAATAACCTTAACGCGATCTGTGGTTCTTTCGATCTCGATCTTGGAAACACTTGCGTTCTTTAACTTCTTATTTAAGAATTCACGAATCTTGTGATCTTCAACAAGATTGTTTGAAAATTCATCATTCTTTGTGTCAGCATACCATCTGGAATCCCAATCCTTGATGACGCCGACTCTTAAACCATGAGGATTAACTTTCTGTCCCATAATGACCTCCTATTTCTTCTCATCAAGCACGATTGTGATGTGACTGCTTCTCTTCTCGATTCTGTAAGCTCTACCCTGTGCTCTAGGCTGAACTCTCTTCATTGTAGGTCCTTTGTTTGCATAACACTCTGCAATATAAAGGTCCTCCATCTTCATACCATTATTGTTCTCTGCATTTGCAATAGCAGACTTTAATAACTTTTCTATTACACTTGAAGCATATCTTGGATTGTATGCTAAAATACCAAGTGCTGTCTGTACATCCTTGCCTCTGATTGCATCAAGAACGAAGCATGCCTTCTGAACAGATACTCTGGCGTAAGAAACCTTTGCTGATGGTCTGGTATCTTTGTTTGCATTCCGCTCTCTCTTAATCTGGGATCTATGTCCTTTTGCCATGGATGTTGCCTCCTTTCAAATCTTCTTATCTCTTACCCTTCTTCTCGGTCTTATCATGACCTCTGTAAGTACGGGTTGCTACGAATTCACCAAGCTTGTGTCCTACCATGTCTTCTGTAACATATACCGGAACATGCTTTCTTCCATCATATACAGCGATTGTATGGCCTACAAATGATGGGAAGATTGTAGAACGACGAGACCAAGTTTTAATTACCTGCTTGTCATTTGCAGCGTTTAACGCATCTACCTTCTTGAGCAAATAGTCATCTGCAAATGGTCCTTTTTTAACTGAACGTGCCATTAGGTTACCTCCTTAAACTATTTAATACTCTTACCGTTTCTTCTTCTTACGATCAACTTGTTAGACTGCTTGTTCTTCTTTCTGGTCTTCAAACCAAGAGCAGGCTTACCCCAAGGAGTGGATGGGCCGGAACGTCCGATAGGAGCTCTACCTTCACCACCACCATGTGGATGGTCGTTAGGGTTCATAACAGAACCACGAACAGTAGGACGAATACCCATATGGCGCTTACGACCTGCTTTACCAATGTTAACCAGGTCATGTTCAATGTTTCCAACCTGTCCGATCGTTGCACGGCAGTTTAACGGAACCATTCTCATCTCGCCGGATGGAAGACGAAGGGTTGCATACTTTCCTTCCTTTGCCATCAGCTGTGCAGAGTTACCAGCTGCACGAACCAGCTGAGCACCCTTGCCAGGATATAACTCAATGTTATGAATTTCTGTACCAACCGGAATCATTTCAAGTGGTAAGCAGTTACCAACTCTGATTTCAGCTTCTGCACCGTTCATTACGGTATCTCCAACCTTCAAACCAACCGGTGCAAGGATGTATGCCTTCTCACCGTCTGCATAATTGATCAATGCAATGTTTGCGGTTCTGTTTGGATCATATTCGATAGAAGCAACCTTTGCCGGTACTCCATCTTTATTTCTCTTAAAGTCGATGATTCTGTATTTCTTTCTGGAACCACCGCCCTGATGTCTAACTGTAATCTTTCCCTGATTGTTACGACCTGCATTCTTCTTCAGAGATACTGTCAAAGACTTCTCCGGAGTAGACTTTGTAATTTCTGCAAAATCTAAGCTGGTCATATGTCTTCTGGAAGGTGTATATGGGTTAAATGTCTTAATTCCCATTTTTTTATCTCCTTTCAACTATACCTATTTGTTATCACGCTTTCGTTGCGTATATTGCTGTCAGTCTTACAGACCCTCAAAGATCTCAATATCCTTGCTGTCAGCTGTCAGCTGTACGATTGCCTTCTTGGTCTTGGCAGTCTTGCCGTAAACCATTCCACGTCTCTTTGTCTTGCCTTCGCAGTTCATGGTGTTAACTTTGGCAACCTTGGTTCCTTCGAACATCTTCTCAACCGCTTCCTTAACCTGGCTCTTGGTTGCTTCCGGATGAACAAGGAATGTGTATTTCTTCTCAGCCATTGCATTCATACTCTTCTCAGTTACAACCGGCTTTAAGATAACGTCATAATATTTAATATCTGCCATTATGCGTACACCTCCTCAATTGCTGCTACTGCATCCTTAGTTAATACTAAGGTATCATACTTCAAAATGTCATATACATTGATCTCATTTACAACCATGGTCTTTGCATCTGCTACATTCTTTGCTGAAAGAACTACATTGTTCTCAACATCCTTTGTAACTACCAATGCCTTAGCTGCCTTTAAGTTGTTCATGATCTCTACGAACTTCTTTGTCTTGATCTCATCCATCTTCAGCTCGTCTACTACAACCAGCTTCTCATCCTGAACCTTAGAAGTAAGTACAGACTTCATAGCAAGCTGCTTTTCCTTCTTGTTCATCTTTACGGAATAATCTCTCGGCTTTGGTGCAAATACAACACCACCACCGGTCCACTGTGGAGAGCGTGTAGAACCCTGTCTTGCATGACCGGTTCCCTTCTGTCTCCAAGGCTTTCTACCACCACCGGAAACTTCAGAACGTGTCTTTGCACTCTGTGTTCCCTGGCGATTGTTTGCAAGCTGTCCTACAACAGCCATATGCACTAAATGTTCATTTATTTCAACACCGAATACGGAATCATTAAGTTCTAACTTATCTACTTCTTTACCTTCGATGTTATAAACTGCTACTGATGCCATCTAAAAGCTCCTCCTTCCTCAAGTCTATTTACCGACTTTTACTGTTTCCTTAAGCATTACTAATGACTTCTTAGGTCCCGGTACAGAACCCTTAACCAGGATTACGTTGTTATCCATATCTATCTTAACGATCTCCAGATTCTGAACAGTTACTCTTACATTACCCATGTGTCCAGGCATCTTCTTGCCCTTGAATACACGACCTGGGGTTGTTGCGGAACCGTTGGAACCTGCATGGTTGTGATACTTAGAACCGTGTGCTGCAGGGCCTGAACGCATACCGTATCTCTTGATACCGCCTGCATATCCTTTACCCTTTGACTTAGCGGTTGCATCGATCTTATCGCCTTCAGCGAAGATGTCAGCCTTGATCTCACTACCGATCTCGTACTCTTCAGCATTATCCAATCTGAATTCTCTAACAAATAACTTTGGTGTTGTGCCGGCCTTCTTGAAATGTCCAACCTCTGCCTTACCGGCACCGTGTGGATTTACGATTTTCTTCTTGCCAGCTACATCCTTGCTTACGATTCGTTCTTTCTTCTCGCCGAATCCTACCTGAATTGCACTGTAACCATCATTCTCTGCTGTCTTAACCTGAGTTACGACACATGGTCCAGCCTGAAGAACGGTAACAGGTGTTAATACTCCGTCTTCATTGAAGATTTGAGTCATTCCGACTTTTGTTGCTAAAATTGCTTTCTTCATTTTTTTCCTCCTAATTAATCTACAGCGGATTGCTTTCTGCAATCATACTAAATTCATTGGGAAAACCAACGTATTTGGTATTGCTTACTTCATCTTTACGTCGATGTAAACGCCAGCTGACATATCCATCTTCTGTAAAGCATCGATAGTCTTCTGGGTAGGCTGAATTACATCAATCAGTCTCTTATGTGTTCTCTGCTCAAACTGCTCTCTGGAATCCTTGTACTTGTGTACTGCCCGTAAGATTGTGATTTTCTCAACCTTAGTTGGCATCGGTACAGGTCCGCTCACCTTTGCTCCTGTCTTCTTTACAGTTTCGATGATGTTCTTTGCAGCCTGATCAATTAACTGATGATCGTAAGCCTTGAGTGTAATTCTCATTACTTGACTTGCCATAAAAAAAGCCGCCTCCTTTTCGCACTTAATTTCAGTACGACAAGCGGTGACTGTACACATTCCCGTGTGTTTCTTATTTATATCCACACGTCATTTCTACCTTTCCGGTAGATGGTTCATATAGTACAGTGACTTGTCGCCAGTTTCCTAACTTGACATTCGCTCCACGGAAAACCTGCAACTGTGTGCAGCAACCTCACGCTTCAACGCTATCAATGTCACAGCAAGAGATATTATAACCTGCTTTATATATAAATGCAAGTGGTTTTTATTATTTTTTATTTATTATTTTTTATTTGTTCTTTCTACAGAATATAGCAAAAGTACTGTAGTATCAGCGGATATCCGAAGCTGAATATCATTCCAAGTACGGATACTGCCAGTATCAGTGCTCCGAGCACAATTCCTATGATCGAAAATACCTTTGCATTCTGCGTTTTATTCTTTCTGGTCAGACAGCAGATTCCCAGAACAATCGCTGTCAGTGAAAGCACATACTGGAGCCCGCAACAGCCGAGCACAATACTGCATATACCGGTCACCATACTGGCAACTCCAAGTCCGGTTCCCTCACCATTTTTATCTCCCGGCATTCCGATTGGTTCCGGCTCCTCTCCATATCCATATTCATAATACGGATCCGGTTCATAGTTCATATAATGTGGATCATTCGGATCGATCCCCCGGTTCTCCGGTATTTCTCCGATAGCCATCTGACTGTCCGGAACTCCTCCGGCAACCGCCTGACCGTCTGTGATTCCTTCGACCGGGATCTGAATACCCGGCATTTCTCCGACATCCATCTGACTATCTGCGATTCTTTCCGCAGCCATCTGACTGTCCGGCATTCCCCCGGCAACGGGCTCACCATCCGGGGTTCCTGCCTGCTGTCCCTGATTTCCTTCCGGTTGTACGGATTCTTCCTCTTTTCCCCAGATGCTTTCTGCATGCTTCTGTTTTGCCCGTTCCGCAAAGTCCTGTTCCGTTTGGAAAAACACCAGGTCATCTGGATCGCCGTCATAGCTATCTATGATTCTTCGCTGTTCATTCTTTTCTTCCAGCTTTTCTTCCGTTCTCTCATCCATAAATTACTCCTGTTTCCTTTCAGTGTGTTCCCGCCTCCGGCCTAAATCCGTCCGCCGGTTTCTTCCTTTAACAGCCGGTAGAATGTCGGATGCAGTTCAAATGCATTCATCAATGCTTCCGCTTCTTTTAACATAGTCTGCTTTTTCTCCTCCGAAGCAGTTCCGCGTACGGCACGGATCAGAAGATTCTTCGGTGAATGCTCCATATCGATAAACTCCATGACCTGCGTCCGGTATCCACAGACTTCCAGCAGATTTCCACGGATCGCATCTGTCATCAAGGCTGCCGAACGTTCCTTCAGAATCCCGTATCTGGACAGGATTGGAAGGACTCCCGGCTGCATCTGCTGATTCAGCTCATGTTGACAACATGGAACAGATAAAATCACATCTGCATTCCACCGGACCGCATGATACAATGCATAATCCGTTGCGGTATCACATGCATGAAGAGATACAACCATGTTGACCGGTTCCGATGTCTGATACCCCTGAATATCTCCTACCTCAAAGTGCAGGTTCCGATACTGATATTTATCTGCGATCTCCTGACATTTCCGGATCACGGATTCCTTCAGATCCAGTCCGGTGATCGTTACATCCATGTGTTTGACTTCAACCAGATAGTAATACAGAAGAAATGTCAGATAGGATTTTCCGCATCCGAAGTCAATAATATGGATCCACCCTTCCGGCAGTTCCTTCCTGACATCCTCCACAATTTCCAGAAACCGGTTGATCTGACGATACTTATCATACTTTGACTGTACAACTTTTCCTTCTTTGGTAAATATTCCCATATCAACCAGCGGCGGGATCGGGGTGCCTTCCGGAATGCAGTAATTCTTCTGTTTATTATTGCCCTGCCGCAGCTCTGCCGACTGCGTATTCCTATGCCGGTTCTGAAGCAGCTTCCCTTTTTTACTGATCTTTGCCTGATATTCCCACTGCTCTGTCCATGCACTGCACTGTAAATATTCTTTCCCGAAATAGGTCCGGAGACTGCTCTGCAGATCTGTTTCTTCTATATTAATATGAAATGCCTGTTTCGCCGTAAACTTCTCTATCTGATAGCGGATGCCCTGCTTACTCTCTATCATTCTAATCTCAACCTTACGGAACTCTGTTTCCTTCCCTGCCGGCTGGCTCAGTACGATTTTATACGGTCGTTCTTCGCTCAACTCCTGCAAATACTCTTCTATTGTCTTTTCCAATCTAACATCCTCCATGTTTCTGCCATGCTGCTATCTCCGTTCAGTCCACTTTCTGTCGCATTCTATAGCAATGGTCCAAGCATATTCAATACCGCCCGCACCATCTTTCGGAATCCGGAGATCTTAATGCACTCCTCATACTGCATCTCCTCGCAATCAGTAAAGGTCTCCTCGAAATCCTTCCGAATCTCCTGCACAGCATTACTCCGATACATCCAGACACCACATTCAAAATGCAGGAACAGACTTCGGTAATCAAAGTTCACCGTTCCGACAGTTGCAATCTGATCGTCCACCAATACCACCTTCGCATGTGTAAATCCCGGCATATACCTGTAGACTCGGACACCATCTTTTAACAACGGCACACAATTAGACTGCGATAATACATATACGATCTTCTTATCCGGAATTCCGGGAATGATGATCCGCACATCCACGCCGCTCTTAGCAGCCAGTGTCAGTGCTGTCACCATTTCATTGTCCAGAATGAGGTATGGTGTTATAATATAAATCCGTTTTTTTGCCCGGTTGATCATATTCAGATAAATATTCTCTCCAAGAATCTCCTGATCCAACGGAGAGTCGCTATAAGGCTGCACATAGCCATCAGATGTCCGATGCATCTCTTCTCCGTCAACCGGCCGGAATGTTTCAAAGTCCTCAACATCTCCGGATACGCACCGCCACATCTGCAGGAACATAACAGTTAGACTCCAGACCGCATCCCCTTTCAGCATGATACCGGTATCCTTCCAACGTCCATATGGCGAAGTCTCATTAATATATTCATCCGACAGATTGATTCCTCCGGTAAATCCGGTATGTCCGTCAATCACAGTTATTTTTCTGTGATCCCGGTTGTTCAGACGCAGAGTCAGGATAGGAATAAACCGATTAAACGAATAACAGCGAATACCCTTTTCCCGCAACCGGTTTTCATATCCGGAAGGGATCGTGGCCACACAACCCATGTCATCAAACATTACCCGGACGTCAACGCCTTCCTTCACCTTCTGCTCCAGAATCTCCAGAACAGAATTCCAGAACAGTCCTTCCCGGATAATAAAATATTCCATAAAAATATATCGTTTTGCCTTCTTCAGTTCCTCCAACAGTGGTTCAAAGTTGTCCTCCCCAAATGGATAATATGTCACTTCCGTATTCTGAAATACCGGATATTTTCCCCAGTCGCGAATATATTTTGACTGCATTCCGGCAATTTCCGAAACACTGTCTAAATGCTCCGCCACTTCTTCATCCTGTTTCAAAAATCGGCAGGCATCTGTAATACTTTTTTCAATCTTACGTACAAAATGCTTACTGGCATGATTACCCGCAATCGCCACATAAAAAACACCGCCGAAAATAGGAAATAACAGAATCGGCACCACCCAGGCCAGCTTATAGGCCGGGTTATCCGGTTTATTAATGATATAAATTACCACAACCAGACTCAGTATCGTACACAGTGCCTGCACATATGCAAAATACTTCCCGAGGCTGATCATTCCATATACAATAATTCCAATCTGTAAAACAAGAAGCAGCCCTACGATGATCACCTTTGACAGAAACAACCGATCCTTGTCCTTCTTATTTTTCTTCTGTTGACTCAACTCTCTCGCTCCCTTCTACTTTGCCGTCCACCTTCCGGCTGCCCCGCACGGCAGTACCAGTCCGGTCCTTTCTACCGGCAGTCCGATTTCCTGTGACTCCACATACCCGCCATACTTTGGCTCCAGCTCCGATGCCAGCATATACGTCAGTACCGCCGGTGCCAGACCGGTTGTATAAGAGTTCACCAGTACAAATAACGGCTGTTCACTCAGCACCTGTGTACACAGCTGAATAAACGGGTGTATTTTCTCCTCAATCTTCCAGATCTCACCTTTGGGCCCCCTGCCATAAGACGGCGGATCCATGATGATCGCATCATAATGATTACCACGACGGATCTCCCGTTCCACAAATTTCACACAATCATCTACAATCCAGCGGATTGGTGCATCTTCCAGACCGGATGCCTTCGCATTCTCCTTTGCCCATGTCACCATACCCTTAGAGGCATCCACATGCGTCACACTGGCACCGGCCTTTGCCGCAGCACAGGTCGCCCCTCCTGTATAGGCAAAGAGATTCAATACTTTAACCGGCCGGGCCGCTGTCCGAATCTGTTCAGAGAACCAGTCCCAGTTTACTGCCTGCTCCGGGAACAGTCCCGTATGCTTAAAGCTGAATGGCTTCAAATGGAATGTCAATTCTCCATAGTGAATCTCCCACTGTTCCGGAAGTTTCCGGAACTCCCATTCACCACCGCCTTTGCTGCTTCTGTGGTAATGTCCGTTCCATTCCCGCCATCCACGATCTTTCCGCGGGAAGCTCCATAGCACCTGCGGATCCGGACGGATCAGCGTATATTCTCCCCAGCGTTCCAGCTTCTCTCCGTCCGAGCAATCTATCACCTTATAATCTTTCCAGTTATCTGCAATCCACATGTCTTTCTCCATTCTCTTTCCATCACTTTATTTGCTGATTTCTACAGTCTGTTATATTGTCGCATATTCCTTTTCATTTGTAAAGTACACAGGATTTACAAGTGTTCCTTAATTCGTTATACTGTTTTTATCAGTTATAGCCATTATTACTGATGAAATTACCGGATACGTAAGGAGGAGCACCATGAGCCGTTCTACTGCAACCTATGAAACAATCAAACTGGATCAGGATGTCAATATGCGATACTCCTGCTGCACAGACCATAATTTTTTCGTACCGATGCACTGGCATGACAGCATCGAGGTCATCTATGTTCTGGAGGGTGAATCTATCATTAACATGGAACAGCGGACCTATACCCTGTCTGCAGATAATTTTATCATTATCGATTCCAATATCATTCATTCTACACAGACCCGTAACCGATGCCATTTCCTGCTGATCCAGATTCCGTATCAGTTTCTGAAGACCTATATTCCGGATATTGACTATATGCATTTTAAGAATATTTCTTCAGTTGCAGGTGTACCGCTTTCTGACGGAATCAGTGGCAATCCCATCCTTCCTTCCGAAAACCTTCTACAGCACCTCCGCAGCATTCTGATCCAGCTGGTCGATCTGTGGAATATAAAACCGGACGGTTACCGATTGAAATATTACAGTTGTATTTTTGAATTGCTATATATTATGATCACAGATTTTAAAGTTGATATTACTCAGAATGAGTACCATCAGACCGAGAAATATATGGAACGTCTGGAACAGGTTATGGATTACGTAAAGCTGCATTACCGGGAACCGGTCTCCATGCAGGACATTTCCGGCTACCTTGCCCTGAATCCTTCCTACTTTACCCGTTTCTTTAAGAAATATATGAACATGACTTTTACGGAATACTTAAACACCTTTCGTCTGCATAGCATTTATAATGATATCTTAACGACAGACCTTCCCATCCAGACGATTGCAGAGCGAAACGGTTTCACCAACTATAAACTGTTCATGCGGATGTTTCGACAGACTTACGGCTGTACACCGAGTCAGAAGCGTAAGGAGCTATCTGTCACCGGCCATAACCCGCATACACATAAATAACACTGTTTCCGGCAAAGCGACCGCTTTCCGGTCGTTTTGACATTTTAATTCCAGTGTGTTACTCTCTGAATATCAATACAGAAAGGATAATTTTTATGAAGAACTTTAACTTTTTTCAAATTTTCGGTTTCACCGTAGAAATCTTTTCATTTGTTGCCCTTGTTATTAATCTGATTGCAAATGCCCAGAATCCTTCTGCAAGAGTTCCCTTTTATTTTCTCTTTCTGCTCGGTGTTGTTCTGGTCTGTGTCGGTAACATTATAAAGCGCAACAAGAAATAATTACAGATCTTCCGATTCTTCTTCCTGCTCGGGCACCAGGATTCCCCGGTGTTCGACAGAAGTGGAGAATACAATGACCGTTCTGGTTCTCCCATAGCTCTGTAATTCCCCTATAAACTGGTCCAGTGCTACCGTATCCGGGAACAGCACTTCCAGAAGCATGGAATAATCTCCTGTTACACAGTTACACTCAATCACATTTCTACATTGCTTTATATACGGATAAAACTCTTTTTTTCTGACCGGCTCGATTTCCAAACTGATAAATGCTTTAATGTGATATCCAAGCATGACCGGATTGACTTCCGCATGATATCCTGTAATATATCCTTGTTTTTCCAATCGCTCAATCCGTGCCGCTACTGCCGGTGATGATAGAAACACTTCTTCCGCAATCACCTTTACCGGAATAGTCGCATTCTCCTGCAAACGATTCAGAATCTTGTAGTCTATATGATCAAGGGTATGCTTTTTCATTTTAACCTTACTCCTTCCATCTCTCTCGTTCGATATTCTCGTATCTGTGTGCTCCGCTTTCCGTCTGTTCACTCCGTATCTCTTTCCTTTGTCTCTTTCTTTATCCTATCACGCCTTCTCCTCCGGGTCAACGCGTCCGTTCTTTTTTTCTTAATTTAATTAAGCAAACTTCACCTTTGGGTTATTTATTTAATGTTTTTGGCTTAAATAAATTAATATTTCTTGACTTCCTTTCGCCATCTTGACTTATATTCCGTTCCTTACTATTATGAATAAAGTTGATAATTTGAAAGCAAGTTACAGTCTGTGTCGCGGCAGACTCTTTTCATTATCACACTCCTGCCGATTATAATACTCCACAGGACAGAGACCTTTTTAACTAGCAGAAAAGGCATATTCCGATAAAGATATTTCATCCACATCAGAATATGCCTTTTTTGTTGTTATAGATCATTTTCTATTATCAGCCGCCTACCGCTTCCATGTGTCACGGAAAAGCAGCACTACGATCGGGAATACTTCCAATCTTCCCGCCAACATGTCCAGAATGAGCACCAGCTTGGACAGCCATGATAAGCTGCTGAAATTTCCCATCGGGCCAACCACACCGAGACCGGGTCCGATATTATTAAAGCAAGCAATAACCGAAGTAGTAGTCGTTACCAGATCGAAACCATTAATACTGACCAGCAGAATGGATACTGCCAGCAGCAGAATATAAATGATCAGATATACATTGGCAGAACGGATTGTTTCATGATCCACTACTTTGCCATCCATTTTTATCTTCTTTACACTGCTCGGATGTAGGAGACATGCAATCTCCTTCTGGGCAGATTTGATATAAATAATAAATCGTGACACCTTCATACCGCCACCGGTACTTCCGGCGCAGGCGCCCACAAACATCAGCAGTACCAGGATCGTCTGTGATAAGATCGGCCACTGATTAAAATCAGCGGTTGCGAAACCGGTCGTTGTCATAACCGTCGCTACCTGGAATGCCGCATGCTTTAAGCTTCCGCCTACCGTTCCTATCAGATGGAAAATATCGATTGCAATTACAATTGTTGCTACTGCATAAAGTATCGTGTACCAGCGTACTTCTTCAATCGCAATCGCGTCTTTAAACTTCCGTATGAGCAGCAGAAAATAGAACTTAAAGTTCACACCGAACAAGAACATAAAAATTGTTACGATGATCTGCACATAACTGGTGTAACCGCTAAAGCCATCATTCTTGATTCCGAATCCGCCGGTACCTGCCGTTGCAAGACTCACACAGACCGCATGAAAGAAATCCAGTTTTCCGATCAGCAAAAGAATTATCTGCATTAAGGTCATGCCTATATACATAATGTATAGCAGACTGGCAGTTTTTTTCAGCTTCGGAACCAGCTTACCAAAGGACGGTCCCGGACTCTCAGCTTTCATCAGATACATATTGGCATTTGCACCTACCATGGGAAGTATCGTAACCATAAACACGATCACACCCATACCACCGATCCAGTTGCTGAAACAACGCCAGAAATTCATACAGTTCGGCAGATCTTCTACCGCCGTCAATATCGACGCTCCGGTTGTCGTATAACCGGAAACCATTTCAAATACCGCATCTATATAGTTCGGAACTTCCCCGCTGATACAAAGCGGTGCCGCACTGATCAGGCTGATGATGATCCAGCTCAATGCTACCAGTACAAACCCTTCCCTTGCATGCAGCTGTGTGTTCTTCGGCTTCTTTACGGTCAAGGCAATTCCGATCATACCGGTCACCACTGCCGCCAGCAGAAAACACCAACCGGATTTTTCCTGATATATCAGTGCTACCAGACTCGGAAGCAACAGAAATACCGCCTGAAAATTAAGCACCCAGCCCAATACATATATTAATATCTGATAATTCATAGAAATCCCTCACTTAATTCAATATTTCATCAATACCATTTAAGCCCCGGTTTGTCGTTACTACAATCACACTGTCTCCCGGCATAATCCGATCGCGCCCGGTCGGACGTATGATTTTTTTATTCCGATTAATACAGCAGATCAGGGTATTTTTCTTTGTCCGCAGCTCTCCCAAGGTTGCCCGTGTCACCTTTGCATCCTCTGCTACGTTAAATTCCAGTGCTTCTACCTTGTTGTCAACCATTCTGTACAGTGTTTCTACATTACTGCCATAAGAATTCTGCATAGAACGTACATAACGTATAATATATTCTGCTGTAATATCCTTCGGTGTCACAGTACTGCCAATCGGAAGTCCTCCGATAACATCCTCAAAGGACAACCGATTAATCCTGGTGATCACCTTCGCATTGGAGACCTTGTTCGCATATAGCGCCAGCAATAGATTCTCCTCATCATAATTCGTGATTGCAACCACAGCATCAGTAGTCTCGATATCCTCTTCCACCAGAAGCTGACGGTCAGTTGCATTTCCGTTAATGATCATTGCCTTCGGCAGGATCTCACTTAGTTCTGCACAGCGGTTTTCACTCTGTTCAATAATCTTCACCTGCACTCTGGCTTCTGTCAGGATCTTGCCTAAATAGTATCCCAGCGTTCCGCCGCCTGCAAGTAATACCTTTTTGATCGGTTTCTCTTTGATACCGATCTTATTCAAAAATCCATTCAATGTAGAAATCTGCATGGTGATATAAATCTTATCTCCCGCTTGTAGTACGAAGCTTCCATCCGGAATATAAACTTCCTTATCCCGTTCTACAATACAAACCAGAGCATCTGTTTCTACCTTAGATGAAAAATCAGCCAGCATCAGCTGATCCAGTACAGAATCTGCCGGTATCTCGATTTTCACAAGATTCACTCGTCCCTTTGCAAAGGTATCCACTTCCAATGCAGACGGGATCTGCATCAATCGTGATATTTCCTGTGCTGCCGCAAATTCCGGATTCACTGCCATCGATAATCCAAGTTCATCCCGGATATAATCAATCTCTGTGAAATACTGAGGGCTCCGGACTCTGGCAATCGTCTGACAGTTACCTGCTTTCTTGGCGATCAGGCAGGTCAGCATATTCACTTCATCATGATTGGTTACCGCAATCAGCAGATCCGCTTTATCGACACCTGCCTCTAACTGCGCCCGATAACTGGTACTGTTTCCCTGTATGCCCATTACATCATACTGTGATGTAACCGTCTGTAAATTTTTACTATCATAATCCAAGACCGTGACTTCATGTCCCTCCGCTGTCAACTGCTCTGCCAAGGTACTTCCTACACCGCCACAACCGGCAATAATAATATTCATAATCTATACCTCTCCTGTATTACTATCCTGTTCAGACATCCGCCTGCTTCCATGTCATTACAGCTCTATCAGTTTTTTCGGTGAGTGCGACAGATTATCATGTCCATTCTCCGTGATCACTACCATATCCTCGATCCGGACGCCTCCGAATCCCGGCAGATAAATTCCCGGTTCCACCGTCATTATCATATTCGGCATCAACACTGTAGTATCCCGCATATTACACGCAGGGCTTTCATGGATCTCCAGTCCGACACTATGTCCCAGTCCATGTCCAAAGTATTCTCCATATCCTCCGTCTGCAATAACATCTCTGGCAATCCGGTCCACTTCCTTGCATACCATACCTGCATGCAACAGACTTTCGACTGTGTGATTCGCCTTCCAGACCAGCTGATAAATCTCCTTCTGCTTGTCGTTGGCCTTTCCCAAGACAATCGTCCGCGTCATATCCGAACAGTATCCCTTGTATTTACAACCGAAGTCCATGGTAATAAAATCTCCGCATTCCACCTTTTTCTCAGACGGAATCGCATGTGGCATAGAGGAATGAATACCGGAGGCAACAATCGTATCAAAGGAGGTGCCGGAGGCTCCGCATTTCATCATCTGGTATTCCAACTCTGCCTGAATCTCAAGCTCCGTCATTCCCGGCTTAATAATATCCAGAATCTTTGTAAATGCTGCATCTCCGATAGCCTCTGCCTGCCGCAGATATCCGATTTCCTCCGGAGTCTTAATCTGGCGCAGTCGGGTAACTGCCACTCCTAGAGGGATCCATTCTTTTATTGCCGGAAGTCCTGTCTGATATTCCCGAAACGTACTGCAAAGCATTGACGCATCCTCATAACCGACTGTCAGAAGCTGTTCCCGTTCTATCCAGTCATTTAAGATATCCGTTGTCTTTCTCAGATGGTTACATTCCTCTACCTGAAAATCACTCTCCTGCTTTGCCGCCTCCGTATAACGCGAATCTGTGATCAGCACCCGACTTTTTCGCGAGATCAGAAGAACCCCTTCTCCACCTCGAAAATGACTCACATACCGCATATTATATGGGTTGGTAATTAACATTGCATCTAAATGCATCTGATCCAGAATCTCTGTCAGCTTCATATGCATGCCTTCTTTCCTGTCCATTCTGCTGTTATGCCTGCTCCTTTGCAACTGCCTCTGTGCGCTCCGGCCGGATCATCTCATAGCCATAGCGTTCAAAATAAAATCCAAGTCTCTCATTTACTTTCTCGATCAGCTCCGGAGCATAATCATACTGATTGGTCTTATAATCCTTCATACTATCCATATATTCCTTAAAATACGGATATGCCTTGTCATAATTCTTAATGCCCAGCTGCTTGTAGATCTTCTCCAGATATTCCTCCTGGTTTTCCACAAAGTCTTCATATTTGATTTCTATTTTATCACATGGTGCCAGGTTATCCAGATCCCGGAATGCCCGTCTGTATACCCGCTCAAATATCAGACATACTCGATCCAGCAGATACTGGTCACTCACGCTCTCGGATAATGCATATTTATCCATCTCGATCCGGAACATATTCAGAGCAGAACGTACAACCGTATACGGATTCCGGTAAATATTAATAAATTTTGCTTTCGGATATGCCCGCTTCAGGAATGCGATCCGGGCTGTATTATCCGGACTCTTTAACAGCAGCTGCTTACCACCCTTGATATAGGTCAGCTTCTTTAACATATAATTATATACATGCCAAAACCGTTTCCGGTCCTTGCTGGATAACGCATCCGTAAAAATAGCTTCTACATACTTTGCACCTTTTCCGTGATCCGGAAATGCCATCATGTGACTGACCGACAGGTCGGTCAGGTTGGTGAAGCCATGTGCCTCTTCCATCGGAAGATCCAGTTCAAACTCCAGATTATCCATAGCTCTTGCACCCTTTAATCCATTCTTTGCCAAAGCAGTCAGCGGCTTCCGAAGCAGAATGCAGTTGCCAAACATAATCGTGCTGACCGGATCAAACCAACCGAACTGCGGATCTCTGGTCAACAGATTCTGTAGATAGGTCGTTCCGCTTCTCCAGAACCCGATTACATAGATCGGGTCTTTTTTTATTTTTGTAAAATGAACCGGAATCCAGAATAACAAATATTCCAAATAAGCAAGCGGTGTTAAAACAGCACTTTCCAGTGTAATAACCGCCGCCTGCGGATAGAACTCCTTATCTACTTTGTTCTCCCTCAACAGCTTCAGCCATACATCCATACGGATTCCGGATAACATATGTCCGAAATCTACCGGTCTTTTCTTCATATCTCATTCACTCCTTTTATCTTAATAAATCACATTAAACAGATTACATGCCATCAGAGAAACACCGATGGACATCAATACCTGCCAGACCATATGTATCTTTTTTCTTTGCATCACACAGACGCCGCAGACAATCACGATCATTAAAAATGCGATACTGCCATATCCCCAGCCGGCATTATCCTCTACCACACAATTGGTTCCGTACAAGGATATACCCACACTGATAAGCAATCCCGACACAATCGGTCGGATCAGATGATTCAGTGCCTGGATCATCTCCATCTTTCTCCATTTATCATATAGAATCTTCGCTATTCCAAACACTGCACAGGACATTCCGGTTGCGCTGGCAAAGCCTGCCAGAGCCGCCACGATTCCGCCCCATACGGTTCCGGTCTGATCAACACCCCAAAGATAACCGATTCCGCTCAGTACCTTACACAGAATGGACCCCGGCAGAATGTTGGCCATCGTAACAACACCGCCGTAAAACTCATCTGCGGTTATCATACCTGAATCCACGAATAATCCCTGTGCAACTGACAGGTATGCATCTCCTCCGCCGAATGACATAATTGCCGACAGAAGCCCCTGTCCGGTAAAGGCCAGCGACTTCGGCATCATGATCCATGCCGGGAGTGACAATACCACCAGGAACCCAATCCATAACAGAATTTCAACGATTATCTCTTTCCACTCACCAATGTGAAACGATTCCTTACTCCGGAAATTCATCACCAATCGCACCAGTCCCAGCACCAGCATGCCGAGTATCAGACCTTTGGTAAACGTCGATGAGCCGATCAGATGGGAATCGCCGGTGGAAAACAGGAATATCAGGCTGATCACTCCGGCAATTACTGTCCACCAGGACTTAAACCGCCCGCCATTGCAAATGATCACAAAAAATGCCACAATAAAAATCTCAATCGTAGACACTCCAAAAATCGGTGTGTCCGTAATGCCACACAAACGGAAGAAATTATCTTCTCCATTAAACATCCATACCAGAAGGATCACTATCGCCGCCAGAATCATTCCCCCCCGATTGTTCTTCGCCTTCTTTAAGGTTGTCAGTATATATTGTCCCAATATCACAATGATATAAGCGGTAATTCCGACGGATGCATAGCACATCTGCGTTGTCAGTTTTTCTCCGACCATCGTGGCAAACATCAGAAATAACGTTGTCAGCATTGCTCCGGGCAACGCCATTGCAGATGCTGCCGCAAACATTCCGGCTGTCCCACAGGTAGTTTTTCCGATGCCGGCCGCTATCTCAACCGGCAAAGCTCCCGGCGTAATGCTGGCTGCCACAATATCACTGTCCAGTTCATCCTCTGTAATCAGGCCTTTATCCTGCACTGCCTCCTTCTGCAGAACCGGAATCAGCGCACTGCCTCCTCCAAATCCGATGCAGCCAATCTTCAGCATGGATAAAACCAGAGTTGCAAACTTCTTTTTCATGACCCCTTTTGTCACTTTCTGCATGCTAATTCTCTTTCAAATGCTGTAACAGCTGTGTTACTGCCTGTTCTACCGACAGATCGGTAGTATCAATCTGAACCTCTGGCTGCTCCGGTTCCTCATATGGGCTTGAAATACCGGTAAATACCGGAATCTCACCACTTCTTGCCTTCTTGTATAGACCCTTTACATCCCGGTTCTCACATTCCTCCAACGGTGTGCTGACATAGATTTCCACAAAATCTTCTCCGATAATGGAGCGTGCCAGCTCCCGGTCTTTCCGAAATGGTGAAATGAAGGATGTCAGAACGATCAGCCCTGCATCATTCATCAACTTTGCCACTTCTGCAATTCGTCTGATATTTTCTGTACGATCTTCATCAGAAAATCCCAGATCACGATTTAATCCCATTCGGATATTATCTCCATCTAACAGCATGGTATGCTTGCCCATTGCTGTCAACCGAATCTCCAGCTCATTGGCCAGTGTTGACTTTCCGGATCCTGACAACCCGGTAAACCAGAATGTCGCCGCCTTCTGATGCAGCTGTTTCTCACGGACTTCCTTTGTAATATCTGAATTCTGCCAGGTCAGATTATCAAACTGCGTTAACGGCTGCTCGATCACACCGCAGGCAGATGTCATGTTGGTAATACGGTCGATCAGAATCAAGCCGCCCAATGCTTCGTTTTCTGCAAATTTTTCAAATACGATCTTTTCCGTTGTCAGGATACTGCAGGATACGATTCCGTTTTTCTCTACCTGCGTAACTGAAATATGTTCTCCTGTATTTACATCAATCTTATATTCAATCTTAACCACACGGGCCGGAATCTTCCTGGTTCCAAGCTTCAGCATATATTCCTTGCCCTCTACCAGCGGAACATCATCCATCCACAGCATCGTCACACGGAACATATTTCCAACGACCGGTGCCTGCCCTTTCACGATCACACAGCCTCTGGAGCAGTCAATCTCCCTATCCAGGCAGATCGTTACCGGCTGTCCCTTTACAATCTCCTCTGTATCCTCACCGGCTGCCAGAAGTCTGGATACCGATGCTTGTTCTCCACTCGGATATACCGTGATCACATCGCCGATTCGAAGGCTTCCTGCCTCCACCTGTCCCTGGAAGCCACGAAAGGTATGGTTCGGTCGGCTTACACGCTGCACCGGTAACACAAAATCATCCTCAGCATTGTTGGTATCCAGCTCCAGATCCTCCAGATAAGACAAGAGTGTCGGCCCCTGATACCAGTCCATATGTTCAGAATCGGTTGTAATATTATCACCGACTGTTGCCGAAACCGGAATGACCGCCATGCTGTTGCATGGAAAGATCTGCACAAACTCCTCCAGCTCTTTCTTAATATTCCGGAATACAGACTCCTGATACTCTGCCAGATCCATCTTATTGACAATAAAAATAAAATCACGGATGCCCATCAGAGAACAGATCCTGGTATGTCTGCGGGTCTGCACCAGCACACCCTTCGTTGCATCCAGCAGGATAACTGCTGCATCCGCAAAAGAAGCTCCGACTGCCATATTTCTCGTATATTCTTCATGGCCCGGTGTATCTGCTACGATAAAGCTTCTCTTCGAGGTCGTAAAATAGCGATATGCCACATCAATCGTAATGCCCTGCTCCCGTTCTGCCATCAATCCGTCTAACAGCAGAGAATAATCCAGGCTTCCATCCGTACTTCCAACCTTACTTTCCAGTTCCAGTGCACGTTCCTGATCCGCAAAGAGCAGCTTGGAATCATACAGCATATGCCCGATCAAAGTTGATTTACCATCATCTACACTACCGCAGGTAATGAATTTTAACAGTTCCTTCATCTCTAAAAGTATCCTTCCCTTTTTCTTCGCTCCATACTGCCGGCTCCCTCATGGTCGATCACCCGGCTGGTCCGTTCTGAATTCACGGCTCCCAGCGTCTCCTCCACAATTGCCTCCAGTGTATCTGCATCCGACTCTACGCCTCCGGTCAGCGGATAACATCCTAATGTCCGGAACCGCACCTTCTTCATCTGAACTTCTTCTCCCGGTAGCAGCCGCATCCGGTCATCATCCACCATAATGATATTTCCATCCCGGTATACCACCGGCCGTTCCTTTGCAAAATAAAGGGATACAATATCAATCTTTTCTCTCAATATATACTGCCAGATATCATTCTCGGTCCAGTTGGATAACGGGAACACCCGCATGCTCTCACCCTTATGGATCTGTGTATTATATAACTTCCACATCTCCGGCCGCTGATTTTTCGGATCCCATGCATGCTCTGCATTCCGAAATGAGAAGATCCTCTCCTTTGCTCTGGACTTCTCTTCATCTCTTCTGCCACCGCCAAATGCCGCAGTAAATCCGTACTTGTTTAACCCCTGCTTTAGCGCCTGCGTTTTCATAATATCTGTGTAAGAAGCGCCATGATCAAACGGATTAATTCCGGCCTTTACCCCTTCCTCATTCGTATAAACAATCATATCGATCCCTAATTCCTTCGCCTTGCGGTCCCGAAACTCTGTCATCTCTTTAAACTTCCAGGTGGTATCAATATGCATAAACGGAAATGGCGGTTTCTCCGGATAAAATGCCTTCATTGCCAGATGAAGCATAACTGAACTATCTTTTCCTATTGAGTACAGCATAACCGGCTTCTCACATTCTGCTGCCACTTCCCGAATAATATAGATTGCTTCTGCTTCTAATTTATCCAAATGGGATAATGTTTTCATGTTTTTGCACCTCTTATTGTATTTTCGCAACTTTTCCACTGCCTTCCGGTCTCCGTAACCGGATCCGAATGCAAATCTGATAAAAATACTGCTTATTGCCTTGGGACATTATAACATAGTTTATAAGAAATAGGAATTATATTCCTCTTTTTGAAAGTAAAATTTCAGTAAAGGATACGCTGCTCCTTTTCCCTTGCCATAATAAGCAAAAGCCCTGTTGATTCCCGATTCAGAAATCAACAGGGCCAGATCATTCACTTGTTAATTGCCGGATGTCGGCATATATGGAATCAGGCGCTGTGCCAGCTCCGAAATTGACATGGTCTGTAACCATACCTTACCCGGACCGGTCAGAGTGGTCAGGAATAATCCCTCACCGCCAAACAATACATTTTTAAAGCCTTTTACCATCTGAGAATTATAAGTCACCGTGCTTTCCCATGCGGCTACATTACCGGTATCGATCACCAGCTTCTGACCTGCTGCCAGCTCGATTTCCCGGATCGCACCATCCAGCTCACAGAATACCAGTCCCTGACCGGTGTACTGTTGCAGAACAAATCCCTCACCGCCGAACAGTCCGCCTTTTGCGTTGGTAACAAACGCCTTCAGTTCTACTCCCGGTGTTGCACAAAGGAATGCACCCTTCTGTGCCACAATTGTATAACTCGGCGAGATCTCAAACGTCTTGATCTGACCCGGCACCGAACTTGCCAGTGTGATCTGCTGTTCCGGCGCCTTTGCTGTATATGTAGCCATGAACAGAGACTCTCCGCTGAACATACGACCAAAGCCCTTCATCAGACCGCCCTTCATGTTCGTTGTCATCTCAATCTGATCTGTCATCCAGCTCATACCACCGGACTGTGTGTAAATGCTCTCTCCTGCCTCTAAGGACAGAGTCACTGCAGGCATCATATCGCCCCATACTTCATACCTCATAGTATACTTCCTCCTCAATTTTCTTTATTACTTCCAGTATAACGAACCATTCTTTCTCCTGTCAACGCATGAATTGTTTCAATTTCCTTACAATCCGCTACCAGCCAAACGGAAGCCCGATCAACCGGACAATAAAGCATACGATCCACGCAATCGCACACTGCATAAGCACAAGCAGGACCGCTCCCTTCGTACCAAGCTCCCGTTTTACTGCTGCGATCGCTGCGATACAAGGCGTATAAAGCAGTGAGAACACCAAAAAGATAATTGCCGTAAACGGTGTAAATAGGGTACTTAATGTTTTTTCTCCCAGCAATACATTCAGCGTGCTTACCACACTTTCCTTTGCCGTAAAGCCTGTGATCAAAGCCGTTGATATCCTCCAGTCACCCAGGCCAAGCGGTTTCAGCAATGGTGCGATCAGACCTCCGATCAACGCTAGAAGGCTCTGGGATGAATCCGTCACCACATTCAGTCGAAGATCAAAGCTCTGCAGAAACCAGATAATTACCGATGCGAGAAAAATGACTGTAAAAGCCTTTGTTATAAAGTCCTTCGCTTTCTCTCCGATCAGCCTTACTACACTTTTGGGACTCGGAAACCGATAGTTCGGCAGTTCCATAACAAACGGGACCGGTTCTCCCTTAAATGCACTTCCTTTCAGGATAAATGCAAACAATATTGCCATGACGATGCCGCCAAAATAAAGTCCGATCATCACCAGCGCCGCATGCTTCGGAAAGAACGCGGCCGCAAACAGACTATAAATCGGAAGCTTTGCAGAACAACTCATAAACGGTGTCAGCAGAATTGTCATTTTCCGGTCACGATCCGATGGCAAGGTCCTGGTTGCCATAATTGCCGGAACCGAGCATCCAAACCCCATCAGCATCGGGACAAAACTACGGCCGGACAAACCGATCTTACGTAACGGACGATCCATAACAAATGCCACACGGGCCATATAACCACTATCCTCCAGAATGGATAAAAAGAAGAACAGGACAACGATCGTCGGCAGGAAACTCAGCACACTTCCGACTCCGGTAAATATGCCGTCAATGATCAGCGATCGCACAACCGGATTAATTCCATATGCAATCAGCCCCTGATTACATATATCCGTGAACCAGTTGATCAAAAGCTCCAGCCAGTCCGACAAATACTTCCCGATCAACCCGAATGTCAGATAAAATACCAGCGCCATAATGCAGACAAAGGTCGGGATCGCCGTATATTTACCGGTCAGGATTCGGTCTATATTCATACTGCGAACATGTTCTTTGCTTTCACTTGGCTTCACCACCGTCTGTTCGCAAAGCTCCTCAATAAACTGAAACCGCATATCCGCCAGGGCTGCCATACGATCTTTACCGCTCTCTTCCTCCATCTGCGTAATAATATGCTCCAGTGTTTCCTTCTCATTCTGATCCAGACGAAGTGCCTCCAGGATCAGTTCATCCCCTTCTACCAGCTTCGTTGCCGCAAATCTTCTCGGTATCCGGTATTTTACGGCATGATCCTCGATCAAGTGTATGATCGCATGAATACACCGGTGCATAGCGCCCTGATCATCGCCGTTCGCATCACAGAAATCAAGACGTCCCGGCCGTTCCCGGTATCTTGCTACATGAATCGCATGTTCCACCAGCTCATCAATACCCTCATTCTTTGCTGCAGAAATCGGCACAACCGGAATTCCTAATGCGGCTTCCAGTTCGTTCACACGGATCGTTCCACCATTTTCCCGTACTTCGTCCATCATATTTAATGCTATTACCATTGGAATATCCAGCTCGATCAGCTGCATCGTCAGATACAGATTCCGTTCAATATTCGTTCCGTCCAGAATATTAATGATTCCTCTCGGGCGGTCTTTTAACAGATACTCTCTGGTCACGATCTCTTCATTGGTATACGGAGACAGCGAATAAATGCCCGGCAGATCTACTACGGTAGCTTCCGGATGATTCCTGATCTGTCCGTCCTTCCTGTCCACAGTCACACCCGGGAAATTTCCGACATGCTGCTTTGCTCCGGTCAGCTGATTAAACAATGTCGTCTTACCGCAATTCTGATTACCGGCCAGCGCAAATGTGATCGGTTCTCCTTCCGGAATCTCATTTCCCCGTACCTGCGTTTTATATACCTTCCGTTTCCGTTCTTCTTCTCCGACGCCCGGATGTGAGATTTCAGCCGCTGCTACGTTTTTCCGCCTGTATTCATGGGCATTATGAATATCCTTTAAGCTGATATTCGCCGCATCTGCTTTCCGCAATGTCAGTTCATATCCCCGCACCCGCAGCTCCAACGGATCTCCCATCGGAGCAATTTTAACTAAAGTCACCTCCGTATTCGGTGTCAGCCCCATATCCAATATGTGCTTCCGAAGCGAAGGTGACTTACAGTTAACTTCTTCTATAATTGCATCTTTTCCAACTTCTAATTCATCCAGTGTCATCTTTATCCCTCTTATCTCATATAACGTATCTTTCTTCTCCCATTATGTGAGCCGGGAATAAAAATTGCAATAGTTATTGATATTTTTTTATCAATAATTGTTTATGCGTTTTTCAGATCTTCCTGATCCAGCAGCCGGATATCACTTTTTCCGAGCATCTCAGCTGCTTCCTCCACCTGTTTTACTTTCAGGATCAGATATGCGGAATCGCTCTTTCCGGTATTAAAGTCATATAAATACTCCAGATTGATCCCCGCTTCCTCCAGCAGTGTCAATACGCGGTAGAGACTACCCGGTTCATCCGGGATCGCCACTGCCAGCACCGGTGTGATCGAGAAAATATATCCCTGTGCCTTCAGTGTTGTGGCTGCCAGATAAGAATCATTCACAATCACACGCAATACTCCGAAATCTTTGGTGTCCGCCAATGAGATTGCATGCAGACTAACCCCTGCGTCTGCCAGAACCTTTGTCACTTCAGCCAGATTTCCGATCTTATTTTCCACAAAAATAGATATCTGCTTTACCGTCATACCATCTACCTCCTCTTTGCCTTATGCCTGATACAGGTTACGCTTGTCAATGACACGTACGGCTTTTCCTTCGCTGCGTGCGATTGTCTTCGGTGCCACCAGCTTCACATCTGCATAAATACCAAGCATTGCCTTTAATGCACTTACCAGTTGCTTCTCTCTGCCGGAAATCTCGCTGATAGAATCAGAGAACATCTCCGGAGTCATCTCAACCCGAACTTCCAGGTTATCACTGTTATTTACTCTGGTTACAATAATCTGATAATTTGCCGGATATCCCTTATTCAGAAGAACTGTCTCAATCTGAGATGGGAATACGTTAACGCCCTTGATGATCAGCATATCATCGCTGCGTCCCAATGGCTTTGTCATCTTAACATGTGTTCTGCCACACGAACATTTCTTATGACTCAGGATACCGATATCTCTTGTCCGGTAACGCAGTAACGGGAACGCTTCTTTCGTAATACTCGTAAATACCAGCTCACCCTTCTCGCCGTCCGGAAGTACTTCTCCGGTAACCGGATTAATAACCTCTGCAATAAAATGATCTTCATTTACATGCATACCGGCCTGTTCTTCACATTCAAAGGATACACCCGGTCCGGAAATCTCTGTCAGGCCGTAAATATCATATGCCTTGATGCCAAGCTTCTTCTCGATATCATGACGCATCTCCTCGGTCCATGCCTCTGCGCCGAAAATACCTGCCTTCAGCTTAATCTTATCCCGCAATCCGCGTTCAATGATCGTCTCTGCCAGATATGCCGCATAGGATGGAGTACAACAGAGAATCGTAGATCCCAGATCTGTCATAAACTGAATCTGTCGATCGGTATTGCCGGATGACATTGGCAGCGTCAGAGAGCCAAGTCTGTGGGAACCGCCATTTAATCCTGCACCGCCGGTAAACAATCCGAATCCATAGCTGACATGTACCACATCATCCTTGGTACCTCCTGCTGCCACGATTGCTCTTGCGCAGCATTCTTCCCATAAATCAATGTCGTGCTGTGTATAAAATGCAACGACACGCCGTCCGGTCGTACCGCTGGTTGACTGGATACGTACACAGTCTGAAAGCGGCATAGCCAGCAGACCATATGGATATTCGTCTCTCAAATCATCCTTCGTTATGAACGGAAGCTTATGCAGATCCTCCACACCTTTAATATCTTCCGGTTTCAGTCCCTTCTCATCCATTCGTTTCCGGTACATCTCCACATTATCATAGACATGTCTTACCTGCTTTACCAGACGTTCATCCTGCCATGCCCGAATCTGATCCTGTGATGCGCACTCAATCTCAGGCTGAAAATAGTTCCCCATGTTTGTATCCTCCACATTTGTAATTTAAATATTTTACGCACTGCAATATTCTATTTTCAGAATATCATTTTATCCTCTATTTCACAAGTCCCGAACGATTGATCGCACTGATCAATGCATATGCGGATGCATCAATAATATCATTCCGGATACCGGCGCCCCATGCCACAGCTCCGTCTTTCCGTTCGATTCCTACATAAGCACACGCCTGAGAATTAGACCCTACCTGCAATGCGTGCTCCTCGTAGCAGATCAATGAGAAGTCAATCTTGAAATGCTTCTTGATCGCATTGGCAATCGCATCCAGACGTCCGTTGCCTTTTCCATGATATACTTTCTTTGCGCCATCGACCTCAATGGTGATCTCTGCCGTAAATTCCTCGCCCTGTGTGAAATGCGCCTCTAATAACTGAATTGGGCTGCCGATATTTACATACGTCTTCTGGAAGATGTCAAGCACCTCACTTGCCTCCAGCTCCTTATGCATATGATCGGAAACTTCCTTAACGGTATATCCAAGGTCTTCCCGCATCTTCGGTGGAAGATCAAAGCCATACTTCTGCTCCAGAATATAACCGATACCGCCCTTACCGGACTGGCTGTTGATACGGATAACATCCCCATCGTACCGTCTGCCAACATCCTTTGGATCCAGCGGAAGATATGGTACGGTCCACTGTTCCAGATGTTTCTCTTCTCTCCACTTCATACCCTTGGCAATTGCATCCTGATGTGAACCGGAGAATGCGGCAAACACCAGCTGGCCTGTATATGGCGAACGCTCATATACATGCATTCTGGTCACACGCTCATATAACTCTGTCAATTCCGGTATATTACTGAAGTCAAGCTTCGGATCCACTCCATGTGTATACATATTCATAGCCAATGTAATAATATCTACGTTACCGGTACGCTCACCATTGCCAAACAAGGTACCCTCGATCCGGTCCGCACCTGCCAGAATGCCAAGCTCTGCATCTGCCACACCGCATCCACGATCGTTGTGCGGATGAAGAGAAAGAATCACATTCTCACGGCACTTCATATTCTCACTCATGTACTCAATCTGACTGGCATACACATGCGGAAGTGACATTTCCACGGTTGCCGGCAGATTAATGATCACCTTATTATCCGGTGTCGGCTGCCATACATCAATCACTGCATTGCAAACCTCCAATGCATATTCCGGCTCGGTTCCGGTAAAACTCTCCGGTGAATACTCAAACTGGAAATTTCCTCCATCTTCTTCAGCCAGCTGTTTCAAAAGCTTTGCTCCGGAAACCGCAATCTCCAGAATCTCCTGCTTTGATTTCTTAAATACCTGCTCCCGCTGTGCCAATGAAGTCGAATTATACAAATGTACCACTGCATGTTTACACCCGCGGACAGCCTCAAATGTTTTCTTAATAATATGCTCTCTGGACTGAGTCAATACCTGAACCGTCACATCATCCGGAATCAGGTCCTGCTCAATCAGAGTACGAAGGAACTCATACTCTGTCTCTGATGCTGCCGGGAATCCAACCTCAATCTCCTTGAATCCCACTTTCACCAGCATCTTGAAAAATTCTACTTTCTCTTCCAGACTCATTGGCACAATCAATGCCTGATTTCCGTCACGCAGATCTACAGAACACCATGCCGGAGCATGATCAATATACTCCTTATGTGTCCATTTCAAACACTCCATCGGCGGCATAAAATAGCCTCTCTGATACTTCTGATAATTTTTCATTTTTTACCTCCTATCTACCGTATCCTATGTGAAAAGCCGGTATCACATGCTTCCCGGGAAGCCATCCTATATAAAAAAAGAAAAAGCTCCCAACATCTCTCCGTTAGAGACGTAAGGAACTCACGCGGTACCACTCTAATTCATACTTCTGTATGCACTCTCACAGATACGAACCTGAAACTTATTGGCAATCATAAAACTTAATCCTGATCACCCGGTCTTATATCCTACTGAAATAACGGTCAGTCACCGGCAAAGCCTACTTCTGAATCTATCCTTCAGCCCGCTGCTCAAAGGCCAGTTCAAACTTATTCCACAACTGTCTCACACCAACCGACAGCTCTCTGAATCCTTCCTAAGTTCTACTATTCCTTGTCCTTGCATTTATAAGTTTAACTTAGCATAAAATCAGAGAGCTGTCAATGACCTTATTCATCCAACCGGAAAATCTCCATCCGGTGCTCCAGTTCCTCTGCAATCCGGCGTAACTGATTTACATTCTCGGAAATCTGAGAAACAATATCGTTCACCTCTGTTACAGATGCCGAAGTCTCCTGCGTGCCGGCTGCATTTTCCTCTGCGATCGCAGTCAGATTCTGTACAATATCTACTACGTTTACTCTTGCCTCATCCAGACTCTTCGTCCGGTCTGCGATATTTCCGACACCCCGGTTCGACTTATCGATTGCTACAAATAACTGTTCAAACTGCCGACCCATCTGATGAATATTTTTATTCTGAACCTCCATGATTTCCATAACTTCGTTCATGGTATCCACTGCCTTCCCGGAATCCGAGATCAATAATGTAATAATCTCTCCGATCTGCCTTGCCGACTCATTGGACTGTTCTGCAAGTTTCTGGATCTGGGATGCCACAACCGCAAACCCTCTTCCCTGTTCACCGGCTCTGGCCGCCTCAATGGATGCGTTCAGCGACAGAAGATTCGTCTGCTCCGCAATAAATGTGATAAGTTCTGTTGCCTCACGGATTTTCAAAGCCGACTCATTGGTTGTATTTGTCTGCTGATAGATCAGATCGATCGACTCCTTAGCCTTATGATTGATCTCTTCCAGATCCGATAATGTCTTAGATGCATCATCCCCCGACTGCTTCATGGCATTTGCATACAGGTACAGGTTCTCAACCTCCTGGTTCGTATCCTCTACCATATTGCCCATCCGGATAACATTTTCCGTTGCCTTCTGCGTATCTTCCGCCTGCGAGCTCGCTCCTTCTGCGATTTCATAAACTGCGCGTTCCACCTGCTCTATGTTGTTCAATGTTTCCTTTGTATGCTCGTCCAACGATGCCGCAGTTGTATGAATATTATTACTCTGCGTCTTAATCTCTGTCACGATTGCATGGAACTGCTCTCTGACTCCGCCAATAGACCGTCCCAGAAGCCCAACCTCATCCCGGCGTTGTCCAATCCGTTCCCGCCTGTCATCATCACGCAGATCCAGAGTTGAAAAGCGATCTGCAATCTCTGCCATCTCCTTGATCGGCTTTGTGATAATTACTGAACAGAACAATGCGATCACAACACATATCACAAATGCAATCAATGTGCTGAACAGCGTTTTCAATAAAATACTCTGAATATCGGATGTGATCTCAGCTTTATCTGCGGATATGATCAGCAAAAATCCATGTTCCACATCCGGATATATGCCTGCATACTTAATCGCACCACGGAAATCATATTCATATACAGATGTCTCCTGTGGTTTCCCATCCCTAATATCCGCCAGCATCTGTTTTACAACCGCATTTTCCACCGAAACACCGATTTTCTCTGCAATCGGATGATATAACATCGTTCCGTCCAGATCCACTACATAAGCATAGCTGCTTTCTTTTCCGTTAATACTGATCTCCTTCAACAGATCCTGTACTTCCGGTGTCGATACGACATCGAGCCCCCCTTCCGTCACATATTCTCCCAGCATCCTGCCGTATGCCATTGCTACATCCTTCATGTAACTGCTCTGCATTGCTGAAAAATTCTTCGTGATCAACGGACGAATTGTAAACAATACCGTCAATGCACATATCAATACCGTCACTACGATCATGATCAGAATCCTGCTCCTTATAGAATGTGCAAAATTAATCCTGGTCTGAACCCTCTGTTGTAATTCTTCCGTTAAATCTTCCTGTTTCATCATAGAATGTCCCCCTGTTTTCATTGATTTTCCGAGAAATTGTATAACCGCCTGTGAAGATAGATTTTAAGACTTTTTAATAAATCCCTCTCACGATTTTGGTAATATTTTACAACAAAATCGCAAAAAAATCAAGATACTATACATTGTGTACAATATCCTGATTTCACTTTCTTTTATTTGGCCTATAAATCCCACAATTTTATAAGTTCCTGTATCTATCTCAGAACTCATACCGCACAAGCTCACAGTTCTTAATTCCGAATGCCGCAAACTCTTCATTACTCATATCCGTAAAATAAGACTGTACTGCTCTGGAAATTCCATTGTGTGCTACCAACAGATAGCAGATTTCATCCGATTCTTCCTTAATATCATCCAGCAGATTATAAATCCTCTGGCACAGGTGAAGCATCGTTTCCCCTCCTTCGTATCCGGATATAAAATTCATCTTCGCCCTGCGGAATTCCTCCCCATTTCGGGGAGTTGACTCATATTTTCCAAAGTTCTGCTCGATCAGACGCGGTTCCATCTGCCGAGGAATACCTGTCACTTCTGATATATGCCTGGCTGTTTCTGCCGCACGGATAAGCGGAGAGTACAGAATCTTATCAATGCGAATTCCCTGCGCCACAATCTGTTCCCCCAGCTGGACAGCCTGTTGATGCCCCAGTTCCGTTAATGCAATATCCGTGGCACCGCAGATCTTATTTTCCACATTCCAGACAGTCTGCCCATGCCTTGTAAAATAAAAATATCCCATATCTGTTTCCCTTCTCGTCTGTTATTTTTCGATCTGTTACTTGCTTGATCAATGCCTGTCATCCTAATCTCTATAATCTCATGATAATCTCTCTGGCAACAGTTTCCTCGATTGGAGTTGCAAACACTCCCGGTTCAAACTCTACGATATCTCCGATTCCTTTCTGGATCACAAACCGGAGTTTTCCATCCCGTACTTTCTTATCCGTATATAATTTTCTGACCAGTGCCTCGCGGTCAATATACTCCGGAATCGCAACCGGCAGCTTCGCTTTTTCCAGCAGCCGTACCACCGCCTGTTTCTCTTCTTCCGTAACATATCCCAGTTTCTGTGCCAGCTCTGCTTCCGCCACCAGGCCGATAGACACTGCCTCTCCATGCAGCAGCCGGTAATCACTGACCGTTTCGATCGCTCTTCCTACCGTATGGCCCAGATTCAGCACTTCTCTTAGCCCGCTTTCTCTCTCATCCTTCATAACCACCTGATATTTCACACGGCAATTCACTTCTGCTATATGTTCACAGACCGTCTGCTCGCAGGCAAGAATCTCCTCCATATGTGCATCCAGATATGCAAAAAACTCCCGGTCTGCCAGAATCGCATGCTTGATCGTCTCTGCCATTCCGCTTGACATCTGACGTGCCGGAAGTGTCTTCCAGGTTGCAATATCCAGATATACCTTCTCAGGCTGATTAAACAATCCGATCAGATTCGTTGCCAACGGAGTATCGACAGCTGTCTTGCCGCCCACAGATGCGTCTGCCGCTGCCAGAAGCGTTGTTGCATAATTAATGAACGGAACACCCCTTCCATATGTACCGGCTACAAATCCGGCAAGATCCGTCACGACGCCGCCCCCCACTGCGATAATGCAGCAGTCCCTGCGGTATCCTTTTGCAAGCATAGCATCCTCTACTTCTTCCTTTGTCCTGCGTGTCTTGCTTGTCTCTCCTGCCGGGAATACGAACAAGTCTGCCTGATAACCGGCTTCGGTCAGTTTCCGATAAATATCTCTTCCATATAATGGTTCTACTGTACTGTCCGTTATAACCGCAAATTTATGAATTCTTCCAACCAGTCCGTCCTGAATATCCTTTATAAGCTGATCCTCCAGGTCAAAGCCGATCTCAATATCATAACTATCATCCACTACCTTTTTTAATTCCACGCGAAATGTTTCCATTCTGCCCTCCATTCTGTCTGCTGTTTCCTGCGACTATGCCATTATTCTTCTGTACTTTCCGATGTCACTTCTTCTGTTGCCTCCGAAGCTTCCCGCCGGATCAGTTCTACTCTGTCATACCCGGTCTCCGTCTGCAGCCACCGGATAATGGTCTGTTCTTCCTCTTCGCTTAACGGTTCTTCGGTCTCTGCTACAAAGAAAACATAATCTCCCTGTACATCCGACATCACTCCGCAACTTCCGGCCGTTATTTTTGTAAAGACCGCCTGTGCTTTCTTTACAATCTCCTTACTATCGACTGCTTCCTCCTGTGCAAGTTCATAATTATGAATATCCTTTTCCATATTTTTAATCTGCTTGTTTGCGTCTGCTAACTGACTCTGCAGCTCGGATATCCGGTTTTCCTGAACCGCAATCGTGATTTTATCTGTATCCGTCTCTGTGCCGTCTACATTTTCCAGAATTGAATTCTGCGTCACACGTAACGTATAACCATCCAGGTTATAATCCGGTAATGCTTTTTCCAGTGTTGCGATCACATCATCGGAAATCGGAGTTCCGACTAATGAAACCGAAATCTTCTTCTCCTGTTTGTTCACACTGCTCTGTACCAGCTGTGTATCCGGAAACGAGAACTCGTTATTTAGATAACCGGATACATTCCGATCCAGTACTGAGTCGCGAACCGTCGCCATACCTATGTAAACACTTGGGATGATTGTAACAATTGTAATGGCTAGTATGATCCGGTTGATCCGTTTCTGCTTCTTTTCACTGATATGGGTATGACGCGGTGCGCCAAGAATCAGGGCGACAAATGCAGAAGATAACATAATAAACAATGTATTGATCAGAAACAGATAAAAGGCACCGAAAATAAACTGTGGCTGCAAGGATGCGATTCCGTATCCTGCCGTACACAAAGGCGGCATTAACGCAGTCGCGATTGCCACACCCGGTATCACATTGCCTTTTTTCTTTCTGGTATTTCCAATCATTCCGGCAATACCACCAAAAAGTGCGATCAGAACATCCCAAAGCGTCGGACTGGTTCTGGCAATCATTTCAGAAGTCGGTGTCTCTAACGGACTGATCACAAAATATAACGTAGAAGCCGCTAAGCTGATCGCCACCTGCGTTCCAAAGCGGATCAATGACTTTTTAAATAAAGAAAAATCCCGTACTGCCAGAGAAAAACCCATCGTAATAATTCCGCTCATCAGCGGTGAAATCAGCATGGCTCCAATGATGACTGCTGTTGAATTCACATTTAATCCAATCGAGGCAATCAGTGCCGCCATCATAAGGATCCACATGTTTGCTCCATGGATGACGGTATTTTCCTCCATCATGGCATCGATTTCCTCATAGCTCATCATATCATCCCGAATATTAAATACATCGTACAAATATTTCCGTATGCCACTTCGGGACTTTTCAATTATCTCCGGTTCTTTATGTTCCATTCATTCGCCCTCTTTTCAAATTCTTCTACAACTATAATATAAATCGACCTCTTTGACAACTGCTGCCTCGTCAAATAAATACAAAAAAGACCTATGACAAACCTGTCATAAGTCCTTGACATGAGACACGGGGGATTCGAACCCCCGACAACTTGATTAAAAGTCAAGTGCTCTACCACCTGAGCTAGTATCCCATACTATTTTCTCCCACACAGACACCTGTCTGTAACTGGGCTAGCTGGATTCGAACCAGCGAATGCAGGAGTCAAAGTCCTGTGCCTTACCGCTTGGCGATAGCCCATTAAGTAAGTGAATCTCCAGGAACGTC
>HF991307.1 GCA_000431515.1 Clostridium sp. CAG:632 | reverse complement strand
GATAAATTTTGTTAAATTTTTGTTGATTTAAGTATTGACATTTTCAGCCGTAAAAACAAAGCGAAAAAAAGCTTGAAATCAAAAACAATTTATGATACACTAATGCTCTGTGAGACATTACACAAAATTCCTTGCTCCTTTTATAGAAGGGGCCAGAGACCATAAGGAGGTGCAAAGACATGAACAAATATGAATTAGCGTTGGTTGTTAGCGCAAAGCTGGAAGACGAGGCTCGTACAGCAACAGTCGATAAGGTAAAGGCTTATATCGAAAGATTCGGCGGAACAATCACAGATGTCAAAGAAGAAGGTAAGAAGAAGTTAGCTTACGAGATTCAGAAGATGAGCGAAGCATTCTACTACTTCATTTCATTCGATGCAGAGGCTGATGTTCCAGCTCAGGTCGAAGCTAATGTTCGTATTATGGAGCCAGTAATCCGCTATTTGTGCGTACGTCAGGACGCGTAAATTGAAAGGGGTTATCCGATATGAATAAAGTAATTATGATGGGACGACTGACCAGAGATCCGGAGGTTCGTTACTCTCAGGGTGCCAGCCAGACCGCCATTGCAAGATTTTCACTTGCAGTAGACAGAAGATGGAAGCGGGAAGGTGAACCGGACGCAGACTTTTTTAACTGTACTGTGTTTGGCAGACAGGCTGATTTTGTTGAGAAGTATTTAAGACAGGGAACCAAAGTAGTCGTAACCGGTCGTATACAGAATGACAATTATACAAATAAAGACGGACAGAAGGTTTATTCTGTACAGATTATTGTAGAAGAAATCGAATTTGCCGAGAGTAAGAATGCGGCAGCAGCAAACGGTGCTGCACCGGCATATCAGGCAAGTTCCAGACCATCTCCAAGTCAGGCTGCAGGCGATGGCTTTATGAGCATCCCGGATGGAGCCGAGGAGGAGCTGCCATTTAACTAAGTTGGAGGTAAAGAAAATGCCATATAATAAGAGCGAGAAGACTGAGCGTTCAGAAGCTCCTATGAGAAGAAGAACTGTTCGCAGAAGAAAGAAAGTATGTGTATTCTGTGCTGACAAGAACGCAGTCATCGATTATAAAGATGTAAATCGTTTAAAGAAGTTTGTATCTGAGAGAGGTAAGATTTTACCTAGAAGAATCACAGGTACCTGTGCAAAGCATCAGAGAGCTTTGACAGTTGCGATCAAGAGAGCTCGTCACGTAGCATTAATGCCATACGTTCAGGAGTAATTGAATAGTTTTTTCAAGGACAAGTCATTTATGACTTGTCCTTTTTACATTTTGATAGTATATTTATGATGTATCTGTTTATGATGCATATGGTTTACGAAAAGGAGAATGAAAATGAGTCATTACACAAAGCAAGACATCATGCGAAGAATTGAAGAGGAAGATATTGAATTTATTCGTTTACAGTTTACGGATATGTTCGGTGCATTGAAGAATGTGGCTATTACATCCAGCCAGCTTGGAAAGGCACTGGATAATAAGTGCATGTTTGACGGATCTTCAATCGAAGGATTTGTACGAATTGAAGAATCAGATATGTACCTGTATCCGGATTTAGATACATTTGAAACATTCCCATGGAGACCACAGCAGGGAAAGGTAGCACGATTGATTTGTGATGTATATAAGGCAGACGGAACCCCGTTTGAGGGTGATCCTAGATATGTACTGCGCCGGGTTCTGAAGGAAGCAGAGGATATGGGTTACAGCTTTGATGTAGGACCGGAGTGTGAGTTCTTCCTGTTCCATACCGATGATAATGGAATGCCGACAACTATTTCCCATGAAAAGGCAAGCTATTTCGATATCAGCCCGCTGGATTTAGGCGAGAATGCACGCCGTGATATGGTTCTGACTCTTGAGGATATGGGATTTGAAATCGAAGCGTCCCATCATGAGGTGGCACCGGCACAGCATGAGATCGATTTTAAGTACGGTCCGGCGCTGGCGACTGCAGATAACATTATGACATTTAAACTGGTTGTAAAGTCTATGGCCAAGAGACATGGCTTGTTTGCAAGCTTTATGCCGAAGCCGTTATACGGAGTGGCCGGTTCCGGTATGCATACCAATATGTCATTGACCAAGAAAGGTAAGAATATCTTTAATGATCCGAAGGGCGAGAATGGATTAAGTAAAGAGGCATATTATTTTATTGCCGGTATTATGAAACATGTAAAGGGTATTACAGCAATTGCAAACCCATTGGTTAATTCCTATAAGAGACTGGTTCCGGGACATGAAGCACCGGTTTATATTGCATGGTCTGCAACCAACAGAAGCCCACTGATCCGTATTCCGGCATCCAGAGGTGCGGGTACCAGAGTAGAGCTGAGAAGTCCGGATCCGGCAGCAAATCCATATTTATTGCTGGCATTATGTCTGGCCGCCGGTCTGGATGGAATCAAGAACAAGATAGAGCCACCAAAGGCTGTTAACAGCAATATTTTTGAATTATCAGAAAAAGAAATGAAGAAAGCAAAGATCGAAAGCCTTCCTTCGAGCCTGCATCAGGCAATCAAAGAAATGGAAGCCGATCCGTTTATCAGGGAAGTTTTAGGCGATCATGTATTTTCAAAGTATGTAGAAGCGAAGAGAGCGGAATGGGATAATTATCGCCTGCAGGTAACCCAGTGGGAGATCGATGAATATCTGTATAAGATCTGATTAACACTCTGAAATCTGAAGGAGGAGTGTTGGATGATAAATGTTATCGTGGTATTTCCAAAGGCAGAGGAGGCCCGGGCAATCCGGAGCCTTCTTGCCAGAAATGGAATCAATGTGCTTGCGGCCTGTACATCGGGGGCACAGGCGGTTTCGTTGTTTGGAGATCTGGATGAGGCACTGGTGGTCTGTGGCTATAAGTTTACAGATATGCTGTATACAGAGCTGCTTGATTATCTGCCGGATACTTTTGAAATGCTGGTGGTGGCACCACGGAACCATTATGCAGAGTGCGACCGGAGTAAGGTTGTATGCCTTGGTATGCCGCTGAAAGTACAGGAACTGGTTGAAACAACGAATATTTTACTGGATGGATTATATCGGAAACGTAAGAAGAGGAAAGCACAGCCAAAGCAATGGACGCAGGAAGAACGCGCGGTCATTGAAAGTGCGAAAATGCGGTTAGAAGTGCAGAAGAAGATGACGGAAGAGGAGGCGCATCGATATTTGCAGAAACGGAGTATGGATACCGGTGTGAATATATTTGAAACTGCACAGATGATATTGGAAATATTCTAAAAATCTGAGAAAGAAGGGATCCGATTATGAAGTTTACGAAGATGGAAGGCCTGGGAAATGATTATGTATATATCAATTGTTTTCAGGAAAAAGTAGAGAATCCGGGAGAATTAGCAATCCGCTACAGCAATCGGCATTTCGGAATCGGTTCCGATGGTGTGATTCTGATCAAACCATCCGAGATAGCGGATTTTTGTATGGATATGTATAATGCAGATGGATCCCGGTCTGAAATGTGTGGGAACGGAATCCGCTGCGTGGGTAAATATGTATATGATTACGGACTGACAGATAAGACCGAGATATCGGTGGAAACTCTGGCAGGAATTAAATATCTGAAGCTGATCTTAAAAGATGGAAAAGTAGACTTGGTGACGGTTGATATGGGCGAACCTGAACTTCAGGCAGATAAAATTCCGGTTGCATTAAGACTGGATGAAGTGATTGACCAGCCGATCCAGGTAGGAAATACAGTATATCAGATGACCTGTGTATCTATGGGAAACCCACATGCAGTTGTATTTGTGGATGCAGTGGATAAATTTCCGCTGGAAACGGTAGGACCGTTGTTTGAACATCATGTGATGTTCCCAAACAGAGTCAATGCAGAATTTATAGAAGTATTGAACAGAAAAGAAGTGAATATGCGTGTATGGGAACGTGGTACCGGCGAGACACTGGCATGTGGAACCGGAGCCTGTGCCAGCACAGTTGCATGCATTCTAAATCATAAGACAGAGGATGAAATCACTCTGCATCTGCTGGGTGGAGATCTGAAAGTAGCATGGGACAGAGAAAAGAATAAGATATATATGACAGGGCCGGCAAGAGTAGTATTTGACGGTGAAATTAATTAGGCTGAGAAGACCGGTATCTGGAGTGTAGGTACTGATTGATAAAAGAAAATCAGGAGGATGACAAGATGTTTAAGGTAAATGACAACTATTTGAAACTGCCGGGCAGCTATTTGTTTTCGACAATCGGAAAAAAGGTGCGGGCATATAAGGAAGCACATCCGGGTTGTGAGGTGATCAGCCTCGGAATCGGAGATGTCACCCAGCCATTGGCACCTGCGATCATTGAACGTCTGCATTCTGCAGTTGATGAGATGGCGGATGCAAAGACCTTTAAGGGATATGCACCGGATCTTGGCTATGAGTTCTTAAGAACAACGATTGCAGAGAATGATTATAAAGCAAGAGGCGTGGACATTGCAGCGGATGAAATTTTTGTCAGTGATGGTGCAAAGAGTGATTCTGCCAATATTCAGGAGATTTTCAGCCTGGATAATAAAATTGCAGTCTGCGATCCTGTATATCCGGTTTATGTAGATTCCAATGTAATGGCAGGCAGAACCGGAAACTATGATGCTGAGAGCGGTCTGTGGAGTGATGTCATTTACATGCCGTGCCGGGCAGAGAATGATTTTGCACCGGAGTTCCCGCAGGAGGAGCCGGATCTGATCTATCTTTGCTTCCCGAACAATCCGACCGGAGCAACCATTACCAAGGACAAGCTTCAGGAGTGGGTAGACTATGCAAATAAGATCGGGGCGGTGATCATTTATGATGCTGCATATGAGGCATACATCAGTGAAGAAGGGGTACCGCACACGATTTACGAGTGCGAAGGAGCAAGAACCTGTGCAATCGAGCTCAGAAGCTTTTCAAAGAATGCCGGCTTTACCGGAACACGTCTTGGATTTACAGTTGTTCCGAAGGATTTAAAGGCAGCAGACGGAACGGCACTCCATCCGTTATGGGCAAGAAGACACGGAACGAAGTTTAACGGGGCACCGTATATTGTACAGGCTGCCGGAGCAGCTGTGTATACACCGGAAGGAAAGGCGCAGACAGCACAGCAGATCGCATATTATATGAATAATGCCAAGATTATTAAAGAAGGTCTTGCAGACCTTGGTTATACAGTATCCGGCGGTGTGAATGCACCGTATATCTGGCTGCAGACACCGAAGGGAATGAAGTCCTGGGAGTTCTTTGACTATCTGTTAGAGAATGCCAATGTTGTCGGAACTCCAGGTTCCGGATTCGGTCCGAGTGGGGAAGGATATTTCCGTCTGACGGCTTTTGGAACCTATGAAAATACATTGAAAGCCATGGAACGGATTAAAGCTTTATAAAACACGGAAGGTTCAATTGTATAACATTCGAAAAAAAGATTGTTTTTATAGTGATTTCATATTAGAATAATATATATACGTGGAGAAGGCACGGAGTATAAGGAATATAAGATTGGAGGAAAAAAGATGGACAAGGATATGATTAAAAAGCAGTCACTGGAAGTGATTGAAGAGGTGATTCCGGAATTAGACGCAGACAATCTGGATACATCTGCATCCATTACAGATGATTATGATGTAAATTCTGTATCGATCATTAAACTGCTGGTGGGATTAGAGGACAAGTTTAATGTTGAGTTTGATGACAGTGAGCTTGCATTGAACAAGTATAAGAGCTTTGATGATGTGATCGAGTCTGTAGAGAAGAAAATGAACTAATTTGGGAATTGGAGGAATAACAACATGGCAAACGAAAAAATTTTGGACGTAACTTATCCAGGTATAACCTCCTGGCAGTGGCATGCAACCTTATTTTCTATTTTAGGAAATGATGAGAATGCAAGAAAGTGGATCTTCAGTAATTACATTCAGCTTCGCTGCTATACAATCAATGAAATTTTTACCGGTGATGATATGTTATTTACAGATATGATGCCGGGCAGCAGTTCTCTGAAAGAATGTCCGTATCTGATCTTCTCGCTGATGACCAAAGAACAGGTAGAAAGCTATTGCGGAAACATTATCGATTTTGTGATCAAGACGATTGATTTGAATGGTTATGTATATGGCGTGTTTGATGAGGCAAAGATCCTTTGCAATGCAGAAGTGGATTACAAGTTCCCTCATGAGCTTTTTATCTATGGTTATAATATCGAGAAAGAGATCTTCTACGTAGGTGATTTCACATTTGGTGAGCATTATACATATTCAACCGTATCATTCAGCGATGTTGAACGCGGATATGAGGTGATTAATGCACCGGAAGATCATATGTTTAAGGATGATTATAAGGGAACCAGAGGCCTGTATGTAATTCTTAAGAATAATGAGACCACATACTATAGTCTTGACATCGAGTTGATCACCCGGACCTTAAGAGAATATCTGGAGTGCAAGGATACCAAGGATCATTTCCGTATGATGCGGAACCGGTTCAATGATACCACATTTGGTGTAGATGTTTATGATAAAGTAATCGCTCAGATTGATAAACAGCTGCATGCGGAAGAGCCGGATTATGATATCCGTTCCCTGCATCTGATGTATGATCATAAGGTGCTGATGTTAGAACGTATTAAATATCTGATGGCAAATGATTATCTGCCATTCAGCCAGACAATTGTGGATGATTATTCTGTCGTTGTTGAGAATATGCTGACTGCAAGAAACCTGCTGGTTCGTATTTCTATTACCGGTGAGATCGATCGTGCAGACCGGTTTGCCAAGTATTTAAATACTGCAAAGGACATGGAAGTCAAAGTGCTGTCAAAGGTACTGGAGCAGTTAGAACAGCGTGAGGAGAAATAATCAGAAACAGTATGATACAAGTATATTCATTGAAAACGAATGTAGACGGTCATAACTGGTCTCCGGAAGAATTATTGAATATATTGACACCGAAACGCAAGGCAAAAGCCCTGCGTTTTCGGCATTCAAGGGATCAATGGCAGGGAATTATGGCTGGATTGTTGGAAGAGTTTACCATTCAACAGCATTTTGGCATTCCTTGGCCGGAACAGCAGATACAGACCGGAATTAACGGAAAACCGTATATTGAGAATCGACCGGAGCTGCATTATAATCTGAGTCATTCCGGAAACTGGGTTGTGTGCGGAGCAGGAGAAATTCCTGTCGGTATCGATGTAGAATGTTCTGATAAGTATAGCGAACGTGTTGTGAAACGATTTTTCCATAAAGATGAAATTGCTGATATTATGGAGCATGATGTGATGCAGCGACCGGATATTTTTGCAGAATACTGGACAATGAAGGAGAGTTTTATGAAGCTTTCCGGACTGGGGTTTGAATTACAATTAAAACAATTCGTGACGAATCGGAAAAGTGGAGAGGCACAGCTGCTGGAGACAGCTATGTATGGGCTGCCGGAAGAGATAAGAACGGTGATCGATACACTCCCTTTAACGAAACAGGCTGTTTGTCAGTTCATACCATTGGAAGCCGGATATCGGCTGGCGGTCTGTACCCAGCAAAAGGAAATTCTGAAATATGAGAATGTTCCGTTGGAAAACTGTATAGAGACACTGCTTAAATCCAGCCGCCATCAAAACGAATAATCTGACCGGTCAGATAGATAGGAGCAGTCAGAATCCTGACCGCCATCTGGGCCGCTTCTTCCGGAAATGCCATACGACCATAGGGGATTTCTTCTTCAAGGACAGATAGCTCTTCCGGGGAAAAACAGGAGTTCATGTCGGTTCGGACAGCACCGCAGGATAAAGCATTTACCGCAATCCTGCTTGGAGCAAGCTCTTTGCCGAGAGCCTGGGTAAGGGCGTTGATTCCGCCCTTGGTTGCAGAATAGGCGGCTTCACAGGAAGCACCGACTTCACCCCAGACAGAGGAAATATTCAGAATGCGCCCCTGATGATTATGCACCATGTGCGGAATGATTTCATGACAGTAATAAAAGACAGAGGAAAGGTTGGTAGATAAAATCGTCTGCCATTCTTCGACCGACATATCGGTCAGAAGACCGACATAGGAGATGCCGGCATTATTGACGAGGGTATCAATTTGATCCCATTGGGATATAATATCAGAGACGAATTGCTGTACAAAGGAAGGATCCCCGCAGTCGCCCGGACAGGCAATGCATTCCACACCAAGATCGGATAAAAGCTCCTGCGTGTTCTTAAGGGCTTCCGGATTATGGTAGGAAGTGATGGCAATTTTTGAATATTGACCGGCAAGCTCCAATGCGATTGCTTTGCCAATCCCACTGGAAGCACCGGTGATCAGAGCGGTCTGTGACATATCTGGATCCTCCTGTAAATAGTGCATAGTATAAGTAAAGTCTAAGGAAATCATTCCAAAATCTTAAAATTAATATAACATAATATCATTGACTTGAAAATGAAACTTTTGTCTGATATACTCAAATTTAGAGTTTTTTTCATAATTCATAAAGAATCCGGGAGGCTGTTTTAGTAATGAATAAAAAGATGTTAAAATTATTTGGAGAAGCGTTTTTGAAAACTTTGATCGTAATTCTTGGTATTGCAATCGTTGTTTTTGCAATTTATCTTATGATACAGGTATTTGGTGGAGGCAAGAAGAAGGATAACGGTTCAACCCAGGATGTTAATATATCTACAGAAGATATAGGATTGAGCACGGATGGCGGAGATGATATCATCAGCACAGATGATACAACCGAGGCAACAACCGAGGCAACTACTGAACAGATTTCATCTGTAGGACACAGCATTGAAGTGTTAAACAGTACTGATATTGCAGGTGTTGCGGCTAAGTGGCAGGAAAAACTGAATGCTGCAGGATTTACAGTAAGCCAGATCGGTAATTATGAGACAGAGACATTGACGAATACAAAAATCATTGTATCACAGGCCGGGATGGGTCAGGATCTGGCCGGTCAGTTTAAGAATGCAACAGTAGAAGTCGGCAGTATCAGCAGCGGAGCTGAGATTCAGATTATTGTAGGAACGGAGGATGCACAGTAAAAGCGTGCACCTCAGGGATTTAATGGGGAGTGCGGATGTTAGAAGGTCGTATTACATTATTTGGGATACCATTCAGTATATATAATGGGCAGCAGCTTTATCGGGTGAGCTGTGATTTGTTGGAAGAACCGGCACTGTATACGGTATTTTTTGTTATGGGAGAGCAATGTATAAGGCTTGCAGAGGCGAAGAATCTTCAGAAAAATATAGAACGTATTTGCTGGGTTCCGGGCGACAGTGCGGTACAGTCGATCATTCCGAAACGGTATAGGCATATAGCAGAGGATTTTTCTATTCGCCGGTATATTTTGGAAATGTGTGAATATGCAACAGATATGGGATTGGATGTCTGCATTCTCATGGATGATGAGGCGGGGTTAAAAACTGTCTTTGATAATATCCGTAAAGTGTATCCGTATTTACAGTTACATGGCTGGAGCTTTGAAAAAGCCAGGACTTCCGAAAATATTGTGAATGAGATTAATTCGGTTGCACCGGAAATCTTGATTCTGGGAGTAAACTCCGGGGAACTCCGGCATTATGTAGAACGCGGCAGATGGATGACAAATGCAAGATTATGTATTTGCGTAGGAGAGGGTCTGCTGGATGAAATGACTAAAAAGAAAAAATGGTTCCATAATATTACTATGAGCAGAACATTAAAAAGACGTCTGCACAAATATAGTAAAAGGGAACAGAAGGAATGAAACAGAAAAATTATAGAGAGTGGATAAAAGAAGCTCTGTGTATAGCTGCCGGGACCGGATTAATGGCTGCAGCAACAAACTGGATCTTTGAGCCGATGCACCTTGTGACCGGAGGTGTTACCGGTCTTGGAATTGTGATTAAGGATATTAGCGGGAATATTATGGGTGGAGCAGGCGTCCCCTTGTGGGTGACGAATGTCATTTGTAATATTCCCTTATTTTTTGCCGCCTATCGCCTGAAAGGAAAGGCGTTTTTTGTGCGAGGTGTAATATCCGGTGCGGTGTTTACATTATGGCTTGGACTTCTGCCGGTCGTGGAACCGATGGTGCAGGATGTGCTGCTGGATACGATTCTGGGCGCGGTTTTTATGGGAAGTGGACTGGGACTGGTATTTGCAACCGGAACAACGACCGGCGGTATGGACCTTCTGGCAATTCTGCTGCAACGAAAATATGCACACCGGTCAGAGGCACAGATTCTGGCAGTGGTAGATGGAACGGTAGTTCTGCTGGGAGCCGCTGTATTTGGACTGGAACGTGCGATTTATGCAGTGGTTGCAATCTTTATTGTGACGAAGACCTCGGATACCATTACAAACGGAATTAAATATACCAAGGTGGCATATGTGATCTCTGATCGCTGGATGGATATCAGGGACCGGTTGATGCAGGAACTGCAGCGGGGAATCACCGGGATTGAATCGGTAGGAATGCATACCGGAAAAAGAAAACAGATGCTGATGTGTGTAGTGTCCAGAAAAGAAATTGTGATTTGGAAAAAAATCGTGTTTGAAATTGATCCGAATGCATTCGTCATTGTGACAGATGCCAGAGAGGCAGTGGGAGAAGGCTTTGGCGATTATAGGACATAATATACGAGAAAAAAAGATTATAATTAATATAATTGCACAAATTAAAACGTCAATATACAGAATTCACAAATTAAGGAAAATTTATTTGGTGAATAGTAATATGGTTTTTAGAGGATAAATGCGGTATCATATGACTATCGTTAGTCAGAATATTAAGCATAATCCAAGGAGGAATTTTGAATGGCTAGTTTATCATTGAAGAATATTTACAAGATTTATCCTAACGGCTTCAACGCAGTTAAGGACTTCAATCTTGAAATCGAGGACAAGGAATTTATCATCTTCGTAGGACCATCTGGATGTGGTAAGTCTACTACATTACGTATGATCGCAGGTCTGGAAGATATCACTCAGGGTGAGTTATGGATTGGCGATAAGTTGGTAAATGATGTTGAACCAAAGGATAGAGATATCGCAATGGTATTCCAGAACTACGCTTTGTATCCACATATGAGCGTATTTGATAACATGGCATTTGGTTTGAAGCTGAGAAAGGTTCCAGCTGAAAAGATCAGCAAGCAGGTACATGAGGCTGCTAAGATTCTTGATATCGAGCATTTGTTAGACCGTAAGCCGAAGGCTTTATCCGGTGGTCAGAGACAGCGTGTTGCTATGGGACGTGCTATCGTTCGTGAGCCAAAGGTATTCCTGATGGATGAGCCTTTGTCAAACCTGGATGCTAAGCTGCGTGTTCAGATGCGTGTTGAAATTTCCAAATTACATCAGAGATTACAGACAACTATCATCTATGTAACACATGACCAGACTGAGGCTATGACACTGGGTACCAGAATCGTAGTTATGAAGGATGGTATTATTCAGCAGGTTGATACTCCTCAGAACTTATATGACAAGCCATGCAACTTATTCGTAGCAGGTTTCATGGGTATGCCTCCAATGAACTTCATTGATTGCAAGGTTGTTAAATCTGGTTCAGATGTATTATTGATGTTTGGTTCTCACTCAATCAAGGTACCTGATACAAAGGCTGCTAAGCTGATTGAAATGAACTACATTGATAAGGAAGTTATCTTAGGTATCCGTCCGGAGAACATCCATGATGAGCAGCTGTTCATTGAGTCTTCACCGGAAAGCATCATTGATGCTAAGATTAATATCTATGAAATGTTAGGTGCAGAAGTTTACCTGTACTTCACCATTGATCAGTTTGATATTACTGCAAGAGTAAATGCTCGTACAACAGCAAGACCTGGTGATACAGTACAGTTAGCATTCGACTTAAGCAAGATTCATATCTTTGATAAGGAAACAGAGCAGGTTGTAGTTAACTAGTTCGTGTTTTTCACAAAAAAGTATGTCTAAAATATGAAATTTTTGGAGGAAATACATTTTTTAATGTATTTCCTCCTTTTTTTATGCTAAAATAGGGAAAAAGGGTGTAGTTATATATGATAAAGGAGTGAACGGAATGATTTCAAATCAGATCTTACAGGATACGATTGAGGGGATTAAGGGGATTACCAGAATCGATCTATGTGTAATGGATACCGAAGGTAAGGTGTTGGCATCAACCCTGCGTGATGCGGATGAATATGAGAAGGCTGTGCTTTCATTTGTGGAATCACCGGCAGAAAGCCAGGTTTTACAGGGAAATCAGTTTTTTAAGGTGTTTGATGATAACCAGCTGGAGTATGTGATTCTGGCAAAGGGAAAAACAGATGATGTTTATATGATTGGCAAGATCGCGGCATTTCAGGTACAGAACCTTCTGGTAGCATATAAGGAACGGTTTGATAAGGACAACTTTATTAAGAATCTGCTGTTGGACAATCTGCTTTTGGTTGATATCTACAATCGGGCAAAGAAGCTGCACATTGAGACCGATGTGAGACGGATCGTATTTATTATTGAAACGAAGAATGAGAAGGACACGAACGCATTAGAGACTGTTCGCAATATTTTCTCAGCAAAGTCAAAGGATTTCATTACTGCAGTAGATGAGAAGAATATTATCCTTGTAAAGGAAGTAAAGGCGAATGAGTCTTATGACGATATGAATAAGACTGCAAAGGTGATCGTGGATATGTTGAACACAGAAGCAATGTCTACGGTTCATGTTGCTTATGGAACGATTGTAAATGAGATCAAAGAGGTTTCACGCTCCTATAAAGAGGCAAAGATGGCATTGGATGTCGGAAAGATCTTTTATGGTAACCGGAACATTATTGCATATAGTAACTTAGGAATCGGGCGTTTGATCTACCAGCTTCCAATCCCGCTATGTAAGATGTTTATTAAGGAGATTTTTGATAACAAATCTCCGGATGAATTCGATGAAGAGACTCTGGTAACGATCAACAAGTTTTTTGAAAACAGTCTGAATGTATCAGAGACTTCAAGACAACTTTATATTCATCGAAATACACTGGTATATCGTCTGGATAAATTACAGAAGAGTACCGGACTGGATTTGCGTGTATTTGAGGATGCAATCACATTCAAGATTGCCTTGATGGTTGTAAAATATATGAAGTACATGGAATCTTTAGATTACTAGAAGAAAGGGGCACAGGATATGTTAGTGCTGGACCATGTAACAATGAAATATCCAACGGGGACGACCGCGTTGAATGATGTCAGTCTGACGATTGAAAAAGGAGAGTTTGTATTTATTGTAGGAAGCAGCGGCTCCGGAAAAACAACATTGATGAAGTTGCTGATGAAGGAATTGAATCCGACATCCGGTGATATCTCGATTAACGGAAAGCAGTTCTCAAAGCTGAAGCGGAAGGATATTCCGAAGATGCGACGGGAGATTGGAGTTGTATTCCAGAATTTCCGTCTTTTAAAAGACCGTACTGTATATGAAAATGTAGCATTTGCACAGAGAATTGTAGAGACACCGCCACGGTTTATCCGGAGACAGGTGCCGTCCATGCTTACATTAGTAGGACTGGGTGACAAATATAAATCATATCCACGGGAGTTATCCGGTGGTGAACAGCAGCGAGTTGCATTAGCCAGAGCCTTGGTGAATAATCCATCGATTCTGCTGGCGGATGAGCCGACAGGAAATCTGGATCCCAAGAACTCATGGGATATTATGAACCTGCTGGAGGAAGTGAATAAGCGTGGAACAACAGTGGTAGTAGTAACTCACAACCGAGAGATTGTAAATGCAATGAAGAAACGTGTAGTTACCTTGAAGAAAGGTACTATTATTAGTGATGTGAAAAAAGGTGGATATATAGATGAAGATTAGTACATTAGGCTATTGTTTTGTACAGGGACTGAAGAATATCAAGCGAAATCTGCTGTTCTCACTGGCATCCGTCGGTACTATTGTAGCATGCTTGTTTTTGTTTGGTATTTTTTACGGAATAGTTGTGAATTTTGAAGCAATGATGTCAGAGATGGAGAAGTCAGTGTCTATCACAGTGTTCTTTGATGCGGATGCAACGCAGGAACAGATAGATAATATTGGTGAGCAGATCCGGGTACGGGATGAGGTCAATACCATGGATTTCGTATCTGCGGAGGATGCGTGGAAAGAATTCTCACTGAAAATGTATAAGGGTGATCAGGAGAAAATTGATCAGGCATTCGGCTCATCCAATCCGTTGCAGAATTATGCATCCTATAACATAACGATTTCGGATGTTTCTAAGCAGGCAGAGTTTGTGTCATTTCTGGAAGGACTGGACGGAGTCCGGAAGGTTAATTCCTCGGAAGTGACCGCAGAGAATCTTGCGTCCATTAATTCATTGGTAGGATATGCGTCAGTTGGAGTTATTGTGATCCTGCTGCTGGTATCTATATTCCTGATTAGTAATACGATTACGATAGGTATTACGATTCGAAAAGAAGAGATTGCGATCATGAAGCTGATCGGCGCAACCGATTTCTTTGTGCGGGCGCCGTTTATAGTAGAAGGTATAACAATCGGATTGGTTGGCTCTGCGGTACCGTGTGTATTTTTGTATTTTATGTATAGCATGGTTATAGAATTTTTAGTTAACCGGTTTTCAATTTTTGATACCTGGTTAAATTTTCTGCCAAGAGGGGATGTGTTCCAGACATTGATTCCGGTCTGTCTGCTGATCGGTATCGGAATTGGTTTTGTAGGAAGTATGGTAACAACGAGGAAGCATTTAAAGGTATAGGTGATGGGAATGAAGAGAAAAGGTCTGCAAATATTGAAAACGGTCCTGGCGCTGGGGATGGTTGTAACAATTTCAACACAGGTTTATGCAACTTCAATGGATGATGCCAAGCAGGATAAACAGAATGCAGAAGATAATCGTGAGAATGCACAGCAGATCCTGGCTGGATTGGAATCAAGCAAAGCGAATATTGAGGCGTATGTGAAAGAACTGGATTCAAAGCTGGCGGATATACAGACACGGATTAGCGATCTGAATGATCAGAAAGCGGATCTTGAAGGACAGATTGAGACCAAGCAGACGGAACTGGAACAAGCTAAGCGCGATGAACAACAGCAGTATGCGGATATGTGTACCAGAATACAGTTCTTATATGAGAATAGCGGTGTCAGTTATGCGGATGTGCTGATGAGTTCAGAATCAATGAGTGATATGCTGAATCAGCCGGAATATGTATCGGCGATGGCAGATTATGATTACAGTATGCTGGAGCAGCTGGTGGCAACCAGACAGAAGATTGCAGATGATGAACAGCAGCTGCAGATTAATCTGTCGGCAGTAGAGCAGCTGACAGCTGAAGTTGAAGATGAACAGGCAACTGTAAATCAGCTGATTGAAACCAAATCGCAGGAGGTTGCACAGTATGACGATCAGATTGCCAGACAGCAGAAAGTAATAGAAGAATGTGATGCAGAAGTACAGGCAGCGGCGGCCAGAATTGCGGAGCTGGAAGAGGCAGCCAGAAAGGCACAGAGCAGAGGAGAATTTGTTCCGTATTCCGGTGGTGCATTCGTATGGCCATGCCCGTCCAGTACGAGAATCACCTCGTATTTTGGATATCGAACACCGGATGGCGGTTATGTGAATGCAAATCATAAGGGAATTGATATCGGTGCGCCAACCGGCACACCGGGGGTAGCGGCAGCCAGTGGCGTGGTAGTTATCGCACGTTATAGTGCATCGGCAGGAAACTGGGTGGTGATCAGTCATGGAAATGGTTTATATACGATGTATATGCACGCATCCCAGCTTCTGGTATCCGAAGGGCAGTATGTAAATGCAGGAGATACAATATTATTGGTAGGTTCTACCGGGTGGTCGACAGGACCGCATTTGCATTTTGGCGTGGGTGTTGGTGGATATACCTCTGCATATTCAGTGGATCCATTGTCGTATTTCCAATAAAGGACGTGAAGATAAAGTGAAAAAGTGGTTAAGCGGTTTAAAAACGATTCTTGCAGTCGGACTGGTATGTCTGATGACGGTTCAGGTATTTGCAGATAATCTCGACGATGCCAAGCAGGATCAGCAGGATGCTGAAGACAATAAGGCAAATGCAGAGAACGTTCTGAACGGTCTGAAAGGCGAACAGGCAGAAGTCCAGGATAAGATATATGAGCTGGACGGACAGTTGACAGAGCTGGAGACCAGGATCGATGATTTGAATAAGCAGAAAGCGGATCTGGAAAGCCAGATTGAGACGAAGCAGGCAGAACTGGAACAGGCGAAGCAGAATGAGCAGACACAGTATGCGGAGATGTGTACCCGAATCCAGTATATGTATGAAAATGGTGATGAGGATTATGTTTCGGCGTTGATGGATGTCAACTCTATGAGTGATATGCTGAATGAACCGGAATATGTGTCAGCAATGGCAGATTATGATTATAATATGCTGGAGACGTTGATACAAATCCGGGAAACGATTGCAAATGATGAACAGTTGCTGGAAAATGATCTTGCGGAGGTTGAGTCTATTACCGCGCAGGTTCAGGAAGAAGAGAGTGCGGTTTCTCAGGTATTGGATGAGAAGAATGCAGAGATGGCGAAGTACGATCAGATGATCGCAGATCAGCAGAAGCTGGTGGAGCAGTATGATGCCGAGATTCAGGCAGC
>HF991306.1 GCA_000431515.1 Clostridium sp. CAG:632 | reverse complement strand
CAAGTCTCAGTTTCATCAGAATTTCCATATCAGCTTTTGTAGTCTTTTTGTATATAATCCCGTTCATTTCCTTCTCCCTCATATAGTTTGTTTGCGTAACCGGAAGTAGCATCACCATTGAGAAGTATGTGCAATTGCTCTTAATCTGCGGTAATCAGCAACCCATTCTCTTCCGTTCCAAAGAGACTCTTTTGTTAAATTCTCTACCCTTCTAATGATTTCATCCTGCATCATTTCCGTCATTGTTTCTAAATCCGATGCAAAAAACTGTCTCATCCAATTAGCCAATCCTCTTTCACCATCCTTTAATGGCGTCGGTCTGTCATAATCATATATTTTTTCAATCACAAAATTATTCATTTTCAACAACTCAGCAAAATGCTCACTTGTTGGGAAATTGAATTTGGGAATATACTCATATCCCAGATCCCGACAGACATTCATAAATGCATGTTCAATCGTTGCAATATTACCATTTGCTCCAAATTCACAAACCAACAATCCATCTGGCTTTAATACTTTATGGATTTGCTTTAATAAAACATTATGGTCAGCTATCCAATGAAAAACTGCATTCGAAAAAACGACATCAAACTGCTTCTCGAATGGTAAAGCGAGTGCATCACAGACTATAAATTTTATATCTGCATATTGCTTCTGTGCCATTTCTATCATATTTTCAGAGCTGTCAACTCCAACAATTGTATCCGCATAATTGACCAGTTGTGATGTAAGAGTTCCTGTCCCGCAACCCAAATCTAAAATACTTTGATGTTTATTTTTAGGCACAAATTCTAACAGTCCCTTTCCATATTCAGCTACAAAATCATGTTTACTATCATATAATACCGCGTTCCATTCACTCATATATTACCCCCGCAAATACCAACTCTTACAATTTCCATCATCCGTAAACGTCTCTATCTCATAGCTACGGATTCCATCTCGATATATCTCTTCATATATCTTACCCAAATCCTTCGTTTCTCCATTCACAACTATCCAGCCTTCATCCGGAATCTTTGATGAATGTATCAATCGGTCGAACACCATTTTATTGCATTCTTCATTATCCTCGTAAAACCGTCACAGGTAAGATTCTCAGTCACATGTGCAGGGGTCATACAACATATTCTTCCTTTTCCTAATTCGCTAACCCATACAGCAGGTTGCACTCCGTGCTTTGTTTTCGTATCTGCCAGCACTTGAATCTCCGCATTCTCAATCATTTCCATCTGATACTGCTCATCAGATTCCGGAAAAGTGAAATTTTCTACACCATCCATTACAGGGTGCTCTTCTCTTTTTATGAATTCCATAGTACATCGCTCCGGATGCATTATAAACATAGCCTGAATCATTTTTTCAACAATACAATGCGTTCTCTCTAAATCTGTTACCGCAGCATGAGCCAGAATTAATCCGGTTCCATTATTCTCTACTAGATCAAACAATTTTTGATTCCACTTATCATCACACCAAACATCTGTTGGAATCTGATCATTTTCAATCGGATCCTTAAATGATATTACCAATTCCGGCTTAGTACTCAAGTTATAGATTTCTTCTGGTTTTTCTGTAAAAATAACTTTCCATTCATCCTTATTAAATAAAAATTCCACAATAGGGCGAATCGACTCTGCACTATGCCAATAGTCACCTACCAATAGAAATACACTTTTCATTATCTTCTTCTCCTTTAATCCATATATAAGAGGAATACAGATGATCAACGCATGAAACAAAAAATCATCCATTCACCCTTGTAAACTGACAAATTTCGACACAAGTACGCATACTACTCTATATCTGACTTTATGCGGACTTCCGGCTGACTGACTCTTCTGTATCCAATTCTTTATGAAGAAATGATACGAAGGTCATCCTTTTGTCGATCAGCTTTCCTGCAATATCAACACCCTTCCCCATTGTAAATGCCGCCACAACGGTTCCTATTCCAAGTCCCAATATTCTTCCCAGAGCAAAATATGTCATACATGCTGTAACAAGCAGACAAGCTACATCAAACGTGATCTTTACTCTTGCATAACACCGCCTACTTTTTTGCCATCGAGTACGATGCGGTAAGCTTCACCATCGTCAATGGACTGCTCAATCGTTTCTCGTGATATAATCTGTCCATCTTCCTCAAAATGATTATCTCTAAGGCCAAATTCTTCCAGGGCACCGTAATTGAAGGCTTCCTGATTGTCTAAAACAAATTGCTCTCTATCACTGTGTTCAAGGGGGCGCAACTGCACAATAGTAGTCATGTCTTTACTCCTAAAAATTCCTATTTATTTACTTTTTGTTCCACTAATAAAACTCTTTCATGCATTACAAATAAGGCTTTAAAGACTTAAAAACATTCAAATATCCATTTGCATACATATGTACACCATCAATAGCATACTCTGATTTCTGTTCACCATGTTCATCAACAAGGCCTTCATTACAATCAAGATAACGACAACCGCATTTTTCTGCTATTTCTTTTAATCGATGATTACATAATGTAAGATTTTCAGGAGTCCGGAGTTTCATCCATTGAATTGATTGTTCTGTCTGCCATGGCAGGTGAAGATTTGCAGGATAAAACGCCATGATAAAAATTTCCGCATCTGGAATACGGGATTTGATAATTTCCATGATTCTACAGATATTATCCATTAAATGTGACATCCACTGATTTCCAAATCGTTCTTTTGTAATATCATTAGTTCCGATATTGATAAATATCTTTGATGGTTCAAGATCTAAAAGCAATATATCGATATTTTCCAGAAACTCATCTGTATTCAATCCACCAACACCACGATTATATATCACTTGTTCGATACCCTGGCTTCGTGCAATTTCACAGACAGGAAACATTTCCATTAAGGATGATCCTGTAAAAAGAATTTGCCCTTTTAATGCTCCTTGGTTTAAATACCCGAAATTTCTGATTTTCATTCTTTGATTATCGTCCACGATATTATTCCTTTCATTTGTCCTGTTGAATCCCAATTTTCTTAATTCTACAAACTTGAAGTTGAAAGTTCCTATAATTTACAAATCATAATATATTCTTCATCATTTTCATCAACGATTTCAAATCCTACCTTCCTATACATACGGACAGCATAATTCATCTTTTGAACAGCTAATGATGCTTGTTTATATCCTTCTAGTTTTAATTTCATTAGCATCTGTTTCATTAATTCTGTTCCGATACCATAGTTTCTATACTCTTTAAGAAGTGAAATTGCAAAAGACGGTGTTTCATTATCTATATGCCCGTAATCATTCATAATCCGAACCCATACAGCACCAACAATCTCATCCGCAACTTGAGCAACCAAACATAAGTCTCCCTTGTTCTCACCAAAGTCTTTTACATATACCTGCAAATCTGGTTTGTTAATGATATCTTTGGACGGTGC
>HF991305.1 GCA_000431515.1 Clostridium sp. CAG:632 | reverse complement strand
AGCCGATAGGCGAGATGGCATGGCTTAGGCCTCGTAGTTTTCAGTAATGGTATGTTTTACCTTATACTCATTGATCCGAGCCTGGATCCGTTCTGTCTGATCCAAAATATCACTGATAGAAGCATCATGATTCAAATGATCGATCAACAGTGCAATATACTTGCTTAAGTCAGCAGAAGCATACCATTCTCTAGATAAAAGATCTTCCGGCTGGTAGGTCAGGTTGGTTGTGATAACCTTCTCGATGATACCGTCCTTGTAATACTGATCGAAAAGCTCCAGACCATTTGTAAAGAGACCAAATGTACACATGCAGTAAACACGACGTGCTTTCCGGTTCTTTAACTGCTTGGCAACATCCAGCATACTTTCACCGGATGAAATCATATCGTCAATGATAATAACATCCTTGCCTTCTACAGAGTCACCTAAGAACTCATGGGCAACAATCGGATTTCTGCCGTTTACGATCTGTGTATAATCTCTCCGTTTGTAGAACATACCAACATCGACACCCAGCATATTTGCAAGGAAGATTGCACGATGCATAGCGCCCTCGTCCGGAGATATTACCATCATATGCTCCTTGTCAATCTCCAGATCCGGAGTGGAGCGAAGCAGACACTTAATAAACTGATAAGTCGGGCGAATATTTTCAAAACCGCTGAGAGGAATTGCATTCTGTACACGAGGATCGTGGGCATCAAAGGTAATGATATTATCTACACCCAGACCGATTAATTCCTGTAACATTAATGCACAATCCAGAGATTCTCTGGAGCTTCTCTTATGCTGACGGCTCTCATACAGGAATGGCATGATAACGGTAAGCTTTCTGGCCTTTCCGGTCAGAGCAGCGATCACACGCTTTAAATCCTGATAATGATCGTCCGGTGACATTGGAGAAGGCTTGCCGCTGATCTTGTATTCCAGATTGTGATTTAAAACATCAACCAGGATATATAAGTCTGTTCCGCGGACAGATTCACGAATGACGCCCTTGGCTTCACCTGAGCCGAAACGTGGGCATGCACTTTCAATCAGATATGAGCTTCTTTCATAGCCGTGAAATGCAATGGTAGATTTATGCTCGTTCTGACGGGCGGCTCTCCATTTTACAAGGTAATTGTCTACTTTATTGCCTAGCTCGGTACAGCTTTCCATGGCAATAATTCCAAGACGACCCACAGGTATGGTTTCTAATTTGCTATCATCTGGCATGATATGATTCCTCCATTGGTTAGATTGTTAATAGTGATGAAATATGTAAAAACGAGGGGAAAGCCCCTTGCTTTTATAACATTGTTTTACAGTCCGCGTCAAGTCCTTCTTAGTCCGGACGGGAGACGGAGGCAGAAGACTGCCATTGTTTACGCTTGGCAAACCGGATATCGTCACCATATATAGTATAGATCAAATAATTCTCACATATACGGGAAAAAATACGCTCGCTGTAAAGCTCACGGATCTCTTTTAAGGATAGATTCGTGGATATGATCGTTGCCCTATGTTGTAACAGGCGGTTATTGATCAACGAATAGAAACAGGAAGCGGTAAAATTGTTGGACAGTTCCGTGCCGAGATCATCAATGATTAAAAAGTCGCACTGCTCCATGCCAAAAAGAAACTCCTGACTGCCCTCAATCTGATTCTTATTTAATTGTACATCAGCCGCCATCTGAAAGAGGTTGGAAGCAGAGGTATAAAGGACGGCATAGCCGGCATCTAGCAATTCCTTGGCAACGCATTTGGTTAAGAATGTTTTTCCGACACCGGTAGTACCGTTAAATAAAATGCTGGCCTTAATCCGGTCATTACCATCGAAATATTCCGATACATGCTGAATATACTGCTGCAGAGACTGATAAACATTTTCAATATTCTCGCGTGGTGTCAGCTTATGAGTACCGTCTGACTCATTGGCATAGTAATCAAAGCAAAAATGTTCAAAATTCTCATGTGCCAGATCACGGTTCAGATTGGAATGCCGATACTGGCGTTCTACGATCTTGTGCTTCATACATTCACAGTAATCCTGATTGATATATCCGGTATCCCGGCACTTCTCACAGGTATAGACAGGGGCAAGATAATTCTTTGGATAACCTGCCTGTACAAGCAATCGGTATTTCTGTTCGATTAATTCGCCGGTCTGCTTTTCGACTGCGAGTTTGTCGGCTGCCTTTTTGTCTTCATCTTCTTCATGAAGTGCGGCCAGAGCGGCATCAATTGCAAGGTCGCGGATGGTTGCATCAATCTCGGCAATCTGCGGAACCTTCGCATGAACCTCATCAATTCTGGCATTGAGCTCCTGTCGATTGCGAAACCGAGTTCGTTCATATTCCTGTTTGATTTCTTTTAAGTAAGCAGCATTCAAAGGCATGATGGTTCTCCTGTTCTCTAGTTTTCTTTCGTCATTTTCTGGACTTCATGAATAAAGAAATCATCGAGCTCCTGATCGTTGTAGGTCCTTTGTTCAAAGTTATTAAACGGCAGATTCTGAACCTTACGGATCGGTATGGTCTTAGTATCTGCAGTTGCTTTCTTTTGCGCGTGGAACTGCTCATCTAACTGCCGGATATCCTGAAGACTTTCTACATGACTGTTATGCCAGCTGGTGATGATTCCGTTTATGTACTTAAAGCTGCCCTTGTTCTCTGCAACTGCTCGGCGGCAGGCCTCAATAATAATATCCGGCTGGAGTGCATAATCGTTTCTCCAGGTGTTGATATATTTGAGATCCGTTGGGGTCAGGACACGGGTCAGTCCGAGCTCCTTGGATATTGCAGAATTGAGCTCATGATAAGCACTTGTTTCCTGCTTGGCCTGCTCTGCGGAAGAAATACCGCGGGTGTACCAGTCAATGGCTACCTTCTCAATGTAGCGATAAGAGGTACGCTGAAGAGAGGCACAATATTCGATCAAAAACTGCAATAATTCAGAAGAAAAATGCAGCTGTTCATATATGTATAATAATGAATTCAATTCTGTCTGGGTTGGAGTGTGGCCGCAGTACATCTCAAACTGGAAGAGAATGTCACCAAGCTCCTGATCCTTTTCATAGGCAGCAAGGCGTGCCTGAGAATAAGGCTTTTTCGCCGGAACCTCTGAAACGGTATCAGCGGCAGCGGTTTCCTGCGGTATAGCAGGTGTGGCGGCAACAATAGCGGAATCACCGGCGGTATTGTTCGTATCACGTTTATTCAGTAACTCCATGCCGGAGTCGGAATCTGACTCATCTGCCATATCCGGAACCGGTGGACGCATGATGGTAATGCCGAGCAATTCGCCTTTCTGATTATATTCCAGACGCAATAAATTGCGGTCAACCCAGTAGCGGATCGCACGGCAGATATCCTTCTGCGTGCATTCAAAGTGATCGGCAACATCCTGAATGCTGACAGGATGTCCTGCCTGTAATAAACGAATCAGATATAAATAGATCTTTACAAACTCTCCGTTTGCGGTTGTCATATAGTAATCAATAAAGAAATTGGAAATCGAGGAAAAAGTCTCTCCGTTTTCTGTTGTGATTGTTATGTTTTTCATCCCCGAAACTCCTTTACTAATTTGTATACTGTGTCTATGTCATGTCACGCTGCGCCATGTTTGCGCTGCACCATGCCACACCCTCGGCGATAGTGAATCTGTGTCGGACATGACCTTGTAAATGCTAGTATATAATAGGGGATAAAAATTGTAAACCGAACATATTTTCAAAGAATTGTGCACAAGAAATTGTGCAAAAAGTGGAAAATGTGGATAAGATGAAAAAACACTAAAAAATGTCGAAAAACTGATAGAGAAATGTCCACAACAATTCACAGCGACTAATGTGCGAAAAATTGTGGACATTGTGTATAACTATTTTTTTCGGGTGATTTCTTCAACATTTACAATGCTTCTGATGTTCATAGTTATTAACAAATTATTTTTTTGAAATTATTTTTTTAAGAGATCTTCACCAACGGTTACAACGTCTCCGGCACCCATAGTTATTAATAAATCATTCTCTTTGCAATTATTTCTTACATAGGTCTCTACCTCGGAAAACTCCGGAAGATAAACAACATCCTTATGGTATTCATTCTGAAGCAGATCTGCGATATCCTGAGAGGAAACCATACCGGTGTCCTTTTCGCGGGCAGAGTAGATCTTAGTCAATACAATATGGTCGGCATGGCTTAATGCCTCGGCAAATTCCGGAAGCAGAGCCTTGGTACGGGTATAAGTATGCGGCTGGAAAACGCACCAGATGTCATTGTGTGCGACCTGATGTGCGGCCTTTAAGGTAGCCTTGATTTCGGTTGGATGATGTGCATAATCATCCACGATCGTAATACCGTTAAATGTACCCTTTACCTCAAAACGACGCTTGGCACCACCGAAGTCGGCAAGTCCCTTTTTCATATCTTCTATATTAATATGTAAGACATCGGCAGCAGCGATCGCAGCTAAGGAATTCGTTACATTATGAATACCGTTTACATGAAGCTGAATGGTAGTGACCGGCTTTCCATCGATTAACAGTGTATAGGAAGCACATCCCTGCTCATCGTAGGTGATATCGGTTGCACTGTATTTACATTCCGGAGATAAACCGAAGGTCCGGATCTCCCGGGATAAACCGTCGGTAATTGCGGAAAGGCAATCCATCTCGCCATTGATGATCAGAGTTCCGTCCGGCTGGAGCTTATGTGCAAAGGTCCGGAAGGACTGGATAATTTCGTCGATACCGCTGAAGAAATCCAGATGATCTGCATCTACATTCAGGATGATACTGATCTTCGGCTGGAAAGCATGGAAGCTGTTGGTATACTCGCAGGCCTCGGTTACAAAATATTCTGACTGACCGACACGGATATTTCCACCGATCGCATCTAACATACCGCCGACAGAAATGGTTGGGTCTACCTTTGCAGCCAGACAGATTAAAGACAGCATGGAGGTTGTGGTTGTTTTGCCGTGTGTACCGCTGACGGCAACGGAGTAATCATAATTCGCCATGATCTGTCCGAGCATCTGTGCACGTGTCAGCATTGGTTTCCCGCTGGCAACGGCTGCAGCAAACTCCGGATTGTCTTTGTGAATAGCAGCTGTATAAACAATCAGATCAATGTCATCTGTGATATTTTCGGCTTTCTGACCGATCGCAATGGTGGCACCCAGTTTCTCTAACATAGCAGTAATAGCCGAAGCTTTGGAATCAGATCCGCTGACTGTGAATCCCTCTTGTAAGATGATTTCAGCAAGACCGCTCATGCTGATACCACCAATTCCGATAAAATGAACGTGGATCGGTTGATTAAAATTTATCTGATACATAGTTTTACCATCCTTTTACAGAACTCTTACTTTATTATATGGTACATAAAGATTTACTGATAGTCATTATAGTATAGTGCTATGAACACGTCAATAATAGTTTTTAGAATGCGTATTGAGACAGAATCATCCAGGAACCTGCGATTACCATCAGAATGCCGATGATCAGAACGGTCTTCCATGCACGGAAATAGGAACATTGGATATAGTAATCAACGAGTAGAGAATCTACGGTATCAGAAGAAAATCCAAGAGCGAGCATATGATTCCGTATTTTTGCTCTGGTTGAAGAATCCATGTGGCGTACATAGCCATGAATCGGGACGGATTTGGGCAGATTTTAATATTTTCTTCAAATTGACGATGTCATATTATCATGCTATCATTATGGCATTAGCAGGGGTTATTAGAGTTGCTGTTTTTTTTATGCCTGAATATTTATGCGGTAAGTCGGCAACCTAACGCAGCGGAGAAAGGAGTAAAACCATGTACAGAAAGAAACTATGGAAGCCGGTCATAGCCGGTACGTTGGCATTGGCGATGGCATTTACGCCGGTTGGAACAACCGGAGCAGTCTATGCGGCAGAAGAGATTGAGGTGACAACAGAGGCGGATACCGAGGCAGAAGCGTCAACAGAGGGGGCGGGTACCGAGGCAGAAGCGTCAACAGAGGAGACTGATACCGAGGCAGTGGCAACGACCGAGGAAACTACTGAAGAAGCAGGTACGGAAGATAAGGATGCGAGAATCCATGTGCTTCTGGAGGAGGAAGATACAGAAGCAGATGAGAATACCGAAATGATTGCGGAAGAAGCAGTCACAGCCACAGGTGACATTAAACTGGATGCGGCACACTTCCCGGATGCGAATTTTCAGAAATACTTGTCAGAAAATGTAGATACGAATAAGGATGGAAGTCTGTCCGCAGCGGAGAGAGATGCAGTAACGGAGATTAATGTACAAAATGCAAGAATAAAATCCCTGAATGGAATCCAGTATTTTACGCAGTTGGTGATGCTGCGTTGCTATAATAACCAGTTGACGAAACTGGATGTAAGTAAGAACACACAGCTGAAGTATTTGGGGTGCTATAATAACCAGCTGACGGAACTGGATGTAAGCAAAAATATACAGCTGGCGGTAGTGGTGTGTTGGAATAACCAGTTGACGAAGCTGGATGTGAGCAAGAATGCGAAACTGATGTCTTTGCATTGCGATAATAACCAATTGAAGAGTTTAAGCTGGAGATTTTGTATTGCGATAATAACCAACTGACGAAACTGGATGTAAGCAAGAACGCGCAGCTGGAGATTTTGTATTGCGATAATAACCAACTGACGAAACTGGATGTAAGCAAGAACGCGCAGCTGGAGATTTTGTATTGCGATAATAACCAACTGACGAACATGGATGTAAGCAAGAACGTGCAGCTGGAGATTTTACATTGCGGTAATAACCAGCTGACGAACATGGATATAAGCAAGAATACGAAGCTGCAGACGTTTGAGTGTATGGACAATGAGTATGAGGCAACATTGAATTCTAAGAACCAGCTGGATGTGTCTACGCTTCCGGGGTTCCAGACATCAAAGGTATCGAATGTTAAGGGCGGTAAACTTTCCGGCAAGTTGCTGACCTTTAATAGTGACTCCACAAAGGTTACCTATACCTATAATTGTGGAAATAATAAAACAGCAACATTTACGATTGTTGCGAAAAGGATGGTCACAAAACTTACATTAAATAAGACTAAAGCAACTTTGAATCCGGTGGATACCCTCACCTTAAAGGCAACAGTGACACCATCAAATGCTACGAATAAGGCAGTGACATGGAAGTCTTCGAATACGAAGGTGGCAACCGTTAGCAGCAGTGGTAAAGTCACGGCCAAAGCAGCCGGTACGGCAACCATCACCTGTACTGCAAAGGATGGCAGTGGGAAGTCTGCGACCTGTAAGATTACTGTCCGGAAGTATACGAATACAGAAGCCTTCGTAGCGCGTATCTATACGAAAGCACTGGGACGGAATCCGGAAGCGGCCGGTCTGAAGTATTGGACTGGTGAGATCAATGCGAAGCGTCGGACACCGGTACAGGTAGCAGAGGAATTCTTCTTTGCACCGGAGTTTACGAATAAGAAGCTGAATAACACCGAATATGTGAAAGTACTCTATCGCACCTTCATGGGCAGAGAGTATGATCAGGGTGGATTGAACTACTGGGTAGGTCGGCTGAATAAAGGAGAGAGTCGGAAAGTCATACTGGAATCCTTTGCAGGCTGCCAAGAGTTTAAGAATATCGTGAAGAGCTTCGGATTATAAGATGAGTTATGCTGGATAGGAGAACTTAGATGTTCGTATATTGACAATATAACGAATGGAATAAGAACCGGTTTGGGATAGAACATGTTTCTGCTCGCTTGGCGGAGCATACATGAGGAATATCCTAAACCGGTTCTTTCTTGTTATCAGTAGTATATATGTGAAGTTTAAACATCAACATTACCTTGCAGGGATTTAACCAACTGCTGAAACTCTTGGATGGCAGCAGCTTGTTGATCAATGGTAGAAGCTTGTTTGCGGTTATCTTCAGAGAGAATGTCAATGGCCGCGGCTTGTGCATCAATCTGATCCTGCATGTCATCGATCATATACTGCACTGTATTTTCGTCTAATATCTGCAATTCCTCCGTGTGGAATTCGTTCGGACTTTGCTCGAACAGGATAATGGTGTAGACGTTTATACTGGTAGTCCTCTTTTTAGAAGAAAACAGTTGACGTCCCCTCCCATCTATGGTATCCTAAGACCTGTGACGGAAGAAGTCTTTTTTTTGTGTGCAAAAATGAGCCACGCAAGAAATTACAAGCGAGTTGCACATGCAGATTTCAGACCGGCAAAGACATGCTTGCATGGATTTGAGGTGTGAAATCTGTATGTGGGAAGAAAGTCGCGAAGCGAATTTCTTATGCGGCGAATGCCGCGACAACGAGCATTCATGTATGCAGGTTCAGATACACAGGAAAAGATTCACAATCAAAAAAGAAACGGAGGTGGCAGTTGTGCGCGTAAAGATTACATTGGCATGTGAAGAGTGTAAACAGCGTAATTACAATCTCACAAAGGATAAGAAGACGCATCCAGATCGTATGGAAACAAAGAAGTATTGTAAGTTCTGCAAGGCTCATACAATGCATAAGGAAACGAAGTAAACCTTGATAACCACATAAGGAGTGATTTAATGGGAAAGAAAGATGAGGAGAAGGCAGTTGTAAAGCGCAACTGGTTTCAGGAATTAAAACTCGAATTTAAGAAGATTATCTGGCCTGATAAGAATTCCCTTGTAAAAGAGTCCGTAGCGGTTATCATTATTGCAATCATTCTCGGTTGTATCATTGCAGCCGTTGATTATGGTTTGCAGTTTGGATTATCAGAATTAACCGATCTGGTTAAATCGATTGGGTAAAGGTTGGTGATTATATGTCAGAAGCAGAAGAAAGCAAAGCAAGATGGTATGTAGTCCATACCTACTCAGGATATGAGAATAAGGTTAAAGCTGATATCGAGAAGAGCGTAGAAAACCGTGGGCTTGAAGATCAGATACTCGAGGTGGTCGTTCCCCTTCAGGATGTAGTCGAGGTTAAGAACGGTGCCAAAAAGCAGGTTTCTAAGAAGATGTTTCCGGGCTATGTTCTTTTAAACATGATCATGAACGATACTACTTGGTATGTCGTTCGAAATACCAGAGGTGTTACAGGTTTCGTTGGACCTGGATCCAAGCCGGTTCCGCTTTCAGAGGGCGAGATTCGTTCTATGGGCGTATCGACAAAGCAGCAGGTTGAAATCGATCTGGAGGTCGGAGATACCATTAAGGTTATTTCCGGTGCATGGGCAGACACCGTTGGTGATGTCAAAGAAATCAACATGGCTAAGCAATCCATTACTATTGATGTAGATGTTTTCGGACGTGCTACACCGGTAGAGATTGGCTTCTTAGAGGTACAGAAGTTAAACTAGCAAGTGGGAGGGTATCCCCCGTAAATACCACAATTTATTTAGGAGGTAAGCTATAATGGCTAAAAAAGTAGAAGGTTATATTAAATTACAGATCCCGGCAGGCAAGGCAACTCCAGCCCCACCGGTTGGTCCTGCACTTGGACAGCATGGTGTAAATATCGTTCAGTTCACAAAGGAATTCAATGCAAGAACTGCTGATCAGGGCGATATGATCATCCCTGTTGTTATCACAGTATATACAGACAGAAGCTTCAGCTTCATTACAAAGACTCCACCGGCAGCTGTATTATTAAAGAAGGCTTGTAACATTAAGTCTGGTTCCGGCACTCCGAACAAGACTAAGGTTGCAACCATCACTAAGGCTGAGGTTCAGAAGATTGCTGAACTGAAGATGCCGGATTTGAACGCAGCTACCATTGAAGCAGCTACCAGCATGATCGCAGGTACCGCTCGTTCAATGGGTATCACAGTTGTTGACTAAGAATTGAGTGGGAGGGTCGCTCCCGATAATACCACAGGAGGTTATTTAATATGAAAAAGGGTAAGAGATATACAGAAGCTGCCAAATTAGTAGACAGAGCTACTACTTATGATGCAGCAGAAGCAGTTTCTATTGTTAAGAAATCAGCAAGCGCTAAGTTTGATGAGACCGTCGAGTGCCATATTCGTCTTGGTGTTGATGGCCGTCATGCAGATCAGCAGGTTCGTGGTGCAGTTGTACTTCCTCATGGAACAGGTAAGACTGTACGTGTTCTGGTATTTGCTAAGGGTGCTAAGGTTGACGAGGCACAGGCAGCAGGTGCAGATTTCGTTGGTGGCGAGGAATTAATTCCGAAGATCCAGAACGAAGGCTGGTTAGATTTCGATGTTGTTGTTGCAACTCCTGATATGATGGGTGTTGTAGGTCGTCTGGGTCGTGTACTTGGTCCTAAGGGCTTAATGCCAAACCCTAAGGCTGGTACAGTAACCATGGATGTTACCAAGGCAATTGCTGATATTAAAGCTGGTAAGATCGAATACCGTTTAGACAAAGCAAACATTATTCACGTGCCAATCGGAAAAGCTTCTTTCTCTGAGGAGCAGTTAGCGGACAACTTCCAGACGTTAATGGATGCTATTAACAAGGCTAAGCCTTCAGCAGCAAAGGGTCAGTATTTAAGAAGTGTAACTATCGCTTCTACAATGGGTCCTGGTGTTAAGCTGAACGTTACAAAGCTTGCTTAATCAGTATCGTATAAGAGAAATGAGAAAAGCCTGTGTGCGAAAGCATGCAGGCTTTTTGTGTTATCTGTCTATAAAAGTTTCATTTGGAAAAACTTCATTTCTATAATTGCATATTCTGTCGCTGATTGGTATAATTACTGTATGTGTAAGTCATATATGTCTACGAATGTATATGTACAGACGGAGAAAATGTGAGAGGGATACAGACTATAGATATAATGGAGGTTATTGAAGATGAAATTAAAAGTTAAATTAGTATTGATGTCGGGAATCCCGACATTGGTGATTACATTACTGACAATTTTTTTGCTGGCAGGACCATTTGAGTTAGAGAGCAAAGAGATTGCCCTGATACTGGTGGTGGCATTAGTGATAGCACAGATTGTGACGACGATTATGGCAGTCCGCACCAGCCGGGCAATTACATCAAGCATCGATGCAGTGCGTCAGGTGGCGGCCGGTAATCTGAATGTAGAGATGGATGATGTTGCCTTGAGCCGGGGGGATGAGATTGGTGTGCTGGCACGTTCTCTGGCAGGTCTTAGGGATGAACTGAAGTACATGTTCCAGGATATTGGGGAACATGCAACTTCGCTGCTGGAGTCAGCAGAGCATCTGAATGATACGGCACAGAAGAATCTGGCTACGGTTGATAATGTGGAGCGGGCAGTCGGAGAGATTGCAGATGGTGCCACATCCCAGGCACAGGATGCACAGAATGCATCTGAGAGTGTTTATGCTATGGGTGAGATGATAGAGGATACGACCAAAGAAGTGGAAAATCTGAATGTAACAGCAGATTATATGCGGAAGTCGAGTGCAGAGGCCAGTCGGTCTTTGGTTGAACTTCGGAATATTAATGACGAAGTAAAAGAAGCAATTGAGTTGATATATGAGCAGACGAACCGGACCAATGTATCTTCACAGAAGATCCGGGAGGCAACACGTCTGATCAGTTCCATTGCAGAAGAAACGAATCTGTTATCGTTAAATGCAAGTATTGAGGCAGCCAGAGCCGGAGAGCAGGGACGTTCATTTGCAGTTGTTGCGAATCAGATTCAGAAGCTTGCAGACCAGTCCAATGCATCTGCGGATGCGATCGATAACATTATTAATGAATTGATCAATGATTCTGATGAAGCGGTTGTCACAATGGAAAAGGTAAAAGAAATTATCAACAGCCAGAGCGAGAATGTTGCGAATACAGAAACAATCGTGAGTCAGGTTATGGATGGTATTGAAGAATCCATTCGCGGCATAGAAGCGATTGAGAATCGGACGGTAGCTTTGAATGAGGCAAGAAGCTCGATTGTGGAAGTTGTACAGGGCTTATCGGCAGTAGCAGAAGAGAATGCGGCAAGTACACAGGAGACCTCAGCAGCGACCGCAGAAGTGGCAAACAGCTTTAATGAGGTTACAGAATCTGCAGGTGTTGTTAAGAATGCGGCAGATAAGATTGCAGATTCCATGAGCAACTTCCAGATATAAGCAGAGTAGAATAGATATAAAACCAAATATAAAAGCACGTTTCTGAAGAACTGATCGGAGACGTGCTTTTGCTTTTATATTTGATGTGTATGCTGATGCCTGTTATTTCTTAATCGGTAGGAAGCTGGATATAAATGCCCATGCCCTGGTTTGGGGTGCTCTTGGCATAAATAGTTCCACCATAATAATCAACGATAGCTTTTGCCTGTGTGAGCCCCAGTCCGTTTCCGCTGATACGGTTAGAACCCTGGAAATTTAATTCAAAAATATGGTTGGTTTCAGATGTGTCCAATCCCATTCCATTATCCTTTAATACAATAAAAATATCAGAGCCGATATTTGATATTGTGATTAGAAGAATGCCGGTCCGCTGCATATATTTAATAGAATTATCAATAATGTTCCGGAACAGGATCCGAATACGGGAAGGGGCTGCTTTTATATATAGACTGTTGCTGGAAGAAGCAATTTGTATTCGGATATTAGCCTGTAAAGCAGATTCTTCCAGTTCCCGGATTGTATCCTGTACGATCTGTAAAATATCTATGGTTGTTTCATCGGTATCTTTGGCCGGGGGAAGGAAATCTGCATAACCGGTCGGAGTGTCCAACGGTGCTGACTGTGCCAGCTGTTCTTCTAAATGGGTACAAGCTGTAGTCTGTATGCTTAAAGCTTTTTGGGCATCTGTTAATTCCCGCTGGAGGCGCTC
>HF991304.1 GCA_000431515.1 Clostridium sp. CAG:632 | reverse complement strand
TGCCGGAATGCTATATTATACACCGCAGATCTGGTGCAGTGACAATACCGATGCAATCAACCGTACCCGGATCCAGTACGGAACCTCCTTTGGATATCCGATATCTACTGTGGGCTCGCACGTTTCTGCGGTTCCGAACCACCAGACAGGACGCAGGACATCTATGCGGACGCGAGCAACGGTAGCAATGGCAGGTAGCTTTGGATATGAATTTGACCTGACGAAGCTGGATAAGGAAGAGAAAGAGCAGATCCGAAAGGACATTCAGACCTATAAGAACTATGCACCCCTGATCGCAAATGGTGATTATTACCGTCTGAGCGATCCATACAGGGATGAAGTATGCGCATGGAGCTTTGTTTCCGGACAGAAGGAAGAGTGTCTTCTGAGCACGGTACAGCTCCGGATAGAAGGAAATATGAAGCCGCTTTATGTGCGGTTACGAGGTCTGCAGGAACATGCAAAGTACAGGAATACAGAGACCGGCGAGATTTACTCGGCGGATGTATTAATGGAGATTGGGTATCTGCTACCATATATTATGGAGGAATATCACAGTGAACAGATACATTTAGCGCTGGTGCAGGCATGAAAGGAGACAGGAACGATGGAAACCTGGTATTATGAAGTAGTATCAATTGATGGAGATTATGCGAATCTAAAACGGACAGATATTGAAACAGAGGATGTGAAGCTGGTTGCGCGGGCATTGCTGCCGGCAGAAGTACAGGAGGGCAGCCGGCTGAAATATGAATGCCTGCAGTATGAGATGATAGGGTAAGGAGCCATCCATGAAACACAAATTAAGAATCACATTCAATTCACCGGTTGTCTTAAGCTTTGTAGTGATCTGCTTCGCTGCCACACTGGCCGGAGTCCTGACGCAGGGAAGAATTACAGAGCTGTTATTTATGACCTACCATTCGTCCCTTCGGAATCCGCTTACATATCTGCGGCTGATCACGCATGTATTCGGACACAGCGGCTGGGAGCATTTTCTCGGAAATGCGATGTACCTGCTGATTCTGGGACCGATGCTGGAGGAGAAATACGGGTCGAAGACCCTGCTGGAGGTAATTGGTATCACAGCACTGGCGACCGGATTGATCAATTACATATTTTTCTGGAACATCGCACTCTGCGGCGCAAGCGGTGTTGTATTTGCGTTTATCCTGCTGGCATCTTTTACGGAGTTTAAGCAGGGAGAAATCCCGATTACATTTATTCTGGTTGCCGTAATCTTTATCGGGCAGCAGGTCTATGATTGCTTCGCAGTGAAGGACAATATTTCCAATATGGCACACATTGTCGGCGGAATTGTCGGAGGTGCGATGGGATATATACTGAATCGCAAGTCATAAAACATGGGATGAAACAGAGAACAGTGAACACAAGAAAGTACAAAGGAGTTATAAAATGAACCAACAGGAATTAGATACTCGATTTGAATTCAGAACGATTGAGCCGGAGGAGATTGAAGAGGCAATTACGATAGAGCAGATCTGTTTCCCACCGAATGAGGCCTGCTCGGCAGAAGCTATGCGGGCAAGGGTGAAGGTGGCAGCAGATTTATTTCTGGTAGCGATTGATAGAGAAAATGGGAAGATGGCAGGATTTTTTAACGGAATCGCAACGAATGAAGAGAAGTTCCGGGATGAGTTTTTCACAGATGCGGGACTGCATGATCCGGATGGAAAGGTAGTTATGCTGCTTGGATTAGATGTATTGCCGGAGTATCGCGGACAGGGTTTAGCAAGGAAAATCGTATCAGAATATATCCGTAGAGAGAAGGCAAACAAAAGAAAGCTGCTGATTTTAACCTGCCTGGAAAATAAGATAAAAATGTATGAGGGCATGGGCTATGAGAACCATGGAACGGCGAACTCGACCTGGGGTGGCGAGGAATGGTATGAGATGGGATATCAGCTGTAAGCGGGGAATGTGAGATGCAGATTTTAGTAGATGCGGATGCGTGTCCGGTAATAAGAATTGTAGAAAAGATTGCAAGGCAGCAGGGACTGCCCTGCGTGTTGCTCTGTGATACCAATCATGTGTTGCAGTCTGATTACTCGGAGATCAAAGTGATCGGAGCAGGAGCCGATGCCGTAGACTATGCATTGATCAATGTATGCCGGAAAGGTGATGTGGTAGTGACACAGGATTACGGAGTGGCAGCGATGGCACTCGGCAAAGGTGCATATGCGATTCACCAGAGCGGAAGATGGTACACCAATGAGAATATTGATCAGATGCTGATGGAACGGCATCTCTCCAAGAAGGCACGAATGGGGAAAGGAAAGCACCATCTGAAAGGCCCGGCGAAGCGGACACCGGAGGATGATGCACGATTCGAAGCATCTCTGCTGCGGTTACTGGATCAGGTTATGTCCTGATTCTTTCTTCCGGCGGATCAGAAACATGGCAAGAGAAGAGCCGATGATGATCACATATCCGATGATACTTAAGAAAACAGGAACTTCCTGTAAAACAAGGATGCCCATGAGCGAGGAAAAGACGATCTGCATATAATCAAAGATGGAGATATCCTTGGCCGGAGCATGGGTATAGGCAGCGGTGACAGAGAACTGAGGGTGGGCGGGGGTGACAAAGAACGGCCCGCCGGAGGCTGCAAGACCGGCAAGCAGGAGAAACAGGAGCTGCTGACCGTTCATCGGGGTAAAATCAAGGATTAAAAACGGCAGGGTAACAATGGTGGAGAACAGGGAAAAGGCGAATACGATTACCGGTCCTTTGACACCGTGTCCACCCAGCACCCGCACCATGGTATAGGCGATTCCGGCTCCGACACCGCCCAGAAGTCCGATCAGAGCGGGGAAGGTCACCATGGAATCAAATCCGGGACGGAGAATAAATAAGGTACCGATAAAGGCAGAAATCACACAGATTGCCTGATACGGTGCCACTTTTTCTTTTAAAATAAAGTAAGAGGCGATGATGGCGAAAAACGGTGACATCTTATTCAGCATATTGGCATCTGCGATGTGCAGATGGTCAATGGCATAAAAGTTGCAGATCAGACCGACTGAGCCGCAGAAGGCCCTCAGAAATAAGAAGATCCGGTCGCCCTTGGGAACCTTAACAGGAATCCGGTTCTTACATAAAATAAATCCCGCAAAAAAGAGCGCTACAATGTTCCGGAAGAAAGCCTTTTCCATCGAAGGCAGATCCCCGGCCAGCTTTACAAAAAGACTCATCAACGCAAAGAAGAATGCAGCCATTAATATAAATAAAATTCCCTTGTTCCGTTCACTCATAGTCAGACGCTCCTTATATTAAAACATAGAAATATTGTAATTATTGATTGCGCATTTACCTTACACATTTCTGTGAGGAATGTCAAGAAAATGCAGATGCCTTGTGATAGAGAAAAGCCTGTGATAAAATAGATGGCATGACAAAAGAGATAGAAACAACAGTAGGTAGTGGAGGAAGCGGAGAAAATTGGAACTGGCAAAGAAAAGAATCATAAAAGCACAAATTAGGAAGAAAATGACAGAAAGAAGAATAACTGAAAAAAGAATAACCGAACAAAGAATAACAGGGAAGAGGATGCTAGGGGTAATAGTTGCACTGACATTAATGTTAGGATTGACTGCCTGCGGTAGCAAGAGTGAGGATGCAGATGCAAGTACGGATGAAACAATCACGACAGAGACTGTTACAACGGAAGCCACGACGAAGGCAACAACAGAAGCCACAACAGAAGTGGCGACGGAAACCGAGGAGACAACAGAACCTACCGAGGGGAGCGAAGCAGCATCAGAGTCGGCAACCGAGAACGTGGGCGTAACCGGGAATGGACAGTTGATTGCAATCGATGCAGGACATCAGCAGTATGGCAACAGCGAGCAGGAACCGGTAGGCCCCAGAGCAACAGAAACCAAAGCAAAGGTAGCCGGAGGTACCAGAGGTGCAACCAGCGGGCTGGCAGAGTATGAACTGACGCTGCAGGTGGCACTGAAGCTGCAGGCAGAGCTGGAACGCAGGGGATATACGGTGCTTATGATCCGGACGACCAATGATGTGGATATCAGCAATGCGGAGCGGGCGCAGATGGCCAATGATGCAGGTGCAGCCGCATTGATCCGGATTCATGCAAATGGTTCCACAGATACATCGGTGAATGGTGCGATGACCATCTGCCAGACGGCATCAAATGTGTATAATGGCGGATTATATGAGCAGAGTAAAGCACTATCGACAGACGTGCTGGATGGACTGACCGCAGCGACCGGATGCAGACGGGAATATGTATGGGAGACTGACAGCATGAGTGGTATTAACTGGGCACAGGTGCCGGTGACGATCGTGGAAATGGGATACATGACGAATCCGGATGAAGATCTTAAGATGGCATCGGATGATTATCAGAACCGGATTGCAGCCGGGATTGCAAATGGAATCGATCAGTATTTTGCAACAGGGTATTAAAGCGAAACGGGTATTGCATCTTAGAACAACCAGGACGGAATGAGAGTAGTAAAGGAAAGGATTCTGGGAAAGCATTATGCATACAGAAACTACAGAGAATGATTATTTTGGTACAGAACGAATCGGGAAAATACTCCTGAAGGTGGCACCGCCGGTTATGCTGGCGATGCTGATTCAGGCATTATATAACATAGTTGACAGCTTCTTTGTCGGGAAATATTCGGAGGATGCATTGACTGCACTGACGGTTATCTATCCGTTGCAGCTGATCATCATAGCACTGGCGGTGGGTACCGGTGTCGGTGTGAATACTTATATGGCGAGGAAATATGCACAGGGCAAAGCAGAGGAAGCGGAGAAAGCAGCCGGAACCGGTATGGTGCTGGAATTTGCAACGTGGATCGTACTGGCGATTGTGTCAGTGCTGATCATGCGGCCGTATGTTATGATGTCCGCCACGTCGGAGCAGGTGATCACGGATGCGATCATATATGGAAACATTGTAAGCATCGGAAGTCTGGGAGCATTTCTTGAAGGAAATTGGACGAAGGTACATCAGTCTTATGGAAATATGAAACTGCCAATGGTGGCACAGATCGCCGGAGCAGTGACAAATATTGTCCTGGATCCGGTTTTAATTTTCGGTATCGGACCGTTCCCGCAGCTGGGTGTGGCAGGTGCCGCCTATGCGACCGTATGCGGACAGGTACTCGCTGCTGTTATTACGGGTGTGCGGGGCTTCCGGAAACCGCCGAAATTCCGGGAAATCTTATATTATGCAAAGAGAATTTACTTCTATGGATATTCATCCATTGTCATGCAGGGATTGTATACAGTGTATATTTTCGCACTGAATGTGATCCTGGCAAAATTCTCCGACTCAGCTGTTACAGTGCTTGGACTCTACTATAAGCTACAGAGCTTTTTCTTCATTCCTCTTTTTGGACTGCAGACCTGTATTGTCCCAATCTTAAGCTTTAATTATGCAAGAGGTGCCTATGAACGTTGTAGGAAGGTCATGCGAAGTGCATTCCTGATATCGTTGGTATTTATGGTGCTGGGGATCATCGGATTTATCGGATTTCCGGAAATGCTGATCCGGATATTCTCGGAAAGCCCCGAAGTAATAGAGATTGGAAAACATGCATTCCCGATTATCGGTGCAAGTTTTGCACCGGCAGTATTTTCACTGACAATGCCGGTATTTTTTCAGGCAATCGGAGAAGGAGGCATAAGTCTGTTTCTGTCATTACAACGACAAATTGTATGCCTGGTGCCGATCTTCTGGTTATTCTCATTTCTGGGACTGAACTACACATGGTGTTCCTTCCCGGTATCGGAAGTGATCTCCAGTGGAATCGGACTAATCCTGTATGTAAGGACAATTAGGAAATGGAAGGCAACAGAGACAAATGGCGGAACAGCAGAATATAAGAGGTAACGGATAGATAATAAGAAATCGAAAAATCGAAAACGAGAAATGTAGAAGATAGGAAATGAAATCGACTTATCCTTATAGAGAATATGAAAAATATCCATACTGTAAGGAATAGGTCGATTTTTGGTTTAAATAGTCGGTGGACTATGGAAATAAAGGATAGAAAAAGAGAGAATATTGTGGTATGATAGAGAAAATGTGCGAGAGGTGGGGAGAAAGATAAAATTCCAATATGGTTAAATTAGTTAATATTCTAATGTGCTTTCTCAACATTCCAAGGTGGATATATATATAAATCATAACATAGATGTACCAAAATAAAAATATAGAAGATATGGAAAGCAAATTTAATATATCATATTAAAATGTGCTTTAGGAAAAAAGTTGACAACAGAAACAAATGGTGCTATTCTTGGGATATAGATACAGAAAGTTACTGTATTTATAATCATAAATCAGACAGGAAAGGAGGAATTGTATGAAATTCATATCAGAATTTGCACTTGAAAAGGAAGACCTGCCAATTGATTACCGGCGTTGTATCTTATCATATTTAAAGCATTGTCTGACACAGGCGAACGATGGAAAATATTATGATGATTATTATGCACCGGGCAAGGACAAACCATTTTGCTTTTCGGTAATGTTTGACTCACCGAAGTTTTCAAAGGATGTCATTCATATTTCCGGTAAAAAAATGAAACTGATGGTTTCCAGTTCAGATACCAAGACGGCATTCATTTTATTTTCGGCCATGGCGGCACAGAAGGGAAAAAGGTTTAATCTCCCAAAGGAAAATAGAATGCAGCTGATATCAATCAGACAGGTGAATGAGCAGGAAGTTCATAGTAGTCGCATTTTGGTGAAGATGTTGGAACCGCTTTGCATTCGAAATCACAATAAGGAAACCAATAAAGATTGGTATTATTCATGCAAGGATCAGGAATCCTTTGAACGTGAAAGTACAAGGGTGATTAAGACGCAGCTGATGTTAGCAGGATATTCAGAGGAGCAAAGCAATGTGAAGCTGATACCGGTCGATCCCAAGATGGTAATCATCAAACATTATTCCATAAATATTGAATGCACGATTGGGACCTTTATTATGGAAGGAAAACCGGAAGTGTTGAATTATTTATTGAAGAATGGAATTGGTTCCAGAAAATCTTCGGGATTTGGTGTGGCACAGTTAATGGCAGAAGAATAGGAGGAAGAAGATGAAGGTAAGGTTACAGAGCCAGACATACAACACGCTTCTGCTTCCTATTGAATGGAGATATGCAGCGTCAGTTGTAGGATTGATACGTTATTTTGAATACGTAGAAGAGACAGAGGGGATGAAATTATATGAGATAACAAAGAAACGAGATCGGGATCAGTATGTGATATACTCAGAAATTGGTGGTTATGTGCAGGGGTTATTGTACAATGAGGAAGATATAACGGAAGAACGCTATCTGCGGTTTGTCGAGCATTATTATGGCGAGAATCTGCAGCATGTGGTGATAGAACGAAAATTATCTGATCCAAACAGAGAATATACCGAGGATGAGATCAGTGAGATCAATTCTTATATATCTGGGACGAATTCCAACACGATTCTGAAAAAAATCTTTGGAAAAACCAAATTTACCGGAAACAATGCAGAAGAAATACTGCATCAGATCGATGAAAATCGATTTGAAATCATCAGGGAAACCTATCGTAATAAAACGAGTATGTACAGAAAATATGCAAATATAAAGAAACTGCTTACTCCTGAAAATCCGCATTGCAGACTACTTGGTTATGATCTGGATGAAAACAGGAAGAGTAAATCTGCGGCATATCAGTTTGATACGAATACGTTTGTGGCAAATGATGAACCGGAATTTGACTTTATCCCATTTGCTTTCACATATTCGCCGGAAGCAGTTTTTATAAATAATAACAATACCATTACAGATCTATTAAAGACAAATGATGCAGCCAGAGAGATCTTTGAGCAGAAGCAGGAAATTGTTGAGAATAAGGTCAAAAGGGACGGTATGCAGACAAAGCTGATAAAAACGTTAATCTATGCGGAAGACTTTATGCAGCATGATACGGAGGTAATTGTCAGAAAACAGGAATCGGAGTGCTTTGAAACATTATTTGTTCGAAGAGAGGCATTACAGAGGCTGAGGAATGTATATGATAAGTATAACCTGAAGTTTACGTATAATTATGGCTACAATTACGAGTTGAATGTAGAAGAATCGGTAATCGACTGTTGTATTAATGATGTGTATCTGGATGGAATTCTGAATCAATTACTGGTACTCAGCCGGGAGAAGAGTTATGCAGTGGTTATTATATGGAATCTGGTCAGGATTAATGTTGAATGGAAAGGAGTAGAAGGTATGACAGAACAAGTGGAAAGAGCCAGAAAAGCGGGATATGTAATTGGCAGACAGATAAAAGATGCAAATGGTGAGAATAAGGCAAAGAGTTATAAGAATAAGCTGATTAATGCCATTGTTTCACATGATCGGGATAGAGTGCTGGAGATTATGTTGCAGTTATCCGGTTATATCGGAGGAGAGATCGGAACGATTTATGATATTCTGGATAGCGGAGAAGAATGGTCGGATATTGCAATCAGTTTTACCAATTCATTAGTAGAAAAAAGAGATGATAAATAGGAGGTATGTGATATGAGTAATCAGGCAGTAACATTAACGGTAGTAGCGAATATGACAAGTAACTATAGTGATGGTCTGGGAAATGCAGCAAGTGTTCAGAAGGTATATAAGAATCAGAAGGAATATGCGATGCGTAGCCGTGAGAGCTTAAAGAATGCAATCTGTGTACAGGCTGGATTGTATGATGATCTGGAGACATCTCTGGATAAGGTGATGCAGAAGAAAGTGAATGAAGAGCTGAATGCGGCAAATTGCAGAGCACTGGAAGGCGGCTATATGTCGACGGAGGGGCTTACCTATGTCAGAAACAGTTCCTTTTATCTGACCGATGCAATCGCAGTGGATTCATTTATCAATGAACTTAGATTTCATAATAACCTGTATCTTGCATCGACCCATGCAAAGAAGAATAACCTGAGTGTACAGAATAATGCAGGAGATACAGGACTGATGCCATACCAGTATGAGTATGATAAGTCCATGAAGGTTTATAGTCTTACCATTGATCTGGAAAAGGTAGGCGTGGATGAGAACTTCCATACAGAGGCAGATAATGCAGAGAAAGCAGCTCGTGTCAATGCGATTCTGAATGCGGTAGAGAATCTGTCACTGGTAGTGAAGGGCAATCTGGACAACGCAGAACCGTTATTTGTGATTGGTGGAATGTCAGCCAGAAAAACACATTATTTTGAAAATGTAGTGAAGGTAAAAGGCAATTCATTGGTTCTGGAAGAGGGAATCAAGGATAAATTAAACAGTAATAAAGGAAATTTTAAGGCCGGAGTTCTAAAGTGTGGAGCGTTTACAAATGAGGCAGAGATTGTACGGGAACTTCATGCGGAATCTACGGAAACATTCTTTGAAGAACTCAGAAAAGAAGTTACAGAGTATTATGCCTAGAACTGAGGTGATTGCATGAAAGCATTGCGGATTTGCTTAAAACAGTCTCTGGCAAATTATCGCAGAGAGGAGACTGTTGATAATAAAATGACATATCCTCTGCCACCATATTCTACGGTGATCGGAGCATTGCATAAAGCATGTGGCTATACAAGTTATCATCCGATGCAGATGAGTATTCAGGGAGAATATGGTGGAATGAAAAAAGAGGTGTATTTAGATCATTGTATTCTGAATTCCTTGCAGAATGATCGTGGAATCCTGATCAAGATGAGCAATGATAAAACGATTTCCAAGGGATATGTGAAGGTGGCAGCAGCAAAGAAATCACAGGGCAATGATTTCCGACAGGGGATTACGATTGATGTGATACATCCGGAATATCTGGAAGAATATCGGCGACTGAAGAATCTGAATGATGAGATTGGTGAGTTTAAGAAGAAAAGGTTTCAACCCTTTTTAGATCGAATCAAGGCTACAAAGAAGCTGTTGGCTGACAGAAAAAAGGACTCAACAATATCCCAGGAAGAACTTCGGAAGATATCAGACAGGGAAACTCGGTTGAAGGAGCTGGAGAAGCAGGCAAAAAAACGATTGGCAACATATGAAATGGAAAATTACAAGAAACCGATTGCTGCATTTAAAACATTGACGACAGCACCTAAATATTATGAGACCCTGTATGATATTGAATTGATCATCCATATCGTTTCAGATGATGAAACAATGGCCTGTATATATGAAAATATCGACAGGCTGACCTCAATCGGTCGAAGCGAGGACTTTGTAGATGTTACTGAATGCGAATATACAGAGCTGGAGGAAATAGATGGTGAATATATGAGTACACATCATGCCTATATTCCCGCAACTCTGGATACGGAAGGCATTTTTATGAATGAAAAGAAGGGGATAAATGCCGTCGGGACAAGATATTTGCTGAACAAGGATTATCGGCTTAGTGAGGATGGGAAAAAGAGAATCTTTAATAAGAGATTGGTAACGTATACATCAAAATATACGGTATTTGAGCCAATTGATAGTATATATGTGGACAAAGGGAAAGAAACATATATAGTCGGACTGGTTTAGACGATACAGATCGGATAGATAATTTAACCAAAGTGGAAATCAGAGAGACAGAGTAGATGACGAGGAGGAAAAGGAATGACAGAAGAACAGGAGGAGCAGTTTTACCGGCTGATAAAAACAAAGCTGGCAAAGTCAAAAGGGATTAATGGGGAAAAGGAAACTATATGGGAGCATACGGAGTGTCTGAAGAAAGAAGCAGCAAGGCTCCTGCGGTATGGTTACATTAGTGAAGAGGAATATCGATTACTTGATTATGCTGTTGAAAAGCATGATTATGGAAAACTGAATGATCAGATGCAGAAACGGTTGCGTACAGGCAAGACGTTTGATGCGGAAAAAGAAGTCCGGCATAATATATTGTCGGGATTATTTGTAAATCCTGAGGATTTTGACTCTTGGGATGACTATATAGTGGTATTATATGCAGTCCTTTATCATCACGAGAATTATGGTGATAATCGTACACAGGCCAGTGTTTTGGCGGATAGAAACCCTATCATCAATAAATTTAAGGAAGAGTATTCCGAATATATATATCAGCCCAATATGAGAACAACAAGGAGAATTGTAAGATTAACCCAGACGCAGGGGATAGATGAAGATGGAGAGAGTTCTTATGAGGACGAGTATCTATATCAGCGGATGGCAAAGATGAAGGGGTTGTTGCATAAATGTGACTACAGTGCCAGTGCGCATATTGCTTGTGAATATAAGAATGATTTTCTGGTGGAAGCACTGGAACAACTGGCAACCGCCTGGAAGAGTGGTTGGAATGAACTCCAGAGGTTCACGCAGGAGCATACAAATGAAAACCTGATTGTGACAGCACCTACCGGTAGTGGAAAAACGGAGGCCGGATTATTATGGGCGGGTGATAATAAGTGTTTTTTTGTGCTGCCACTTCGAACAGCAATTAATGCAATGTATGATAGAATTCGGGGTGGTATCCTGCATAATGAGAGTACAGATACGAGGATTGCATTATTACATTCAGAAATGCAGGCTTATTATCTGGAAAAATCAACATCCGAGAAAGGAAAATCGGATGAGGAGGAACCGGAAGAAGAGTTACTTACCTATGTAACCAGAAGTAAGCAGATGGCTTTGCCGCTCACGATTGCAACTTTGGACCAGATTTTCAGGTTTACGTTGAAATACTATGGATACGAATATATATTAGCTACTCTATCTTATTCAAAGCTGATTATTGATGAGGTGCAGATGTATTCTCCGGATTTACTGGCGTATCTGATCTATGGTATAAAAATGGTGATTGAGTATGGTGGAAAGGTAGCAGTCATTACAGCAACATTACCTCCGTTTGTAAAGGATAAATTATATCAGGTAATGGGAAATGATGTAGCAGAACGGGATTTTTCCGGAATAAAGGCTGACAGACATAATGTAAAGGTAATGGATGAGCCGCTTACTTCGGAAGCAATATGGGATGTATGGAAGAAAAAAGCAGGAGAGGATAGTCGTAAATTTCTTGTGATATGTAATAGTGTAAAGACAGCGCAGAGGTTATATCGGGAGCTGGAGGAGCTGACACAACAGGAGAATGTCAGGATTCATCTGTTGCATAGCAAGTTTACCGGAGATGACCGAAAGAAAAAGGAACGAGAAATTCTAGAGGTGGGTGAAACAGGCAGAAAAGCACATGAAATATGGATTGCAACGTCTGTTGTAGAAGCCAGTCTGGATATTGATTTTGATTATCTTTTTACGGAATTACTGGATTTGTTTTCACTGTTTCAGAGGATGGGAAGAGTCAACCGAAAAGGTATAAAGGATATAGATGAAGTCAATTGCTATGTATACTTACAGTTACAGGATAGTCCGTTAAGATGCTTTCAAAGTCAGAATCCCCGATATCGGTTTGTAGATAATGATATTTATCTGCTTTCGAAAGAGGCGATGGAAACTGTAGATGGTATATTGTCGGAGACAAAGAAGACGAACCTGATCAATGAATATCTGTCGGCTGAAAAACTGGAGAAGACAGGTTATGTAAAACAATATGAACAGACCTACAGAGAACTGGAAATGTTAAATATAGAGGAAAAATCCACGGGTGAGATGATCCGGGACATTCAGACAGTAGATATCATACCGGCTGGGGTTTATAACGAACACAAGGATGTTATTGATACGGCTGAACAGAAGCTCAGAGAAAGAGATGCAGGTATCACGGAGAAGCTGCAGGCAATGGAAGATATCCGGAGATATGTTGTACCGGTTCCGGGGTATATCGTTTATGGAAATAAAAGACGTAGTGAGGCTGTGGAAAGGTATATTCGTATACGAAGGAACGTAGAAATCCCTGTAGTGGCATGTGAGTATAGTTCAGAAATAGGATTTGAGAAGATTTATAAGAAAGAAACAGAGAGACAAGGCAGCCATATTATATAAGTGTTTTTTCGTGCAGGTGGAGGTGAAGAAATGCAGGAAGATGAAGTGACAGGCGCAATGGTGTATTACTATTATGTGTGTAAAAGGAAGCTATGGTATTTTCTTCATGAAATACGAATGGAACATGATAATCAGGATGTAAAACTGGGAAAGCTGTTGGATGAAAAATCATATGGACGGGAAAATAAGCATGTAATGATTAATGGCGTAATAAATATTGATTTCTTAAAGGGGAATCATGTCTTACATGAGGTAAAGAAGAGCAAAAGTATAGAAGAAGCCGGTATTATGCAGGTTAAGTATTACATGTATTATTTATATGTCCGTGGAATGCAAGATGTAAGTGCAAAGATTGATTATCCGTTATTGAAGCAAAGTATTACGGTTGAATTGAATGAGGAAGATATCGGTAATATGGAGAAGGTAATAAAAGAGATTGTGTTATACGCAAACAGTCAGAAGGTACCGGGGTACGAGAAAAAGGGAATATGTAAGAAATGTGCATATCATGATTTATGCCTGATATAAGATGGTAGGAGCTTAGAGGAACATAGGATAAGGAGGTACTATGGAAGAAAGCTATTATTTTTTCACAGATGGAACGATTAGCCGGAAAGATAACACACTTAGATTTACATCTGTGGAGGGGAACAAAAGAGATCTTCCCATAGAGAATATTAATGATCTGTATGTGATGTCGGAAATGTCATTTAATACCAGTCTGCTGAATCTGTGCTCGCAAAGTGGCATAGCCATTCATTTTTTTAATTACTACCAGTACTATACAGGCAGCTTCTATCCGAAAGAGCAATATTTGGCGGGAAAGCTGCTGGTACAGCAGGTAGAACATTATACTGACTATGACAAGCGGATGGCAATAGCCAGAGAATTTATAAGGTCAGCATCATTTAATATATACAGAAATCTACGTTACTATAATGGACGCGGAAAGAATGTAAAGGGATATATGGATAACATAGAGGACTTGCGAAAGGGAATAGACAGCACTGAAACGATACAGGAATTAATGGGTGTAGAAGGAAATATTCGGAAGGCTTATTACCAGGCGTGGAATATTATCATTGATCAGGAGATTAATTTTGAAAAGAGAGTTATGCATCCGCCGGATAACATGATTAACAGCCTGATATCATTTGTAAATTCGCTGATTTATACAAAAATACTAACAGAAATATATAAGACACAGATAAATCCGACTATCAGTTATTTGCATGAACCTGGAACCAGGCGGTTTTCATTAGCACTGGATATATCAGAAATATTTAAACCATTGATAGGCGACAGACTGATCTTTTCCTTATTGAACAGAAGACAGATAACTGAGCAGAGTTTTGTGCCGGGGCTGCAGGGAATGCAGTTAAAGAAAAATGCAGCGCAAATTATAGTAGAAGAAATGGATGAAAAATTGGCAACGACCATAAAACATAGGGATCTTGGAAAATATGTATCATATCAGTATCTTATGCGGCTGGAAGTGTATAAACTAATTAAACATTTGATAGGTGAAAAGGAATACTCGGGATTTGAAATCTGGTGGTAAGCCGGTAAGGGCATTTGTTATAATGGAGGAAGAAATTCTGAACCTTTGAATGTGGTGGTAGAGCAGGCAAGACCAATTAAAGACAGAAAATTCTGAACATCAGGAATCCAGTGGTAAAGCAGATAAGAGATTTATTATATAGGGAAAGGAGAAGGGGAATGTATATTATACTGGTGTATGATATAGTTATGGATAGTGAAGGAAAGAGAGGGTTACCAAATGTTTTTAAAATATGCAAGAAATACCTGACACATATACAAAATTCTGTGTTTGAAGGAAATATCAATAAGGCAAAACTGGAGGCACTAAAGACTGAACTCGGAGCATATGTGCGAAAGGACAAGGATTCAGTAATTATTTTCTCATCACGTGATGAACGGTGGTTGAAAAAAGAATTTGTTGGCATGGAGGATGATAAAACGAGCCGATTTTTGTAATTGTCGACCTGTAATAATGAAAATATCATAGGAGAATGACAATGAAAGGAAATACAGGAAAAAATGAAGCAGCAAAGAAAGATAAAAATGAATTAAGAAAATAATAGCTGTGAAAAATAGGGGTAGACAAAATAGGAATGTAGTAGATAGATATCTGTAGGATTGAGCAGATACGGGTACTAATATAAACAGAGTGGAATGTAGAG
>HF991303.1 GCA_000431515.1 Clostridium sp. CAG:632 | reverse complement strand
CATTCCTGCAAACTGCCAGTTATCTGCTTCTCGAAATATCAGAACACAAACTGTATTCCATACAATTGCAATTCCGGTCAATATCAGATAATGCCACCATTTCCGGCAATTCCGCACGCCGAAAAACAGCTGCATGATCAATATGACCGTCAGAATTGATATTCCATTTGCTGCTATTGCAGCTCCGTCTGCTATCCAGCCATCCATTATATCAGTTCCTTCTCCATCTGTTTCATCAGCAGTTCCCGGTACTCTGCCTCCCGCCGCCGGCTGACCGGCAGCTGTTTTCCATTACTCAATTCTAGCATTCCTTTCATCATTTTTCTGTGATGGTATACATTCACAATGTACTTCCGATGAATCCGGCAAAACCCATACTCCTCCAAAGTGTCCTCAAACTCCTGCAGACTGGTACGATCCATAATGGCATCCCTATCTGTATAGATGATCGTGTATTTATCCTCCGCACTGATATACAGAATCTCCTTTAACCCGATCAGTTGTTTTGCATCCGATACCTGAAGCAGCAGCTGTGGATGCCGATTCCATTCCGCCCGTATTTCATCTGTCACCTTCTGAAGCATCCCTGCATCCACCGGCTTTAACAGGTAACGGAATGCCCGTGCCTCATATCCATGAATCGCATACTCCGGATGGGAGGTCGTAAAAATAAGAACACTGTCCGGAACCAACTCCCGCAACCGTTTTCCCATTGTCACACCATCCAGATCCGGCATTTCTATGTCAGAAAACACGACCGGTCTCTGACTGACCGTCTGCTCTCTAAGGGATGTCTCCAGTGCTTTCAAAAGCATCTGTCCGGATGTATAACACCGGATCTGTGCTTCCTGAAGTCCGGGAACCTTCCGAAGCTCCCTCTCCAGACTCTCAAGCAATGTCACTTCATCATCACAGATCATGATCTGAAATTTATGTAATTCATCGTTTCTGACTATCATATTCTTACTATTCTACAATTCCACGCAGCTCATTAATATCTTCTACGCCATACTGTTTCATATAAGCTTCGATTCCTTCTACGACCTTTACAGATGCCATCGGATCATGGAAGGTCGCGGTTCCTACAGAGACTGCGGTTGCCCCTGCCATAATAAACTCTATCGCATCCTCACCGGTCATAATACCGCCCATACCGATAATCGGTATCTGCACCGCATGTGCTACCTGATATACCATTCGGACTGCTACCGGTTTAATCGCCGGACCGGATAAACCACCGGTCTTATTTGCGACCGCAAAGGTCCGTCTGTGTATATCGATCTTCATTCCGGTGATCGTATTGATCAGAGACAGAGCATCCGCACCGGCTGCCTCAGCCGCTTTTGCCATCTCTGTGATATCCGTTACATTCGGACTTAATTTCATAATGATCGGTTGCTTTGCCACAGCCTTTACAGCCTTTGTGATTCCATAAAGGGCTTCCGGATTCTGACCGAATGCAATACCGCCTTCCTTTACATTCGGGCAGGATACATTGATCTCCAGCATATCCACCGGCTCTTCCGCCAGTCGCTCCACAACCTCCACATAATCTGCCTCGGATTTTCCGCAGACATTTACAATCATTCTGGTATCATATTTCTTCAGGAACGGAATATCACGCTTTGCAAACAGATCAATTCCCGGATTCTGTAATCCAACGGCATTAATCATTCCGCCATAGGTCTCTGCAATTCTCGGTGTCGGGTTCCCCGGCCATGGGACATTCGCCACGCCTTTGGTCGTCACTGCGCCCAGACGATTCAGATCCACCAGTTCACTGTATTCCGCACCGGAGCCAAAGGTACCGGATGCTACCGTAACTGGATTCTTCCATGTAACTCCTGCAATGTTTACTGTTGTATTCATCAGAATTCCACCTCCCCGGCATAGAAAACAGGTCCATCCTTACAGATTCTCTTATTCTTCACATTCGTATGATGATCGGTCTCCTTTGATTTGCATACACATGCCAGACAGGCACCGATGCCACATGCCATCTTCTCTTCCAGAGACAGCTGTGCCTCTATTCCTTGCTCCAGTGCATAGGTCTGGATCGCCCGGAGCATCGGAGTCGGTCCGCAGGCATAGATCCTGTCTCCGGTGATCCGATACTCCCGCATTGCATCCATAACATTGCCCTTTACGCCATGTCTTCCATCCTCGCTGGCATAATAAACTTCTGCATATGGCTGGAATTCTTCGTCCAAAAATGTCTCATCCCGATATCCTAACACGACCTGCACCGGATTTCCTGCCTGATGAAGCTCCTTCGCCAGCTCTAACATCGGCGGAATCCCGATGCCTCCGCCCATCAGAATTGCCTTTCCGGCGGTCTGTGTAAATCCGTTTCCCAGCGGTCCCATTACTTCGATCGTATCCTCTGCATGTAAATGTGAGAATTCCTCTGTACCCTTTCCTACGGTCCGGTATACCAGACGCAGGGTTCCGGTCTCCTTATTGATCTCACACAGACTGATCGGACGTGGCAGTAATCTCGCTCCATCCTTACTATACAGATCCACAAACTGCCCGGCCTTCGCCTGTGCTGCAATCTGATCTGCCTTTAACTGCATACTGTAGATTCCGGTTCCGATCGGTTCCTGATGAATCACCGTAGCCGTCACTCTGACTGTAGACATAGTATTCTCTCCTTTGTAATCTTCTATTTACCTAATGCACCGTTAATATCATCCTTCATGTCGATCACTGCCTGACGGGATGCGTCTGCGAAATTCTCACTGCCGAACTTCCGGTATTTCTCCTGCTTATAAGCAGCGATGATACCACGGGAAGAATTTACGATCGCACCGAGACCGTCTGCATTAAAATAATGAACCAGATCCTCGGCCTTACCGCCCTGCGCACCGTAGCCCGGCACCAGAATATAGGTCTTTGGCATCAGCTTTCTTAATACCTTACCCATCTCCGGATAAGTCGCTCCGACAACACAGCCCACGTTGCTGTATGCACCGTCCATGCTCTCTTCACCCCATTCAGCGACCTTCTTGCCGACTAATTCATATAACGGAGCTCCATCAATTAACCGATCCTGGAACTCACCGGAAGAAGGATTGGAAGTCTTTACCAGAACAAAAATACCCTTATCACACTCATTGCATACTTTCAGGAATGGTTTTACTCCATCCGAACCAAGGTATGGATTCACGGTTGCAAAATCCTCATCAAAGCCTGCGTAAGTCTTACTGCCTACCTGTACCGTTCCCAGATGTCCGACTGCATATGCCTCGGATGTAGAACCGATATCTCCGCGTTTAATATCCCCGATCACAACCAGTCCTTTACCCTTACAATATTCCACTGTCTTCCGGAATGCTTTTACACCTTCCACACCGAACTGCTCATACATGGCAATCTGCGGCTTCACTGCCGGAATCAGATCGCAGGTTGCATCTACAATTGCTTTATTAAACTGCCAGATTGCTTCCGCTGCACCTTCCAGGGTCTCTCCATACTGCTCATATGCCTGTGCCTTTACATGCTCCGGCACATAAGAAAGCATCGGATCCAGTCCTACTACGATCGGTGCATTTAACTGTTCAATCTTGTTCACTAATTTACTAATCAATTCTTTGTCCTCCGTTCCTATCTTCCACAGTTTCGCTGTCGCTTCTGTCTCTAGCTATTCTACCTTCTTTCTATCAAAGTTTCAACCAATATTCCAACAATCTTCTGCCATCTGCACAGTCTTCGTCCGGTTCCGGCATACGTTCCGGATGCCATTGCACTCCGATCACCGGCAGCTCCTCATGTACAATCCCCTCTATGACCCGGTCCTCTGCGAACTGGATTGCCTGCAGATGTTCTCCCAGCCGGTCGATTCCCTGATGATGGGCAGAATTCACCGGAAATCGCAGACCATATAACGTTTCCAGAATACTTCCCTTCCTCGCAATCGTCATATGATACTGATCTCCATTCCGATACTCATGGAAATGTGCCGTTTGCAGATGCTGTTTTATCGTGCCGTCATAGTAGGTGTTGATAATCTGCATCCCCTTGCAGATACCGAGTACCGGCTTCTTCCGGCGGATATAACTATCCAGAATCCTTAACTGCATACGATCCAGAATCTCATCCACCTCTCTGCTCCCCTGATCCTTCTGTCCGAACAGCTCCGGTGCAATATCTCCACCACCCGGTAGCAGCAATGCATCGCAGCCTTCCGCTTCCTCCCAGCTACATGTATAAAGTCCGCGGCTGACTGCTCCGAGTGCTTCGACCGCCCGTCTGTAATTTCCGATTTTATCCGGAACTCCGGCAATTAGTATCTCTTTCAAACTTCCCCACCTGTCCTTTCCCTTTCCATACTCTGCGGATTACCCCTCTCCTATTTTGACTATTTTCTTCCTTATCCACTTCTCATTCCTGTCTGTATACGATATATTATTTCTATGAACATTTCATGAAAACTATAACCGAAACGCAAGTATGCAGCTTCTTTTGCATATAGTGAATCAGAAAGCTGATTCGAAGGACAGCTACACTGTCAGAAAGGAATTACTATGAACCATTATCTGAAGCTGGCGGAAGAACTTCACCGACAGGTGCCGGTCACGGATGCCCACAACGACCTTGCCGGAGAACTGCTGATCCGTCACAGACACGGTGAGACCGATGTCATCCGCCACCTTTATCTGGATCACTGGAAGTCTGCAGGCTTTCAGCTTATTGTTTCTTCTGTTTATATTGAAAACAGTGTCTTTTTTCCGGAGAACTGGAGACATCTGGTGCCGGAATCCGCTGCCAGCTCTATCCATGACAGCTGGAAGGCTCTTTGGAAAAAGCATGCACTCCGCTGGGATCAGGGATATGAGAATGCATTGGAACAGATCCGGGTGCTGAAACAGGAGATTGCAGATGCCCCGGAGGAGCTCTGTCTGGTCACATCCGGAAAAGATCTCGATGCGGTCCGAGCACATCATAAGATTGGGATTCTGCTCTACATGGAAGGTCTGGACTGTATCGGAAATCATCCGGACCGGATTCACACTCTCTATCAGTCCGGTATCCGAGGTGCCGGTCTGACCTGGAGCCGTCAGAATCTCCTTGCCACCGGTTGCTGCAGTGCCACACAATTTACAGATATCAGAGGCAGGATCACTCCACTGGGACAACAGGTCATAAAAGAGCTGATCCGTCATCATATGTTTTTAGATATCAGCCATCTGAACAATGATGGATTTGACCAGCTGGTTCATCTGCTTCCTGAGATGGATGCCACCCTTCCGATGATTGCTACCCATTCCAATGCCTGGACAATCCATCCGAACTATCGGAATCTGACAGATGAACAGCTCCTGATTCTCGCAGAACAGGGCGGCATCACCGGACTAAATGCCTGCAAATATATCGCCGGATCCTATGAGAAATCGCCGATTGATGCCCTGTGCCGTCAGATTGAATATATCCAGTCTGTAACCGGCACTTCCCACATCGGCTTTGGGTTCGATCTTTGTGATTCCTATTCCCGTGCAAAATATGCGCCTGCGATACCGGAACCTGAGGATAATCTCCGGAATCACAAAGAAGCACTGTTGCTCACTGCCCGTCTTCTGGAACGCGGCATGTCTGAGCATACAGTGCTTCGATTGCTTGGTCTTAATTGGATTCAGTATTTTGAACAGGTACTGCAATAGCCTCTGCTGCAGTTCCTGTCGGATCCGGTGTCGTAACTCCCTTCAGATATAGGATTGCCAATCCGGCAACTGCCGCAAATCCGATCACCATCAGAATAATCTGTGCTGCTATATTCTCCTCTAAGGAGACCGGAAGCAGATATGTGATCAGATAGCTGGAGCTGTTCACCGCCATATGAAGCAGGATACCGGGCACTACAGATCCGTAACGATGTGCCGTATATCCCAACAGCAGTCCCAGCAGGGTCGCATAGATGCCCTGCACCGGATTCAGGTGATAAACACCGAACAGTACCGCCTGAAGTGCCACTGCAAACCACCATGGAAATGCTTTCTTTAAAATCCGCAGACTCAACCCCCGGAACACAAGCTCCTCTCCGATCGGCGCCAGAATGCATACACAGACGATCATCAGGACACTTTCGGAGCCGAGCGCATTCATGACTGTAGAATAGCTCTCCTGCACCTTTGGAAACAGCGGAAGCAGAACTGTCAGCGCCATACTGAGTCCTAACTGCAATGCCAGTCCGCATCCTATGATCCCCAAGATTCGCTGCGGCTTCAATACCTGTTTCCATTCTCCGTTGCCCTTCTTCCGTACAAACATCAGCCAATACCACAATCCGAAAATAACCTGGTATCCGATATAAATCAGAAACATATTCACATTGTTCGCAGAGCTGTCTGTAAAGTTCATGACCAGCTCTTCATACCGCTCCATCGTGAGTGTGGAATCCCCTGTCATCACGCTATTATATACCACATATACGACCAGACTGACGGTACTGACAATTACCTGCCAAAGCAGTACGACCAGTGTCGGTGCAATTCCAAGCGCCAGCCACCCCGTCCGTTTCCAAAATCCCATCTTCATTTCCTATACCTGTTCCTTTCCCTAACCCGCGGTGTATACAACTCTGCCTCTGCAAATGGTCTGCATAACCTTTCCTTTTAACAGCTTTCCATTATATGGTGTATTCTTTCCCTTTGACGCAAACTCGTTTACATCCACGACATACTCTGCATTCGGATCAAAGATTACGATATCTGCCAGCTTACCTGCTTCAATACTGCCCCGCTCCTGATCGATTCCGATCACTTTCGCCGGATTATAGCTCATTTTCTCCGCCATCTGCATCGGAGTCAGAATGCCGGTTGCAACCAATGCAGTATAAGTAAGAGAAGCACTGGTCTCCAGTCCGACAATTCCAAACGGTGCGTGTTCAAAGTCTCCGGACTTCTCCTCTGCACTGTGCGGTGCATGATCCGTGGAAATCACCTCCATGGTGCCATCCTGCAATCCGCGAATCAATGCCTGTACATCCTTCTCTGTCCGGAGCGGCGGGTTCATCTTGTAATTCGCATCTACAGAATCAATATCTGCATCGGTCAGTGTAAAATGATGCGGACATACTTCTGCAGTCACAGAAATGCCCAGCTTCTTCGCCATTCGCACCAGCTCCACACTGCCTTCGGTCGAACAATGACACAAGTGAAGCTTTGTTCCGTAATCATTTGCCAGAAAGATATCTCTTGCTGCAATAATATCTTCTACCGAATTGGTAATACCCGGAACTCCAAATTTCTTCGATGCCACGCCTTCATTCAGGACTCCCCCGCGAACCAGTGCTTTATCCTCACAGTGCGCCATTACTACTGCGTCAAGCTCTGCCGCCCGCTTCATCGCCTCTGCATACAGGGTCACATCCATCACACTTTTTCCATCCTCAGAAAATGCGATCGCCCCCTGCTCAACCATGGCCTTCATATCCACCAGTTCTGTACCGTTCTGACCTATCGTGATCGCAGATAACTGTTCCACATGAATCGGAGCAACCTCTTCTGCCTTTTTCTGTATATAAGAAAGCGTCTCTACGGAATCCACAACCGGCTTCGTATTCGGCATGGCACAGACCGTCGTGACACCACCCCTGGCGGCTGCCTTCGCCCCGGTCTCAATATCTTCCTTATAGGTCAGACCCGGATCTCTGAAATGCACATGCAGATCAATAAAGCCCGGCATTACATATTTTCCGCTTGCATCGATCACTTCTGCTCCGGCCTCCGGCTCCAGATCTTTCGCCACCTGTAGCACCCGATCTCCATCTATTACAACATCATATATGTCATCCTGACTGGTTGCCGGATTGATGACCCGGCCATTCTTAATATATGTCTTCATTTGAAACCTCCTTATAAATGATTCTGTCTATTTTATTGTCCTAGGTTTTCAGCAAAAAGTCAATACCGGAAGATCCCCGATTTTTATTGACAAAGCCCCGATAAACGTGTAACGTTAAATCGATATATACCATGTGCAAGGAGGAAGAATGATGGAAGAAGAAATGACCCTGTTTGAACAGGTTTCCGAGTATTTAAACCAGAAGAATTTTAGCAAACTACGCGAAGTACTGGCATCGGAAAACCCCGCTGACCTTGCACTTTTATTTACAGAGTTTGAAGAGAAAGATATTCTTCTTCTGTACCGGCTTCTTCCAAAGGAACTGGCTTCCGATACATTTTCCTATATGGACAATGACATGAAGGAGAATCTGATCAACGGTTTTTCCGACAAAGAGCTGCAGGAGGTTCTGGATCAGACCTTCGTCGATGATACCGTTGATATGATCGAGGAAATGCCGGCAAATGTTGTTAATCGTATCCTACGCAACTGCGACCCGCAGTCCCGGTATGCGATCAATCAGATCCTAAAGTATCCGGAGGACAGCGCCGGTGCGTTGATGACCATCGAGTATGTCAATCTGACAAAGGATCTTACGGTAAAAGATGCGATTTCCCGGATTCGGACCGTCGGCCCGGATAAAGAGACCATCTATACCTGTTATGTTACCGAGGCCCGGAAACTGATCGGTATCGTTTCTGTCAAGGATCTGCTGATTGCTAAGGACGATACACATATCAGTGATATCATGGAAACGAATCTTATTTTTGTTGATACGCTGGAGGATAAAGAGGTTGTTGCACACCAGTTCCAGAAATACGATATTCTGGCGCTTCCGGTTGTCGATACAGAGGAACGGCTGGTTGGTATCATCACCTTCGACGATGCTATGGATGTCATTCAGGAAGAAAATACAGAAGATATTTCTATCATGGCGGCTATGTCACCAAGTGATGATTCTTATTTTAAGACCGGTGTTTTCGCACAAGTTAAGAACCGGATCGTCTGGCTGATCATCCTGATGCTGAGTAATGCGATCACAGGCTCCATTATCAACCGATTCGATACGGTCATCAGTGCTCTGCCGATTCTGGTATCCTTCATGCCTATGCTGACCGGTACCGGCGGTAACTGCGGTTCCCAGAGCTCTGCCCTGATGATCCGCGGTCTTGCTCTTGGTGAGATCCGCACCCGCGATTTCCTGCGGGTTATGTGGAAGGAGTTCCGGATTGCGATAGTTGTCAGTGCGATTCTAGCCGTGATCAATGGATTGCGGATCATGATCTTCTATCAGGATCCGACTCTTGCAATCGTCCTGACCCTGTCCATTATCGCAACTGTTATCTTATCCAAGCTGATCGGATGTCTGCTGCCAATCCTGGCTAAGTGCGTCCATCTGGATCCTGCTGTAATGGCCGGTCCTTTGATTTCCACGGTTGTTGATATCTGTACAACGATGATTTATTATTCCATCGCCGTTCAATTCTTTCAGATATCATAATGATTTCGAAATAATTGCCGGCTTGATTCATAAATAATTCAATTTACAGTTGACAACTCTGCCCCCTGTATGCTATAGTACATTTTGTC
>HF991302.1 GCA_000431515.1 Clostridium sp. CAG:632 | reverse complement strand
TTACTATTCAAAATATCGACGGAGAAATGCTTCCAGAGATAGGATATCATATTCATAAGAAATATTGGCGTAAGGGGTTTGGAAAAGAGGCTGCGATAGCTGCTCGTGATTGGGCATTTGAACATACAGATTATGATATTGTTTATTCTTATATGAAATATACAAATATTGGTTCTTATAAAACAGCCATAGCTAATGGGATGAAAAGGGTTAAAGAATACGCTGACTCTAAAAATACAATATCATATGCTTATGCAATTACGAGAGAGGAATGGGAAAGAATTAAGACAAATTCCGGAGAAAATTCTTGAATAAATCCTCCTGAATTATGAAAATAGTGGTGAAAACCACTATTTTTTGAAGAAACGCACAATATGATAGAATAAAACTTTGAAGAAACGCACATTCATGATAGTGGAAGCCTATATCGATGGAAAGAATTTTTCAGAGATTGATATGATTAAAAGACGGATCATTTCGTATTACTGCAGCCATTGGAAAAAGTAATAATACGAAAAAATGGGTAAGACGTATATTTGTTGTTTTATGTATTTGGTTGCCGATAAAATCAAGGTGATTCTGCTTTACAGAGGTGAAAAAGAGTTGTATAATCTCGGTTAGCTAGAACTAACTATAAGCCCTGTGATGATTATTAAGGAGGTACAGATGAATGTTTGCAATGCAAATTGTGGTCGGAGTAGTTTTATGTATATTGTTTTGGGGAAGCTGTTACATGGGTACCGGAACGGATAAAAAGAATATCGGTGGTTTTCGTAGCTATCCGGACGAGGCACAAAACAGAGTGTATCAGGATGAGGTTTTAAGGAAAATGATTCCGAAAAAACGGTCCACGTTCATAACGCTAGTTTCTAATATATTGTTGTTTACGGTTGTTTTTACTGTAATAGGTCTGGTGGGAAGAGGTGCATTGGGATTACAGGATTTTAAGACGGCAGCATGGTATTTCTTCTGGCTTGGAGAAGGGTTAAATTTATTTGACCTTGTAGTGATTGACTTATGCTGGTGGAGAAATACGAAGCGGATTCGTTTTTCTTGCGTGCCGGAGAAGGAAGCATATCAGAATCCGAAAAAACATGTGGATTCTTTTTTGAGGGGAATTCCTATGTTTGCGGTAGTAGCGGTAATAGTGGGATGGATTGTGACTTTGGTATAAGGAAAGATATAGATTCTATAAGTTTTTTAAAAGAGAAATGTTGGCGGACATTTTGACGAGAGTTCTCTGATAGGTATATTTGGAATGTTTGCCGTTTGTTGTGTAGTTGGGTAAAAAAATCGGTATTTAACGTTTGAAAAAAGAAGAAATAAACATGGCAAAGAAAAATTTGAATTTTTGCGGTATCTACATTCAACACAGATTATATTTTAGTGAAAGATGCGGA
>HF991301.1 GCA_000431515.1 Clostridium sp. CAG:632 | reverse complement strand
CAACGAAAGTACCGTTGAGACGGTGTGCTTGTTGTCCCGATAAGGGTAGATGATTATGTTGAGGTGGAGTTGGAACTGGATGAGCTTGATGTGACGAGTGCAGAGAGTAAGGCGACTTATAAGGAAATTCAGGAGTATGTGCTGAAGGAGCATGGGTTGAAGGTTTCTAACCTATATATTTCACAGGTAAAAAGAAAGTGTGGAATAGAAGTTGGGGAGAATTATAATCTTCCGAAATCAGAGGATAGCAGACAACCTCAGTGTCCGGAGGAGAAGGAAAAAGCGATAAAGGATGCGCTGGAGCATTTTGGGATGGTTTAGATATTAAGAAATTATGTTGCAAAAATTGGTCATGCAAAGGAGGAAATATCATGCTTGCTTTTAATGAAAATGGTAAATTGACAGAGTATGAAGAAACAAATTTTTTAAAAGTATGTGATTCATGTCACCATATTTACAAGCAAAGGGTTGAACAACAACTAGAAGGAATGCGTGAAAGAGAATATGATATTTGTCCTTTGTGTGGTGAAGAAAATGATAGTAGTATGCAAGTTGATTTCTATAATTCTCGATTAACGGAAGTAGAATTATCAAAGTTAAGAAAAAAAGCATTGATAAAAACTATAATAGGATACTACGACAAGCAATACAAACAAACAGATTGTTTTGTTTGTGATCATCAAAATGGTTGTCCAGGAGAATGCGAAGGTAACTGCAAAAATTGTTTGGAGGAGGTACATTACCCAGGGAGATATCCAAATGGAAAGAAAGATTACGACTGTAGTAGAATGCTTAATTTTTACGTGTGTGATTACTCGGCCAAATATGCTTCTGAACTTTTGTATCTGATGAGAAAGAGCCAAGCACTTGAAGAAATTAATGATTACCATGTTTTGTCTATTGGTTGCGGTGGTTGTCCAGATTTAATGGCATTTGAACGATATTGCCATGAAAAATCATATGATAAATCTGTAAGTTATATCGGTATAGATGTTAATGAAAAATGGAAACCAATACATGAGCAAATTAAATCATATAAAACAAAAACTTTAAGAAGAACCCAATTTAAATATATGGATGCCGTAACGGAAGAATATAATATTTCAAATGCAAACGTTATTGTATTGCAATATGTTATATCACATTTCTATAATTCAGGGCAAATAGGTGAGATAGAGAGTTTTTTTGAAAAATTGGTTCAGAATATTATTTTACATAAGGAACAAGGAAAGCCATTAGTGGTTCTCATTAATGATGTAAATAGCAATAATAGAGGTCGCGATTATTTTGAGAAATTGGTTGAAAAGTTAGATGGTGAGGGTCTGATAGAAAATAGTCAAGGATATTATTTTGATTACAATATAAGGAGCGAATTTCAGAGGTATGGTATAAAACACGAATCAAATCGTATTGTATATAATATTCCTGATAGACTTTCTACATATCAGCCATGGGAAGTGTGTTCAAGTGCGCAGCTTTTGATTGAAGTATTATAGCAGGAGATGATAGAAATGATTATTAGTGCAAGTAGACGTACAGATATACCGTCTTACTATTCGGAATGGTTGGTTAATAGATTAAAAGAGAAATATGTATTGGTTAGAAATCCGATGAATATACATCAGGTAAGTAAGATAGATTTATCTCCAGATGTTGTTGATGCAATCGTATTTTGGACAAAAAATCCAACTCCAATGTTGTCATACTTGGATCAAATTAATGATTATACATATTATTTTCAATTTACATTAAGTGCGTATGGTCCTGATGTAGAAAGGAATTTACCATCAAAAAATAAAATTATTATTCCGACATTTCAACAGTTATCCAAAGAAATTGGAAAAGAAAAGGTTATATGGAGATATGATCCGATATTCTTTAATGAGCAGTACTCAATAGAGTATCATTGTAAGTATTTTGAAGTATTAGCTTCAAAATTGGGTGATTATACGGAGAAGTGTACTGTGAGCTTTATGGATATGTATAGAAATACAGAGCGAAATGTAAAGCCCTTAAGTATTGTCAAAGATACATATGAAATGCAGGTAGAATTATTGCAAAGATTTGTAGAAATAGCAAAGGAGTATGGGTTGTATATTGATACCTGTGCTGAAATTGGAGATTTTCATAATATAGGAGTTGAGCATGCTCATTGTATTGATAGGGAACGAATAGAGAGAATTGGCGGATTTAAACTTAATGTTGATAAAGACACAAATCAAAGAACAGAATGTGGATGTGTGGCAAGTATTGATATAGGAGCCTATAATACATGCAAAAATGGATGTTTGTATTGTTATGCAAATTATAGTTCAAATACTGTAGAAAAGAATTTTGGTATGCACAATCCCAAATCACCTTTGTTGTTTGGTGAAATAGATAGCACAGATGTAATCAAGGAAAGAAAGGTAAAGTCACTTATTAATAATCAGATGAATTTGTTTGATCTTTAGGGAAAAAGAGGGATTATATGAAATATAATTTGTACTTTTATGATGATACCAGAAATGCAGTGATTATGACAGATATGGATGGCAAGCAACTTGTGATTGACTGTGATAAAGTAGAGGAGCAGGTCGTATTTGATGAGCCGGCGGATGCGGGGATTCTTGCCAGACTTGCAAGGAAAGAACCGGCAAATTATGTGAGTATTGCAATGCGTCCGGGCGGATTGCAGGATTATGTGGATGTGTGGAATGAGTTGAATTAGTATATTCCTTTGTTGACAAAGGAAAGTCGGAGTGTTAGAATGGCTTTATCTTAAGGAGAGAGGTGAAAAGATGAGAAGATAATTTACTTTTGATTACATGAATGTTTATGCAGTATGAGCGATATCGCCCATACTACTTGTCATGTTGCCAAAAGTGGATTATGTTCTCATAACCTCTCTTTTTGTGTGCATAAAAATGATTACAATGTTGGGTGTATTTCCTTCTTTTGATGAACCATATGAGGTTATAGTATGTAATGGAACTGTTTGGCAACGAATGGTTCTTTTTTTATTGTAACCATGAGAGGAGGAATGTATATGGCACAAATTAGTATAAATAATCTCACCTTTGGATATGAAGGGAGTTTTGATTATGTTTTTGAGAATGTTTCATTTTCGATTGATACAAATTGGAAACTAGGTTTTATTGGTAGAAATGGAAAAGGGAAGACAACTTTTTTAAATTTATTACTTGGAAAATATCAGTTTACAGGTTCCATAAGTGCATCAACGAAGTTTGATTATTTTCCTTATGAAATTGCAGAATACCAAAAGCAAATGCCTGTGGCAGAATTTATGGAAGATTTGAAGCCGGGGTGTGAAATATGGAGAGTAATTTGTGAGTTGGAAGAGCTATCGGAAAGTTCAGAGATTTTGTATAGACCTTATTGTACCTTAAGTCCCGGAGAGTGTACAAAGATATTACTTGCAGTTTTGTTTTCACAGGAAAATGAGTTTTTATTAATTGATGAACCGACGAATCATCTTGACCAAAATGCAAGGGAGTGTGTGAAGGTGTATTTAGCTTCTAAAAAGGGTTTTATACTGGTTTCTCATGACAGAGATTTGTTGAATGCATGCACAGATCATTGTCTGGTATTGAATCGTTGCAGTATCGAAGTACAAAATGGTAATTTTTCGGTCTGGTGGGAGAATAAGCAACGTAAAGATAAATTTGCGATAGCACAAAATGAGAAACACCGAAAGGAGATTCAAAAGTTGAACCATGCGGCAGAACAGGTTGCTAAGTGGGCAGATAAAAATGAACGCACCAAAATAGGATTTGATCCGATAAAAGAACATGACAGATGCTTAAGCACAAGAAGTTTTATAGGAGCCAAAACAAAAAAGATGCAGAGGCGTGTAAAGCAGATGGAAAAACGAATTGAAAGAGAGATTGAGGAAAAGGAGGGTCTTTTAGAAGATATAGAATATCTTAAAGATTTAAAGTTGTTTCAGCTTGTTCATTACAAAAATAGTCTTGTTAATGTAAAAGAGTATAGTTTGCAATATAAAGACTCAGATAAACCAGTGTTTCAAGGGCTGTCTTTTGACATTAAAAAGGGTGATCGTGTTGTATTATCCGGAAAAAATGGAAGTGGAAAGACAACAATTATTAGAAAAATCCTAGAAAAATGTAATTCCAATATAGGTGTTTGTATAATTGAAGAAGGACTATGTGAGGTGGCAAGTGGTCTTGTTATTTCATATGTTGGTCAGGAGACAATCGGAATTAAAGGTAATGTTACAAATTATTGTAAAACGCATGATTTGGATAGGAGTTTATTTTGTGCCATACTTCGGCAGCTTGATTTTGGACGAGAGCAGTTTACTAAAAATATGGAAACTTACTCGGAAGGCCAGAAAAAGAAAGTTTTGTTGGCGACTAGTTTACTTACACCGGCACACCTTTATATTTGGGATGAACCATTAAATTACATTGATATTTTTTCGCGGATGCAGTTAGAAAGATTAATTTTAAAGTATGAGCCAACCATGCTATTTGTTGAACATGACAGGAAATTTTGCGAAAAAATAGCAACTAAGGTAATTGAATTATAATTTGAAAGGAGATTTGCTTTATGAAAAATATATTTGTAGAAGGTATTCAAGGATCAGGAAAAAGCACGCTGATAAATAATATTGTGAAGTTTAATCCTGAGTTACATGTATGTAGGGAAGGAGATTATTCTCCGATAGAATTGGCTTGGTGTGCTTTAATGTCGAAGAAGGAATATGAGGCTGTTTTGCAAAAATACAATTCGATAAGGGATGAAATTATAAAAAATACAGTTAGGGAACAAGAGAATTATATCATTACTTACACTAAGATAATTACGGATATTCCGGGATTTTATAAAGATTTGGAGAATTATGAAGTCTATAATGGGCGAAAAACTTTGGCGGAGCTAAAGGAAATTATAGTAACAAGGTTTAAAAATTTTACAGATACAGGATATTTATTTGAATGTTCTTTCTTTCAAAATGTAATAGAGGATTTAATTTTGTTTCATATGCTTAGTGATGAAGAAATTATAGAGTTCTATCGCAATTTGTTTAGGTGCATTGATGCAAAGAAGTTTATATTATTTTATCTCTATAGTGATAAGTTGGAAGAGAATATTAAAATAATTCAAAAAGAACGCTGTGATGAGAATGGAAATGAGTTATGGTATCAGATGATGTTAGAATATTTGGTGAACTCTCCTTATGGGAGGAAACATGAATGTAGTGCTTTTGAGGATATGATCAGTCATTTTAAACACAGGCAAGAGTTAGAATTACGTATAGTAAAAGAAATAATAGGTAAAAATGCAGTTATTCTTCCAGCTAAAGAATATGATGTAAATCAAATTAGAACTTTGATTGGTTTTCATAATAAAATCAGTTATAATATAAGGCATATGAATAACAAGGAAATAGCATTGCTGGATGATTTCCTGTATGAAGCAATTTTCATTCCAGAAGGTGTAGATGCACCGCCAAAAGAGATTATAAATGCACCAGAATTACAGATTTATGTGCAGGATTTTGGCAAGCAGGAAGGAGATATTTGTTTTGTTGCTGAAGTTGACAAAAAGATAGTCGGCGCTGTCTGGGTTCGTAATATGGATGATTATGGACATGTAGAAGATGGTGTTCCGTCTTTTGCCATATCGTTATATAAAGAGTATCGAGGTCTTGGGATTGGAACTATGCTGATGAAACGGATGTTGGAAGAGTTAAAAGAAAGAGGGTATCAGAAAACTTCCTTGGCAGTACAGAAAGCAAACTATGCAGTGAAGATGTACAAAAATGTTGGCTTCGAGATTATTGATGAAAACGAAGAAGAATATATTATGATGTACGTGTTTCGGTAATACATAGGTAAGCAATAAAATGGATAAGCAGATTATTGAAGACGTAGTTTCTGAATGATACTTGTGAATTTGAAAAGGTGCGTCAAAAAGTGGAGCCATTTTTCAAAAGGTGTGTCAAAAAGTGGAGCACTTTTCCGAAAAGGGTGTCAAAAAGTGACACACCATCCAAGGCGCGAAAAATTATCTTCAAAAAAGGTGTGCCAAAAGTGGCGTACTTTCCCCAAAAGTGCGTCAAAAAGTGGCGCACCTATGAGAATATCAGGGGTTTTAGGGGATTCCCCTAACAAGATGCATGAAAATGGCTTGTGGCCACAAAATGCGTATCTTGCGAAAGACACCCGGAGAACTTTTTTTGGCATCAGAAAAGGTGTATTTTCTGTGATTTTTTGCTAAAACCGTAGGTATGTCGGAATTTCCAACATAGAAATTAATAAGTATGTCAAAATTTCCAACATAAAAATGCAATTCCAACATAGATTTCCAACATACTAGAATTTTGAGTTTTTTAGGCCGACGCAAAATTCCAATATGAAAAATGGAAAGTATGTCGGAATTTCTAACATAAAAATACGATTCCGATATGAATTTCCAACATACTTACAGAAGGGAGGCAATAGGATGTCTCAAGAAAAATTAAGTCTGGTGAAGAAGTTCCGGTTAAGTCCAAGAGAAGCATCAATGCTGGCAGATAAAGCACAGCAGGCCAACATGACAGAGTCAGAATATCTGAGACTTATGATATCTCAGAAGCCAAGCGATTATCCGGAGATTAGGGTATTGTTGCGGGAGCTTATTAATGAGGTAAATCATATAGGTACCAATATTAACCAGATTGTTCACAATCATAATTCCGGCATATATTCAGAGGCTGACAAAGAGCGTCTGGTAGTTTATATGCGCAAACTGAATACGGAAGTGAACAACGTATATAAGACCGTAAACGAAGGAAAGTTTGGAAACGAGTAAGAGGAAATTTTTTCTCACCGGAATCATTGCTTTTTCCAATCCATAGTTGTATCATTAAGGCAAGGAGTCATAGATGACTTATCGGACGAAAAGATGCAGAAGCGAGTATGGAAGGAGGGAAGATTTGAACAAGGAATTTGAATGCTGCTGCACATTCCTAGCCGAGATGATGGAGAAGTACGGAGCACTGGTTTTGCGAGACATCGCCGTAGAGATTCAGTATGAACCGGAAACTTGGTGTGATGATGCAGAAGGAAAAAGACTTCGGTATGAGGCTTATGCGAGAAGATTTCTGAAACGGTTTGAGAAGGCGGCATAAGGATTACCGGCATCCTGCGAGAGTGGGATGTATACATACGATAGAGCGTTCAAAAGCATGCAAATTTATAAGCTAAAAATAATAATATAATGATTAAATAATGTTTGATCACTTAATTTGTACAAAGTGCAAGTTGGGTGATTTTTTTGATGTTTTAATGAAAATATGCTATTAAATGAGAAAAAGTCACATTTGAGAGTTGATTTTTATAAAAACCTGTATATAATAGAAAGTAGAAAAGAAGGTGAGGTAGCAATCATGTTAATTCAATTTAATTTTAAAAATTTCAAATCATTTAGAGAAGAGGCTACTTTGGATTTGTCTGCGGCAAAGATGACAGAGTTCTCAGATAGAGTTGTGTCTATTGGTAGCGAGAAAATTTTGCCGGTTGCTGCCATTTATGGTGCAAATGCAAGTGGAAAGTCTAATATATACAACGCTTTTGAATATATGACTGATTATGTCGTAGATTCATTTAAGTACGGTGATGAAGAAGAAAAATTTGAGTATTTCAGACCGACTCCATTTTTGTTTGATACGACATCAGCAAATGCGGAGTCCAGTTTTGAAGTATATTTTACATTGCCGGGAGATAAGGCGGAAAAGACATATAATTACGGATTCTGCATAGACAAAGAAGGTGTAACAGAAGAATGGTTAAATTCTAAGGCAAAGACTGCAAGAAAGTACAGTCTGGTTTTTTATCGTAATGCAGATGAATTAGATTTGTCCGGTTTTCCGAAAAGCAGCAGGGATAATATTCAGGTGGCATTGGAAAAGCAGGTGCTTATTATCTCTTTGGGAGCGAAGTTAAAGATTGGTAAATGTAAGGATATCAGAGATTGGTTTCTTGCAAATGAGTTTGCGGATTTTGGAGATCCTGTTACAAATTTCTTTATGTCTCGCAGATTGCCTAAGGGTTTTGTAAGTGATAAAAATGTTCAGCAGAAGGTTGTGGAATATTTTGCATCTTTTGATGAGCATATCAGAGATTTCAAGATTGAAAAGGTCCCTCAGGAAGGAGATTCCAAGGAAGAAAAGTACAAGATTCACGCACTTCATAAGATGATTGGTTCGGATGAACTGGCGGAAATTCCATTGGAGTTAGAATCAGCGGGTACATTGAAGATGTTTGCGTTGTATCCGGAATTGCAGGAAGTATTGGAGAAGGGCAGTGTGTTTTTCATTGATGAATTAAATGCTCGTTTGCATCCGTTACTTGTAAGAAACTTCTTGCTTACATTCTTGAATCCGGAAATTAACACTAACCACGCTCAGCTTGTATTTACAACTCACGATACATGGCAGCTGTCTAATCAGCTATTGCGCCGTGATGAAATTTGGTTTGTGGAGAAGGATGAAGAGGGTGTATCTACACTATACTCATTGGCAGATTTCGTAAACGAGGATGGCACTCGTATCCGTAAGGATGAAAGCTATGAGAAGAATTATCTGATAGGAAAGTATGGTGCGATTCCTACCTTGAAGAGTATTGATATTTTTAAGGAGGATTAGAATGGCGAGAAAAGACAGAACAGGTAACAGAAAAACTCGCGAACAGAGAAAGCAATTCAAAGTACCTGAATTAGGTTACTATTTGATTGTTACAGACACAGAAGCTACAGAGCGTTGCTTCTTTACAGGACTCCATCAGGCATTGCCGGAGGATGTGAGAAACAAGCTTGTAATAAAGGTGGTAGAGACAAAGACTCGTACCATGATTGATAAATGCCTGGAACTCACTGCTTATGATGCACAATATCGTATTCCTTGGATTGTGTTTGACAGAGACCAGGTGCAGGGTATTGATGAGATTATAAAAGAGGCAGAGGTTAAAGGAATACAAGTGGGCTGGTCCAATCCATGTTTTGAAATATGGATGTATGCCTACTTTGGTTCCATGCCTGCAATCCAAGATTCCTGGACTTGTTGTTCAGAATTTGGACGAGTATATGAATCAAAGACCGGACAGAAGTATTCCAAGGCCGATGAGCAGATGTATGGAAAACTCTGCAAAGTTGGTGACGAAGAAAAGGCGATTCAGATAGCACAACAAAAGATGGAGCAGTGTAAAAGAGAAGGTAAAACCAAATCATCGGAGATGTGTCCGTGTACGACAGTACATGAGCTGGTGGGAGAGATTAAAGGAAAATGCAGAACATAAGAATTAGTAAATTAAGTTACAGTATAAATTTTAAGTGATTGAAAGGAGCATATGATGAGTGAATTAAAAATTAAAGTAACGTGGGATAGGATGGCAATTGAATTAGAGGGTGAAACAGAAAGTGTTAAAGAAATATTTAACTCTCTAAAAGAGAGTGGTATGGGAAATATGGGGCAATGTGGCAAGAAGGCGGTTAATGTCTCTACGAATAATACGGAGACAATAAGAGAAAATGAAAACACTGTAGTAATTGGTGAGGAAGATTTTGAAGAAATGGGACAACCAGAGATTCCAACTTTATCAAATGTTGTGTTGGCGGGGGGACCACGTACCGAAAGTGAGTGGATTTTGATTTATGCATTTTATATTTCAGAACAAGGAGCAAAATTATTCTCAAGAGATGATTTGCGTCAATGTTATAAAGACACAAATCGCTATACAGCAACAAGAAGTAAGAATTTTTCAAGTAACATAAAAATATTAATTTCTGAAAAACTCATTTCTGCTGTAAATCAAACTGACTTCAGAATTGAAAGAAAGGGTATTGAACTAGCGCTTGGAATTATTTGTGGAGAAATTGAAGGTAAGAGTTTAAAAGTAACCAAGAAAAAGACTTCAAAATTTAAAAGTAGTACAACAGATACTTATAGCTTGGTTGAATTGAATCTTAGTCAAGATGAAAGAAATATGTTGGCAGAATTTTACACAACACACGCGCCTGCAAATAATCAAGATAAAACAGTTGTTATTGCAAAATGGCTAAAAGATACTAAAGGAATTGTAGATGTGGACAAAGACATAATATTTACAGTTTTAAGATCATTAGGTGAGAGTACGAGTTTTGATATAGCAAAAGCATTGCATAATGCAAAAAATTTGAAAAGTTATTATGTATTGACTGATACAGGAAAGTTTAAGATAACTCACATAGGAGAAGACCATGTTGATAGAGATATGGTTGGAAAGGATAAATGATGTACGAAAAGTTAGAAGGATTTGTTCAAAAAATACCAGAATTCCTAAAAAAAACATCAGGTGAGATGATAATTTATTTTGTATATTACTGCTTATATATTGAGGGTTTGCAGCAAATACAGCCAAAGCAAATTGAAGAGTGTTACTCTATATTGAGTATCAAGTCGTATTCAAATGTTGCAGCATATTTAGCCAATCATGCTAAAGGAAAAAATGCTACTTTTTTAAAAAATAAAGTAGGATACACTTTGGAACGAAGCGTAGTAGATAAAATAAAAAAAGAAGTTTCAGAAGAGTATGAAGTGATAGTAACGGATGAGTTGTTGCCACTAGATACACTTGACACGGCACCGTATTATATAGTATTAACTGCTAAGCAGATGAATCAATGCTTTGAATGTTGTTTGTACGATGCAGTGTTGGTTATGATGCGAAAATTGATTGAGACACTTATTATAGAGTGTTTTGAAAGACATGGAATAGATGGGTATATTAAAGACCAGAATGGACAATTTTTCTTTTTGAGTGATTTAATTCCTCGATTCGTAACGTCAAATAAATGGAATGTTAGTAGGAATCTTGAAACTAATATAAAAATGGTGAAAAAATACGGGGATTTAAGTGCTCATAATAGGCGCTTTTTGGCAAAAAAGAGTGATATGAATATTTTTAAATTTGAACTGCGTCAGGTTGTGCAAGAGATGATAATGATTATTGATTATGGAAATTGGGAACGGTAAAGTAGGAATGAATGCTGCTGCTTAGAAAAAATAGCAGCATTTTATATATTGAAACGTGGTTGGAACAAGCGTATAATACCGTTGGGACAACGGATGGAATAATGTTCATCCAAGTAACAGAAAGTTCGTGATTTCATGAAAAAACAACTAAAATGCTACATCTACACCCGTGTATCCACCTCCATGCAGGTTGATGGTTATAGCTTAGATGCGCAAAAGGATAAATTGCATAAATACGCGGATTACCAGGATATGATTATCGCTGGTGAATACTCCGATGAAGGTAAGTCCGGTAAAAGTGTGGAAGGCAGAACACAGTTCCAACAGATGCTTCAGGACATTGAATCAGGTAAAGACAACGTCGATTTTGTACTCGTATTCAAGTTATCCCGATTCGGACGAAACGCAGCAGATGTATTATCTTCCCTTCAGAGAATGCAGGATTTTGGTGTTAATCTTATCTGTGTGGAAGATGGTATTGACAGTTCAAAGGATGCAGGAAAATTGATGATTTCTGTATTATCTGCGGTGGCTGAAATTGAGCGAGAGAATATATTAGTTCAAACCATGGAAGGACGTAGGCAGAAAGCCAGAGAAGGTAAATGGAATGGTGGTTTTGCACCATACGGTTACCAGCTTATCAACGGTGAACTGCATATAGCCGAGGATGAAGCAGAGATTATTCGAATTATCTACGATAAGTTTGCTAATACCACTATGGGAATTGCGGCTATTGCAACATTCTTAAACAATAGCGGATACAAGAAAAAACTTCGCCAGAACAATACCATAGAAGGCTTTTCCACATCCTTTGTAAAAGGTGTTTTGGATAATCCGGTGTACTGTGGCAAGCTTGCCTTTGGCAGAAGAAAGAATGAGAAGATTCCGAGAACAAGGAATGAGTACCACATTGTGAAGCAGGACAAGTATATGCTTAACGACGGTATCCATGAGGCAATTGTGTCAGAGGAATTGTGGAATCAGGTGCATAAAAAGAGACAGGAAACCGGAGTTGCCAATATCAAAACCCACAGCTTGGATCACGAGCATATTTTATCCGGAATTATCAAATGTCCTATCTGCGGAAGTGGTATGTATGGCAATGTAAATCGTAAAAAGCATCCGGACGGCGGGCATTACAAAGATTATTTTTACTATGCCTGCAAACACAGAACCTTTGTGAATGGTCATAAATGTACTTATCGTAAGCAGTGGAGCGAGTACAAAATTAATGCGGCGGTGGAAGAAGTTATCCGCAAGCTTGTAAATAATCCAAAATTCAAAACGGAAATACAGAAGCACATCGGACAAAGCATTGATACGCAGGAGCTGGACAGAGAGCATACAGGCTTACAGGAGCGGTTAAAACAGGTGACTGGTGCCAAGAACAAGTTGGCAAATCAAATGGATAACTTATCTGTATCAGACAAGCATTATGACAAGAAATATGAGGATATGCAGGTGCGTCTGGACAAGCTTTATGATGAGATAGAAGAAATTGAAACTCTGATTGAAGAAGTAGAAACCAGACTGTATAATATTAGGCAGGAGAAAATATCCGGTGACAATGTGTATCAGTTCTTATTATTCTTTGATAAGTTGTACGACAGATTTACGGATATTGAAAAGAAGACATTTATGAAGAGCTTCCTTGCGGATGTAAATATATACGAGGAAGAGCAGGCAGACGGAAGAATCCTTCGTAGTCTAAAGTTTAGATTTCCTGTATTTTTCAATGGGAAAGAGATATACGAATTGGATTGGGACAACGAAAGTACCGTTGAGACGGTGTGCAAATTACAAAAGGAAATGAGTTGACATAGTCGTACGGCTAAATAATATAATTATATTATTTAGCCGTACGGCATATTTGGGAGAAATTATGAAAATAACAGATTCAAAATCATTAGGTCAAATTATTCGTGAAAGAAGAAAAGAATTAAATTATACGCAAGCATATTTATCTGATTTTACCGGTTTTTCTGTGACTTTTATTTCAGATTTGGAACGGGGAAAGCCAACAGCAGAGATTGAAAAGACAATTCAACTGATAAATGTCCTGGGGTTGGATTTGTTAGTTGAACGACGAGGATAATACTATGAGAACATTATCTGTCTATATTGAAATCAATGGTGAAAGTAAATATGTAGGAGAAATTGTAGGAACCAGTTCTGAAGATGCTTGTTTTACATATTGTAAAACAGAGTCATGTCCGGTTGAAGAAGATAGTTGCAAATGAACAACTGTCCCTTTTGACAGCCAAGCACTTGGGAATTGAAATTCCGGAAAGCTTCATTGTTACAACAAATAGGAATGATGATGAAGCTGTGCTTTTTGCAACGAAACGATATGACAGACAATTTGTAGCAAATAGATAATCATATCAAGAATCTCTCTTTGCTTTATGGAGAGGATTTGAAAAGTATCCGATTGGCTCCGGCATATGATATTGTGAGCACGGTGATTTATAAAAATAGCACGGAGGATATGGCATTAAGCATTGACGGAAAATATAATATTAATGAAATTTCAAGAGAATCATTTGAAAAAGCAACAACTCAGATTGGACTCGGTACAAAGATTGCCATGAGACGGTTTGATGCTATGGTAAACGGATTTACAGATGCGTTGGAACAGGCAAAGCGAGAATTGGAAATGTGTGGAATTCACCAAACAGACCAGATGGGCGATCCGATTATGGAAAAGGGTGGAATAAAGAAAGAATTGCATCTTACCGCCTGAAATCTACCTCTTGCCGTAATGGACATGACATTGCCCTCCGTTTTCGTTATTATTAGTTTATCAAAAGACGAAACGGAGGGATTTTTATAGTTGGGTTATTTATTTTCTTGCAGATTATGAAACTATGAGGAGGAAGGGTATGCGCGTTGATATGAATATTTCTAAAAATATAAAAGAACCATATGCAGTCATCCATGCGGCAGAGCTGACACCGGAGATTGCGGAGCTGGCACGCGAAATATCACAGTTCCAAGGAAATAAGTGCATGATCATCGGAAACCTTGATGAGCGGATGGTGGTAATCGAGCCTGAGACGATCGTGCTCATAAGAGTTGAAAGAGAGAAGGTCTATATCGTTACAGTAGAAAACACATATCGGATTGGAAAAAGGCTGTATGAGCTGTTGGAAATTCTTGGAAAAGATTTTATGCAGGTTTCAAAGTCGGCCGCAATCAATCTGAAGTATCTGGAAAGTGTAGAACCATCCTTCAATGGAGTGATGCTACTTCATATGAAGAATGGGGAGAAAGAATATATATCACGTAAGTTTGTGCCGCAGCTAAAGAAGTATCTGGGATTATGATAATTAACCGGTTGGGGCAATGAAATGTAATATAGAAAGGAGACGAAACAGTATGAAAGTATTGAAAGAGGTTCTGAAAAGTATATTTGTAAGTGTCGCTTTGAGTTTTATTATTTTTGTTATAGTTGGTATTGTTTTTGATATATTGAATGGGGGAAGCTTTACGCTGGAAGGCTATGGATTCACGAAGATGGCATTTGCCTGTGTGCTGACAGGTCTTGGCTTTGGGGTACCGACACTTCTCTATAACTCGGAAAGAATTTCCTGGCCCCTGGCATCGGTGATTCACCTCGGCATCGGATTTACAATTTATTTTGTAGCCGCATCCTTTGTCGGATGGATACCGGTAGAGAGAGGAGTGACAGCGTGTATTATTACAATTGCGGGCGTGATAGTTATCGGCGTGGTGATATGGCTGTGCTTTATGAGGTATTACAGGAATCTGGCAGATAAGATGAATCAGGTGCTGGAGAAGCATAAATCATGAATTGCATCTTTTGTATTCTGTGACTAGAAAATACAAAATGTGACATTTGAATGCCCTGCCCAAAATGGTGCATCATTCAACTGAATCGTGAAGAAGAGAAAATGTTAGACAGGGTAAGGGGGAATGATATAATAACAGCGACAGAATTTGACACAGTGATGCAAACTGGTTTGGAGCGGGCGAAGAGTGATGATTCCATTTCTGTTGACGAGGCTTTCAATCAGTTAAAGACGGAGATTTAATGCATACATGGATAAATAAGAAGTAAAAGTAACCAAACAGGCATTAGAACAGATGAGAGCAATAATGGAACTGTCTGCTTTGCCACAAGGGTTCCATCACCAGCAAGTATACTTGCTGGTGA
>HF991300.1 GCA_000431515.1 Clostridium sp. CAG:632 | reverse complement strand
GTAGATAGCTCCGGAATGGTGTCCAGCCATCCGATAAAATAGGCAGTAATATCCGTTAGTTCATTGGTGACATGATCTTGGACATTATTCCAATTTTCGTCATAGGTGGTCAGCATGATTTCGTTTGGATAATTTGTCTCGATGTACTGAACGAACTCCTTGGAAATGCCGTCTGTTTCATTGGTTTCATATAAGTCGCGGGCACCGAAAAGGTGCAGAATCTCATGGGCGTAGACAGCAGGTGGCTCATATTCATCATCGCATTTCAGATATAAGAAACAGGTTTCATATAAATAGCAGTCGGAATCATCATCATAGTAAGGGAAGGTATAGGACACCCCATCTTTATTCAGAAAACATAAATAACCAATGCTGGTTGCCTGATATTCGTTCAGAAGATCAGCAGTAGGAATCGTTTCGGCAATATAATCCACCATATAATCTAACAGATCACGCGCAGAGTCATCATTATCCCGGATGTTTTTCGGATAAGAGATGGTATAAGCGAGATCCGGATGATCATAAATATCATAGGTCAGGGAGACCGTTTTGCCATAGGAAGCACCGGCGGAAATGAGGTAATCTGTGGCGATATCCAGCTTGGACATGACAAGAGCACGCTCTTCATCAGACCATGATGAATGGGGATCTTCTACAAAAAAACTGACAAATACCGTAGATCCATTCAGATAGGAAGCACTTCCGGTTGGATCGCCGGAGGTCCAGGAATCAGGCATCGACTGGCCGGCAGCAGGAGAGACTTCGGAGATCGGCGAGAATCCGAGAGAGGTCAGGCAGATAAGCCCGATTGCAAAAATAGTTGTCAGCATATGCCTGATATGATGAATGTGCTGAGTATGTGAAATACGCATAAATCCCCCTCCTTAAGATTAGTTTTCAGCTGCATTCCGACCATAAAAATGATAGAAGGCATCCGGTGTTCCGTATTCAACCTGAATCGTCTGAAGCCGGATGCTGTCAGCAGAAACGGTATCAGGATCGGTTGGAACATTTAAGGTTACGGTATAGAACAGGACCTCATCATCAGAAGAATCCTGTGCAGAGGAGAAATAATTCTGCAGAGAATTAGCATTCAGACGAGTCCAGGTATCATCTTTTTTGGACCAGCCAATGGTCAGGCAGATGGCATCTGCAGAGAGTCCGCTCAGAGTCCTCGGGTTGGAGAAATAGTAGTAGCTCCATGCATCGTTGCTGTGAACCTGCAGCATAGAATTAGAACTGTTAATTCCATAGGCATTACAGAAGTCAGCGAGAGAAGCTCCGGGTGCGATTTCCCGCCCCAGAGAATACTGTGCATCGCCTTGGATGTTATCTGTATATTGAGAGACTGTGCTCTGAGACAGAGAGGTCTGACGGTCCGGTGTACTCTCCTGTAAAAGATAGGCCGTGTCAGCAGACAGATTCAGAACATCCTGATTTGCTACATTTATAAAAGTCAGATCGCTATCTTGAAAATCAGCGGATTGCACGCTGACAGTGGAACTGCTTTCGGTAGATGCAGCAGATGAATCTTCTGTAGAAACAGTACCGGAATTAGAAGCGTCCTCTGTATTTAAATCCAGAAATTCGGAGGAATTCAGATCTGCATTCTTATAATCTGCATAGTAATAATCTTGTAATTCCTGCAGGCTGCGATGCGAGCCGGTATTGTTGTTCAGAAGATCATTTGCAGTTGTGCCGGACTTTAACATCAGTGAGATGAAAATGACAAGTAAAATGATCAACAGCAGAAATAAACCGCCGACCACGGAAACCACAATGATCCAGGTGTGGTTTTTCTTTGGTTTGGCCGGTGCATTGGCATACATGGAAGCATCAATATAAGTCTGATTATTCCCGTACATGGCTGGCTGCGGTTGCACAGGTGAAGCCGGTCCGGATTGCATTGGTTGTGAAACCGGAGCAGTTTGTATCTGCGGTTGTGCTGGTTGTATCTGTACCGGGGCTGCCTGTACTTGAGGCTGTACTTGGATCGAAGTCGGTTGCATCTGCGCCGGCGCTACTTGCACCTGCGGCTGAGCCGGCTG
>HF991299.1 GCA_000431515.1 Clostridium sp. CAG:632 | reverse complement strand
TAGATTTACTGCGCCACTGTAGTTCTGCATATCCTGATAGGTAGCACTGCTGCCCTTACCAAGAATTGCCTGTACATCTGCTAATAAGGCTGCATCTGTAATAAAGCTGGAAACCAGATCTGTAGCTGCCGGTTCCGGGCTGATATCCCCGTCTGCCGGCAGTTCTCCCGTTTCTGCCTCCAATGCTTCTCCTGTACGCTCCGTATATTCCGTACCGTCCACACTCTCCATGTGTTCCGTATCTTCCGTACTGTCAATCACTGTCTCTTCTGCCGCTACCTGTGTCAGTCCGATTCCGGATGCCAGAAATGTGCCACCGCTCGATAGCAGCATAACCGCCGTCAGACCAACACTTGCTGTCCGTTTCAGTCCTTGCAAGAATTGTTTTCTCATGTCTTAACCCCTTTACCCTTCATACATTAATAGTTACCAAACACTACTTTCATGATACACCGTTTCTCCTGTGGAAACAAGCATCATCTATGCAAAATACCACTCTCGTCTACTGCTTTTACAACCTTCTTAAGTTCCTCCGGCGGCATCACCAGTGCGAATCGGACATAGCCCTCGCCCCGGCTTCCGAATGCGTCACCCGGCGTACATAAAACACCCGCTTTTTCAACCATTGTCATACAGAAATCCCGCGAGCTCTGATAGCCTTCCGGCACCGGTGCCCAGACGAACATAGTTCCCTCACTGTCCGGCACCTGCCAGCCAATCTCCCGGAAGCCGCCGCACAGAGCATCCCTTCTCCGCTGATACTCCCCACACTGCTCCTTTACGAAATCTGTCGGTCCGGTCAGGGCTGCAATCGCTCCGTACTGGATCGGCAGGAATGTTCCGAAATCATACTGGCTCCGCAGCAGCTTTAACGCATCTACCGCATCCTTTCTGCCTAACAGGAACGAAACTCTGGCACCCGTAATATTAAAGGACTTGGACAGTGAGAAGAACTCCGCTCCGATATCCATAGCGCCCGGAATCGACAGGAAGGACTCTCCCTTCTTTCCATCATAAATAATGTCCGAATATGCATTATCATGCAGAACAAAAATATCATATTTCTTTGCAAATGCTACCAGCTCCTCATAGAAGGATCTCGGTGCCGTCCGGCAGACCGGATTGTACGGATAAGATACCACCATGACCTTCGCCTTCCGCGCCACCTCTTCCGGAATCTCTGACAGCACCGGAAGAAAATCATTCTCCCGCTTCAAATCATAGAACTCCATATTGGCACCGCTTAAGTAAGCACCTGCCTCAAAGATCGGATAACCCGGATTCGGCAGTAAGATGGTGTCACCCGGATCCAGCAATGCCATTCCCACATGTCCCATACCTTCCTGAGTGCCATGCACTCCGGTAATGCAGTCCGGTGCGATCTCCACACCGAACCGTTTCTTATAATAAAAAGAAACAGCCTCCAACAGTTCCGGAAGATCCCGGAGTGAATACTTATAATTCTCCGGAATCGCAGCTGCCTTGCAGACTGCCTCCATCACATGTGCCGGCGGAAGGAAGTCCGGTGTACCAACGGATAAGTTGTACACCTGCTTTCCTTCTGCCAGAAGCTGTTCCTTCTTTTCATTCAATTCCGCAAAGATTCCTTCCCGGAAATGCTCCAGTCTCTTTGCCTTTAATGTAGTTGCCATATTACCTTGCTCCTCTATACCATATTCGAACCGGCTAGAGCAGACTTTTGATTTTTCGCTTATATGCGAGAAATGTATCACTCAACAGGAACTCGCCGTCCCGCGGCTTTGGTTCCTCTATCACCAGCTCTTCTGATATTATAGCAGGTTTTCCGCTCATAATATAGATGCGATCTGATAATAATATTGCTTCATCAATATCATGGGTAATAAACAGGGTAGAAAGCTTAATTTCTTCCATGACACCCAGGTACCATTCCTGTACCGCCGTCCGCGTCAGAGTATCCAAAGCACTGAACGGCTCATCCAGCAGTGCCACCCGGTCTCCGCACATATAAGTACGAAGCAATGCTGCCCGCTGCCGCATACCACCGGACAGCTGTGACGGATATTTCAGCTCCGTGCCTTCCAGTCCAAACTGTTTGAAATAGGCTGCTGCCTGTTCTCTGGCTGCTTTCTTCTTAACACCCTTCAGCACCAGCGGAAGTGCCACATTATCCAGTACCGTCTTATGCTGCAGGAGCAGATCCTTCTGCAGCATATAGCTTAGATTTCCCGTCTTTCCCGTAACATCCTCATTCTCCAACAGGATCTGTCCCCGATCCGGCAGAACCAGTCCTGACAGGATATTAAACAACGTGGTCTTACCGACACCGCTGACACCTAGAACGCAGACCAGCTCGCCTTCCTCCAGATGAATGGAAATGTCCTGCAGGACCTGATTGTCTCCATATGCTTTTGTAATATGTTCTGCCTGTAATATCATAATACTTCCCGTTCTATGGCTCCTGTTTATTCGCTTAAATACTCATTGGTGAATCCGTAATTTTCCGGAATCTCCTTCTCAGATAATCCGTTCTCATTTAACCAGTTGTAGAAGGCATTCCATCTTTCAGGATCAATGTATCCCCACTGATCTACCTCTGCCTTATACTGATCTGCCAGCCACTCCTGACTCGCCTTTACCATCTCCGGATCCAGCTCCGGTACTGCCTCACACAGAATGTCTGCTGCCTCATCCGGATTCTCGATCGCATATTCATAGCCCTTCCGAACTGCATTTAAGAATGCCTTTGCAGTATCCGGATCATCTGCCAGGAAATCTGTATTTGCAATGATTACCGGGCTGTAGTAATCGAACTCCGGTGTAATATCCTTGAAATAGAACATATTGGTATCCAGTCCGGCTACCTTTGTGGAAATGCCGTCCCATGCATAATATACCCAGACAGCATCGATATCCTGCTGCAGTGCTGTCGGAACATCGGTTACATATTCAGGGATCAGATTTACCTTATCGAAATCACCGCCATCTGCAGTTACTACATTCTTAATGATCGCCTGCTCCAGCTGCAGTCCCCAGGTTGCATAGTTCTTGCCTTCCAGTCCCTTTGGTGACTCGATACCATCCTCCTTTAAGGAAATAATGCCGGAGGTATTATGCTGGATAATAGTTGCAACAGCCGTCACCGGTACTTCTTCATCCGAGGCATAAACCGGTGCCAGATAGTCCTGGAAATCAATGCCGAACTGTGCCTGCCCGGATGCTACCATAGTAGTTGCTCCGTCTTCCGGTGGCTGTACGATCGTAACATTCAGTCCTGCTTCATCGAAATATCCCAGCTTCTCTGCCACATACAGACCGGTATGGTTGGTATTCGGTGTCCAGTCCAGTACAAATGTAATGTCCTTCTTCTCCCCGTCTGCTGCTCCGTCTGCCTGTTCGGAGTTACCGCATGCGCATAAACCTGCTGTCAATACACCTGCCAGTGCAAGTGCTGTAAGTTTCTTCCATATTTTCATTGTCTTTCTCCTATGTCTCTTAATGCTTACTATTTATATACTACTATTTTTTCCCTTCTGTTTTCTCCTGCGCATTGGCATGCGCCCACGGCATCGCCTGATACTGCAGGATCTTTACCAGTGCCATCAGCACAAGGCTGATTGCCGAAACCAGAAAGATAACTGCAAACATCTTATCATAACTGAAGGATTTCCGTACCTTTGTCATATAGACACCCAGTCCGTAGAATCCACCCAGCCACTCGGATACCACAGCTCCCACTACCGAATATGCCACTGCGATCTTCAGTCCGGAGAAGAATTCTCCGAGTGCCTGCGGGAACTTCACATGCCAGAATATCTGCCAGCGGTTCGCCTTCATAGAGCGCATCAGCCGGATCAGATCCTGATCAACTGCCTGGAATCCATCGAGCAGTCCTACTGCGATCGGGAAGAAGGATGCCAGAATCACCAGCACGATCTTCGGTGCGATTCCGTAGGAAAACCACAGGATCAGCAGTGGAGCCACCGCTACCGGCGGTACAGTCTGACTGATGACCAGAAGTGGATACAGGGCTTTCTTTACCGGTTCAAATGCATCCATAAATGCGGCAGAAAGAAATCCCAGAATCACACCGCTTATGAGTCCCAGACAGGCCTCCAGTAATGTCACTCTTGCGTGCCGCATCAGCAACGGAAAATCGCCGATAAATGCCTTTATCACCTTGACCGGTGACGGCAGCATATAGCCGGGAATCAGTCCCGTCATGCTGACTACCTGCCAGACGATCAGAAATATCAGGATTACGCTAATCGGAATCCAGTAATCAGTGATGCTTTGATGTTTTTTGATCAATGGTCAGCACCTCGCCCTCAGGCTTGTAGGTAATCTTCACATAGCTCATAACACTTGGGCAGCCTGCTTTGATCGCAATATACTGGCACTGCTTCACGATCTCCATGAGCTCTTCATAATCGCCTTCCATTGCAGTCTCACACGGACCCACATAATACGTCACGCCGGTGCTGCGGATATACGCGATCACTTCATCTACGATTCTTACTACTTCTTCATCGGTACTTACACCCGGTAATACCTGAATTGCTACATTTGCGTTCATCTTTTTCCTCCTTACTCTTATGATAGAATGAACCATCACCCTGAAACAACGATGAGACAACAGTTCCCCGCTTCTCTGAAACTAAAAAATCCCTCCATCTCTGGAAGGATTATCAACATTCTAAATAAGCGCCTGTTATAATATCTCCCTCCGCCAGCATTACCTGGATCAGGTCATGGGATACCCCAAAGGATTAATGACAGGACTATGTCATTTCTCAGCCTAATTCCTTAAGCACTCCTGATTCGTAAGCCATTATATATCGGCGACTATGAATTGTCAAATGAAATTATAGATGCTATAATTATAGTAATTATGCATTTCATTTGTAACTAATGAAGGAGACTTACATGAATAGACGTTCTTTACGAATTTTGGAATATAATAAGATCATAGATATGCTGGTGCCTTATGCAGATTCTCCGATGGGAAAACGCCTCTGCAAGCACCTGTTTCCGTCCTCCGATCGGGAGGAGATCGTCCGGCTTCAGGAGGAGACCGGCGATGCACTGACCCGTATTTATCAAAAAGGCAGTGTCACCTTTTCCGGTGTGACGGATATCGGACTGTCCTTAAAGCGACTGGAGGTCGGTGCGACCTTAAGTACCAGTGAGCTGCTGGATCTGGCTCGCCTTCTGGACAATGCTTTAAGTGTCCGCCAGTATGGTGTTTCCGATGATGATTCGCACGAACCGGACTGTCTGGATTCCCGCTTTCTGGACCTGATGCCTCTGGAGCACATCAGCCGCGAGATCCGCCGTTGTATCCTTTCCGCAGACGAGATTGCAGATGATGCATCCTCTGATTTAAAGGCTCTTCGCCGTGCCAAGAAACAGATCAATGAGAAGATTCATACACAGCTTTTAAATATTGTCAACTCGCAGAACAACCGGACTCTGTTACAGGATAGTCTGATCACCATGCGAAACGGTCGTTACTGTATTCCGGTCAAGCAGGAATACCGGAGCAGTTTCCCGGGCATGATCCATGATCAGTCCTCCAGCGGTTCCACCTTATTTATCGAGCCGATGTCGGTAGTGAATCTGAATAATGAGTTAAAGGAACTGGAGAATAAAGAGCAGCTGGAGATTGAACGGATCCTGGCTTCCATCAGTGAGCAGGCCGCCTTTGAATTAACCGCGATCCAGTGCAATATCAAGCTGCTGACCGAGCTGGATTTTATTTTTGCCAGAGCAAAATTCGCCAAGTCCTATCTGGGCACCCGCCCGATTTTTAACGATCATGGATATATCAATATCAAGCAGGGACGACATCCGCTTCTGGATCCGAAAACAGTCGTTCCGATCGATCTGACTCTGGGCGACACTTATCAGATGCTGATCGTAACCGGTCCGAATACCGGCGGGGAGAGCNNNNGGTCCGAATACCGGCGGTAAGACCGTATCCTTAAAGACAGTCGGACTCTTTACCCTGATGGGACAGTCCGGCCTGCATATTCCGGCGTTTGAGGGCTCGGAGCTCTGTGTATTCCGGGATGTTTTCGCAGATATCGGAGATGAACAGAGTATTGAACAGAACCTGAGTACCTTCTCCTCCCATATGTCTAACATCGTATATATCATTCAACATGCGGCTCCGGACACTCTGGTGCTCTTTGATGAATTAAACGGTGGTACCGACCCGATCGAGGGTGCTGCACTGGCGATCGCTATCTTACGCCATCTGCATGCACAGGGTATACTCTGTATTGCCACCACGCATTACAGTGAATTGAAGACCTTTGCTCTATCCACAGAAGGGATTGAGAATGCCAGCTGTGAATTTGACGTTGCCTCTCTGCGTCCGACCTACCGTCTGCGCATCGGCATTCCGGGAAAATCCAATGCCTTTGCCATATCGAAAAAGCTCGGTCTGCCGGATTATATCATTGAAGAAGCTCGTACCCAGATTGATGCTCCGGCACTCGATTTTGAAAGTCTGATCAGCGACCTGGAGAACAGCCGCAAGAAGCTGGAGGAAGAAGAACATCTCGTTGCCACCTATCAGGAAGAGGTCGAAACGCTGCGGAACCGGTTGAAGGCAAAGCAGGAGTCCATGGAACAGCAGCGTTCCAAGCTTTTAAAGGATGCCAAAGAGGAAGCGCGGGAGATCTTAGAGGAAGCCAAAGAGATCGCTGACCAGTCCATCCGGAAATATCAGAAGTGGGAACGGAATCCGGCCAAAGCAGATAATAAAGCCATGGAAGCACAGCGTTCCAAGATCCGAGACCGGATGAAAAATCTGGACAAGGACCTGTCCCGTTCCGGTAAGCAGCGCCGCTCCGGTCAGAATGCAGAGGATTTCCGTATCGGCGATACCGTTTATATTATCAGCATGGATACCACCGGAACGGTTCTGGCTCTTCCGAATGCCAAGAAGGAGCTGTCCGTGCAGGTCGGCATCCTGCATATGACATTACCGATTACAGACTGCGAGATTACCGAAACACCGAAGCAGCCACAGACCAAGACCAAGTCCTCCGGTCATCATCGGATGAACCTGGATCGAGCTTCCAGCATCCGGCCGGAGATCAATCTGATCGGATTAACGGTTGATGAGGCGATTTCTCAGCTGGATAAATATCTGGATGATGCTCTGCTATCCAACCTATCCCAGGTCCGGATCATCCATGGAAAAGGAACCGGCGCTCTTCGTAAGGCGGTTCAGGATTATTTAAAGAAACAAAAGCATGTTGCTTCCTTCCGAAGCGGTGAATTCGGAGAAGGTGACATGGGTGTTACGATTGTGGAATTGCATTGATGCTTATATGCTTCCATACCACCCCTCATATTATATTATGGAAGGAGATTTATATGGAAAAACAACGAATACTGATTGTTGATGATGATGAAAATATTGCCGAGCTGATTTCTCTTTATCTGGTCAAAGAATGCTTTGACACCCGGATCGAAGGGAATGGAAACGATGCTCTGCGGGCCTTTCAGGAATACCAGCCGCACCTTGTCCTTTTAGACATCATGCTGCCTGGAATTGATGGCTATGAGGTCTGTACAGAGATTCGGAAAATCAGTCAGACACCTATTATTATGTTATCTGCCAAAGGCGAGGTTTTTGATAAGGTTCTCGGCTTAAAGATCGGTGCAGATGATTATATTATGAAGCCATTCGATTCGAATGAAATGGTTGCCAGAGTGCGCGCCGTTCTGCGCCGTTATCAGCCGCAGGCTCAGGCAGTCACCAGTCCGGTTAATTCAAACATTACCTCTGCTTCCCATACCGGTGACTATGTAGAATATGAAGGCCTGATTGTTAATATCTCCAACTATACTGCCATCATCAATAACAAAACACTTGAAATGCCGCCTAAGGAACTGGAGCTTCTCTATTTCCTCGCCAGCCAGCCGAATCAGGTTTTTACCCGCGAGCAGCTTCTGGACCGCCTCTGGGGCTACGAATATATCGGTGACACCAGAACCGTTGATGTCCATATCAAACGAATCCGCGAAAAGCTTCCGGAAACCAAGTCCTGGGCTCTGACAACTGTCTGGGGTGTCGGCTATAAATTCGAGGTGCTATAGTTATGAATAAACGCTTTTTTGATAAAATTGCATTAAGTTATCTGGTTATTATCGTAGTGGTCTTTCTCGTTATTATTCTTTACGCATCCAATGCTACCAGGCAGAATCTGATTACTGAGCGCCAGACAACACTTACCAATGAAGCACATTACATTGTAGAACAGTTTATTCTTCCTTATCAGCAGAATCAGCTTACCCGGAACGAGCTGCAAAGGGAATTTGACGAGTTTCAGACGAATTTTAATATCCGCATCTGGTATTGCGATGCCAACGGTGACCTTCTGGTTGCCTCTCACCCGGATGATTATGACACGTTACCCGAGAATCTGTATACCCTGGATTCCTCCAAGGCTCTGACCGGCAGCTTTTTTAAGCTGGGAACCTTTTATAATACATTCTCCGAGCAGATGCTCTCGGTCGGTGTCCCGGTATCCGGCAAGAATTTTCACAATTCCGGTTCCGTTACATTACATGCACCATTCAGTCCCCTATCCGATATCATGCAGTCGATGATGCTTAATTTCACCGTTCCGCTCTGTCTGCTGATCATCTTATCCATGGTACTTCTGATCTATCTATCAAAAAAAATCATCGGTCCGTTGAATCAGCTGAATCTGGTCGCAAAGGAATATGCATCCGGTAACTTTGAAGTACAGACCGGCATCACCTCACAGGATGAAATCGGAGAGTTGGCTGCCAACATGGAATATATGGCTTCTGAGCTCAGTAAATTGGACGAATACCGTAGTGATTTCATTGCAAACATTTCCCATGACTTCCGTTCGCCGCTAACCTCTATCAAGGGTTATATTGAGGCCATGCTGGATGGTACGATTCCTCCGGAAAATCAGGAAAAATATCTGAATATTGTCCTTTCCGAGACACACCGACTGACAAAACTGACTGCCAGTATGCTGGAGCTGAGCAAATCCGATTCTTATGGCCTGCGCCTGAACCTGATTAATTTCGACATTATGGAAATCATTGATGCCACAATTGAATTTTTTGAACGGGAATGTCAGAAACGTTATATTGTCATAAGGAAAAACTGCCAGACCGATGAAACCATGGTTCGTGCAGATAAGACACGTATCCAGCAGGTGCTGTATAACCTGGTCGACAATGCCATGAAATTCAGTCCGCACGGCGCTACTATTACGATCATTGTGACTGATGCCAATGAGAAGATTTTCATATCTGTGAAAGATACCGGTCAAGGTATCGATAAGGATAAGCAGAATAAGGTATGGAATCGTTTTTATAAGGCAGACGCCTCCCGTGGAAAACACAAACAGGGGTCCGGCCTTGGGCTGTCCATCATTCGCGAAATCATTCATGCGCATGACGAAAACATCACCCTGACCAGTACCCCCGGTGTTGGAAGTGAATTTACTTTTTCATTAAAGAAAGCCCCTAATACTTACCATTCATGATGATGAAGCTGTCCCTGCAGCTGGAATTGCTTAAATTCCTGCTGCCGCATAGCTTCATATGCCACGATTGCAACCGAATTGGCAAGATTCAGTGAGCGGATATCCGGAAGCATCGGAATCCGGATGCATCGTTCCCGGTTCTCCATCAGAATCTCCTCCGGAATCCCGGCACTCTCTTTTCCAAACATCAGATATGCATTGTCTTCATATCTGACCTCTGTATATACTGTTTTTGACTTGGTCGTTGCCATATAGATAACGGCTCCCGGATTCTTCTCCAAAAAATCCTCATAATTATCATATCGGGTCACATCTACCTGATACCAATAATCCATACCGGCCCGTCTGATCTCACGATCTGTCAGCCGAAATCCCAGTGGCTCGATCAGATGCAGTTTTGCTCCGATTGCCAGACAGGTTCTTCCGATATTCCCGACATTGCCACCCTGCTCCGGCTCCAACAATACAATATTAATCATCCTTCATGCCTCTTATCTTTTAATCCTGCCTTATACACAGATTCAATTCCACAAAATCCGTATCACTGATATAGATCGGTATACACATACTGGCAACCGCTCCGGATACCGTAAAGTCACCTTCGCACATAGTCGGTGGTGTAATATCAATTCCAATATTTTTTACAGAAAATGCGGTTGATGCGTTTCCCATGATCATATTACCAAGCTCACAGATTGCACTGGTTGATATTTCATCTAGTTCTTTTACTTCCATATACATCATCTTTGATGCGATCATCAGTGCCACCGGCTTCTTAAACGCCAGCATAACCTGTCCCTGCATTTCTCCGGTCACACCAATCATAATTACTATGGAATCTTTCGTAAATGTATTATTTCGAATATAGGGTTTGCCAACCTTGGTGGTCAGATTACAGGTTTCACTAATGACCTTTGATGCAGCCATCAAAAATGTATTCACGTGTTCTGCACTAATCCTTGCCATTTCAATCTCCTTGTATCTTATTCAAACTGTGCTATAAAATGTTTAATCCGCCCAAGTGCTTCCTTTAACTCTTCAATCGAATATGCATATGAAATACGAAGGTACCCTTCTCCGCAGTCTCCGAATGCCGTACCCGGTACAACCGCTACCTTCTCCTGATATAACAGCTTTTCAGCAAATTCTTCGCTCTTCATTCCGTATTTTTTAATACATGGGAATACATAAAATGCTCCAAACGGTTCAAAGCATTCAATTCCCATTTCCTGAAATGTCTGCATCAGAAAATGTCTTCTCTGATCATATGCCCGTACCATCTTTTCAATATCTTTATCACCATACCGTACGGCGTCAACTGCCGCATACTGGCTGTTTGTCGGTGCACACATAATTGCAAACTGATGGATTTTCGTCATCTGCTCACAGATGATCCTCGGTGCCAGTGCATATCCCAGTCGCCAGCCGGTCATAGCATATGCCTTTGAAAATCCATTAATTACAATCGTCCTGTCGTGCATATCCGGCAGGGATGCAATCGAAACATGCTTCTGTCCGTAGGTCAGCTCTGCATAGATTTCATCCGACATTACATACAGATCATGCTTGCGGATAACCTCTGCAATCTTTTCCAGATCCGCCCGTGTCATGATCGCTCCGGTCGGATTATTCGGGAACGGAAGGATCACAATCTTAGTCTTGTCTGTAATTGCTGCTTCCAGTTCCTCAGCGGTCAACCGGAACTCATTCTCCGCTTTCAGCTGGATAATCACCGGAACTCCGTCTGCAAGCTCCACACATGGCACATACGACACATAGCAAGGCTCCGGGATGATCACTTCATCACCCGGATCCAGCATTGCCCGTAGTGCAATATCAATACCCTCACTACCACCGACCGTAATTACACATTCGTGTACCGGATCATAAGTAGCCTGGAATTTGCGTGTATAATATTTGCATATCTCCTTACGCAGCTCCATCAGACCTGCATTTGAGGTATAAAATGTCTTTCCTTTTTCCAGTGCATAGATTCCCTCGTCTCTGATATGCCATGGCGTATCAAAATCCGGCTCTCCTACACCTAATGAAATCGCATCCGGCATCTCACTTACTACATCAAAGAATTTACGGATTCCGGATGGTTTAATATCTATAACTTTTTTTGATAATGGATCTCTCATGGCATTACAGCTAACCTTTCTACTTTAGAATTGTTTGTTAATTTTACTCCGTGTTCTTTATATTTCTTCAATACAAAATGTGTTGCAGTTCCGACCACTGCCTCCATCGGTGCCAGCTTACTTGATACAAACAGGGATACCTCTTTCATAGTCTTTCCCTTTATGATCACCGCAAAGTCATATGCTCCGGACATCAGATATACTGTATCTACCTCCGGATAATTTGAAATACGTTCTGCGATCTTATCAAAACCTTCACCCCGCTGTGGTGTTACCCTTAACTCGATCAGAGCAGTTACAAACTCATTATCAGTCTTATCCCAGTCAATAATAGAAGTATAGCCGCAGATGACATGTTCCTTTTCCATTGCCGCAAGCTCCGCCGCGACTGCCGCCTCATCTTCGCCGATCATCGCCGCAATATCTTTTGCAGTTAACTTGCAATCTTCTTCAATCAGATTCAGAATTTTTGTTCTCATCTTGCTTACCTCAATTTCTATAGATTTTATATATATCATCACCTTTCGGCGGTGTTAAATATCTTGCATCTTCATCATTTATTATGATTCTATCATTATTATCTACAGTCTGTCCAATTAGAGTTGCCGGAATTCCAGCTTGCTCCAGTGCGTCTACCAGCTCTTCGCCGTTTTCTGTCACGATCAGCGCGCTGCCGCCACCAAGTGCCATATAAGGATTCAGATCAAAAAACTCACAGATTTCTACGGTTTCCTGACGAATCGGAATATCTTTCAGCCGTACTCTTAATCCACATCCCGCTCCTTCTCCCAATTCCCACAGAGCCGCAAATACTCCTCCGGTAGAAATATCATGTACATAGTTCACCGAAAACTCCTTACATGCTTTCAATGCTCTATGCAGGGAAAGATCTCGCGTCATTAATCTGGCCTCATCCAGATATCCCATAGCGTATCTCTGATTTAATTCTTCCAAATGATCCGCCGCCAGCATAGATACAGCCTCCAATGCTGTAGAGCCAATCATTACAATCTGATTGCCCGCACGTACCTGCTGAATATTCCACAATGTGGCACCTGTATCTATCTCACCGTATGCGATCACCGTGATCACCGGTGCCCGCAGTTCTTCCAGCAGTTCTGTATGTCCTCCGGCATAACAGACCGGTGATTCCGCATTATAGTCCTCACACAGTTGAACGATATGTGATACGATCCTGCGAATTCGTTCTTCTCCTCCTCTGGCCGGGAGCATGAGATTTACCATAACTGCCCGTATCGCTGCACCACTGCTCTCTACCTTATTTACAGCTTTCCAGAATGCATATTTCTCTGCCTCAGCCGTATCAAAGGAGACTGTAGCCATGGCCGTCACAACCCGGTTTCCTGCCACTTCCCATGCAGCATAATCATTTCCTATTCCGGCGCCCTGCATTAACCCTTCTGCTCTCGGTATCTGCTTCAGGACGGAACGCTTACACTGCACTTCCGTAATCTTTCCCGCCTTCATCGCTTCCTGCCTCCTGTTACTGTGCCGGTGTCTCTGTCGTCGGTGTCTCCGTAGTCGGTGCCTCCGTAGTTGCCGGTTCACCCGGTGTGTCTGTCGAAGTATCCGGTTCTGCCGGAGGTGCCTCCGTAGTTGCCGCCGGATTTCCGATCACTACACGTTCCGGAGAAGAATTATAGGAGCTGGTATTTACCAGAATCTTATCTATCAGCTGTCCGTTCTCATATATGTATTTCCAAAGTCTTGCACGATAACCGATATGTGCTGTCTGCTTTACTTCTCGGTAATCCGCAGGCTGTGACTCATCTACCGTCTGAATAGGATCACCTGCCGGGATAACCTCCAGGATCTCATTCTTATATTCTACACTCCTGCCCGCAGATCGATACTCTTTTCCGTAAATCGACACATGCATAGTTCCGCCTGATGCATAGGCATATACAAAAATCGGATTATCTGTATTATTCACAAACCGGAAGTTCTTGGTCCCCTCATTCAATGCCGCATCTGCCGACAGTTGTACATATCCGACTGCCATAGAATGCGGATATCGTTCCGTTACATCCAGCTCTGCATTCAATACTGCATTATAGAGCGTAGTTGAAACCTGGCAGATACCGCCGCCAATATCCGATATAACTTCACCGTTCAGATAAGCACCTGCATAGCTCCAGCCGTTTGCGGTAGTAAACGGAAGCAGATGTGACATTGTATCGAACTCTTCTCCCGGATAAACAACCACGTTACTGATCTTATTTGCAGCATTCATAATATTATTATTTCTGGAAGGATCTCCTGCCGAATAATGGGTATTAAAAGATCCCAGTTCATCGGTTACGGCTGCCAGTTCATCCGCATTATGTTCCGGAACCAGTTCATTCGTCACAACCTCTATCCGGATCACCGATTCGGTTTCATTTCCGGACCATGTGTCTATGGCCTCTTTCATTTTCTCAACCGTCTCCGCCGTATTCAGTTCCTTTCCGTTCTCACCCGGAATCACTTTCAGGGCTCCATCTGTAAATACCAGTCCGGCATTTTTGGCCGGTGTAATATAGTCAGACAGATTGGCATCCAGCAGTTCTACCAGATGGTCCTCATTTAAACTCATTACAACCGGTATTACCACTTTATTTCTGGCTACATCTGTAATCTCCCGATACCGTTTCAGAATATTGCCCCGTCTTCCATACTCATATGCTTCTTCCACAGCCGAATCAATGTCCGCCTCCAGTCCAAGCTCCGCCATCGGAACACTATAATTCTCGTCTTCCAGATCAAACTCAACCGTTACATTCCGCAATGTATCCAGATAAGACTCATACTGCGTTTTAGCCTCGCCGGCAGTCATTCCACCAATGGAGATATTATCCAGATAAATTCCCTCATAAATCGTATCCGTTTCAGCCTCTTCTGCTGCAGCCTTCTGCGGAACTGCACAAACCCAAAGTATCGCCGCCATGCACAACAGGCCATATATCGAACCCTTCTTTTTGATTTTCATTTTCCTATCCTCCATATTCATAAGTCTCATATTAGCACATCCCAAATGCTTTTCAAAGAAAGAATGTCTTTGGTTTTCTCTGAAAATATGATACTATATTTTAAAATCCTGTTTCCGTTATTATGAACTATAGACTAAGACTCGGAACCAGAACACCCAGTACCATAGCAATCACTATGATTGCCACAATAATGGACGAAACAAGCTTTTTTGTTTTTTTATTGTTGAAGTTAAACATATGATTACCTCTTTCCGGAAAGGACCCGAATTATGCCAATTCCATTTATTTTAATATTTGCAATTTTATGCCTTGTCTTAATGCACAATCTCCGTCGCAGCCGGCGTGTCGCAGAACAACGTTCCGCACGGTTCTGGGCAAATGAAGCTGCCGCCAATGAAACCAGACGGCAGGACATCTCCCGGCTGGAATATATTTATATTCCGATCGAGCTTCTGCCTTTTGGCGTGGATAGCTCCGAACCATCCGGTCATTGTGAGAAAATATTGCATGATCTTGATAAAAAACAGATTCTCAATCTGAGTTCTTATACCAATACAGATCTGAAGCTTCAATATGGTGTTGCAAATCTTGCATTCCTTTCGGAATGTGATGAACGATTCCTGCTTCTGATCCGGACTCTGTATCAATGGGCCTGTATTCTTTTAGACGATGGTTATACGAAAGAAGCCATTCAGGTCGCCGAATACAGCATCCAGATTGGTTCTGATATCTCCGGCTGCTACTACATGCTGGCTGACTATTATCGTATGACCGATGATGATGCCGCCTTAGATACTCTGCGTAAATCCGCAGAGACTATCACCGGTTTTCAAGCCAACTCCATTAAAGAATATCTTAACAAATCCCAGGAGTCTTAGCAAGGGATTTCTTGTGCCTTATTTCGTAATCCCGGCAGACAGAATTCAATGGGCATTCCCCGCATTTCGGGTTTCTGGCTGTACAGATCGTTCTGCCGTGTGTAATAATCTGGATATTATATAAAATCCACTGTTCCCGGGGTAGAACCTTCATCAGTTCCTGCTCCACCACTACCGGATCATCACTTTTTGACAGTCCCAGTTTCTTTGATATCCGCTTTACATGTGTATCTACTACAATACTTGGTTCATGATAAATATTTCCACGGATCACATTGGCTGTTTTCCGCCCTACGCCGTCCAGCTTTATCAGTTCATCCAGATCTGACGGGACTTCTCCGCCATATTCAGCTATCAGCTTTTCAGCACAGGCTTTGATGTTTTTCGCCTTATTCTTATAAAATCCGGTCGAATAAATATCTTTTTCCAGTTCCTTTACATCACAATCGGCAAATGCCTCCAGCGTCGGATACTTCACGAACAGTTCCTTTGTCACAATATTGACTCTGGCATCCGTACACTGTGCACTCAACATCGTTGCAATCAGCAATTGCCATGCATTTTCATGGTTCAGATAGCATTTATATTCAGTTGAATACGTCTCATTCAGAATCTGAACAATCTGCGAAACCCGTTCTTTTTTCGTCATCCTGTCTTATTCCTCTTTCTGTCCTGCCAGATAGTTAATAAACTGTTGTGCGGTTCTGCCGGAAATACCACCATGGCTTAATTCCCACTTGTTTGCTTCCTTGCACAATTCTTCATCTGACAGATGAATGGTATCATACCGCTTAGCCAGCTGCTTAACGATTTCAAAATACTCCTTCTGATTCGGTCTTGAAAAGCTGATTGTAACACCAAAACGGTTTACCAAAGATAACTTCTCCTGCATAGTATCGGAACGATGCAGTTCACCTCCGTTTTCATGTTCCATATCATCCCGGTCATTCCAGGTCTCCTTGATCAGATGCCGGCGATTCGAGGTCGCATAAATCAGTACATTATCCGGCTTTGTCTCCACGCCGCCCTCTATTACGGCCTTCAGGAACTTATATTCTATCTCAAACTCCTCAAATGACAGATCATCCATATAGATAATAAACCGATAGTTCCGATTCTTAATCTGTGCGATAATCGTTGACAGGTCCTGGAACTGATGCTTATATATCTCAATCATTCGCAGACCCTGATCATAGTATTCATTGATAATCGCCTTAATACTGGTTGATTTTCCTGTACCGCTATCACCGAAAAGCAATACGTTGTTGGCTTTTCTGCCCTGCACAAACGCTTCTGTATTATCAGTCAGCTTCTTTTTCTGGATCTCGTAACCGATCAAGTCATCCAGCATAACATCATCCGTATTGTTGATCGGGCAAAACTCCACACCATCCTCCTTGTGGCGGATGCGGAATGCCTTATTCAGCCCAAACATCCCGACACCGTAAGCCTTATAGAAGTCGGTTACGATCCGGAAAATATCTTCTTCACTCTCTGCCTGTTCGATCTGACGGCTGACTTCCTGAACCTTCTCACTTACATTCTTGTTATACATCCGCTCTTTCTTGACAATGGCCTTGTAATTTGAAATCGTTGAGAAGCAATCAATTTCCAATGCTTTCTCGATCGGTCCGAAATCAAAATCAAACAATTTCTTGAAGATCCGGAAATCACTTTTTGCAAATGCATTTACCGTACCATCATTGGCTCCCACCTTTTCACAGGTGATACTGAATGAATTCTCGTTGGTGATCAGCAGAAACGCCAGATAATTATGCCACAGATTGGAATCAAATCCATAGCTGGTAGATAGATCCAGTAATCGTTTCATTTCTACATATATTCTGGTTGTAAGATCTGATTTGTCTTTATCTGAAATTCCTTTATCAAAGTCTTCAAAAATACCTGCCAGGCGGAACAGGATGCTGTCTTCTCCTAAATCACGATATAAAATCAGTTTTGATACCTCTCTGTACATATGTTTCTTATCCTTCTTTCTTTTCTGATTATGTATGTTATACTATGTTTCTTCTGCCATTTCAATCTTTTCCTGATCATAACGCAAAAACGTATACACCGGACTCCCTGTGTATACGCTTCTGCTTCCCTATATCAGTCTATATTCAGATGGTATCTAGGCTTCCACTCCGTCCTCTTCCACCTGTTCTGATTCTTCATCCTCAGATCCTGTTCCAACAGAAGTTGACAACTCGCCTACCATACCGGACATTTCTTCTACTGCTGTTGCAAATGCCTGAACCTTTTCCAAGATCACATTACTCATTGCCGTGCCCTCTTCCGATGAGCTGGATACTTCTTCTGCGCTGGCAGAAAGCTGACTGATACTATCAACTATATGATTGTTTGCCGCAATCACAGTATCCACATTATCTGAAATACTACCGGTATAATCTTTCAACTCATCAATGTTCTTGCAGGTTTCCATAAAGCTTTCATTTACCTTCTCAACCATCTCCGACTGAACCTGCACACTTTCTACCGTAACCTTCAGCTTATCCATCGACTCCCTTGTAACCGCAGTCAAGTCATTGATAATCGTTGTGATCTGCTCTGTAGATGCCTTTGTCTGCTCTGCCAGGTTCCGGATCTCATCTGCAACAACCGCAAATCCTTTACCTGCTTCACCGGCTCTGGCCGCCTCAATGGAAGCATTTAATGCCAACAGATTTGTCTGGCTGGAAATATCCAGGATTGCTTTTGTAATACTATTTACTTCATCTACGTTCTCCGCCAGCTTCTGAATCGCTTCTGTTGTTTCTTCGGTCTGTTCATTCACCATACCGGTCTGCTCCTGCAGCCCTTCTACAGCCTCAATACCTTCACTGACCACATCATAGACCTTATCCGTAATATCAATAATATCATTGGCATTCTGAGCTGTGACATCAATACACTGCTTGATATCATTGGTCATGCCTACCTGTCCCTGAATGGCCTCTGCCGTAGCCTCTGTACTTTCTGCAATATTGGAAATCGCCTGATTATTACTCTCGACCTGCTGCACGATCTCTACCAGCTGACTTGTAATATCTTCAAACCGTTTACTGATAACACCTGCTGTAGTCTCTACATTTGAGGCTATTGCCATCTGCTGTTCCGCCTGCTCTGTCACCTGCTGCTGACTCTCTGCAATATAACGAAGCAAAAGCTTTGTAACTGCAAACGCACTAATACAGACTGCAATTAAACCTATAATTTCCAAAATAGTAGAATTCAAATTTGCTCTGGTCAGTTCTCCCTTCGCTGCCATCATGATCCACTTTGCTATATAAAGCAACATGGAATATACAATGGAACATGCCACTGCTGTCGGATCCAGATAAAGCATTAATACAATCAATGCAGGAAACAATAAAATGATCGGATCGGTTGCTCCAAGGAACACACCTGCTCCAAACGCGATCATCCATGCAATGCAAAATATCAGCATTGCCTTCTTACTCTCTTTGGCAACTGCATATCCTATGAAATCCACAACCAGCATTGCTGCTACAATTATGATCACCGCAACATCTCCGCGATTGGACTCACTCGTAATTAAATGTAATATTGATAACAAAATCATCAGAGCCTGAATCACTGCTAAAACCGTTACCGTATACTGGTTAGCCCTGCGAAACTGGTCTGCTGTCATCTGTACCTTTGTCGTCTTCTCCATATGTCATAACCTCCTTAACCACTCTACCTTTGGCATAGCTTTATTTTAACACATGCCACCCTTTTTCACAACCAAGACTTCCATAATTCGACACATGAATCTGCG
>HF991298.1 GCA_000431515.1 Clostridium sp. CAG:632 | reverse complement strand
CGGTACTTTTTCGGAGAAGTCCAGCGAACGGGTATCCGGCTGCCGGAACGGGGTGAGCTCTGCCGGGAGCGGATCACCGATCTGCACCAGCTCATCCATATGGATCAGACCACGGTCCTTCGCCTGACGGATCATCACGATTTCATCCGGATCTAATTGCATGAGACTTGCCGCAAAATAATCCTGTGTATACATATCTCTTGCGGCAAGGATCAATCCCAATGGGTGTGAGGTGCCGCCGGTCGGACCATTTCCTTCCATGGCATCGATCGCATCGATCAGAGTAACCTGTGGCTGCACCGACAGGGACAACTCGACCAGCATATTGGAGAAGTCCTCGATGTCCGGGAACCGGTAATGGAGCTGTGGCTTCTGCAGTCCCGGAATACAGCCGAACAGATTCTTAATGCCACCGGAATATCCGGTCATTGCATGTGTTTTCAGTTTCGGCAGATTGATAATATAATCCGCTTCCGCAATCGGCTTAATGATGTTAAAGGTATGGTTGACAAACCCTTCCGGTGACGGAACGGAGACGAAATCAAAATTCGAATTTAACTCTGCATAAGGCTCGACCTCGGTCATGCCACAGGTATGATAGATGCCTTTGATATATTCAGCATTATAAGGGCCGCCGGAGCTTTCCGCTACGGTGATATGCTTCATGCCCTGCTCGCGCAACCACCGGGCAACAGACTTTACGATCAGAGGGTGGGTCGTGACCGGGAACTCCGGCTTTTTAGCCATGACCAGATTGGGTTTTAAGACAATCCGCATGTCGGGCTTTAGGTCATCCTGCACATGCAGATCGGATAGTGCCTTGCTGACCGCTTTATAGACTGCTTCTTCATCGTAATTCGTTACCTGATATATAATCTGTTCCATAAGAATACCTGCCTGTTCATTTAATAATACTATAATTAGCATACTTGATTTATAGATTTCCTGCAATCCTTTACGAAGAAAAACTTATATGTTAAAATACAAGAAATGAATGGTGCATATATACACAGGGATAAAGGAGCGAATGCGACCCAAGGGAAACGGGCACACAGAAGAGGAATCAGGAGGTGTTTTGTATGGGGAAACGGATATTGGTAGTCGATGATGATTTAATGTGCTTGAAGACAGTTCAGAAGTATCTGACAGAAGGCTCTTATGAAGTGCTCGGAGCATTGTCAGGTATGCAGGCAATTCACATGGCAGAGGAGACGAAGTTCGATCTTCTTTTATTGGATATAGAGATGCCGGGGATGAGCGGATTTACGACATTGGAACAGTTACGGAAGCTGCCGGAAGGGAAGCAGTTTCCGGTGATTTTCTTTACCGGCAGACAGGATCGGGATACGGTAAAATGTTGTGCAGCGGCAGGAGCAGAGGGGTATATTGCGAAGCCGATTGAGAAACATACTCTGCTGACAAGGGTAAAAGAGGTATTTGACCGGTTGCCGGAGCGTTCTGAGAAGAAGACACTTCTGATTCTGAATCAGAACATGGAACAGCTGAAGAAGCGCAAACTGGAGCTAGCAGACAAGTATCGGGTGATTGGGATTACCAGCTTGCGGCAGGCAGAGGATTATTTTTCATCCCATAAGGCGGATATTATTCTTCTGAGTGAGGAAGTATTACTTCAGGAGGGGGCAGAGGCATTCCGGAAACTGAAAGGGTTGCCGACGGCATCTGAGGCGAAGGTTCTGCTGATGGGATCAGGGAAGGAACCGGAAAACGGACAGGATCTGTCGGATATGGGCATTGCCGGCTATCAGACCGTTGATGTATCTGCGGAGGAGCTGCAGAAAACATTGGAAGAAATATAGATTAGAGGTATAGATTTTATGTATTTTATTATGTTATGCATACTGGCAGGCCTTGGGGCCGGGATAGTAACCGGTCTGGCGGGCTTGTCAGCGGCAGTTGTCATTACTCCGTTACTGGTTTCCTTAGGGGGGATGGATTCCTATGATGTGGTTGCTATCTCATTGGCATCCGATGTTCTGGCATCTGCGATTTCTGCATTTACATATTATAAAAATAAGAACATTGACATTAAACGCGGTCTGATCATTTTAGGGCCGGCGTTTCTGTTTACGGTAGCCGGAAGCTATGTCGGTTATAAGTTCTCAATCGTAACACCGGATGGGATCGGTCTATATTCCATGCTGGCAACGACCTATCTGGGATTGAAGTTTATTATCAGTCCGATTACGGAAGAGAAGACCAGTAAGGTAAAGAAGCATCGGAAATGGCTGCAGATCGCACTATCGATCGGCTCCGGAGTAGTGATCGGACTGATCTGCGGATTTGCAGGAGCCGGTGGCGGTGCTATGATGCTGTTTGCATTGACGGTGCTTCTCGGCTATGATTTAAAAACTGCGGTCGGTACCAGCACTATGATCATGACGATCATTGCACTGACCGGAGCAACGAGCCATTATATCATGGGATGCAAGCTGCATCCGATGGCAATGGTCATCTGTGTGGTATCTACGATTATCGGAGCAACCTGGGCAGCAAGATTTGCCAACAGATGCGAAGAGAAGCGTTTGAATCGGACAGTCGGTATTATTTTGACGATCCTGGGTGTCATTACATTTGTTGTAAAGGTTGTACCGGCATCATGATCAGAAAACAATCATAAATAAATATAACCAGCATTTACCTGTTATATAGTTGTTGAAATTCGGAATACTAATTTCAAATGATGAATTTGAATCGTAGTTCCGGAGGTGAAATTATGCAGCAGCAAAAAGGAAGACAAAGCCTAGCATTTGACAATCCTCCCTGCATCCGAAGTGTAGCTTCTGTCGTGGGACAGAAGGAAGGAGAAGGTCCTTTGCAGGCTTTTTTTGATCGGATCATAGAGGATCCAATGGTCGGCCGGGAGTCATGGGAGGAAGGAGAAAGCGAGTTGATCCGGCAGGCCTGTCAGCTTGCGATAGAGAAGGCGGGCTTAAAGCGGCAGGATATCAGATATGTATTTGCCGGTGATCTGCTGGGACAGTTGATCGCATCTACATTTGGCATTAAAGATATGGATATTCCGTTGTTTGGATTATATGGTGCCTGCTCGACGGTCGGTGAGGCATTATCGTTAGGGGCTATGACGGTGGCGGCAGGTTATGCACATAACGTACTGGCAGCAGCTTCCAGCCACTTCGGAAGTGCGGAGAAGCAGTTCCGGTTTCCGTTGGAATATGGGAATCAACGTCCGTTAAGCGCGACCTGGACAGTGACAGGAAGCGGAGCATTTGTTCTGTCAGATGATCCGGAGGGAGAGATTGTGATTCCGGGGATTACAACCGGGACAGTTACGGATTACGGCGTGCGGGATTCTATGAATATGGGTGCGGCAATGGCTCCGGCTGCGGCGGCAGTCATCTATCAGAATCTGCAGGATTTCGGACGGAAGCCGAAGGATTATGACCGGATCGTTACCGGAGATCTGGGTAAGGTCGGAAAAGGAATTCTGATCAAGCTGTTAAATGATAATGGGTATGATATTCTGGATGAGCATATGGACTGTGGAATTGAGATCTATGATAACAGTGAACAGGATACGCACAGCGGCGGTTCCGGCTGCGGATGCTCTGCAGTCACATTGGCCGGTTATATCCTGGACAAATTAAAGAAACGGGAGTGGAACCGGGTGCTATTTGTCCCGACAGGTGCCTTATTATCTACGGTCAGCTTCAATGAGGGACAGACAGTGCCGGGGATTGCGCATGCAGTCATGATTGAGAATCGGGGGTGCAGATGATATGAATTATGTATGGGCATTTCTGATCGGAGGGGGAATCTGTGTATTGGCACAGATCCTGATGGATACGACGAAAATGATGCCGGGGCGGGTGATGGTAACACTGGTATGCGGCGGAGCGATTCTGGGAGCACTGGGCCTTTATGAACCATTGCTTAAGTTTGCCGGCGGCGGTGCGGCTGTTCCGTTAAGCGGATTCGGATATAATCTGTGGAAGGGGATTAAGGAAGCGGTGGATCAGGATGGATTTATCGGGTTGTTCCGCGGAGGTTTCCGCATGGCAGCGGTAGGTACCTCATCGGCCTTGGTTTTTTCTTATCTGGCATCGCTGATCTTCCGACCGAAAATGAAGAAGTAGACAACAATGAAATAGATCCCGGGTACTATTTCTTCATATAGATACAAAAAGGCACGCAGCAATGATGCTGCGTGCCTTCTTCTATTTTCTAACGGATTCTCCA
>HF991297.1:15852-29215 GCA_000431515.1 Clostridium sp. CAG:632 | reverse complement strand
ACCACCGTTTCCCAGTATCGGGGACGGCGAGCGCATATATCTGCCACATCTCGAAAACATCGGTGACAGTCCCGCCCGGATATGATACAATGAGCCATAGCAAAGGAGTCGGTTATGGAACAACAGCAATTCATGAAACAGGAATGGACAAAATTCATATGGGTAACAGTTGGCGGAATTGCAGCGCTGATCCTGGTGCTGCTCTGGGAATACCTGCCGTGCATCCAGTTTTTGAAAGGACCCTGCTTCTTTCATGAGGTTTTACATGTATATTGTCCCGGATGTGGCGGTACAAGAGCTGTGTATGAGCTGCTTCAGCTGAAGCTCTGGCGCTCTTTTGTCGACCATCCGCTGGTGATATTTACGGCGGCTATTTTGGTGGAATACTACATTGGTGAGATCATTACCCTGATCCGCCGAAACGGAAAACGATATTACTATGTACGCGTCTGGTTCTGTTATGTGGCGCTGGGGATCATTGTAGTAAATGTTGTGTTGAAAAATGTGCTTTTGATCGGGTTTCATATAGATCTGATCGGAGATTTGTTAAAATATTGGATCTGAACTGATTTTTTTCATACTTTTTTGAGATATTTTCTACTTTATTTCTGCAAGAAAATAGGGTATACTGACCTTATAAAAGCGCATGAAGATGCGACAATATGACAAATGGAGGAATTGATATGTTAGTTTCAGCAACAGAAATGTTAAAGAAAGCTAAGGAAGGACATTATGCAGTTGGACAGTTCAATATTAACAACCTTGAGTGGACAAAGGCAGTTCTTTTAACAGCAGAGGAATTACAGTCACCGGTTATCCTTGGTGTATCTGAGGGTGCAGGTAAGTATATGACAGGTTTTAAGACTGTAGCAGCTATGGTTAAGGCTATGCATGATGAGTTAGGAATTACCGTTCCTGTAGCACTTCATCTGGATCATGGTACTTACGAAGGATGCTATAAGTGCATTCAGGCTGGATTTACTTCTATCATGTTTGATGGTTCACATTATCCATTTGAAGAGAATCTTGCTAAGTCTACAGAGTTAGTAAATGTTGCTCATCAGTTAGGTCTTTCTATCGAGTGCGAAGTTGGTTCTATCGGTGGAGAAGAAGATGGTGTTATAGGTATGGGCGAGTGTGCAGACCCTAACGAGTGCAAGATCATTGCAGATCTCGGTGTTGATATGCTTGCAGCCGGTATCGGTAACATCCATGGTAAGTATCCTGCAAACTGGAAGGGTCTTTCTTTCGAGACATTGGATGCTATCCAGCAGAAGACAGGTGTTATGCCTTTAGTTCTTCATGGTGGTACAGGCATTCCTGCAGATATGATTAAGAAGGCTATCTCTCTTGGCGTATCTAAGATCAACGTTAACACAGAGTGTCAGTTATCATTTGCAGATGCTACACGTAAGTACATTGAGGCCGGTAAGGACTTAGAGGGTAAGGGATTTGACCCACGTAAGTTATTAGCACCTGGTACAGAAGCTATTAAGGCAACTGTAAAAGAGAAGATGGAATTATTCGGCTCTGTAGGTAAGGCTTAATATCCGAATCAGATTTCTTGAGATGAAACACAATGCTCCGGAGGCAGACAGGAATGTCTGTGCCCGGAGCATTTTTTATGTGTAAACACTTGGTTTTACAGTCGCCTTGTGGTACACTTAGTGTGGTTTTGAATCGATTACAGGAGGATACTATCGGTGGCAGAGAACTACATCATGATTAACGATATAATGGAAGAGCATCATGCCCGGATGCAGAATCTGCGGAAGTACTATCCTTTTTTTGTTTTAAATGAGACAACATTTACCCAGTACAAGGACGGCAAGTATTCCGACCTGGATATGGGATATATTACGATGGCCAGCCTGCGGTTTCTGATCAATGAGAATCAGTTTAACGAGCAGACTGTTACCTATGAGCAGTATGAGGCATTTTTGCTGGAGCTTCTGCATCGGGATTTTCATTTGCAGGAGTCACCGGAGGAAGAGAGCGAGCTGGCAGGCTACATATTTGATAAGCTGAAAAATGACGGCAGACCGTTTGAGTTTCATTTCTTCGATCCGGAGGATAAGAAAAGGAAAACAGCCAGAGTGAAGCTGATCGAGAGCGAGATTGAGGACCAGGTTGTAAGATATCATATCACTGCAGAGGGAATCGAGTTTTATCTGGATACCAAGGAAGTGAAGGATGAGAGCAAAATCAGTGTGCAGCAGCTGCTTTTGGAGAAGATGATTACAGCCAAGAACTTCAAGGGTGGTATAGAGGTTGTTCACCGGATCAACAGTGAGGTGAAGCGTCTGCTGGCACAGAAGGAATCCGTTATAGCATTGTTGAGCCATGATGTGTTTAAGGGAGCAGAGGCTTGTGAGAATTATATGGCAACGGTTGCCAGATGGTTTGAAGAGGAGCAGAAGCTGTTCGCCAAGAACAAGGCGCTGATCGAGCAGACACTGGCGAAGGCGAGTGTAAGTGAAGCCGGAGCGAAGGAAACGACAGCATTTTATCGTTCTCTGGAGGAAATCAGCCGCCTGGAAACAGAGCTGAAGAAGACGATACACCGGCATGGGGAGCTGATCCGGGAGACAACCGACCTGCAGGATATTGCAGATCAGATGATCCATCAGGCGAAGATCCGCAGACTGCGGAATGTATTTGATTTTCGGGGCAGTCTTCAGAGGCTGAAGGAGCGGGATGATCCGGCAGCTATGCGGTATATACTGGCACCGCTGTTTGCACCGAAGATTGAGAAGAGCTTTAATCTAAATGCAATTGATAATATGCTGACCTATAAGACAGAGCAGGCAGATCACGGCGAGAAGATCATAAAGGAAGAAACGAATCGGAATTTCCGCTATGAGGATGAGAAAGAGGATGAGAGAATCCTTCATAACTTCGGTCAGATGTTTTATGAGCTGTTGGATCAGTTGGAGAAGAAGGAATCCATTGAGCTAAAGGAGTTCAGTGCGATTCTGGAAATCCGGTATGGAGATCAGTTCTTAAAGAACGGCGATTATTACTCATTCCTGGTTCATCTGGCACAGAAGTCGGAGTATTCTGTTCGGAAGCTGTATGAGAAGCCGGAGACCTTCCTTGAGAATCTGGTGCAGGAAGCATGGGATGAAGAAGCAAAGGAACGGTTCCTGTGCACAGGATTTACACTCGAGTTTCTGGAGCAGGAAGAGATCACCATTCCACAGGATGAGACAGAGTTTACAATTACCAATATCATGTTTTATAGGAAATAGAAACCGGAGAGGATCAAACAATGGATAGTCGAAATATGGATAAAGCATTGGAAATATATGCAAAGCTGACCATGGGAGAGGACGTGCGCCGCTCGCATCCGGAGAATGGCAGCTTGTATGAGGCATATTATCAGAATGCAGAGGTCTATGAGATACTGAATCAGATATTAAAGAAGCTGAACCTGAATATATACGAATATAAAGAGGCACTTTACCTGACCGCAGGGGAAGGCAACCGGGTCTTCGGATATACCAATGAGGAATTGAAGCGGTTGATGGGACTTCGTTATAACCGGGAGCTTTACATGGCATATTATATTATGTATCAGATTATGTTGTGTTTTTATCAGGATTCGGCATCTTATCAGTACCGGGAATATGTACGGCTGGAGGAGATTGTAAAAGAGGTCAGTGACTCGCTGCTGGCAATTACGGGCGATCTTCAGATCTATGCGATGGATGAGATTGAGGAGAACAGCTTTAAGAGTCTGGCGCTGCTGTGGGAGGAGCTTCCAACGGTGACAGGCGAGGACAGAGAGCAGCTCCGGGCATCACGGGCTTCCCGGATGGGACTGGTAAAGCTGGTCTGCAATTTCCTGATCAGTCAGGGACTGTTTCTCGATGTGCAGGAACGGTATTATCCAACCGACCGGATGAAAGCACTGACCGAGCAGTATTTTGAAGAATACCGTGGACATATTTATGAATTGCTGGAAGGAGGAGAGGATCATGCCGAGTATTAACCGGATTCGTGTGAACAATGTGAAATATAATTTTGGAACGCAGCAGTATGATGATTTCACAATGCGTATGTATGGGAAAAATACTCTGTATGATCTGGCAAACGGAGGTGGAAAAAGTATCCTGATGCTCCTGCTTTTGCAAAACCTGATTCCGAACTGTACCTTGGATGAGAAGCAGCCGGTAGAGAAGCTGTTCCGTACCGGTGGCGGTAATACGACCATTCATTCCCTGATCGAATGGAAGCTGGACGAGCCGGAGCTGCATGAAGGATACCGATATATGACTACCGGGTTCTGTGCAAGGAAAGCCAAGGATTCTCCGGACGAGGAGGATGGCGGCAAGGAGATGGCGGCGATTGAATATTTCAATTACTGTATTCTTTACCGGGACTATAACGAGAATGATATTATAAATCTGCCACTGGTGAAGGATGGAGAGCGGGTAAGCTATACCGGTTGGAAGAATTATTTAAAAGAGCTGGGCAGACGGGACATGAAGTTGTCGGTACAGGTATTTGACCGCAAGGGGGAATATCAGAGATATATCAGTCAGTTCGGACTGTATGAGAGCCACTGGGAGATCATCCGGGGAATCAATAAGACAGAGGGACATGTCCGGACTTATTTTGAGACGAATTATAAGACTGCCAGAAAGGTAGTAGAAGACCTTCTGATAGAAGAAATCATAGAAAAGGCATATCTGGTAAAGATCGATAAGAATGCAGATCCGGATGATATGGCACACACTCTGCTTGAGATCAAGGATAAGCTGGTAGAGCTGACGAAGAAGAAACGGGAGATTGCAGACTATGACCGTCAGACAGAACTCCTGCATGTACTCGAGGCAAGGGTAGCAGCATTTCTGGAATTATATGAGAAACAGTCTGACCAGTGTGCCAATCTGGCAAATGTCTGTGTTACCGGTGCAACTCTGGCAAAGCAGAGCGAGGAGAAGCTGAAAGCACTGGAGCTGGCAAAGGATGAGAAGAAGAAGATCATCCGGGCACGGCAGAAGCAGCAGGCGAATTTAAAAATCCACCGGGATAAGCTGGAGTACCGGGAATTACTGGCGGAGATTGAACGCCTGCAGGCTGAGATAGCCGGTCATGAGCAGTCGGTGAAGGACTGTCAACAGGAGCTGAACCGAAAAGAGAGTATCAATGACTATCTGGATTACTGGAAGGATAAGTCTCAGAAGGAGGAACATGAGGCTGTGATCGAGGCCTCCCTGCATCAGAATGATGACCAGTTATCCTTATTAAAGGCGCTTGTAAAAGAACGCAGGAAGCGGGATGAACAGATATTAAAGACATTGTCGGAGTCAGAGAAACAGGCAGAGGAAGACTATCAGGAAGCTGAAGGAAGGCTGACCTCCAGTGAGAATCTGACGCATGAGGCAGAGGTGGCATTTGCAGTTGCAGAGCATGAGGAGAAGCAGGCATCGGAACGGTATGCTACAGCTATGGAAGAGCTTCAGGCACTGCGTAAGAAGATGACGTTTACCAGCCTGCAGAATCCGGAGACCTTGCTGGAAGAACAGACCGCACAGGCGGAACAGGAGAAGATTCATCTGACTGAGCTGGAGAATCAGGTATATGAGATACAGAACCTCCGGCATGAGAAGCTGAAGGAGTGCGAGAAACGGAATCAGGAGCTGGATCAGATCATAGCACGGATAGAGGAACTGAAGACCGGAAGCCGGGAATATCAGGAACAGGCAGATAAGTTAAAACGTATGCTTGAAATCTATGGAGGGCAGGCAGCAGAGAAGTCTGCCGAGTGGATGACGAATGCAGATATGGGAAGGCTGTCAGATCAGATCAATCAGCGTTATCTGGACAATCTGGCGATGATTTCCAATGTCAGAAAGCAGATAACAGCACAGGAGAAACGGTTACAGGGACTGGCAGAGGGACGGCTGGTTGCTCCGACAGAGGCTGTAGATCGGGTGAAATATTATATTGAGAGCCGGCATAACCGCAATGCAGTATTTGGTATGGATTATCTGGTGGCACAGCCGGAAGAGCGGAGAAGCCATCTTCTTGCATTACATCCATTGCTCCCATATGGATTGCTGGTAGATACATTTGAAGGTCTGGATAATGACCGCAAGCTGCGGGAACTGAATCTAGGCGATGGATTTCTTCCTATATATAATATGGAGCATTTGGAGGATACTGCAGAAAAAATTCCGGAGGACGGAGTGATCTTTCTGCAGCGGGGAACGCAGGCATTTGTATCAACAGAAGCAATCGAGGAAGAAAAGGAACGCAGGCAGACAGAACTGGAGGAATTGCAGAATGAACTGGAGCGTCTGGAAGAAATGAGCCGGACCTATCAGGAGGACAGTACATTTGTAGCAGGACTACAGGGAATCGCAGTTCTGGATGTAGAACAGGAGCTTTTAAAAGCACAGGAGGAATTGCGAGAAGAACAGAATGCAGTTGCACTGTGTACGCAGGAGCTGGAGGATACAGAGCGGGAGTTGGAACAGTTGCGCAGTCAGCTGACCGGCTGCAAGCAGGCTGTTTATTCCAAACTGGAGGAACAGGGGCAGCTGAGGACCTTGGTGTCATTATCTGAGCGGACACAGAAGGCAGAGAAGGATTTGCAGACCTGTAAGGCAGAACAGGAACGATTGGATAAATTACTGGAAGAACATCGACAGGCGCTTCATCATTGGAAAGTACGATATGCGGACACCGGCAAACGGTTGCAGGAGCTTCGGAAACAGCGACAGGAACGTACAGTAGACTGGGAACAGTATTATAAGACCTATTATGATGAAAATGCGGCCGGTACAAAAGAACAGTGCGAGCAGGTGGCGGCACTTGACAAAGAGCAGTTGGATGCCAGATTGAAGGCACAGCTGTCAGTGGTAGAAAAAGGCACGGTAGCTCTGGAGGATAAGAAAAAGTTGATCACGACCTTACAGGCCTCTATGAGCCGGTTCCGAAAAGCAATCGAGAAGCGTGGAAATTCCATGGAAGAACTGGAGAAGCTGCGGCAGACCAATGAACTGTTCACAGTCGATGAACGGGATCTGGAGTTGCTCAGTACGGAATTATCCAGACTGACTCTTGCGGCAGATGCATTGAAGCATCATGTGGAAGGACGCAGGCAGAAAGCAGATCGTCTGGAAGGTAAGATCGAGCAGGCAATCCGTACCATGGAAGAACAGTTCGGACCATGTGAGGAGCTGCAGGTATCCGTGATGGAGATCGATGCGGAGCTGGAGACCGGGGAACAACAGCTGAACCGGTTGAATACGGAATATCAGCAGATGGAGACCGATTATGCGGAAGATACCAGAGAATATACGGCAATTCTGGATTTATATAAGGATGTGAAACGAATCGTAGAGACGAATGATATCCGGCTTCAGGATGCAAAGGCACTGGTGGTAGGCAAAGAGCAGTTACGGGAACTGTTTGAACAGAGCCTGCTTGCGTATGATAAGAGCACCAAGGCACTGGACAAGGCAAGAGGCGAACTGCAGCGATATAAGAATCAGACTGCACAGGCACTTCTGGAAATGCAGGCATTTGAGTTGTCCCAGACGATCAGCAATGATGTGGCGGTTCCGAAAAATTATGGAGAGGCAAGAAATCTCCGGGAGAGTCTTTCTTCTATTATAAATGTGATCGCACTGGAAAAGGAGCGTGTGGCGCAGGGCATCGAAGATATGCAGTTTATCAAGTCTAATTTTGAGAAGCAGTGTGTTCAGCGGTGTCAGGATGTGAAAAACGAGCTGGAGAAGCTTCCGAAGCTCTCCCGGATTATGCTGGATGGAGAGGCGATCCAGATGGTCGGATTGACGATTCCGTATGTGAAGGAAGAATTTATCCAGCAGAGAATGTCAGACTATATTGATGATGTGGTGCAGGGAGCAGACCGATTCCAGAATCAGAATGAACGGATTAAGTACATTCGCAGCAGGCTGGAGTTGAAGAAGCTTTTCAGTGTACTGGTTACGGATATGAATAATATCCGCCTGACCTTATATAAGCGGGAGCGCATTAAGGAGCAGAGCCGGTATCTGCGGTATGAGGAGGCTGTCGGAAGTACGGGGCAGTCACAGGGTATTTACATCCAGTTTCTGATCTCTATCATTAACTATATATCCGGTCTGTATGCTCCGAATGGTGAGAATGATAAACGGATGAAAACCATCTTTATTGATAATCCGTTTGGCGCAGCAAAGGATGTCTATATATGGGAACCGATTTTTGCACTGCTTAAGACAAATCATGTACAACTGATCGTTCCGGCCAGAGGTGCAACGCCGGCGATCACCGCGCGGTTTGAGGTGAATTATGTCTTAGGGCAGCAGATGGTCGGAAAGAGGCAGCAGACAGTGGTAGTGGATTACCGCAGTCAGGTGGATCAGGAAGAGCTGGAATATCACAGCCTGGAATATGAACAGGTAAGCTTTGATTTTATATAGCTTTAGGTAGGACAAGATAAGGATCAGAAATGAGGTGCTCACAATGGGAAAGCATAAGGACAAAGAAAAGGACATCAAGACAAACGCTATGCGGATTCTGGATAAGAACAGGATTCCGTATCAGGTGAATACCTATGAATGTGAGGAATTTATTGACGGCATACATATCGCAGATATGCTGGGACAATCCTACGATCAGTCATTTAAGACACTGGTAACAGTTGGAAAGAGTGGAGAACATTATGTGTTTGCGATTCCAATCGATCGGGAGCTTGATTTAAAAAAGGCAGCCAAAGCCGTAGGAGAGAAGTCGGTAGAGATGATCCATGTAAAGGATATCAATCAGATCACCGGCTATATACGGGGTGGTTGCACACCGATCGGTATGAAGAAAAATTATATGACAGTGCTGCATAGCTCTATCCGGACTTTGAATGAGGTCATCATAAGCGGTGGCAGGATCGGTTCGCAGATACAGATGAAACCGGATGATCTGATCCGGGTGACAAATGCAAGGGTAGAAGACATCTGTGTCTAGCATCTAGCAGGCACGCTGCTCCATACCATTGCAATCATAATACGGAAACTTCTGTTTCTGGGCATAGGACAGGAACCGCTTCGGGGTGGTTCCTGTGTATTGTTTAAACTCCCGCTGGAAATGTGCCTGATCGGAATAACCAAGCTCTGCCATATAGTCGCAGAGCGTCAAAACCGGCTGACGCAGGATAGAATTCAATACGGTCTGAAAGCGTACGATCCGGGCGAAGGTTTTAGGAGAGATTCCCATAGAATCCTGAAAGATTCTGGAAAGATGTCGCTCGGAATAATGCAGATCGTCTGCCAGTTCATGGATTCGGATCGTGCCATGGGACTGATTGATCATATTCAGGACATGTTCTGTCAGAGGATTGACCTCTGTAAGCTGCAGGCAGGAATCAAAAGCAGAACGGAACAAAGCACTGCATTCTTTTAAAGAACGGGCATCCATCAGATCCCGGAAGAATACTGCCAGATCTTCATCTATATGTTCAATAAAAAAGTCCTGGTTTGTAATATTTTTCAGAGACATGCCTTCATATGCAATATAAAGTCCCGGGCGCAGGCGGACACCGAAATAACGGGCGTTCGGCAGCCGGTGGATATACTTGACTTCTGTACTAGAACCAAGGATTTCCATGTGATTACCGGCCGCATCCCGGATAAATAGGATATCGATACAGCCATTCGGAATATAAGTCATGGTATCCGGGCCGTTTGAAGCAAAGGTGGTGAATTCATAGAAAAGTGCTTGATATGGCTTCCACTGCATATATTCATTATAATCTATAACCTCATCATTAAAAAATGGCTGATGCAGAAGAAAGCCCTGTTCTTTTTCGTAAATAGTTTCTTCCATAACGATCACACTCCAATCTAAAACCCGATGAATCCTGATCGATAAGATTAAGTCTGAAGATATTACCAAGATAAAACCCTAACAGAAAAACATAAAAAAACAGACAATGCGCATGACGTCATTGTCTGTAACTTATACTTCCATCTTACCTTACTATATCTTAAATTCCAAGAAATCAGATAAGGATTCAAAAATCTTACAAGTTCATATTACACAGTTCTATAATAGAAGTCAATCCTTTTTTTTGAAAAAATGTAAAAGCCATATGTCCAATTTTTTCAAGAAATAATTATAAAAAATTGCTAAACTCACCACATCAATCACCGGTATAACAATTAGAGGAGCATGCCGGGGAAATAAAAAAGTATTTTGAGTAAGGAGTGAGTGCGTATGGAACTTAGCGAAGAGATTATGAGTACCATAGTAGACAGCGCAACCGGAAACATTCTGACAAGCGTCTGGTTTCTGATGGGTGCTGCACTGGTATTCTGGATGCAGGCAGGATTTGCCATGGTGGAGGCTGGTTTCACCAGAGCAAAGAATGCCGGAAACATTATCATGAAAAACCTGATGGACTTCTGTATCGGTACAGTCGTATTTATTTTCATCGGTTACAGTTTACTGTGTGGAGAAGATGTCGGTGGTTTTATCGGAAAGCCAACCTTGAATATTTTTTCTGATTATGCAAACTTTGATTGGCCTGGATTTGTATTTAACCTGGTATTCTGTGCAACAGCAGCAACCATCGTGTCCGGTGCCATGGCAGAAAGAACGAAGTTCGTTTCTTACTGTATTTATTCCGCAGTTATTTCAGCAGTTGTTTATCCGATTGAAACCCACTGGGTATGGGGCGGTGGCTGGTTAGCTCAGATGGGCTATCATGATTTCGCCGGTTCTTCCGTTATCCATATGGTAGGTGGTCTTACCGCATTGATCGGTGCCGCTTTACTTGGACCGCGTATCGGTAAGTTTATGAAGAAGGATGGCAAGGTAACAAAGGTTAATGCGTTCCCTGGTCATAACCTGGTAATCGGAGCTTTAGGTGTATTTATCCTTTGGTTTGGCTGGTATGGATTTAATGGTGCAGCCGCAACCACAACAGATCAGCTGGCAAGTATTTTCTTAACAACAACAATTGCTCCGGCAGTTGCAACCGTTGTATGTATGCTGTTTACCTGGATCAAATATGGTAAACCTGATGTTTCAATGTGTCTGAATGCTTCCCTGGCAGGTCTGGTAGCAATCACAGCACCTTGTGATGTTACAGATTGTGCAGGTTCAGCAATCATTGGTATCGTATCCGGTCTGTTGGTTGTATTTGGTGTTTGGTTCTTAGATAACGTAATACACGTAGACGATCCGGTTGGTGCCGTAGCAGTTCATTTCTGCAACGGTCTTTGGGGTACGATCGCAGTTGGCTTATTCGCAACTCCGGATGCACCGGAATCCGCATACACCGGTCTCTTCTATGGCGGTGGATTTAAGCTGTTAGGCATTCAGTTGTTAGGTATTGCAGCAATCCTGGCATGGACTGCAGTTACAATGACAATTACATTCCTGATCATCAAGGCAACCATCGGACTTCGTGTTACTGAAGAGGAAGAAATCGAAGGTCTGGATATCAAGGAGCATGGTCTTCCATCTGCATATGCAGGCTTTGCTATCATGGATGCAAATGCTAACATGACAGAAGTAAATGAGAACACCGATCTTGGTGAGGATGAGTACGTAAAGGCTTCTGATGCACAGAAGAATGCTGCTGTTAAGGTAGTTACAACCGCTCCGGTTGAGAGTGATATCAATAAGGTTGTTATCATTGCAAAGCTGGCACGTTACGAGCAGTTAAAGAAGGCTATGAACGACCTTGGTGTAACCGGTATGACAGTTACACAGGTTATGGGCTGTGGTATCCAGAAGGGTGCCGGCGAGAAATATCGTGGTGTTGAAATGGATGCAACACTTCTTCCAAAGGTAAAGGTTGAAGTTGTAGTCAGCAAGATCCCGGTTGAAAAGGTGATCGAAGCAGCGAAGAAGGCGCTTTATACCGGTCATATAGGTGATGGTAAGATCTTCGTATATGCAGTAAACCGTGTTGTAAAGGTAAGAACCGGTGAAGAAGATGTCGCTGCATTACAGGATGTAGAGTAATCCCTCTTTTAATAAACTTATATACGCACAGGTCCCTGGTTGTCTGAAACTGGACAGCCGGGGATTTGTACGTCTGCAAACAAAAGCAGAAATCATATTGACTTTTGAACGGATTCACCTATAATGAATACGGTGTGTAAAAACACCATTTGTGTGAAAAAACTATAAGGAGGATGAAAAAATGGCAGCACAAATTCTGGCATTGGCTATTTTTATTGCCATGTTTGTTTTGATCGTAATTGATAAAATCGAACGGCAATATATTACATTGGGCTGTGGACTTCTGACGCTGGTTCTGGTATTCGGAATCTGCATGCATGATGTAAATGCCATTGTTGAAACACTGAATTACAAAACAATTTTTACTCCAGAATTCTGGGGATTTGGAGCGGAGGCAGCCGCTGAATCAACCGCCGGTATTAACTGGGCAACGATCATCTTTATTGCGGGCATGATGGTGATGGTGGAAGGAATGGCAAGAGTTGGGTTCTTCCGCTGGTTATGTATGCTGATCGCAAAGATGGTTCACTATAAGACTATTCCAATTTTCATTACATTTATGGCAATGGCTTTTGTACTGGCAATGTTTATTGACAGTATCACAGTTATCCTGTTCCTGGCAGCCGTTACGGTAGAACTGGCGCATCTGTTAAAGTTTAATCCGGTGCCGATGATCCTGTCAGAGATATTCTGTGCGAATCTGGGTGGTTCGGCAACTGTATGTGGAGATCCGCCGAACATTATTATCGGAACATCCCTTGGACTGTCATTTTTCGACTTCCTGAAGAATACAGGTGTTATGGCATTGATCTGCCTGATAGTGACTATTATTTATTTCTACATTGTATATCATAAGCAGTTGAAGCAGACGACCGGTGAGCCGGTGAAAGCAGAAGATCTTCCGAATCCGAAGGAAGCGATTACGGATAAGCGTGGATTCGTATTTAGCTGCATTATCTTCCTGCTTGCGGTAGTGCTTCTGGTAACCCACGCACAGACCGGTCTGACAGTTGCATTCATCGGTGTGTTGATCGCAGTACTGACCCTCATTACATCCGGTAAGGCAATCGGATCTGTCATTAAGAAGGTTGATTACAAGACATTATTATTCTTTGTCGGATTGTTTATTGTAGTTGGCGGCCTGGAGCAGACCGGTATCCTGCAGATTGTAGCAAACTTTATCGGTAAGGTCAGCGGAGGCAATGCAATGGTAATGGTAGCAATCATTATCTGGGGCTCGGCGATCGCAAGTGCGTTTATTGATAATATTCCGTTTGCGGCAACTATGGTTCCAATCATCAGTGATCTGGCCGGAGCAACAGCAGGTGTAGACCTTCATACACTGGCATGGAGCCTGTCAATGGGTACCGATATCGGC
>HF991297.1:0-15797 GCA_000431515.1 Clostridium sp. CAG:632 | reverse complement strand
TGTAGTTGGTACTTCGGTAGCAGCAAAGGAAGGCCATCCGGTTGGATGGGGCGAGTATTGTGCAAAGGTAGCACCGGCAACCATTCTGGTACTGATCATCTGCACAGTATGGATTTTTGTACGGTATTTATAAGGAGGATTCGGAATGGCAAAACAGTTGATTATTTCTATCAGCCGTGAATACGGCAGCGGCGGACATAAAGTCGCACAGGAACTTGCAACCAGACTCGGACTTCCAATCTATGATCGAAATCTGTTAGATGCAGTGGCAGCAGAAAAGGATTTGACAGGTACGGGACTGAAGAAGTATGATGAGGCACCGAGAAACCTTCTCTTATCAAGAAGTGTACGTGGTTACAGTAACTCTCCGGAAGAAATTACGGCAAGAATGCAGTTTGATTTTTTGAAGGAAAAAGCAGAGAACGGAGAATCATTCGTTGTTGTCGGACGATGCTCTGAAGATGTGTTAAAGGCATATGATGGTCTGATGAGCTTTTTCATTATTGCAGATGAAGAAGCGAAGCTGAAGCGGGTACAGGAATCCCGTGGAGTGTCTGCAGAAGAAGCTGAAATGATCATCCGCAGACATGATAAGAAGCGTAAGTCATATCATAATTATTATTGCCAGACCAAGTGGGGCGATGCCAGAAACTATGACATGACCATTAACTGCAGCCGTCTGGGGCTTGGAGCGACAGCAGATATGATCGAGAATTATGTGAAGGCAGTACAGGCAAAAGAACAGTAGAACAGAGAACCGTTAGTGTTCTGAAAGGTAGTATACCGGGCGGGCACTAACGGTTTTTTACATTTAAAGGATTTACATTTATATCAAAATTGAATATACAATTTGAATAATTATAACAAATATAACAAAATAATGTAGAACATAAAAACAAATATCAAATAAAATAAAAATAATTTCAAAAATGTATTGACAAAACGTAAGAGGTCATATATAATCAAGCTATAGAAAACAAAAAGAAAAACAGCCATACAAGCTGGGGCTGAATAAGAAAAGAAGGGAGGAGATTCCGTTGGACAGACAGACATAACCATTTATCAATTGTAAACTGTTTTACAGAAAGGTCCACACAGAAAGCCTTTAAGATAAACCTTAAAACAGTCCATATGGAACGTACCTTTCGTACGATAGAAGAAGCAGGACGCTCGATAGTTAAGATGTAAAGCATACGATTGATGAATGAACGGATCCATTCAGTGTATACGTGATACAGATAGAATCAGTTATTATGTGAGAAGCTTTGTACCGGGCGGATGTGTTGGATGACACATTCAGAAACGGCATAAAGAATCAATCATAATAAGATTTCCGGGAACTGCTGGGCGAACGAATAACGGATATTATTCAAGTAGGAGCAGACAGAACGGGATCAGAGACTATGGATGAATTGGAAAGTTGAACCTATAATGGCAGGTGTGGAAAAGTAATTATCAAGGAAAGTTTCTCAAAAAATCTCAAGGGAGATCATTAAAAAATGAATAGCGAGCAATAGAGGAAGTGTAATTCGAAATGATGCACTTCCTCTTCTTTTGCGGAGACTGGAATGCCAATAATATCTTTCCATTTGCTAAAAGATATTATATACTGATATCAGAAGTTTAAATATATTCTGAGAATTGGAGGAACGAAGATGGCATTACATACATTACAGAGCGGTGCCCTGCGGGTGATTATTTCAGATGCAGGTGCAGAGATCATACAGATTGAGGATATTCTGACCGGTAGAAACTATCTCTGGCACGGGGACAGTGCTTATTGGGGAAGACGGTCACCGATATTATTTCCGATCGTGGGAGGCTTAAAGAATAAGACCTATAAATATGCAGGCAGAGAATATCCGATGTCACAACATGGATTTGCCAGAGACAGGGAATTTCAGATGACGGAACATAATGTAGATACGATCTGGTTTGAACTGAAGGCAGATGAGGAGTCCTTGAAGGTATACCCGTTCCGGTTCCGATTGGAAATCGGATACCGGCTGGAAGGAAGGAAAATCACAGTTATGTGGCGGGTAGCAAACGAAGACAAAAAGACTATGTTTTTCTCCATTGGCGGACATCCGGCATTTATGTGTCCGATTGACGGCGAGGGCAAACAGACCGATTACTATCTGCTCTTTGATAATAAAGAACCGCTTTCTTACGGAAAACTCAGTGTCAATGGTCTTCTGGAAACAGAAGGACATACACTGGACATCGGAGGCGGATGTATGCCGATCACAGAGCATATGTTTGATGAGGATGCATTGGTGATCGAAGGAGGACAGGCACATCAGGTAGCACTGGCAGGACCGGATAAGAAGCCGTATCTGACAGTGAAATTCGACGCACCGCTGTTTGGACTCTGGTCACCGGCGAAGAAACATGCTCCGTTTGTATGTATTGAACCATGGTATGGGCGATGTGACCGGGAGAGCTTTGCCGGCATGCTGGCAGACCGAGAATATGGGAATGAGCTGCGCCCGGGCAAGATTTTTGAAACAGAATATACCATTATCGCGGAATAGCTTATTGACAGTCGGGAAATCAGGGACTACAATAAGTGCAATGAAATCGTCATGTTCGCGACCAGCGGTTTCAAGAAGTTAGAGAAAGGTGAGGAGAAAATGGAAAAGAAAAACATTGATTGGTCAAATCTGGGATTTGGCTATGTTAAGACAGATAAGAGATATGTATCAACCTTCAAGGATGGTGCATGGGACCAGGGACAGCTGATTGAAGACGATATGATTACAATGAGTGAGTGTGCCGGTGTATTGCAGTATGCACAGACAGTATTTGAAGGATTAAAGGCATATACGACTGAGGATGGACATATTGTCTGCTTCCGTCCGGACTTAAATGCAGAGCGTCTTGCACAGTCTGCTGCAAGACTGGAGATGCCGGTATTCCCGGAAGATAGATTTGTAGATGCAGTTGTTCAGACGGTTAAGGCAAATGCAGGCTATGTTCCGCCATATGGTTCAGGAGCCACCTTATACATCAGACCATATATGTTCGGTATTAACCCGGTTATTGGTGTAAAGCCGGCTGATGAATATCAGTTCCGTATTTTTACAACTCCGGTAGGACCATACTTTAAGGGTGGCGCAAAGCCTATCACAATCCGGATCAGTGATTTCGACCGTGCAGCACCGCATGGAACCGGTAACATCAAGGCGGGTCTGAACTATGCAATGAGTCTTCATGCAATCGTAACTGCACATAAGGAAGGCTATGATGAGAATATGTACTTAGATCCTGCAACCAGAACCAAGGTTGAAGAGACCGGTGGCGCTAATATCATCTTTGTTACAAAGGACAATAAGGTTGTAACACCGAAGTCTAACAGTATTCTTCCATCAATCACTAGACGTTCACTGTTGATCGTTGCTAAGGAATATTTAGGCCTTGAAGTAGAAGAACGTGAGGTTTATAAGGATGAACTGAAGGACTTTGCAGAGTGTGGTCTGTGTGGTACGGCAGCTGTTATTTCACCGGTAGGAAAGATTGTAGATCACGGTGAAGAAATCTGCCTGCCAAGTGGTATGGAAGAAATGGGACCAACAACTAAGAAGTTATATGAGACTCTGACAGGTATCCAGATGGGTCACATCGAGGCTCCGAAGGGTTGGATCAAGGTAATTGAATAATTATCCGATTGATTTGAATATAAATAAAAATGGAGAGAGACTGTGCCGGCAGGTACGGTCTCTTTTTGTAATTATGGAAGAAAGACAGACAATTGAAATCTGCGGACTGAAAGAGTATAATTACTGTGTATGCAATATAGAAATGAACCGGGCAATACAGGGGCGGTATGACGGGAGATATATGGATGAATAAAAATTTAAGTGATCTGCAGGAGTTTGTGGCAGAAATAGCACAATTATACGGAGAAAGGATTGCGTATCGATATTATGAAGGTGCGGCAGTTGTGGGTAAGTCATATTTGGAACTGCAGCGGGATGTGAATGCAATTGCGACCTGGATGACAGAGAAGCATTGGAAGGGAAAGCATGTTGCAATTCTCGGAGGCTCTAGCTATGCGTGGATCGTTACATTTCTGGGGACGATTAACAGTGGAAATATTGTGATTCCGCTTGATAAAATGCTGCCGGAAGAGGAGCTGTTAAACCTGCTTATTATGGGAGATGTGGATGCAGTCTTTTTATCCGAAGAATTCGAACCGTTCATGAAAGAAATCAGGCGGGGAGAGAACCGGGTCACGGAGGTGATCAGTTTCTCCGGAACGGAGTTCCGGGAAATTCTGCGGACGATGCCGGGGATGCTTCCGGTGACAGATCGGGAAGCTTTGGCAGAGATTTTGTTTACTTCAGGCACAACCGGTACCAGTAAGGGTGTTGCACTCAGTCAGAAAAATATAGTGAGCAATATTAATGATGTGGCCCGTATGGACTTTACAAAAAACCTGAAATGCGATCCGGTGGTACTCTCGGTGCTGCCGATTCATCATACATTTGAGCTGACGATTGATAATCTGGGAGTTTTGTATTGTGGAGCTACAGTATGTATTAATGATAAACTGGAAAATATTGTGGAGAACATGAACCGGTTTCGGCCGGCAGTGATATTGATCGTTCCGGCAATTGCGGAGATTTTTTACAGAAAACTGCAGGAAGGTATTACGGCGGGCAATGTAAAAGGTAAGGTGAAGGCGGCCAGAGCCTGCAATCATATGTTGAACAGAGTCGGCATTGATGCCAGACGGAAACTATATAAGCCGGTGCTGGATAAATTCGGCGGACAGTTGACGAATGTTGTAGTGGGCGGTGCGGCTTTGCGGAAGGAAGTGGCGGAAGCTTTTGATGAGTTTGGAATTAATCTGTATCAGGGCTATGGTCTGACGGAATGTGCTCCGCTGGTGGCTGCCAATTATCCGGGGAGTAACCGGTTTGGCTCTGTCGGAAAGCCGGTGGCTTATCTGCAGCTGAAGATCGAGAATCAGGAGATTCTGGTAAAAGGCGATGGAGTCATGAGAGGCTACTATAAGAATCCGCAGGCTACTGCCGAGGTTATGGAAGATGGATGGTTTCATACCGGCGATCTGGGATATCTGGATGACGATGGGTATCTTTATATAACCGGACGTTCCAAAAATCTGATCATACTTGATAACGGTAAGAATATATATCCGGAGGAGTTGGAAAACTATCTGATCATGGTTCCCGGAATCCGGGATGCGATGGTATATGATGATAATGGAAAACTCAGTGCCCTGGTGCTGCCGGAGCAACCGGGTAATGCATCTGCGCAGAAGGAGATCAAGCAGGGCATCCGGAAACTGAATGAAAAGCTTCCGACGTATAAACGGATTGTGGCACTGGATTTTCGTGCACAGGAATTCCCGAAAACGACAACGTTAAAAATCAAACGGAATGAGGTTATGCAGTGGATCCGGGAGCAACGGGGCAAGAAAGCGGTAGCATATGTGGCACCGAAAACCGCAGAGCAGAAACGAATTACGCAGGCTTTTGAACAGGTACTCGGTAAACGAGATGTTGGAATCCGGGATGATTTCTTTGCATTAGGAGGTGACAGCCTGTCAGCATTGGAGTTGGCGGCGCTTTTGGGCGTGCAGGGGCAGGATATTTATGAATATCCGACTGTAGAACTTCTGGAACAGGCAATTCTTCTGGAGCAGCAGGCGGCAGCGGAAGAGACCATCGATGTCAATGCGCTGATACAGACAGATTGCAATATCCTGTATAAAAATCGTCCGAAGTATATTCTGCTGACCGGAGCGACCGGATTTCTGGGAGCACATATTCTGAGAGAACTTTTGCGCAGGAAGATCAAGGTGGTTTGCCTGGTCCGGAATGAGGAACGACTTCGGCCGACACTGAAAAATTATTTTCCGAAAGAATATGAGTATTTTACATATAAGGTAGTAAAAGGTGATATTGAACAGCCACGATTCGGGTTGACAGATACAGAGTATGAGACGCTGGCGCATCGGGTGGACATGGTGATCCATACGGCGGCAAATGTACATCATGCCGGACATTATGCGGATTTTGAACGGACGAATGTGACCGGCACCCAGAATGTGATTGATTTCTGTATGGATGCACATGCACCTCTTCAATACGCATCAACGGCAAGCGTTAATGGTGCCGGGACTGTGAGTCAGAGTAATCCGAATGCTTGCTTTGATGAGTTCCATCTGGATATTGGACAGAATTATACGCAGAATGTATATATCCATTCAAAGTTCAAGGCGGAGGAGAGAGTGCTTCTGGCAAGGGCAAAAGGTCTGAAAGCGAACATTTTCCGGATCGGTAATCTGACGTGGCGGATGAAGGATGGAAAATTCCAGAAAAATGCACAGGATAATGGATTTCTGGACCGTTGCCGGGGATTGTTTAAGATGGGAATGTACAGCAGTGAGCTAGCAGAATACCCGATTGATTTTACTGCGGTTGATGAATGCGCAGATGCATTTGTAAGGCTGGCACTTCATAACCGGATCAATAATATCTATAATCTTTATAATCCGAACGTGTTTTATCTGGAGAATCTGTGCAGGAAGATGCTCCTCCGGGTAAAACGGGTTCCGAAAGATGTGTTTGAGAAAAGCCTGAGGGAACGGATTCATGATAAGGAGATTGCGGTGTTGTCTTTCTATAATACCATTGCAACCTCATCAAAGAATGTTCCAATCAGCAACCAGTTTACAGTGGATGAATTGGAAAAGCTTGGATTTAAGTGGTCTAAGATCAGCTTGAAGTACCTGAATTATATAAAAACACTGTAAGGAGAATGCAGGAAGGATAAAAATGAGAATAGGAATCGATATAGGGTCTACGACCATTAAATGTGTAGTGCTAGACGATACAGGTGCAATTTTACATAAAAGCTATGAACGTCATTATGCTATGATCACGGAAAAAACGCAGGAGGTTCTGAGCGGACTGATCGAGAAGTTCCGGATTACGGAGCCGGTGGTATGTGCAATATCCGGTTCGGCCGGTATGGGGCTTGCAGAGCGTGCGGGCATCCCGTTTGTACAGGAAGTATACGCAACCAAGGTGGCAATGGGACATCGGCTGCCGGATGCGGATGTAGTCATTGAGCTTGGCGGTGAAGATGCGAAGATCCTGTTTCTGGATGGCAATCTGGAGGTGCGGATGAATGGTACCTGTGCCGGTGGAACCGGTGCGTTTGCAGATCAGATGGCTAGTCTGATGCAGATATCCGTAGATGAGATGAATGAGCTGGCGAAGAAGCATGATAAGATTTATTCGATTGCATCCAGATGCGGTGTGTTTGCAAAGACAGATATTCAGCCATTGTTGAATCAGGGAGCACGGAAGGAAGATATTTCAGCCAGTATCCTGTATGCGATCGTGAATCAGACGATAACCGGACTGGCGCAGGGACGGCCGATCGAGGGAAATATTGTCTATCTGGGCGGTCCGTTGACCTTTATGTCGGAATTACGGGCAAGCTTTGATGATACTTTGCACTGTACGGGCATCTGCCCGGAGAATTCCCTGTATTTTGTAGCGCTTGGAGCTGCATATTATGCAGAGGATCGGGTGGATCTGAATCAGGCGTTAGAGATCATAGGCGAAAAACAGGATTTCGGCAATGCGGTATCCCTACATCCGTTATTCCGGAATGAGGAGGAATACGAGGCGTTCCGGGAAAGACATGCCAAACACTGTGTGCCAAGACGGGAGGGGGAACCGTATCAGGGAGATGCATATCTTGGTGTGGATTCCGGGTCTACGACGCTGAAGGTAATTCTGACGGATGAAAAGGGGTCAATTCTGTTTTCCAAATATCAGTCGAATCAGGGAAAACCGATCGAGGTGGTCCGGGAAGCATTGCTTGAAATGTATGCAGCATATCCGGATGTGAAAATCCGGGCAAGCGCGGTTACCGGATACGGAGAGGATATGATCCGGAATGCTCTGAATATGGATTACGGTGTAGTAGAAACGGTTGCACATTTTACGGCGGCGAAGTACTTTATGCCGGATGTGGAATTTATCATAGATATCGGCGGGCAGGATATGAAGTGCTTTAAGATTCGCAGTGGGGCAATTGACAGCATTTTCTTAAATGAAGCCTGTTCCTCCGGCTGTGGTTCGTTTTTGCAGACTTTTGCGAGCTCACTCGGATATCCGATTGACGAATTCGCACGACTTGGTCTGAAAGGAAGGCACCCGGTAGATCTGGGGTCCCGATGCACGGTATTTATGAATTCTTCTGTCAAACAGGCACAGAAGGAAGGTGTTTCGGTAGAAGATATTTCAGCGGGATTGTCGATCAGTGTAGTGAAAAATGCACTGTATAAGGTAATCCGTGTACATTCTGCAGATGAGCTTGGTAAGAAGATTGTAGTACAGGGAGGTACATTCTTAAATGATGCCGTACTGCGGGCATTCGAACAGGAACTGGGTGTGGAAGTAATCCGACCGGACATCGCAGGGATGATGGGTGCATATGGTGCGGCACTTTATGCCAGACATGAAAAGCAGGCGGAAGCACGGCTGGAAAAACAGGCCAAACCACAACAGACCAAACTACAACAGGCGGCAACGGGAATCCTGAGCCGGGAGGAACTGGAGAAGTTCACCTATTCCATCCGGAGTGTGCTGTGTAACGGATGTAACAATCATTGCCAGCTGACGGTTAATAATTTCGGTAATGGCAGACGATTTATCGGCGGTAACCGGTGTGAGAAGCCGGTTACAAACCACGCACAGGATGATACGTTAAATATTTACGAGTATAAACTGAAGCTACTGGCTGAATATCAGCCGGGAGAAGGCACACGCGGTACGATTGGAATACCAATGGGGCTGAATATGTATGAAATGTATCCGTTCTGGCATGCATTTTTCACAAGTCTCGGATACCGGGTGGTACGGACGGAGTTTTCTAACCGAGAGATGTATCTGAAAGGGCAGGGAACGATTCCGTCGGATACGGTATGTTTTCCGGCGAAGCTGATGCACGGGCATATCCAGCGTCTGATCGAACTGGGCGTGGATACGATCTTCTATCCGTGTATGACCTTTAATATCGACCGGGAAAAGGGGGCCAATAATTATAACTGTGCGGTCATCTCCGGGTATCCCGAGGTGATTGAGGCGAATACGATCAATTTTGGAAAGATTTCATTTATAAATGACTACGTAGGACCGCATGAGCGGAAGGAGTTCCCGAAGCGGATCGGAAAGATTCTGGAGAAGAAGCTTGGCACATTTACAAAGACGGAGATAAAGCAGGCCTGTCAGGCGGCCTACGCAGAGTATGACGGATATCGGAATAAGGTTCTGAAGCGTGGAATCCGGATCACGGAGCAGGCAAGAAAGCAGGGAAAAGAAATCATTATTTTGGCCGGGCGACCATATCATATCGATCCGGAAATCAATCATGGCATCCATAAGCTGGTTGCGGGACTTGGATTTGCGGTGCTGTCAGAGGATGCGGTTGCGCCGCTTGCGAGATCCGGACGACCGAATCTGCTGAATCAGTGGACCTATCATGCAAGATTGTTTGCAGCAGCCCGTTATGCGGCGGAACAGCCGGATATGTATCTGATCCAGCTGGTTTCCTTTGGCTGCGGTCTGGATGCGGTAACAACAGATGAGGTGAGAAGTATCCTGGAAGAGGCCGGAAAGCTATATACACAGATTAAGATTGATGAGGTAACGAATCTGGGTGCGGTAAAGATTCGTTTGAGAAGCTTGATGGCCGCAATTGAACAGACGAAGCAGGAACAGGAAGGGACAAAAGCAGTATGAAGCAGAAGGATACGCATTACAAAGGAAGAGTTAAATTTACTCTGAAAATGAAAAAGGATTATACAATCCTGATTCCGGAAATGGCACCGCTTCATTTTCGGCTGATCGAACCGATCCTTTCCAGACAGGGCTTCCATATTGCATTGATGGGCGCAGAAGGTCCGGATGTTTTACAGAAGGGTCTGAAATATGTACATAATGATATCTGCTATCCGGCACTCCTGATCACAGGACAGATGCTGACGGCAATGGAGAGCGGTGAATATGATCCGGATAAGGTCGCAATGGTGATCACGCAGTCCGGTGGCGGATGCCGGGATTCCAATTACATTCATCTGATGCGGAAAGCATTTGAAAAGGCAGGGTATCCCAATGTGCCGTTTATATCCGCCAATATCTGGGGGCTGGAATTAAATAGCGGGATTAATCTGACACCGCGAACTCTGCTGATGGCTCTTGCCGGTATGATTTACGGAGATATGCTGATGATCGTCAGTAATCAGATACGGCCGTATGAAATCGAACCGGGAGCAACCGATCGTATGGTGGATTTCTGGATAGCGAAGCTGACTGCAGAATTTCAGAAGGGACGGGGCTTTATGCCGTCGAAGATTGAGAAAAATCTGCAGGGGATCGGAGCGGACTTCGCCGGGATTCCGATCCGGAAGGTGCCGAAGGTGAAGGTGGCAATCGTAGGAGAGCTGTTCTTAAAATATTCCGTGCCGGGTAATAATCATCTGGAGGAGTTTCTGGCAGAACAGGATTGTGAGGTATTTATGCCGAGTATGCTGGGCTTTGGTGTATATAAGACCAATGGTGCGATGGAGGATCTGCGGGCATATGGAGGCAAACCATTTAAGAAGCTGATCATGACGGTTGTCATGAAGTTCCTGTTTAAGGTAGAAGATCTGCTGATCCGGAACATAGAGGCATTTGACTGCTTCACAGCACCGGAGCGGGTGAACACCTTAAAGGAACGGGCAAAGGGGGTAGCAGATATCGGAAACAGTATGGGCGAGGGCTGGTATCTGGCAGCAGAAATGCTGGAGCTGGCAGATCATGGCTATGAAAATATCGTATGTGTCCAGCCGTTTGGGTGTCTGCCATGTCATGTTTCGGTAAAAGGTATGTTGAATAAGGTACGGCGGATCAATCCTGCGATCAATGCGGTAGATATCGAGTATGATCCGGGTGCAACAAAAGTTAATCAAGAAAATCGGATAAAACTCATGCTGGCAGTTGCAAGAGAACATCTAGATAGCCAAAATGAAGAAAAAGGAATAGAATCATAAATGAAGTCAGATACTAAAGAAAAAGAAGGGAGAATGCCATGGCAGTAAAACAGATAGGAACCGATAATTTTGAAACAGAAGTTTTACAGACAGAGAAAAAGGTCGTTGTGGATTTCTGGGCGGGCTGGTGTGGACCATGTCAGATGATCGGACCGCTGATCGAGCAGCTTTCAGAGGAAATGCCGGAGATAAAGTTTGTAAAAGTAAATGTGGATGACGAACTGGAACTGGCCGGAAAATATAAGGTAGAATCTATTCCGACATTGATAGTATTCGCGGCCGGAAAAGAAGTCAAAAGACAAGTAGGAGCACTCCCGAAGACAGCAATCAGACAGTTTATTGAGAACTGATGAAAGATATTCCGAAGAGGAAAATGACAGAAATACGAGACCGATAAGAGAGGGAATGCGAGGTAGAAAAATGACAGAGATTTATGATGTAGTAATTGTAGGTGCAGGGACAGCAGGATTAACAGCGGCGATTTATGGCAGACGTGCCGGCCTTAAGGTGTTGATGATAGAAGAGGGAATTTATGGTGGACAGATTGTAAATGCGCAATCGGTAGAAAATTATCCGGGGATTATGAAAATATCCGGATATCAGTTTGCAAACAACCTGTATGAACAAGCGACAGGATTGGGCGCAGAGCTTGTGACAGCTACAGTGACAAGTCTGATTCGGATCACGGCAGAAAAAATAATACCACCGGTAAAGCAGATTCAGTTTGAAGATGGTGTTACCCGTTCTATTCAGTTTGATCCAATCTATTCGGATTCGAATAGGGAATTAAAAGAGGGCTGGGAAGTGAAGACAACGGCAGGGGATTACAAGACCCGGACTGTAATTCTGGCAACCGGCGTAAAGAAACGTAAATTAGAGATACCGGGAGAAGAGAACTGGCTGGGAAAGGGAATTTCCTATTGCGCAACCTGTGATGGCGCTTTTTATAAGGATCGGACGGTTGCTGTGATCGGTGGTGGAAATACAGCATTGGCAGATGCTGAATATCTGGCTCAAACCTGTAAGAAGGTATATGTAATTCATAGAAGCCGTGTGTTTCGAGGAGATCTTGATACCGAGAAACGGTTAAAGGCAAAGGATAATGTTGAGATGAGAGTTAATACGATTCTCACCGGACTTGAAGGAGATGAAAGACTGGAAGCATTGAAACTTCGTGATGCTTTGACCGGAGCAGATTGGGAACTGCAGGTGGATGGTCTGTTTGTAGCAATCGGACAGGAACCGGCCAATAAAGCATTTCGTTCCGTTGTTCAGCTGGATCCGCAGGGATATATCATGGCAGATGAAGATTGCAAGACAAATGCACCGGGGATTTTTGCGGCAGGTGACTGCAGAACGAAACAGGTAAGGCAGCTGACGACAGCGGTAGCTGATGGCACGATCGCAGCACGGGCAGCAAGAATATATATAAATACCAAGCAGAAGGGAAGGTAACGGGATGAAACTGGAGACATTACAAAAAGATATGATTGCCGCAATGAAGGCAAAAGACAAGGAAAAAAAGGACAGTATTGCAACATTGGTATCCGCAGTGAAAAAGGCAGGTATTGATGCAGGCTGCAGAGAGGATATTTCGGAGGATATGGTGAATCAGGCAATCCTGAAGGAGTTAAAAAGCGTAAAGGAACAGATCGATACCTGTCCGGCGGATAGAACAGATCTGTTGGAACAGTATCAGAAGCGATATGAATTATATCAGGCATATGCACCGGCTATGATGTCTGCAGAAGAAGTAGAGACATTTCTGGCAGAGAAGTTTGCAGAGGTTCTGGCAACAAAGAACAAAGGCCAGATCATGAAGACGGTTATGCCGGAATTAAAAGGCAAGGCAGATGGCAAAGTGATCAATCAGGTGGTTGCTAAGCTCTGTCAGTAGATAGAAAAACTTCCGGGCTCAGGAGCGAAACCTGATGTCCCGGAAGATTTTTAATGTATCGAAAAACATCACAAAAATATCTTTTAATCGTATGCGGGTCGTACCGTTTTCCAGACCTCGCTTATAATCTACGGTAACCGGCATCTCAACAATGCGGCATCCCATGCGGCTTGCCCGTGCCAGAATCTCAATATCAAATGCATATCCCGTAGTGGTTAATTCCTGTGCGATCGGTTTTATGACCTCAGCACGGAAAAGCTTGACTCCGGTCTGAGTATCCTTGATATCCAGATGGAATAAAATGCGAAGGATCATATAATAGCCATAACTCATAATCTTACGCTTAAGCGGGTAATTTAACCGGGAATCCCGGTGAAGCTTGGAACCGATCACGATGTGGGCATCCTCGTCCAGCATGGTATCTAAAAAAGCATGAAGGTGTTCCGGGTCCAGATCCAGATCGGCATCCAGAAAAGCGATATATTCACCGGATGCTCTGGAAATTCCCTCACAGATGGCACCGCCTTTTCCGCGATTAACATGATAAGTGGCAACTTTGATATGAGAATCCTCATCCCTGGCACGTAAAGCTTCTTCTAATGTATGGTCAGAGCTTCCATCATTTACGACTATGATCTCATAATCGGGATGGAATTGCCGGATGCTCCGGCTGGTAGTTAATAAGTTCTGATATATGCAGTTCTCTTCATTATATGCCGGCATAATCACAGACAGCATATTACGACGTTTTTTCATGGCAAAAACTCCCGGTAATACGGATAAAATACAGGATCGTATATAAGTATGATATCCATATATTTACAATATATTATATGAGATATTATAGAGGAAAAATGCAGAATTCACAAGGCTATTTCATAAAGTTAATAAAAACAAAATAACATTTAGGCGAGCATAGTGGTTAGCATAGACTTTTTATGACTGGTGTGGTAAAATAAATCCAGATATTACTAGGGGGTTTTTGAATGAATATATTGATTGTGGAAGATGATTTTGTGAGTCGGAAATTCATGACAAAATTTCTCTCCAAATACGGCAGCTGTCAGACCGCAGAAGATGGTGAGCAGGCAGTTGAAAAGTATAAATGTGCGGTACTGGACAATAAACCGTTTGATCTGATATGCATGGATATTGTAATGCCTAAGATGGATGGTTATGAGACTGTTGCGGCGATTCGGGCTTTTGAACGGGAACAGGGATTTGCACCGAAGCAGGAGGTAAAAGTGATCATGACATCCGGAATGGATGCCAGTACGAACGTGAGTAAAGCATTCGAACTCGGCTGTGTGGCTTATACGGCAAAACCGATCGATATCGTGCAGTTTGACGGGTTGCTCCAGCAGCTTCAGCTGATTTGAGATAGTTGATCATAAATAGCGGTTATAAAGCATGCCACTATAAATAGATGGCATATACGGATTTGGAAAATTGCGTTTGGTATTTGGGTAAGAGATGATTGTTTTATCCACATACTCCATAGGATTGCTTGTGACTCTGGAAGCGGCAGAGTCAATGGCATGCTTGAATGCGGACAGATGATGGAATAATTCCTGAAACTGTCCGTTTTCTGTACTTTGTGTCAGAAGAGCTTCATCTTTTTTCAGATAACCTCGGTCATCCAGAGTCAGACCGGTTGATTCCAACTCATTCCGAAAACGTCTTGTGACGGTAGATAATTCCCGAAGCAATTTTTTAGAACCGTTTGGATTGCTCTGGGTCTGGTGTGCCAGATCCATCAGGAGATTATAAGAATCGACAAAATCATCTACATCATTTAACAGACTGGATGAGTCGGGAGTTACATGAACTGTGGCAGTCTGTTTTGTAGGGCGTAACAGTTCGATTCCGATAGTATTGTTAATGGAAATCTGATTGGAAGCGGCCTGTTGCCTGATGCCGTTTAAGGAGAATATTGCATTGGCGGGCATAGTGGTTACATGATTCAATCCGAAATAATCGGACAGGGAAGCCGCACTAATGCCCTTGACCAGAAACTGTAAGCCATTCTCGGAAGAACCGGTTCCTGAAACGGCAGAGGTCAGATTCAGAGCGCTGGAGGTGCCGGACTCCAGAATTGTAGCTTGAACCCCGATATTGCTATGATTAATAGAATCTGCCAGACGCCTTTGAATGCTCAGATTCGTTTCTCCCGCCTTGGTGTTGAGCTCAAACTGGTACTCGGTACCGTTTCTTTCAATCGTCAAGAAATGCTTGCCGGGTTCGATTCCGGTGCCGGAGGAAGAAACCATAGTGCCGGTATTTTCCTGGGGTGCAGCAATCTGATCAACTTCAATTGCAATATCTGCAGCAGGAGAAGCAGAATCGAGCATCTGAACAGAAAGACTGGACGGCTGATCGGTATAAACGGTCATGGGCCGGTTGGAGCTATCCGTATCTTCTTCCAGAAAAGCGGCACTGGTTTTTAACTCCAGAGAAGCCTCCTTGATACCGATGATATAATTCTGGGTCTCAGAGGAGATGGAAAGCTTATAAAATGGCTGCTTCTGGTTGTAACGAACCATATGCTGATAAATAGCCTGCAGCTCTTCCTTCTTATGAGTGTCGAACTTTGTATTCGCTACTTTCGGAGCTGCCATATGATAAAAGTTATAAATATTCATGGCTGCCATAAAAATGCCTCCTTCCCCAATTTAATAGTAAATATAATTAATTTCAGTATAATATCTGTCATCTCAAATGTCTACAAAATTATATGTACATGCCAACATGTTTCGTTGATTTGTTCTATAGCGCTGACGCGTCCTGCACTGCGATGGTTCTATTCCGGGACCGCTCCCG
>HF991296.1 GCA_000431515.1 Clostridium sp. CAG:632 | reverse complement strand
CCGACAGAAACCTTCATCCATATAAACCGCAATTAACAGCATCCCATCTTACGCCAAATTATTTGTTTTCAACTTATTATAGATATACTGGATAACATCTTTTCTGGTAATAATACCGATAAACTTCTTGCTATCATCTACGACCGGAACGAAATTCTGATTGGTCATGGTAGAGATCAGATCCTCCATGTCCGCATTAATAGATACCGGATCGTAGCTGACGGCACGAGGAACCATCAGTACATTCTCATTTAAATTCACATTAGGTGCACCCTCAATATTTGTCTTGCAGTAGCGCAGGAAATCCCCCTCGGTAATCGTTCCGATATACTCACCGGTCTCAGAAATGATCGGAATTGCTGTATAAAAATGAGACTGGATCGTCATTAAAGACTTGCGGACGGTTGCGCCTGCTTCGATATAAATAACTTCACTCTTCGGAAGTAAGAAAAACAAAATATTCATGGATAAATCCTCCTATAAAAACATCACACTATACAATATAAATAAAAAAATATCAAAATCAGCTATACATTTATAATTATAACGAAAATCATAGGATAGTACAATGTAAAAACCCGAAAAAAATATGAAGTTTTTGTGATGATTCTTTAGAAAAAAAGTCTGATAATAGAAGAAAAGGTTGTTAATTGTCTGTAGTTTTGCTAAAATGAAATTAACTAAGGTCAGGGGGTAAAACGATGGATACAGAGAGTATTTTTAATCAAAATGTAGATTATTTGATTCAGATCCGGGATGAGGTTTCCCGATGTAATCAGTTAGAACAATATTCAAAACAATTAAAGGATAAACAGGATAAATTACAAAAGGTGATTTCACAGGAAGAAAAGTCGATTCATGATGAGATTACAACCACGGTCAAAAAGCGTAAGAATGAGATTGAAAAGACCTATGATGACCAGCTGGATGCCGGACGTAAAAAGATCAAGAAGGCACAGGATGAGAAGAGCAGGGAGAAGCTGGAACGTGTAGGACAGCGGGTGGATGAAGAGACCGCAGATGTGAAGGAGCATACGAGACAACTGAAGACGGAGATGGTGACTTTATTTAAGAAGAATCATGTGCCGTCCTTCTGCCGTTCGGAGTTATATTATGTTCTATTTATGCCAAAGGGTGTCAAGGAGATTCTGGCGCTGATCGTATTTATTCTGATCGGGCTGGCAGGAATCCCATATGGTTCCTATCGCCTGTTCAGCGGTGTTGTCTTTGCAGGTAAGAAATTTGCGGAAGCACCGTATTTTATGGCGATTGTGATCGCACTGACCCTGCTGATCGTGCTTGGAATATATTTTCTTATATTCAATCTGACGAAGGTTCGCCACAGAGATGTGATCGCAGAGGGAAGAAAAATTCGGAATCAGATGGTTGCGAATGATAAGAATGTACAGGCGATCAAGAATGCGATCAATAAGGATAAGGATGAGAGCCGGTATGAGCTGGGTGAGTATGATGCCCGGATTGAGAAGCTACAGGAAGAACTGGATGTAGTAGCACAGCAGAAGCAGAATGCGCTGACAGAGTTTGAACAGCAGACGAAGCAGGTGATTACGGATGAGATCAATGGCAGACGCCAGGGCAAGGTGGAGGAGCTGAAGCGGCAGTGTGAAGCGGCCGGTGAAGAACAGGGACAGACAGAGACACAGATTAAGGAATCCTCTCTGAATATTGCAGACCGTTATGCAAAGTATCTCGGAAAGAATATATGCAAAGAGGAAACCTTAAACGATATTATCAATATCATGCAGACGGAACAGATTGACACGATTTCGGAGGGTATTGCGATCTATAAGGGAGAGACTCCGCATCGCAATCAGGAATCTCTTCCAGAGGAGGAAAGTAATCCTCGGCGTGGTTGATCCCCAGAGTAATACAATCGACTAATTTCATAACGGTGCAGAGCCGGGTGTTCTGAAGAAGAAATGCACCCGGTCTGCCGGAAAGATTTACAATCCCGGTGATGGAGATATCTCCAATCTCCGGGAGATTTTTTGCAATTCCCTGGCCGGGCTTTAACGGACCCTGCCGTAAAGTCACATAGCCGATATGCTCCTTTGTTCCGAGAGAAGCATCAATGGCGATCACGTATGGATCTTCATATTTCTGATAAATGCGCTCCATGGTTTCAGCCAGATTAATGGCATGAACCGGATGCTCCAGATTCCCATAGATAATAAAATTATTTGCAGACGTACAGAGCTGGTGACCCACCAGAGGGCCTAAAGCATCGCCGGTCACCCGATCTGTTCCGATGCATAGGATGACAACAGGCTGTGTTTCTTTTCGTGTATGCTCCAGAAGTGTGTATAATTCTCTGCCGAGTGCTTCATAGGCATATTGTTCCGAGGCGTTAAAATAAATCGTCTTTCTCATAGTCATACCCTTATTTGTTTCAGATTTGCAGCAAACCGGAAAACGGTTCGGACTGCGGTTTATATTAAGTATAGACAGCTATATGAAATTTAGACATAAAGGAGTTTGTCGCACGCACGGACAATCTGCCGTAATGTAATAAAAATGTCCGGATGGTGCCGAAAATTAAAATAAATTGCGTTCAATATCGCCGGAATGCCGACAGGATTTGATAAGGAAACCGATTTCTCAGTGCTATGATTCAGATAGCAAGGAACGAATGCTATGGAAAGGCGGGAGAAATAAAATGATAGAGGTAATTTACGATCATAGTGAAAATACGGAACAGGAAGAGGAAATCAGGGGAATCCGGCTTCCGAAAAATATTCGTCAGGTGGGAACTCCGAAGGGAGGAAGAAGAATCTATGTAGAAGATTATGTGATCACTTATCTGAATCAGCTGGCAAAGCCGGGTAATACATATGCCAGAGGGGCGATTCTACTTGGAGAATATAAACAGGTGGAAAATCAGGGCGTTATCTTTATCAGCGGGGCGCTGGAAGCACAGAATGTAGAGTTTGATATTGACGAAGTAGAGTTTACCAATGAGGTATGGACGGGGATTTATAATGATGTGAAACGTTTCTTCCCGGATCTGGAGGTCGTGGGCTGGTTTTTGTCCCGCATGGGATTTTCCACACAAATCAATGACAAAATAACAAAAATCCATCTGGAAAATTTTCCGGGAAGAGATAAGGCGTTGTTTATGATTGATGCCCTGGAGGAAGAAGAGGCATGGTATCTGTTTGAGAATAATACACTGAAAAAACAAAGCGGTTATTATATTTATTATACCCGGAATGATGCGATGCAGAGCTATATGATGACCCAGAAGAGTCATATGGTAGAATCAGAAACGGATGTGGCACAACGGGATCAGGAGTTGTTGCAGAAATATAGAAATCGTCTGGAACGACACTTGGAACCACAGAAAGAATCACAGAGGAAACCGGTAAGCTTTCTCTATGTGGCCAGTTCGCTTCTGACGGTTGCGTTTCTGGCACTTGGTATTACGGTGATCAACAGCTATGACCGACTGAAGAATCTGGAGACGGCATTCCATCGGATCGATATCATGTCAGAGAACACGACAGAGGTTCCGATGACAAATGTAATCTCGGTAGGTGCTAATGTGGAACCGCTGGATTCGGAAGCAGATGCAGCTGAGGATACCGAAGCTACAGAGGAAACAGACGGTTCGTCAGACACGCAGTCAGAATCGAAAACCGATAACCCGAAACCGGATGAAGCAAAGACAGAGACGGAGGCAACTACACAGGCAACGGAAGCTGCAAAACCGGTAGTGGCGGACGGAGCACCGAAATATTATACAGTCCGGGACGGCGATACGTTATCCTCTATCAGCTTTCAAATGTATCATTCCATTCTTTATGTTGATAACATCATGGAGGCAAACGGAATGAAAAACGGAGATGAAATCTATGTCGGACAGCAGATATTAATTCCGTCAATTCCATAAAAAGGCTAGTCTGACATTCTAAAATATGATAACATATATAAAAATATAGCGATAGAGAAGGGATCACATGGCACGAGAGAAGAAAACATCGACTTCTGCACCGGAAATGAAAAAGGAACGGAAGGTTTTGGAATTTAATACAGTCGAGCAGGAAGAAGAAACACCGAAGAAACGGCGGCCGTTCGGGCTGATCATTTTCCTGCTGGTGGTTATACTGATAGCAGTTGGAGCCGGCGTATATATGAACCGCACCACTTATTATAATGATTATGAAGTATTATCATCCGCAGAAAGTTCCAATACGACACAGATGGACTATCTGGCATATAACGGCAGTCTGATCAAATATAGCAAAGAAGGAATCAGCTATCTGGACAAAGAAGGGAATTCTGTCTGGATGGAAAGTTATAACATGAAGCAGCCGAAAGCGGTAGTTTCCGGAGAATATATTGCTGTTGCAGATTTAAACGGAAATAATGTATATATATTCAATGCATCGGGAAAGGTGAGCATGGAAGAGACACCATATAAGATCTGTACCGTGGATGTAGCCAGACAGGGTGTGTTTGCGGTAATCCTGGAGAATGAGACCGAGGATTTTATTGAAATCTATGATAAGAACGGCGGAACGATTGCAGAAATGCGGACAACAATCGCGGACAGTGGCTATCCATTGGATATTGCCCTGTCTGAGGACGGACAGAAATTAATGACCAGTTACATTACTATACAGGGAATTAAGGCACAAAATACCATCGCGGCTTACAATTTCGGCGATGTAGGACAGAACGAGACCGACCGTCTGGTAGGCGGCTTTAATAATCTGGACAGCACCATCGTTCCGAAGCTGGAATTTTTAAATAATGACACGGTGTGTGCATTCGGGGATGATCGGTTTATTGTGTACAGCATGAAAGAAAAACCAAGTGAAAAAGCAGTCATCAAGGACTTTCGGGGTGAAATACAGAGCATTTTCTACAATAGCCGATATATCGGAGTGGTAGAAGAGAATGCCGGAACGGCCGAAGAGGGACAGGAGACGGCAGATGCCTCACGTTACCGCCTTCGGGTATTTGATACAAACGGAAATCAGAAATTTGCCAAAGAGCTGAATTTCTCATATAAGAATATTTATGCAACCGAGAATGAGATCATTATTGTGGGGGATTCTGAATCCAGAATATATGATTTCACAGGCAAGCTGAAGTTTTCTTATGAATTTGCTAAGAATGTAAACAATATTGTACCGACCGGAGTGAATAATAAATATATTATCGTATATGATAACTCTACCGAGATCGTGAAACTCCGGTATACCAAAGAAGAGGAGCAGGAGACAAAATGAATATCTTTGGTATAGGATTGATCATAATAATCGGGTTATGTCTGTGGAGTGGATTCCGGCGTGGGTTGTTCCGAACGCTGCTCATTGTCGGGGCGATGATCCTATCTATGATCGGAGCAACATATGCAACTCCGGTTGTTGGACATTGGATTCAGGAACATACGCAGATTGACGAGCGGATCGAAACATACGTGATCCAAAAGCTACAGCTGGATCCGACGCAGGAGGACGGGAAAACTGCGCAGATGCAGATAATAGATGAACTGCCTTTCCCGGAAGGAATGAAGCTGGCAGTCATAAATAATAACAATACAGAAACGTATCTTGCATTTCAGGTAGAAAACTTTCAGGCATATCTGGCACATTATCTGGCATATGTGGCAGTAAACAGTCTGTCATTTATTCTGATCCAATTGGCAATCATGATTTTATTCTCAATTCTGCTGCATATATCAAAGGATATGGCAGAGATTCCCATATTACACGGAATTGATAAAACAGGAGGAGTACTGCTGGGTGCGATTCAGGCACTGGCGATTATCTGGAGCGTATTCGTGCTACTGGCAGCAATTGGAAATACGGCGGTTGGTCTATGGGCATATTCCGGAATCTGTGACAGCCCGGTCCTGAGTTTTTTATATGATCATAATCTGTTGTTGAATACGATTACGAATATGGCAAAGATGCTTTTTTGATGAGCCAAGCATATTTCCGGCAGGACGTGAAACTGGCATAAAATCAGGCACTGAATATGAAAAATAAAAAAAGTTGAAAAAAATTGAAAAAAGTTGTTGACAACCCATGGGGTGAGTGATATTATAGTCCTTGCTGACGCGGAAAACCGCAAAGCAAAACAACACAGAACCTTGATAATT
>HF991295.1 GCA_000431515.1 Clostridium sp. CAG:632 | reverse complement strand
CACATTTAATGCTAAATCCTGAATCCGCAACATCCCAGTAAAAGTTATCAAAGTCTCCACCGTATACAGCGATATCTATATCGCTTCTTTCTGCATTTGTTCCTCTCGCACGGGAACCAAACAGTACAATTCTTGTAATAGAATACTTTTGAGCAAAGGAACAAAGTTCCCTCACGTCCGGTTACCGTCTCGAAATGATATTTGGCAATTCCAAGGTCAATCTTAGAATAAAATCCCCCAAGATTTTTGGCTGTTACATTTCCATTTTTCAGTTCAAAAAGAAACTTCTGCTGATTTACCGCAGTTGGTGCAAGACTTACCGCTTCCATGCCTTTATCAAACCATTCTGTCTTCTGATCTGCTTTCCCAAGCTCTGCTACACTCTTGCTTTTATGTGGAACTCCCTGTGTGATTCCGTATCCAAGAGAAATAATAATGAGCAGCTTCTGACCCTTCTTGATTTCCGCCTTTGATTTTCCATGCGTCATTGCCACCCAGCAGGTATTAAGTCCAAGCTCCTGGCATTTCAGCACGATCTTCTCGCCATAATATCCCGCCGTTTCCTGCTGATTCTTATTCCCAACTATCGCAATATAGTTCTTTACATTTTCAAACTTTCCGTAATGCGCCATAAGGGAATCAAAACATTTCGGTTCATCATAAAAAACCTGAATTGATAATTCACTCTCTGCATTGACATCATTTATCAGCGAGTTGATTTCTTCTCTTTTAGATGGTTCGATAGCCTGATCTTTATACTGCCGTACGCTGTGTCTTTCTTTCATAATCTCTAATATATCCATTACCGTATCCCCGTTTTCGTTCAACTGATCAAACCAAGTATATCATATATTTATACTAAAGCTTATATTGCATGAAATTACCATTATGTACAAATCCAAAGTCTGTATATAGTTTAACGCCCATATCCGATGCTGTAATTTGTATCGTCCCGCATCCATATTCTCTGGCATCCTTTACAACCCGGGATAGCAGCTCCCTTGCAATCCCCTTTCTTCTATACTCCGGGTCTGTAAACATGCTGGACAGCAATCCAATCCTTCCACTCGGGCACCCAAAATATGGCGGTTTCTCCACAAATGACATTCCGCTTGTTCCAATAATCTTTTCTCCGTCAAAAGCAAGCCAGGATACAAATGTTCCATCCGCCATATGATGGGTATAATATTCCTTCAAGGCAGGAACCAAATCAATCTCTTCCTTCGCCCCTTCTTCTCTAAGCTGGTTTATTCTCATCTCAATAAAGGTATCCAGCTCTTTTTCTGTGAGTCTTTTATATTCAATATACATTCACATACTCCCCCTTTCAAACTTTCCGTAATGTACCATAAAGACAGGTGGCGACTTTTCTACATATTTGAAAACAAATACGGATATTTTCGCATTTGTGCAAATATGATCATTTCCACCCGATTTCGTATCTCCTCTGAATATATCTCTGCACCGGCAAGCAATTCCGTCACATCCTTTTTTGTAAATCGAAACTTTAGATTCATTTTATATAAAGCTTCGGAAATATCTAATTGTTCCTCAAATTCACCGCATATTGTTTTTGACTGAACCTTGTCCATAAGCGTGTAAACATCTCCGGACAAAGGATAATCCATAGTTGTATCTGCCAACAGCCCCGCTCCATTATCAAAAATCGGGCAGTACGTATAATCGCCTTTTCCATTCATCAGAACGGCTATGTTATGTGTATGCCGATCTTCATTCAGAAAAAATGCATCTATCGTCAATAGTTTGTTCATATATATCCCAAAATTCTTAAGCCCTGTCATCCGCTCCACCTGCTGCACCAAGAAATCCAACCTTTCCTCATGCTCCGGTATTCTATACAGGCTCCTATGCAGACTTTCCCCGAAAAAATTATGAAACAACCGTTCCAAAGTTATAATTTGCCAGTCTTCACTCAGAAAATCTATACTCTTTGCTCCATTATATATCACAGTTCCATATTTTATTGTTTCGAGGTCATAACATACAAATTCACTCGCATCTAACGTTGATTTTTTCAGAAGATGAGATATCACATATTCTGCCAGTCCCTCATACCCTGTGTAATCAGCTTTATACCAAATTCCGTTATTCTCCCATTTCAACTGATTCCCTTTTGAAGACTGACGATCCTTTGTCCTAATGTTCTGCTCAAATAGTTCTACCATTCATTTACCTCTCTATACGAATCCAAAAATCATCCTCTGCCATCCGGCCTTCCGTTTTCTCTATAATCATGATCGGATCATAAAATGGCAGTCCGAGATCTCTCAGTACCAGTTTCATTTTATCTCTGCTTTCGGGGAAACACCTCGACTTCAAAAACTCCAGATACTGACTATAATCCGGATGTTCCACAGTACCAAATGCACGAAACATGATTTTATCCGTATAATTTTTCACTGCTACTTTCTGTTCCTGCTCATTCACATCTATCAATGTACATACATCCTGATCATACATATACCAGAACCTGAGCGGCCATATCTTTTCCGGAACTTTGATCTCCTGTTCATATTCCGGATATTTTTGCAGCATTTTAATAAGTGGAACAATCGGTCCACGAATAACTTCCTCACTTCTCTCCCAACGTTCTACTGTTGGCTTGGAACAATTGATCAATTCCGCAAACTCCTTCTGTGTCAGATGCAATTCTTTTCGAATCTCTCTGATTTCCTTTGCTGTTGTATATTCCGGGGTTATAAACAATCTTTCTTTCACAGGCTCACCCTCCAGCTTTATGATCTCCGATTTCTTCTTTAATTAAAACATAGAAATATGCATTTGTAAATCAAAAAACAATCAAAATAATTGTTTTTTAATCCCAGACTAATCATTTTAATTGTTTTTTGACATTTAATCATTCCTGTATTTTTCTTTCAACTTCCGCAACTTCAGACCACAATAAACAATCAGATAACTGTATATCAGGATCAAGATTGCAAGGAACATGGTAAATCCGATTCTAAGTGGAGAATTGCTTTCTATGCTTCCTATAAAATTAGGGAATACGCAGCATCCATTTACTTCCTCACCTTTGCTGTTTTTATACATTCGTTCTATCCGTTTAATCTCAAGTTGCAACACTTCTTTTCCAAGTTCAGTAATTTGATAAAGCTTTCTTTTTTCTTCTTCCCTCTCAAAAGCAATCAAACCATCTTTTTCCATTTTAGAAAGCGTTCCGTACATGGTTCCTGCGCTAATGACCAACTCTCCATCTGTCATTGGTACATAAATTCTTTTTATTCCACTACGATATATTCGTCAAGAATCTATTTCATAAAAAACGGCAAGTGATCTTACCATACGACCACCTGCCTGTTATACTTAAAAACGCAATAAAAACTTTTCTTTGCAGACCCCTGAATGTACCGGATTTATAGTTCAATTGTCTCTATAATCTTTTTCAAAGCATCAGCGGATTCTTTCAGCTTTAATGCTTCCTCGCCATTTAAATTAATGGGTATATCTGACTCGACACCATTGGCACCTACAATAGCCGGCATACTCAACGCTACTCCGTCAATGTCATATACACCATGAATCATGTGTGATACCGGTAGTATTGATTTCTCATCTCTCATAATCACTTCACAGATTCTTTTTACAGACATTGCAATTC
>HF991294.1 GCA_000431515.1 Clostridium sp. CAG:632 | reverse complement strand
GTTAGAGAAATATATAAAACAGAACTAAACGAATTATTAGAGTTATATTTATATCTGCATGAAGATTCAATACCGGAAATGACAGAAAATTTGAAAGAAACTTGGAATGTTATTATGACTGATGCGAATCATCATATAATAGTTTGTGTGATAGATGATAAAATTGTGTCTTCTTGTGTTTGTGTAATCATTCCGAACCTTACAAGAGGAGTCAGACCATATGCTTTTATTGAAAATGTTGTGACACATTTAGATTATAGGGGATGCGGCTATGCTACAGAATGTTTGGAATATGCGAAATGCATAGCGGAGCAGAATAACTGTTATAAGATAATGCTTCTGACAGGATCAAAAAAGGAAAGTACATTAAGATTCTATGAGAATGCGGGATATAATAGCTCTGATAAAACTGCTTTTATTCAGTGGCTTGACTAACAATACATAAAGAATGCTATGAGATATTGGGAACAATTTTATGTGTGGAGAATTTTTGGAAAGAGACATTGAGGTGAATTATGGGATTATTTGATAAATTAAAAAGAGAAAAAAGAGAAAAAAGAGCAAAAAACGAACTGACGATTCATGCGTTTATCGGTAATGACTATGAGCAGCAGTATTTTGATGAGTGTAAATATATTTGGAAAAATTATGTTCCGCAAGCTGG
>HF991293.1 GCA_000431515.1 Clostridium sp. CAG:632 | reverse complement strand
TCGGCAAACTTGAAGTTATTTTACTTGCGTTCCATAAATCCTATGATTGAAAAAATCAATCCCGCAGACAGGTTTCTGAACTAACCAGCTACTGATTTTTTACATTTTCTCCATCCGATAAAATGCACCTTTTTTCTCTATCAATTCTTCGTAAGAGCCACATTCCAGAACATTTCCTTTTTCAATCACAGCAATCCGGTCAGCATTGCGAATGGTAGACAGACGGTGGGCTACGATCAGTGTGGTACGTCCTTTCACAAGTTTCTGGATTGAATCCTGAATCTTCTTTTCAGAGATGCTGTCAAGCGCAGAAGTTGCCTCATCCAGAATCAGGATCTTCGGATTCCGTAAAAATGCACGGGCAATGGAGATGCGCTGCCGTTGTCCGCCGGAAAGATTTTCCCCATGTTCTGTGATCATCGTGTCCAGACCATCAGGCAGTTTCTGGACAACTTCTTCCAGGTTGGCTGCACGGATGACATTCCATAACTGTTCCTCGGAGATGGATTCAGATCCATAGGTGATATTCTCGCGGAGAGTTCCGGTGAAGAGAATGGACTGTTGTGGAACGACGGCAATCTGCTTTCGGTAGCTGTGCAGATCCAGTTCCATCAGGTCATTTCCATCAACCAATACCTGTCCGCTGTCAGTTTTCAGGAAACCGATGGCAAGATTGAGGATTGTTGTTTTTCCAGAGCCGGAACCACCGGCAAAGGCAACTGTTTCCCCCGGCTGAATCTTGAAGTTCAGATGACTTAATACCGGTTTTTCATCGCCTTTATAAGTAAAAGATACATCCTGAAATGTAATCTCACCTTTTAGATCAACTATTTTTTTCTTCCTACGGTTGTCCTCAATATCATTTGCACAAAGCACATCGCCAATCGATTCAACGGATTCCAGGCCTTTCGCAATGATTGGCAGCAATGTCACAATACTTGCAATCTGAGCGACGATGCTGGAAAAATAAGTCTGGTATAAGGTGATATCTCCGACACCGATGATTCCTTTCCATGCAATGTAGGCTGTAAATACAAGACAGAATACCTGAAAGATCTGAAATGCAACCCAGCTGATTGAAGAAAAGCATGTCTGAATCATATCAAGCTGAAGCCCTTTTTCAGCAACTTTACGAAGCTGTTCACTCATTTTACGGGCTTCCTGATCTTCCAGAGCGTGAGCTTTAGTTACAGGAATCATTTCAACCATTTCCATTACTTTTGCAGAAGTTTCTTCCATTTCTTTACGGAAAGCACGGTTATGGGTTTTGATTTTTCCTTTAAAACCAACAATGATCAAAACAGAAACCGGTATCGTGCAGAGGAAGAAAAGAAATACGATCCGACTTTTGAAGATGACCACTCCGAAGGATACACCAATGTTCAGAATGATAGTCACAAGAGAGATAAAAATCTGAGATGCAAGATTTTGTATCTGTTCTACATCTCGCATGATCTTCGACTGAAGCCTTCCGGACTGCATTTCCTTGTGATAGGTGATCGACAATTGCTGAAGCTTGCAGACTAGGGCTTCGCGCAGTTCTTTCTCTACTGTTCGTACCGTTTTGGCATAGAGCCAGGTATGGATGTAGTTGGTTGGTATGTTCTGTACCAGAACTGCAATCATAAGGATGGTATTCAGAATCAGAATTTTGGTAATATTCCCGTTGTGGTCTGTCACTGCATTGATAATATTAGCTGTGACGATTGGAAGAACCCAGGTTGGGGAATGCTTGATAATGAAAAAGAAAATGGAACCGGCCAGCGCACCATAGTGTCCCTTGAAAAGAGAAAGAAGCGTGCGCAGGTTATTTTTTCTGTTCCGGCTGAAGATGTGCATCATGGCAGCTTCTTCCTGCCAGAGATCCTGTTCTGAAGTTTGTTGTATGTTATTTTCTTTTGTTTCTCCCATAGTAGTCTTTAATAACCTCCTGTACCGGTTTATTGCAGATTTCGTAGCTGGTATCTCTTGCCGCAGTACTTCTGGAAGGAAGAACCGGTGCCCATTCCCACATGGCAAAACCATTGACCCATGAGCGTTTTGCGCAGGCCTCGAACATAGCTCGATACCAGTCTGGTTGTTCCTCCAGACGTAAAGCTCCCTGAATTGCCCAGTTGTTAGGCACCAGTGAGGAACCTTTTCTGGACATGCATCCTGCTTCAGCGAAGAAAAATGGTTTCTTGAACTTCTGAACGACCCTTTCAATACGGTCAAGTTCCTGTTCCCACTGATCAATCGGATAATATCCGCTGGAGGAGATCATGTCGACACAATCCCACCAGGTTACATTTTCTTCCTGATATTTATCGGTATTATAGGAAACAGGTCCGTGGTAATAGTTTCGGATCGCAGCGATTACGTTTCTCCATTCTTCACTGCGGTGTTCCGTCATTACCATCTCACATCCTGCAATAAAAAGATCACATTGTTCGGCTTCTGCAATTTTGGCATAGTGTGTCTGGAATTCTGTGTAAGAGGCAAACCAGTTTTCCCATTTCGGTTCACATGGAACATCTTTTTCAAAGAAACTGATGTAAGCGCGCCAGACACCGTTTTTACAATTGACGGTAGGTTTCAGGGCAACACGGATGCTCTTGCTTTTTGCATAACGTATCATATTGATTAATTCTTCATCTGAGAATGTGGCACTGGAAGTGTAACAAATCTCTTCTGAGTGTGCATGTTCCTGTAGCCCTACAGGAGCAAGGACTACGAAATCAGCAGCCGTGTGTTCTATCATATAATCAAAACTATCACGTGCAGTCTGTGTAGAAAGAGAACCACGTTTGTGAAATGGGGCAAATGTAATTCCTTTAATATATCCAAGTTGATTTTGAATTTTCATTTTGGTAAAAACCTCCTGTCTTTTGAATTATATAGTTTCTGAATGTTTTCTGCTGAAAGCATATCATGTAGAAAAAAGATATGATATAATGAATCTATTACAAAATTGTAAAAATCTATGATGGAGATAATCTATGAAACCTTATTTTGAATGTTCAGATAAATTAAACAAACCATATGAAGCCTTTTTATTTGATGCACAGACATCTGAGATGTTTCCAATTCTTCCACATTGGCATTATTTTGTGGAGATTCTTTACATGGTGGAGGGAAAGGCGTATGTAGAGGCAGGAGAAGAGAATTATGTATTGGAACCGGGAGATCTGATCGTATTTTATCCGCAGATGGCTCATGCAATTTATTCAGCAGGACAACTTCCAATCCGCTACTATGTCCTGAAATTTGATCCGGCACATCTGAATATATCCGGTTCGGCGCTTCCACCGATTTCGAGTCTGATCGCCATGGCAGCAGTGGAGCAGAAGCTATCGGTTTATTTTTCGAAAGAGAAATTTAATCAGGAAAAAATGAAGCAGCTGATTCAGGGATCAGTGAAGACGTTAGAAGAAAAGCAATTTGGTTATGACATTATTATGCATTCGAATTATTGTCTTCTTATGACAGAAATTCTTCGTGTCTGGAAGCAGGAAGGCTTTCAGATAAAAAAAAGGAAAAAGGAAACTGTATTAATCGAAAAATTTACAGAGGTATCTGAGTACATTTCACAGCACTACCAGGAAGATCTCTCGGTGGCGGAGCTGGCAGAAAAATTTCATATGAGTTATTCGTATTTTGCCGCAATATTCAAGGAGTACTATGGGCAGACCTGCAAGGAGATGATTCTCACGGTAAGACTGCAAAAAGCGGAGGACTTATTGCAATTCACAGATTTTGACCTAACTTATATCAGCCAGGAGACAGGATTTTGTGACTGCAGCCATTTCATCAAGGCGTTTAAACAGAAGTATGGAGTGACACCGAGGCAGTATAGGATGAAGGAGAAAAGTTTTGATTTTGTATCACGGAAGTAAAGAAATTGCAGAGGGATTATTACCTTCGTTTGCACCAGGATATACCGTAATATTCATATTTTTCCTCTTTTCAAAAATGGGCAATTCCAATTGGAATTGCCCA
>HF991292.1 GCA_000431515.1 Clostridium sp. CAG:632 | reverse complement strand
CCGCGGGAAGCAGATTTCGTTCCGGTACTTTCACTACGACCAACATCGAAAAGAAGTCCCCAATAACGATGGAATTCAATTTTTGAAACGGATTGATAATTGTAAGGTTTTATGGTAGAATAGGAACGATATTTGGAATCCTTGTAAAGCAATTTGAGACAATAATAAAGGTGTGAAAGCCTTATAAACAGGAGGTTTTAAGATAAAATGGAACAGTACAAGCAGGAATTTATAGAATTTATGGTAGAGAGTGAAGTATTGAAGTTTGGCGACTTTACGTTGAAGAGTGGAAGAAAGTCTCCGTTCTTTATGAATGCGGGTGCATATGTAACCGGTACACAGCTGATGAAGCTGGGCGAATATTATGCTAAGGCGATTCATGAGACATATGGCGATGACTTTGATGTTTTATTCGGACCTGCATATAAGGGAATCCCAATCAGCGTTGTAACTGCAGTCGCATATGCAAAGTTATATGGCAAAGAGATTCGTTACTGTTCCGACCGGAAAGAGGAGAAGGATCACGGTGCAGATAAGGGCAGCTTCCTCGGAAGTAAATTAAAAGACGGTGATAAGGTGATTATGATCGAGGACGTTACCACCTCCGGGAAGTCCATGGAAGAGACCGTGCCGAAGGTAAGAGGTGCAGCGGATGTAACGATCAAGGGTCTTATGGTATCCTTAAACCGTATGGAGGTAGGCCTTGGCGGTAAGGTCAGTGCGCTGGAAGAGATCAAGGAGAAATACGGATTTGATGCACATGCGATCGTTTCCATGGCAGATGTTGTAGAATGTCTGTATAACAAGCCATGTAATGGGAAAATAATTATTGATGATACATTAAAGGCTGCAATTGATGCATATTATGAACAGTATGGAGTAAAATAGGACATAAAAGGGAGGATTGATTTCATGACAGAGAATGCATATAAGAAAATGGCCGATACGGGAATTGCCAATCTGGTGCTTGGAATTGTTGCTATTTGCAGTGGTATTGCACTGGGAGTACTTATGATTGTTCATGGGGCAAGACTCATAAAAGCAAAATCAGAGCTTACATTCTAAGCAGTCGGAACAACAGGAACAGCCTGTGTTTCATCGAATGGAGAATAAAAGGGAGGCCAAAGGCTTCCCTTTATATTGGTCTGTTTATGGATAGTATGAAAGATGAATATTGGAAAAGAATTGTAGATGTGAATAGGATGGAAAGATGGATAGCAGAAAGAAATTTCGTATATTATGCCTGATACTGTTTGTGATATATGTTCTGGCAATTATTTACTTTTTGCTTTTGAGTGATATATACGGCAGGACAGAAGGGTATCTAGACTATCGGTACAACCTGATTCCGTTTCTGGAGATCAAGCGGTTTATACATAGTGCAATCAGTGGAGGCAGTATTCATTTCAGGGATGTATGTATAAATCTGATAGGGAATGTGGTTGCATTTGTGCCGTTTGGAGCATTGGTACGCTGGGCGCGCAACAAGAAAACGGGGGCATTTGTTGCAATCCTGTATACATTTTTATTCAGTCTGTGCATTGAACTGGTACAGCTGGTGACAAAGGTGGGAGTGTTTGATGTGGATGATCTGATCCTGAATACTCTCGGAGGAGCAATCGGATATCTGTGTTACCGGGTGCTTCGGGCAATTGACAGGAGGAAATACGAGAATGGCAAAAAGAAAGCATAAGGCATATAAATTTCGGGGCTTATCTCATTCTGTGGATGGTATGATTTCCTGCGGATTGGGTATGGTATCAATATGTGTTACGGTTGCAGAAATGATCTGGACAATCCGGATGCGGGGGGCTGCCGGCAGAGGAGCCGGATACCTTGGTTTTGCGGCATTTCTGTTTTCAATAGTAGGAATTGTCTTTGCGGTTATGAGCTGGAAGGATCAGGAGACTGAGGATGTGTCGAAACGTGTTGGAACCCTGATGAACGGATGTATGATTCTGATCAGTGTAACATTGATCATTCTTGGAATCATAAACTGGAATTAGACAGGAAAGGAAACAGATAAATGAACTATCAGGAGTTATGGAAAGAAGACAATGCGGCAATCCGGGAGCGGTATGAGCTGGCATTGGAACGGATAAAGATGATCCGGGAAGAGCATACCGTATCGGCAGAGCTTCAGGATTATTTTATACAGGCTGCAAATGTGGTTGAAGCAGCTACGGAATATCTGGATTTTGATTATCGGCAGTATTCTATGGAGGAGCTGGAGGCAGGGAATCAGAGACTGTATGGAGAACTGCAGGCGGAGGCTTATGAGAAGAGCTATGCCAATCCGCAATATGCGGAAAAACAGCTGGGGGATAACGGAAAGGTATTGAGCTTTCTGTATACAGAGTTACTCTCATTACACAGATATGCAAGAGAGAGCAGATGCTCAGAGCTGACCATTCATATGGAGCTGTTGATTGAGATTTATAATTTATATGAGGATCAGGATGCCTTTGATATCCGGGAGGTGCAGAAGGCGATTTATTATTTCTATTATGATTATTGTGACGTGCTGGTGCCGGACAGAACACAGGAGATGTATGATGCCCGGTTAGACCGGTATGTTCAGCTGGTAGAGCAGGCAGATCTGTCGGATTTACGTTATCTGTATGGATATGGGGAAGCTATTTCCACAAATGAGATTCGGACAGCACAGTATATGAATCAGTTGTCGCAGGAGGAAATCGACCGGCTGGCATTCGTATATACGGATGGATACCGGGAGGGCTTCGAGATTGCAGGCATTGATTTATCAAAGAAGAAATATGTGAATCTGCATTATGCCGTGGGGCAGGAACGCATGATCCGGGCAGCTATCCGGCAGTTCCGGGAGCTTGGACTGGAGCCGATTATATTCCTTCCGGCAGTCAGTCGGCTGAATCAGCGGCAGAATCGCCGAAATGGTGTGGTGGCAACACCGGTGAACCGGCAATATGATTATGACCATCGGTATGATGAAGGAATCTATCTGGATTCTGCACTGATGGAGCGGAAGCTGGAGGTACTGGAGCAGTCCTACGAGACATATCGTGAATTCATGCAGGACTATGCGGGACCGGCAGTTGTGGAGACCTTTGGTGAGGCACCGTTTGAACCGGTTGAGAAGCCGGAATCGATTGCGCTTACAAAGAAACAGCAGGATTTAACAGTGGAATATACCGCACAGGCCGGACGACTGGTGAATCGTTACATTAACCGTGAAACATATAGCTTTACGATCATTGCTTATCCGTCACCGGAGATTGGGAATGAGTTTGAAGAGATTTTCCGTGAGACAACGAAGATCAATACTCTGGATAAGAAACTGTACCGGACGATTCAGGAGGTCATGATCAACGAACTCAATCAGGCCGAGTTTGTGAGAGTTCAGGGTATCGGAAAGAACCGGACAGATATGAAGGTGATGATGCATATCATGGAGCATCCGGAACGGGAGACGAACTTTGAGAACTGTCTGGCGGACGTGAATATTCCGGTAGGAGAGGTATTTACATCACCGAGACTGACCGGGACGGAGGGTTGCCTGAATGTCAGCGAGGTATATCTGAATGATTTGAAATTCGTAGATCTGGAGCTTCATTTCAAGGATGGAAAGATTACGGACTATACCTGTGGAAACTTTGATCAAGAGGAGGCAAATATCCGATTCGTAAAGGAGAATCTGCTGCAGAACCGGGAGACACTTCCAATCGGTGAGTTTGCGATCGGAACGAATACGACTGCCTATGTAATGGCGAACCGATATCAGATCGTGTATAAGCTTCCGATTCTGATCGTTGAGAAAATGGGACCGCATTTTGCGGTGGGAGATACCTGCTATAGTTACAGTGAAGAGAACCGGCTGTTTAATCCGGATGGAAAAGAGATCGTTGCGAAAGATAATGAATGCTCGATTCTGCGGAAAGAGGATGAGAGTAAGGCATATTTCCACTGCCATACCGATATTACGATTCCTTATGCGGAGATCGGTTCCATTCGTTCCGTTCATGCAGACGGAACCGAAGTGGAGATTATGAGGAATGGAAGATTCGTACTTCCGGGTACGGAGGAGCTGAACCGTCCGTTAGCTGAAGCCGGATTATAAGACCGGATGATTGGTTTGGTTTGATAAGAAGCATTCGATAAAATATAAGAGATAGAAGACGGATACCCCCGACTGTGAATATTCACAGCCGGGGGTTTTGCTGAATGTTACTGAATGGCAGTCTCCGCATAACCGGTATCGACCAGGTCTTCATAAGGCGCATAGGAATCTAATTCGCCTGCTTCATTTAAGATGTTTTCCAGGAGCAGAAAGCTGTCTTCTTCGAAGATCAGATTATCCTTCCAGGTATCCTGTGCGGCATAGCGTTCTACAATTATGGTCAGAGTAGCCGGGTCTGTCTCTGCAAACTGCGGTGCAATGACTTCTGCAATTTCTTCCGCTGAATGGGAGTTTACATAGTCCATACCTTTCTGCAGGGCATTGGTAAAGCTCTGGATGATGTCCGGATGAGCTTCCATATAGCTTTGCTTTGCACAGTAGGCTGTGTATGGCACATAGCCGCTGTCGACACCGAGGGAGGCAACAACATAGCCGGCACCATCCTGTTCAAGAGCGGTAGCAGATGGTTCAAATTCCACCGTATAATCTCCGGTGCCGCCGGCGAATGCACCGGATGTATTACCAAAATCAATATTCTGTACCAGAGTGACATCTGTTTCGGGATTGATATTGTTCAGCTTCAGGATGTATTCCAGTACCATCTGCGGCATGCCGCCCGGACGGCCGCCGATGATCTCTTTGCCTACCA
>HF991291.1 GCA_000431515.1 Clostridium sp. CAG:632 | reverse complement strand
GAAGGCGAGGTAGCATGAGTCGCGTGAATTAATACTTGTCATTTTAAACGCTCACTTGTATAATATTAATTAACGTTTCAAATTAAATGTTCTTGTTTCAATTGAAGGGAGCTGCACATGATAAACGGACTGAATGTAAATGACCGGTATATAGTGGGTGTTTCTAATGTTCCGTATGTATCACCGGTTAATGCAGAAAACAATGTCGAAAATTCTGAAAAAGTAAAACAGGTAGAATGCCAGACATGTAAAAATCGAAAATATGTAGACGGGTCAAATGAATCGGATGTTTCATTTAAAGCACCGGGTCATATTGCACCGGGACAGTCATATGCAACGGTTATGTCACATGAACAGGAGCATGTATCAAATGCCAGACAAAAGGCATCCGGAGGAAATGCAAGATTAATTTCTGCGACGGTGTCGTTAAAGCTTGGAGTGTGTCCGGAGTGTGGCCGTACATATGTTGCCGGAGGGACTACCAACACCAGAATTGAATATACAGAAGATAACCCATACGAAAAAGGAAGAAAAACAATCGAGGGAAGTTTTCTTGCCGGGCAGAATGTGGACAAAACAGCGTAGAAGAAAGGATGAAAAGACGTGCAGTACGAGTATTTATTTGTTGATAGAAAACGGATTGGCAGTAATATCGAAGCAATTATGAAAGATCGGAAATGTACAAAAGTAACACTTTCGCAGGCAATGAATATATCCAGACCAACTTTGGATGCATTTTTGCGGGGGGATATTCACAATGCCGGAAAATATGATGAATATATTCGGAGATTACTGGTATATATGCAGGTATCGGATACCGTGCTTAATAACTATAAGTCGCTGCCGGATGTAAAGAAAATGCGTTGTAACAGCATTCAGAAGGATGAAGTGCAGAAAGGTATTCGCGGTAAGCAGCTGATGCTGGTTTCTGATATGTCATATCGGGCGGCTTATAATACCTGTAAAAAACTGGCAGAAGACGGTGAGGAAGGGTTTGTGATTTCTTATCAGGTTCCGGATGCGACCAAGATCCTGGGAGAGATGACAGAAGCATATCCGGATCTTTATATCGGTGTGGCGGATATTATGAATAAAGAAGACGCAAGCCTTGCGGCAGACAGTGGTGCACGCTTTATGGTGACGAATTATGTGATAAAAGATGTGGGTTCTTTCTGCAAGGATCGGGATATTTTCTGTGCAATGGGAGCTATGACACTGACAGAGGTGAATGATGCATTAAATTATGGCAGTGATGCTGTGAATCTGTATCCGTTTGAAGAAATTTCCCAACCATTATTCAAAGCAATCCGAAATGCATTTCCGGATGCGGTATTAATGACGATTGCAGATAAGAAGGAAACAGTAAAACAGCAGGAAGACCTGTTTGCATTATTAGTTCGATGAAAGATGTGCTGTCAGATGCAGCTTATGCTTTTGACAGCTTTTCTCATAGTATATGGAGGAAATATGAGCTTAGCAGATGATTTATTTATAAAAATGTGCAGAGATATTCTGGATAATGGATACAGCACCGAAGGTGAAAAAGTAAGACCGAAATGGGAAGACGGGTCCTATGCTTATACTATTAAACGATTTGGCGTTGTTAATCGCTATGATTTATCGAAGGAGTTTCCTGCATTGACACTTCGCAAGACATATGTGAAGTCTGCCGTGGACGAGATGCTCTGGATCTGGCAGAAGAAGTCCAATAACATCCATGACCTGAACAGTCATGTCTGGGATGAATGGGCGGATGCAGATGGTTCCATAGGGAAAGCATACGGTTATCAGCTGGGCGTCAAACATCAGTATAAAGAAGGAATGATGGATCAGGTAGATCGTGTGATTTATGATCTGAAGAATAATCCGTATAGCCGCCGGATCATGACAAATATATATGTACATCAGGATCTGCATGAAATGAATCTGTATCCCTGTGCTTACAGCATGACATTTAATGTGACAGATGGAAGACTGAATGCAATTCTGAATCAGCGCTCTCAAGATGTTCTGGCAGCAAATAACTGGAATGTGGTACAGTATGCAGTATTGATTCATATGCTGGCACAGGTATGCGATCTACAGCCGGGAGAGCTGGTTCATGTTATTGCAGATGCCCATATCTATGACAGACATGTGGACATTATCAAGGAGCTGATCGAACGACCGACCTATCCGGCACCGAAGTTCACATTGAATCCGGATATTCATGATTTCTATGATTTCACCACAGATGATTTTACATTGGAGAATTATCAGGCAGGACCACAGATTAAGAATATACCGATTGCGGTATAAAAGAGAGGTAATGAGAGGATGAATGCAATTGTAGCAGTTGATAATCGATGGGCAATCGGTAATAAGGGAGGCCTTCTGGTTCGGATACCGATGGATCAGAAATTTTTCCGGGAAGTAACAATAGGAAAGGTAGTAGTGCTGGGAAGAAAAACATTGTCCACATTTCCGAATGGATTGCCGCTTCCGGGAAGAACCAATATTATATTATCCCGGAATCAGAATCTTCAGGTGAAAGGAGCAACGGTTGTACATTCCAGAGAAGAGTTGTTTGAAGAACTGAAGAAATATAATAGCGAGGATATTTATGTGATCGGAGGGAGCATGGTATATAATCTTTTGATTCCCTATTGCAGTCTGGTCCATGTGACAAAAATCGATTATCGTTATGCGGCAGATTCTTATTTTCCGAATCTGGATGAAATGGAGGAATGGGAAATTACCGGAGAAAGTGATGAAAATACATATTTTGATCTGGAATTTACTTTTTACCGGTATGAGAATAAACATCCGTTGCCATTAGAGATATAGGTTAAGTAAGAATATGGAGAAAAAGTTCTTTGAATTTCAAGTGATTAATGATAAAATATCGCATGTGTAGAGATACATGGCGTTTTAAGTTTAGAAAGAAAGTAGGTTTATGACATGTACAAGATTATCAGTAAAGAAGTACTGAATCAGGCAGTGGAAATGATGGTAATACATGCCCCTTATGTTGCCAGAAAATGCGAGGCAGGGCAGTTTATCATCGTTCGTGTTGATGAGGAAGGCGAACGTGTTCCTTTAACGATTGCAGACTATGACAGAGAAGCTGAAACCGTGACTATCATTTATCAGGTGGTAGGATACTCGACACAGAAACTCAGCGAAATGAAAGCCGGAGACTGTGTGGCAGATTTCGTCGGACCGCTTGGACAGCCGGCGCCGCTTCATAAAGTAGATCATGTAGTCGGTGTTGCAGGTGGCGTTGGAGCAGCTCCTTTATATCCACAGCTGCGCAAGCTGCATGAAATGGGTGTAAAGGTTGATGTGATCATTGGTGGTCGAAGTGCAGAGTTTGTAATATTGAAAGAAAAATTTGAAAAGTTCTGCGATCATGTGTATATTGCTACAGATGACGGTAGTCTTGGTACAAAGGGCTTTGTAACGAATGTATTGTCTGATCTGATTGAGAATGGAGATAAGATTGACGAAGTGATCGCCATCGGGCCATTGATCATGATGAAGAATGTGGTTAAGGTAACTCAGCCGTTAAATATTCCGACTGCAGTATCCTTAAATCCGATCATGATCGACGGAACCGGTATGTGTGGCGGATGTCGTGTCAGCGTTGGAGGCAAGACCAAGTTCGCATGCGTAGACGGGCCGGACTTTAATGGTTTTGAAGTGGATTTTGATGAATGCATGAAACGTCAGACAATGTTTAAAGAAGAAGAACATCAGTGCAAGATAGGAAGAGGTGTATAGACATGGGTAAGAATATGAGTATGACAAAGGTGGTTATGCCGGAGCAGGAACCAAATGTCCGTAATAAGAATTTTAAGGAAGTTGCCCTGGGCTATACGAAGGAAATGGCGATGGAGGAAGCCGGCAGATGTCTGAACTGTCCGAAGAAGCCATGTATGAATGGCTGCCCTGTAAATGTGCCGATTCCCGGATTTATTGAAAAGGTAGCAGAAGGAGATTTTGAAGCTGCTTATGAGATTATTACCAGTGAGAATGCATTACCTGCAATCTGTGGACGTGTGTGCCCACAGGAGAACCAGTGCGAGGGTAAGTGCGTACGTGGAATCAAAGGCGAACCGGTTGGAATCGGACGACTGGAGCGTTTTGTTGCAGATTATCATATGGCAAATGCAACACCGGTACCTGCTGATATTGCAAGAAACGGTAAGAAGGTAGCGGTTGTAGGATGCGGCCCTTCCGGGTTGACCTGCGCAGGTGAGCTGGCAAAGAAGGGATATGATGTAACCATCTTTGAGGCATTACACAAAGCGGGTGGTGTATTGAGCTATGGTATTCCGGAATTCCGTCTCCCGAAGGATTTGGTAGCGAGAGAGATTGAGAATGTAAAGAATCTGGGCGTAGATATTGAGACAAACGTAATTATCGGGCGTTCCATGACAATTGATGATCTGATGGCAGATGGTTATCAGGCTGTATTCGTAGGCAGTGGAGCCGGACTTCCGCGGTTCTTAAATATCCCGGGTGAAAACCTGTTAGGTGTATACTCTGCAAATGAATTCCTGACACGGGTAAACCTGATGAAGGCGTATAAGTTTCCTGAGACTCCTACCCCTGTTAAGGTAGGCAGAAATGTTGCAGTTGTCGGAGCCGGTAATGTTGCTATGGATGCAGCCAGAACAGCAAAACGTCTGGGCGCTGAAAATGTATATATTGTATATCGTCGTGGCGAGGATGAAGTTCCTGCAAGAAAAGAAGAAGTACATCATGCAAAAGAAGAGGGCATTATCTTCAAGCTTCTGAATAATCCATGTGAGATTCATGGAGAAGATGGCTGGGTAACCGGCATTGAGGTTGTAAAGCAGGAGTTAGGTGAACCGGATGCATCCGGAAGACGTTCACCGGTGCCGGTAGAAGGTTCTAATTATGTAATTCCGGTAGAAACTGTTATTATTGCGATCGGTCAGAGCCCGAATCCGTTGATCCGTCAGACAACCCCTGGTCTGGAGACGCAGAAGTGGGGTGGTATCATTGTTGATGAAGATACCATGAAGACCAGTAAGGATGGTGTATACGCAGGTGGCGATACCGTAACAGGTGCAGCAACCGTAATCCTGGCAATGGGTGCCGGCAAGAAGGCAGCGAAGGCAATTGACGAGCAGCTTTCCAAATAAGATAAGTAAGATGAAAGCGTGTTAATGCATAAGGAAAGACGAATGGAGGAACGGCATGATAATAAAAGATTTTTATGAGGAAAAGGGTGTAGTTGCGAAGCCGAATAAACGGGGACAGATTTGGATGTGGGCAATGCTTGGATTAGCAATTGTGAGTCTGGTGGCAGCTTATTGGGTGATTGTAACTATACCGGTTGCAATTGTAGCAATCATAGCTTTTGTAGTCATGTTTCGGGAAAAATATATAGAGTATGATTATTGTTTCTATAATGAAGAGATTGAGATTGCCAAGATTATGAACCGGAAACGGAGACGCACGGCAATTCAGTTTGAAACGAATAATATACGATTTATTGCACCTGAAGGCTCTATCCGTCTGGCAAATGAAAGGGAACGGTATCCGCAGATGCGCTATACGGATTATACATCTGTAGAACCGACCAGCCCGGTATATGGGTTTGTACTGGATCTGAAAGGCGTCAGTACTACGATTATGTTGGAGCCGACAGATGCCATGATGAATCATTTGAGACAGCTGGTACCGGATAAGATATATGAAGATTAGAGTTGACATTGGTTTTTAGATTTGTTACTGTAAGAGATATTCATCTGTATTACCAGGATAGATGATACCCCTTTGATGGGGATGACAGAGTCATATAAATAACAAGCAAGAGAAAAGAAGGAGAGTGAATGGAGAAATGAGTAAGATTATTGGCGAAGGAATTACCTTTGACGATGTGTTGCTGGTACCTCAGTATTCAGAAGTGATTCCGAATGATGTTATTCTTACTACAAGACTGACAAATAAGATTCAGTTGCAGATTCCATTGATGAGTTCCGGTATGGATACTGTAACAGAACATCGTATGGCGATTGCAATGGCTAGACAGGGTGGTATTGGTATTATTCACAAGAATATGACTATTGAGCAGCAGGCGGAAGAGGTTGATAAGGTAAAACGCTCAGAGAATGGTGTCATTACGGATCCTTTTTCATTATCTCCAGAACATACTTTAGATGATGCTGATAAGCTGATGGCAAAGTTCCGGATTTCCGGCGTGCCGATTACTGAGAATGGTAAGCTGGTTGGTATTTTAACAAACCGTGATTTGAAGTTTGAAACAGACTATACGAAGAAAATTAAAGAGTCTATGACAACAGAAAATCTGGTAACAGCCAGAGAAGGGATTACTCTTGAAGAAGCAAAGAGAATCTTAGGAAAAGCCAGAAAAGAGAAATTACCGATTGTAGATGAGAACTTTAACTTAAAGGGTCTGATCACAATTAAGGATATTGAAAAGCAGATCAAGTACCCGAATTCAGCAAAGGATTCTCAGGGCAGATTGTTGTGCGGTGCTGCAGTAGGTGTTACACCGGATATTCTGGATCGTGTCAGCGAGCTGGTAAAGGCTAAGGTAGATGCGATTGTAATTGATACGGCACATGGACAGTCAGCCAATGTATTGAAAACATTAGGAATTGTTAAAAATGCATATCCTGAGCTTCAGGTAATCGTAGGAAATGTTGCAACAGCACAGGGAACAGAAGATCTGATCAAGGCCGGCGCAGATGCGATTAAAATCGGTATCGGACCTGGTTCTATCTGTACAACACGAGTTGTAGCAGGTATCGGTGTACCGCAGATGACAGCGATTATGGATGCATATTCTGTGTCACAGAAGTATAACATTCCGATTATTGCAGATGGTGGTATTAAGTATTCCGGTGATATTACAAAGGCATTGGCAGCAGGTGCAGATGTTTGTATGATGGGTAGTCTGTTTGCAGGAACGGATGAAAGCCCGGGAGAGTTTGAATTATATCAGGGAAGAAAATATAAGGTATACCGTGGTATGGGTTCTATTTCTGCTATGGAAAATGGAAGTAAGGATCGTTATTTCCAAAGCAATGCCAAGAAATTAGTTCCGGAAGGCGTAGAAGGAAGAGTTGCATACAAGGGAACGGTAGAAGATGCTGTATTCCAGTTGATTGGTGGTCTGCGTGCAGGTATGGGTTACTGTGGATCCAAGAATATTGAAGAACTGCATGAAAAGGCAAGATTTGTGAAGATTACATCTGCTTCTTTGAAGGAGAGTCATCCACATGATATTCAGATCACAAAAGAAGCGCCTAATTACAGCGTAGAGTAGAACAAGAGCAATAAAATAAGTCGTGCTTTGCACGACTTATTTTATTACCTGTAATTAAATTCAAACAGTTGCTAGTCATATGGATAAATAAGAACTAAGTAACTTATGGTTGTAAAGGAGTCATTTTAAGACCTTTATACATTTTTGTATATAAGCTCTTCTCATCCTGGTAGAGAACAAACCCTCGAGAACCATCTTTTACGATGTAAGCGTACTTATTCTTCTGAACATTCATATATAAAACCTCGTCAACGTTCAATTCCTTCGCTTTTGCTTTGGCGGTGTACACGTTTACTGGTTCAAGTTTGAACTTTTTTACTGCTTCCTCTACGGTCATAGCTATTACCTCCTATGAAAATTTGTATCTTTGTACATTCGTACATCATTATGTAATTCGCTATTGATACTTCTTTGATAATAGTATATTGTATATTATGAACAAAGTCAATTAGCAAAAGTGAATAAAAGTATTGAGTTTTGCCATAAGAAACATAATATAAATTCGTTATATTCCATAAAGGAGATAAAAATATGGATAAAAATGTGAATTACCAACAAAAATTAGATGAAAAATTGGTGGAAATTTCAAACGCCGGAGAAGTTCCAACGTTACTCCTTCATGCCTGCTGCGCTCCATGCAGCAGTTATGTGCTGGAATATTTATCAAATTTTTTCAAAATTACATTGTTTTTTTATAACTCAAATATATCACCAAAAGAAGAATTTGACAAGCGGGTGATGGAATTGGAACGTTTTTTGAAAGAATTTCCGACCCGCTATCCGGTGGGACTGGTGATAGGAGAGTATCGTCCGGAAGAATTCTACGCCATGGCGCGTGGACTGGAGAATGAGCCGGAACGTGGAAAACGCTGTTATCTGTGTTATGAGCAGAGACTTCGTGAGACGGCCCAGAAGTGTAAGACAGAGGGATATGATTATTTTACGACAACCTTATCCATCAGTCCGTATAAAAATGCAGAGTGGCTGAATGAAATCGGACAACGGATGGCAGAGGAATGTCAGATTGCATATTTGTATTCGGATTTTAAGAAAAGGAACGGATATAAGCGATCAATCGAACTGTCGGCAGAATATCATCTGTATCGACAGGATTACTGTGGATGCGTGTATTCCAGATTGGAGAGGGAGCGGGAAAAGAATGAGAAAAAGAATTAATTGTAGAAAAAGGGTTGAAAAGGAGCGGTGGTTGTGTTAAACTTTTATCAATTTAAGAAATGCCAGAAAAAGATTGACTCTAATTGGTGCGTCTCTGGGCGGGTAATTAGGGCTTATTAGTCTTTTTTTTTTGGAAAAAAACCGAAAAAATGAAAGGAACAGGTGGAGAAATGAAGGCTTTTCTTATTCTTGAAGATGGCACTGTATTTGCTGGAAAAAGCATGGGTTCTACACAGGAGATTATCAGTGAAATCGTATTTAATACATCGATGACCGGTTATCTGGAGGTATTGACAGATCCCTCTTATGCAGGTCAGGCAGTATGCATGACATATCCATTGATTGGTAATTATGGTGTATGTTTAGAAGATGCTGAGGCAGATCGGCCGTGGCAGTCTGGATTTATCGTTCGTGAAATCGCAAAGCTTCCAAGTAATTTCAGATGTGAAGAAACTCTTGAACAATATTTAAAAAGAAATAATATAACCGGAATTGAAGGCATTGATACCAGAGCCCTGACTAAGATTCTGCGGGAAAAGGGTACCATGAATGGCATGATCACAACCGATGAGAACTATTCGCTGGATGAAGTATTGCCTAGAATCCGTGCATTTAAGATTGGTCATGTAGTTTCAGAAGTAACCTGTAAGGAGAAGAAGGTTTATCCGGCAGAAGGCAACCGGATCTATAAGGTGGCAATGATCGATCTTGGGGTAAAGAGAAATATCATCCGCTCTCTGCAGAAACGTGGTTGTGAGGTTACCTTATATCCGGCAGAGACTCCGGCAGAGGAAGTTCTTGCAGGAAATCCGGACGGAATTATGCTGACAAATGGTCCTGGCGATCCGAAGAGCTGTGTGAAGACCATTGAAGAGATTAAGAAATTATTTGCAACCGATGTTCCAATCTTCGCAATCTGTCTGGGACACCAGCTGCTTGCACTGGCCAATGGCGGTGATACAGAGAAGATGAAGTATGGTCATCGCGGAGCCAATCATCCGGTTCGAAACTTAAAGACCGGAAAGGTATATATATCTACACAGAACCATGGATATATGGTAAAGGAGAGTTCTCTGGACCGTGAAGTGGCAGAAGTGAGTTATGTGAATGTAAATGATGGAACCGTAGAGGGTGTGCATTATCTGGGAAAAAATGTACAGACCGTACAGTTCCATCCGGAGGCATGTGCCGGTCCGCTGGATACAGATTTCTTATTTGATGAGTTTATGAATATGATGGAGGTGTCAAAATAATGCCAAAGATTGCAAGTATTAAAAAGGTTGTAGTAATTGGTTCCGGTCCGATTGTAATTGGTCAGGCTGCTGAGTTTGATTATGCAGGAACACAGGCATGTCGTTCACTTCGCGAAGAGGGAATCTGCGTTGTTTTGATCAATTCAAATCCTGCAACCATCATGACAGATAAAGATATTGCGGATAAGGTGTATATTGAACCATTGACACCGGAAGTTGTAAAGAAAGTTATTATGAAAGAGAAGCCGGATAGCGTTCTTCCGACCCTGGGTGGTCAGGCAGCATTGAATATTGCTATGGAACTGGAAGAGTCCGGATTCTTAAAAGAACATAATGTACGTCTGATCGGTACTACTGCACAGACGATTAAGAAGGCTGAGGATCGTGATGAGTTTAAGAAGACCATGGAGAAGATCCATGAGCCATGTGCACCGTCACAGGTAGTTACGACAGTAGAGGATGGTCTGGAATTCGTTAAGACGATCGGTTATCCGGCAGTATTGCGTCCGGCCTATACACTGGGCGGCTCTGGTGGTGGTATTGCAGCAAATGAAGAAGAGTTTGTAGATATTCTGGAGAACGGCCTTCGTCTTTCCCGAGTAGGACAGGTTCTGGTAGAGCGTTGCATCGCCGGTTGGAAAGAGATTGAGTATGAGGTAATGCGGGATGCCAACGGTACCTGTATTACAATCTGTAATATGGAGAATCTGGATCCGGTTGGTGTCCATACCGGTGATAGTATCGTTGTTGCACCATCACAGACACTGGCTGATAAAGAGCATCAGATGCTCAGAAGCGCAGCTTTGAATATTATTAGTGAGCTGGATATCAAGGGCGGTTGCAATGTACAGTTTGCATTGAATCCGGATTCGTTTGAGTACTGCGTGATCGAAGTAAATCCTCGTGTAAGCCGTTCTTCCGCACTGGCATCCAAGGCAACCGGTTATCCGATCGCAAAGGTAGCAGCAAAGATTGCCCTCGGATATAATCTGGATGAAATTAAGAATGCAGTTACCGGCAAGACCTATGCAAGCTTTGAGCCGGCTCTGGATTATGTGGTTGTTAAGATTCCGAGACTGCCGTTTGATAAGTTTATTAAGGCAAAGCGTACGCTGACAACACAGATGAAGGCGACCGGAGAGGTTATGAGTATCTGTACAAATTTCGAAGGCGCATTGATGAAGGCACTCCGGTCTCTGGAACAGCATGTTGACAGTTTGATTTATCTGGATTATGACAAGCGTCCGCTGGAAGAGATTCATGAACGTCTGCATAAAATAGATGACCGTCGTATCTTTGTGATTGCGGAAGCAATCCGTCGAGGTATTTCGCTGGGTGAGATTCATTCCATTACTAAGGTTGATATCTGGTTCTTGGATAAGATCGCAAATCTGGTAAAGATGGAGCAAAAACTGCGGGATGCTAAGGAAATCAATAAAGAACTGATGCAGGAAGCAAAACGTATGGAATTCCCGGATAAGGTAATTGGCCAGATTGTCGGAAAGACAGAGGCCGAGATCAAGGCTATGCGATATGCAATGGATATTCATGCTTCTTATAAGATCGTTGATACCTGTGCAGCAGAGTTTGAAGCAACCACTCCTTACTATTATTCCTGCTTTGATGGTGAGAATGAGGTAGAAGAGGATCATTCCAAGAAGAAAATCATGGTTCTCGGTTCCGGTCCAATCCGAATCGGACAGGGTATTGAGTTTGATTTCTGTTCGGTTCATGCAACCTGGGCATTAAAGGCACAGGGGTATGAGACGATTATTGTAAATAATAATCCGGAGACAGTAAGTACAGACTTCGATATTGCGGATAAGTTGTATTTTGAGCCGTTGACACCGGAAGATGTGGAGTCGATTGTGAATCTGGAGAAACCGGATGGAGCGGTTGTACAGTTTGGCGGTCAGACTGCGATAAAGCTGACAGAAGCACTGCTGAAGATGGGTGTTACCATTTTGGGAACGAGTGCTGAGAATGTAGACGCAGCAGAGGATCGTGAGCTGTTTGACGAGATTCTGGAAGAATGCTGCATTCCAAGACCTGCCGGTAAGACGGTATTTACTTGTGAAGAGGCATTGGAAGCTGCACATGAGCTGGGATATCCGGTGCTGGTACGTCCGTCTTATGTATTGGGTGGTGCCGGTATGCAGATTGCAATTGCTGACAAGGACATCATAGAATTCATGGATGTAATTAATCGAAATGTACAGGAGCATCCGATTCTGGTCGATAAATACCTGATGGGTAAGGAAGTAGAAGTTGATGCAGTATGCGATGGCGAGGATATTGTAATTCCTGGTATCATGGAGCATGTGGAACGCGCCGGTATCCATTCCGGAGACAGTATTTCCGTATATCCTGCAGGTTTACCGGATAAGATTAAACGTGTTATTACAGAATATACAAGAAAACTGGCTAATAGTCTGCATGTAATTGGTTTGATCAATATTCAGTTTATTGTATATCAGGATGAGGTATATGTAATCGAGGTAAACCCAAGATCTTCACGGACGGTTCCTTATATCAGCAAGGTAACCGGTATTCCAATCGTAGATCTTGCATCCAGAGTTATCACAGGTGCAAAATTAAAAGATCTTGGTTACACACCTGGTTTACAGCCGGAGTCAGAATACTATGCAATTAAGATGCCTGTATTCTCATTTGAGAAGCTACGCGGAGCTGAGATCAGCCTGGGACCTGAAATGAAGTCGACAGGTGAGTGTCTGGGTATTTCAAAAGACTTTAATGAAGCACTGTACAAGGCATTCCTTGGTGCAGGTGTAAGACTTCCGAAGCATAAGAAGATGATACTGACAGTAAAAGATTCCGATAAGCTGGATGCTATTGAAATCGGAAGAAGATTTGCAGCACTCGGATATGAGATCCATTCTACAAAGAGTACTGCAAGAGTATTGAATGAACATGGGGTTCCGGCACAGGTGATCAATAAGGTAGAGGAGCCGTCTCCAAACCTGCTTGATCTGATCCTGAGTCACGAAATCGATCTGATCATTGATACTCCTTCTCAGGGTGTAGAGCATAGCAAGGATGGATTTATCATCCGCCGTCATGCAATTGAGACCGGTGTATACTGTCTGACCAGTCTGGACACGGCAGATGCATTGCTGACCAGTCTGGAGGCGAATGAGCAGGATTTGACAGTGATTGATATCGGTGAGATTAAATCGGTAGAAGAACAGTAATATAGAAATATAAAGTGAAATGAAAAGAGATGTATGGATTGCAGAGGATTCATACATCTCTTTTTGATTGAGAAAATAAAATTAAAATGGGTTTTTGTAATTTAAATAGCTATACTGACAAAATTTGTCATATTAAGACAATATAATAAAAAAGACTCAATTCCAAGCAGTTCGAATGAAAGGCAGGATTGCGTTAATATGATAATGAATGAAGGGGTACAGATATGGCAAAGAAGAACAAAAAGCGATTATGGAAAACAATGGTGTGTTTTGGGCTGATTTCCGGTATGATGCTAGGAATCAGTGGATGTGCAGGAAAGAGCAGCGGACAGAATGATACACAACAGACGTCCTCTGCGGCAACGGAAAAGCAGACGGTTCAAAAAGATGGGGAAGATCTGTTGGCGAAATTGCAGGGAAAAGACCAGGAAATCGGGATGGAAGGAAAATGTGCGGATCAGCTTTCGGAGGATGCCAGTGAACAGGAAAAGCTGACAGTGTTCTATTTTGATCATGATTATATGTTTGTGAATTCCGGTGAGGCGATACAAAGATATATTGATATCTTCGAGGGTGCGCAAGTGGAGTGTTACCTGAGTGTGGCAAAAATATTATCTTATGAGGGAAATGATTTTGAAATTCTGGCGTATCTGCTTGAAAATTCAGATGAGGTATCTAACAGATATTTTGAGCAGGATAGCCGGCTGGTTCTGATCAAGGGGACTACAATGGATGCCAGGTTTATTCAGGATGATATTATTCTGTTGCGCGGAAGAGTGAATGGTGTAACCAGTACAAATGTTGATGGAGTATCTTTGATGGTACCGGAAATAATCGGAACCTATGGCAGTGTTCTGGGTGATTCGTATTATTTCTATCCACCGTTGCTTTCTTATGATGAAGTGAAACAGATGGCATCCGGAATTTTCGGAAGCGATATCCTGTTACAGGAAACAAGCTTTGAAGAAAGAGTTGGAAGCGAATTTCCATCCTATACATGCACGTTGGAGGATCAGTCAAATGCGAAATTATCCAGCTATAAATTCTATGATCGTTTGGGGACATTGACAGATAAAGATCATTATAATTATGATATTCTGGTAGGAGCAGATGGCGAGCATTTTTTATTGGAAATGCACAATTACGATACGAATAGCCTGACGATTGAGTATTATGATAATACCAGAACCTGCCTTTGGAGCAGAGAATTTCAGAATGCGGGTACTACATATTGCGATATGACAACTAAGAATCTCTATATGAGTATGAATAATAATCTTTATATTATAGATCTGGAAAATGGAGAAGATATCTGTGAACCACAGCTGGTAGGAGAAAAGATGGGAATTCGGAAATTTGATGATGGAATTTTCTTGCTGGCAGCAGACGAGGCGGATGCATTTATGTATACAGATACAGAAGGTAATATCAAATGGAAAACCGATTCAGACGTGAGACTTCATGATGTGCAGAGTATACAGAAAGTAAATGATACAATTGTAGTTGAATGTCAGGATGTGAGTGAAGCACAGGCGGATTTGGATACAGGATTTATGAGTGGAACTTATAGAATTTATTATGTATTAGATGCTGAAACCGGAGACGTTTTGCATAAAGGGGAGGTAGAATCTACAGGATTCCATAATTACGGTTAAGTTGTATACGATACGCAGGATAAAGAAAGAGCATTGACTTAAGAGTTGAAATACAGTACGCTATGGCTAAAGAAATAGCCCAGAGGTGCGAGATGTATTATTATGCCTTAAATGATTATCTGAAAAATAAATACGGACGAAAGATATATAAGATAGCCCTGGATGCCGGCAGAACCTGTCCCAATCGGGATGGGAGCTGTGGCAGCCGGGGCTGCATCTTTTGCAGTGGAAACGGATCCGGAGAGTTTGCAGCCGACAGAAACTGGCCGGTATCGGAACAATTGCAGGAGGCAAAAGCACGGATTCAAAAGAAGCTGCCACAAGGGGATGTAGGTTATATTGCATATTTTCAGGCATTTACAAGTACCTATGGCACAGTAGAAGAACTAGAGCCGATATTCTGGATGGCGATAAAAGATCCGGAGGTGGTGATTCTGTCGATTGCGACCAGGCCGGATTGCCTACCACCGGATATTCTGGATATGCTGGGGCGATTAAATCAATATAAACCGGTCTGGATAGAACTGGGGCTGCAGACAATCTGGGAAGATACTGCACATTATATACGTCGTGGATATGAACTGGAAGTCTATGATCGGGCGGTAAAGGCGCTGACGGAAAGAAATCTGGAGGTGATCACACATGTGATCCTCGGACTTCCGGGAGAATCGGTGGAGCAGATGCTGGAAACGGTAGAATATGTAGGACGGACCGGAACACAGGGGATCAAACTGCAATTGCTGCATGTATTAAAGGGAACGGATCTGGCAATAGATTATCAGTCCGGAAAGTTTCAGGTACTGGAAATGAAGGAGTACATTGACATTCTGGAACAATGCATTCGGCATCTTCCGAGAAATATGGTGATTCATCGACTGACGGGTGATGGAGATAAGAGATTGCTGATCGCACCGCAGTGGAGTGGTAACAAACGGATGGTAATGAATACCATCCGCCGGGAATTTACTGTGAGAAATGTGATACAAGGCAGTGCGCTTTCTGAATCAGGACTGTAATGATAAGGTCAGACTGTTCCGGAAAGCGGTAAACGGAGCAGGCGTGCGGCATTCTCTCCGAGGATGGCAGCTTGCTCTTCTTGGTTTAACGGCAGTTGCTGCAGGGCATGAATATCTTCAGCCTGATCATTCCATGGAGAATCGGTTGCGAAAAGAATACGGTCGGCACCGTGATTTTGAATGATTCGGAGCAACTGGGATTCGGAGATAAAGCCGAACGTATATGCCAGGTCGAAGTAAACCGGTTTTCCAACTAACAATTCTTCTACGACATCCCATTGCTTCCATCCGCCGGTATGCGCAAGGATAATTTTGGCGGATGCGGGATCCTTGGCATGTTCTTCTACATAACAAAGCATCTGGACAGCTTCTTCCGGAGGGCAGTGTACCTCTTCCGGGAGCCCTACATCGATACCTGCATGAATAATGACGAGTAATCCCAGATCGACTGCTGCGGTAATTAATTTCAGATAACGTTCATCGTTAATGTGAACCTCCTGATAATCCGGATGTAATTTAATTCCGGGTAATCCAAGCTGCTTGATATAAGCCAGTTTGTTCGGGATATCTGTGTTGTTCGGATGGATTCCGCCAAAAGAAATGATGTGGTCGGAGCCGTTCATGGCGGCAGCACATTGATTGATCGTATCAAACTGGGATGGTTTGGTAACTACCGGAAGAATTACAGAGTAATCAACACCGGCCTGTTTCATGGAGGTCTTTAATCCGGCTAAAGTTCCGTTGACTCTGGCGTGAATGCCGGCGGCGGCTTCTAACTTGTGAATCGTTCTTTCTGCGATTTCATCCGGAAAGGTATGAGTATGAAAATCGATGATCATAACAAAACGTATCCTTCTTTCTTATATAAATAATCTTGGAATATTATAAGACAAAGTTGAAAGACAGGCAAGATGTGTGCAATGTGCATAAAAAACTTTGTGCAAATCATAAAAATGGCTAAAAAGTGTAAAAAAGGCATTGGATTATATTGTGTAACATGCTATAATTTTAAACAACAATTTAGCAATTATGGGGAGGCTGACGAATGAATACAATTATTATGACATCCGGTTCTGATATTCAGGGCTATGATATCACAGATTATCTTGGGCTGGTGAGTGGACAGACAGCATTAAACGCAAAGTTTTTCCAGGAATTCAGCGGCAATACGGAAATGGATGCAAAAGAGAGCCAGGCATTGACTAAAAAGATGTCACAGGTACATCAGACGGCTGTCAGTATGATGCAGGAAGAAGCAGAAAAACTCGGTGCCAATGCGGTAATCGGCATTACACTGCGATATAATGAATTGACCAGCAGTCTGACGAATAATAATACAATCGGTATTATTGCAACCGGTACAGCGGTTAATGCAAAAGAAAAAGAAAACAGAAATTACGAAGGTGTTCGTCAGGATCTGTATGTTACTAATTATTATACAAAATTGTTGCTGCGTCCGGTACAGGTGCGGATTCGTGCAGATAAGAATGCCACAAGGATTTCTCCGGTGTTTATGAATTATCGTAATGAGGAGATTCGTGCAATTCGTGCGGATGTAGAGCTTTCTACCTATTATGATGAAAAGATCGTTCTGCGGGATATGGATTTTACGTTTGAAAAGAATAATGTATCACAGCTGGAAGCAGACTGGATTGAATGCGATATTAAGGAACGAGAAGTAAAGATGATCAAAGATGCTAAAGTTGTAGTGCGGAAGTATGTAACGGCCAGAAAAGTAATCAGTTGCGAGGAACTTCCAATCACAACAGACTTGTCATATCGTCGGTTGGAGAGCCTGAAGAAGAAACGGGGCATTGATGCGGTTGTGAAGTATCAGTCTAACGGTATGATCTGGACTTGTGTATGTGGTTGCATTAATAAGGTCAGCGATGCAGAGTGTGATGTCTGCGGAAGAAAAGAAGCGGATATTAAGAAAGATCTTGGCTTCAATTATGAAGAAATGCTGGATAAGATGGCGACAAAGAATAATGTGACCGAAATGAAGGATGTTGTAATTAAGGATTATATTAAACAGATTGATCCGGAATCCCGTATGGAGTTGCTTCAGACGCTGGAGTCTGCACTTCAGTATGAGAAGACACGTGGTGATATGAAAGAGGTTGTTATCGAAAAGGTTCAAAATATTTTTGAATCCTAATTGTTTGTTGTATTGGGTACAGGGAGAGAAAAAGGGCGAAGCAGAGAAGTCTTCGTCCTTTTTTAAACTTTGAAAAGCGAAGGAGTAATATGCATGGAAAAATATTTGATGGCACTGGATCAGGGAACCACCAGCTCCAGATGTATTATCTTTAACAGAGAAGGAGAAATTGTCAGTGTTGCACAAAAAGAGTTTCAACAATATTATCCTCAAAGTGGATGGGTAGAGCATGATCCGATGGAAATATGGTCCACCCAGATGGGAGTTGCAAGAGAAGCACTGGAGCGCCTTGGTATAACCAGTCGTGATATTGCAGCACTTGGAATTACAAATCAAAGGGAGACAACCATACTTTGGGATCGGGAGACCGGAGAACCGATTTATCCTGCAATTGTCTGGCAATGCAGACGGACTGCAGATATCTGTGAAAAGCTGGAGATAAAAGGATATGGAGATATGATCTTTCGGAAGACCGGACTGAAGGTGGATGCATATTTTTCGGCTACGAAAATACAGTGGATACTGAATCATGTGGATGGAGCCAGGCAAAAGGCAAAACAGGGAAAAGTTTTATTCGGAACAGTTGACAGCTGGCTGATCTGGAAACTGACGAAAGGTACGGTTCATGCGACAGACGTTACAAATGCAGCACGCACCATGCTCTATAATATCGTTGAAAAAAGATGGGATAAAGAGATTTTAAATCTATTGGATATTCCGGAAGAAATCCTGCCTGAAGTCCATGATTCTTCCTACATATATGGTGAGACCGACAGCATGATATTCGGCAGTCCTATACCAATTGCCGGAGTGGCCGGCGATCAGCAGGCATCTCTGTTCGGACAGGCCTGTTTTGCAAAAGGCGATATCAAGAATACATACGGAACCGGCGGTTTTTTATTGATGAATACAGGAGAGACACCGGTATTTTCCAAGAATGGATTGCTGACAACAATTGCCTGGGGAATGGACGGAACGATAAATTATGCACTGGAAGGCTCTGTGTTTGTGGCGGGGGCGGCTATACAGTGGCTCCGGGATGAAATGGGGCTGATATCATCTGCAGCGGAATCGGAGATGGCTGCAGCTTCTGTTCCGGATACCAATGGGGTCTATATGGTGCCTGCTTTTGTCGGACTTGGTGCACCGTATTGGGATCCGTATGCAAGAGGGATTCTGACCGGACTGACCAGAGGAAGTAATCGTAATCATATTGTCCGTGCAGTTCTGGAGGCGTTGGGATATCAGACATATGATGTAGTTAAACTGATGGAACAGGAGGCCGGAATTGAGCAGGTCCGTTGCCTGAAGGTAGATGGCGGAGCGTGTGCAAATAATTTCCTGATGCAATTTCAGTCGGATATTTTAGATACATTGATAGAACGGCCACAGTGCATAGAAACAACTGCACTCGGGGCAGCCTGCCTGGCCGGATTGGGAATTGGATATTATGAAAATCCGGAAGAAATCTCTGCAAATTGGAAAAGGGAGCGGGTATTTGAACCGCAGATGCCGAAGGCAGAACGGGAAGCCAAGTTGAATGGCTGGAAGGAAGCGGTAGCACAGACGATGTACAGAGAACGGTAAAAAGTCTTTGAGGTTTTTTGACGGGAATGGTATAATGGGCGCAGATAAAATCTAAATGCAGCAGGAAGGATATGAGAATATGGAATCAAAAGTTAAAACTGTGATTTTTGATTTGGATGGCACCTTGTTAAATACCTTGGAGGATCTTTGTGCAGCAACTAATTATGCACTTCGAGAATTTAATTATCCACAGAAAAGTCTGGAAGAAGTCCGGCTGGCAGTTGGGAACGGAGTGGCGAAGTTAATAGAACGGGTGATTCCGGAAGGAGTTGAAAATCCGGATTTTTCACCGTGTCTGGAATGCTTCCGCGGTTATTATTCAGAGCATTTGCAGGATCGGACAGCGCCGTATCCCGGAATTATTGAGATGCTTCAGTGGCTGAAAATGCAGGGATACGGTATTGGAATTGTATCAAATAAATTTGATTCTGCAGTTAAAAACCTGAGGGATGATTATTTTAAAGAATATATTCCGGTTGCGATCGGAGAGTCCTCGGATGTTCGAAAAAAACCGGCACCGGATTGCGTTTTTAAGGCGATGAAGGAGTTAGATTGCACGGCAGATACAGCTATTTATGTCGGAGATTCGGATGTGGATATACAGACTGCACATAATGCGGGATTACGGTGTGTGGGTGTTTCGTGGGGATTTCGCGGACATGATTTTCTGGTGGCAAATGGAGCTGATTGGATTATTGAGAAGCCAATGGAATTGTGTGAACGATTGAAAAACAGTTTATAATGGCGGTTGATTATGACAGAACAATATTTTATACGAATGATGCTTGACAAAGGATATCGCCGGGAATGGGACCGGGAACCATATATATTTACCAGACGGGCAGGACAGGAGTGCTATGTTGTAATGGTAAGTGATGCGGCAGTTTCATGGAATGGTATTATGCGGAGAAGGCAGGAGTTGACTGCGTATTATCGGACGCAGGGAATAGAGCATGTGTATCATTTGTATATTATGTGCAGAAAGGATGCTATGTTTCCGACGGAGACCCTGCAGCTGACGGAGAAGGTTCCGAATTTCTGGATCTATACCAGGGATCAGAGAAGATTCTGGCAGTACGAACATCAACCGGTGGAGTTTGACGGACTGAATGCAGAGCTTGAGAAACATCAGAAACGAAGCTGGACAGATAAGCTCCCCTTTACTGCCCGGACGGCACCGTGGGTAACCGGGACGCTCATAATATTAAATTGCTTTTGTTTTTTCTATCCGGTGCTGACAGGAAACTATAGCACATGGGTTGAAAATGGCATGAACAGCCGAACGTATGTATTCGGGATGCATCAGTGGTATCGGTTATTCACCAGTATGTTTCTGCATGGCGGGTTAGAACACTTGCTTAATAATATGCTGGTGTTACTGCTTATGGGAGTATACCTGGAACCGGTTCTTGGAAAAATAAAATATCTGTTGATTTATATTATATCAGGGTTGGTCGGAAGTGTGCTGTCATGCGTTTTGTGGGGCGGGACAACCGGCTCAGTAGGAGCGTCCGGAGCTATCTTTGGTTTAAGCGGAGCAATGCTGGCGTTGGTTTTGTTTTGCAGAGAAAATGTGTCGCAGTTATCACCCCGCCGGGTAGTATTTATGTGTATAGCATCATTATATAATGGTTTTACTTCTGTCGGAGTAGATAATGCTGCCCATATAGGAGGAATGGTTGCAGGCTTTGTTTTAGTAATAATTACTAATAAAATCCATAAAAAATGTATATAAATAGTAAAATGTGAAGGATACAGGTTGTAAATGAAAATTTAATGTGTTACACTGGAAATAGTGAAAATTGTGGGGTGTTATAATTGGGCATCAGTTATGCAGTGGTTACAAAGGTAAAAGAACTTACCGAAACAAGGCAATATGGTGAAGCTTTGGATTTACTGGAAGGAGAAGATATTTTCCAGTCGCTGAATCCGCAATTCTTACGATGCTGTGGTGAGGTGTATCTTGAGAATGAACGATATTACGAAAGCAGAAAAGCTTTGGTTCAGGCACATATAATGGCACCGGAGGGCAATCGGATCGTATATGATCTGATTTATCTGTATTTGAAGATGGGGTATTTTCATCGTGCAAAGCGGTACTATGAGATTTATCTTCATAATGCAGGACCGGAGGATTCCGGAAAGATGTTTCTGGAGTATATGATCCAGAAAGCACAGCGCGTAGAAGCGGAGAAGCTTCTTAAAATATTAGAACGGGCATGTGAAGAGCATTATACCGATGAATGGGCATTTGAACTGGCATTACTATATGCAACGCTGGGAATGGAAAGCCAGATGAAGGAAGCGTGCATCCGGTTAATGGCCAGCTTTCGAAATTCACCGTACTGTTCATTAGCGGAGGCTTTGAAGCAGGGACAGTATGATACGAGTAATTCTAATTTCCGGTTCCCAATCATGGAAGCGGAAGAAGATACGGAATTGTATGCTTCTATTATGGAAATTGAAGAGAAACAGCTGGAAAAGGACGATTTAAAAGTACATCCGCCGGATCCTGTTATCTTACAGATGGAGGATGATGACGGTAAGGATGAGGAAACGGCTTCGAAGAGACTTCTCGGATTGAAACTTCCGTTTGGAAAAAAGCATGAAAAGACAGGCACTCAGCCGGAAAAAGAGAAGGCAGAGCAGACAGAAAGTCAAATAGACGAGGCGACTGCGGAAAAGATTGAAAAGCCGGAGCCGGAACATGTGGAGACATCGGATGCAGATGCTGCAGCCGGAGAAAATCCACAAGCCGATGAAGAGAATGTATCTTCCTACATAGCATCCGTTCTGCAGTCAGTTGCAGATATAGAAGCAGAAGTAGAAGCGGAATGGAAAAAAGACTCGCCGGAAAAGAAGCCGTATCAATCCAAACTGATGGATGTTGAAGAAAATTTAAGTCCTAAAGAACGATTGGAGAAACTTATGAAACTGATAGAGGAGGACCGGGAAGAGGAACCCCCGAAGGCGGAGCCGGAACAGGAAGAACTGGATCTGGATGAGTTTCTTATGAATCTGGTTGGATCAAATACAATTACGCAGGCAATGGTAAAATCCTATCATGATGAAAATAATTCGGAGGATTCGTAATGGTGCTGAAGCAAACTATAATGACAGAAAGGAGCGCCTAAGAAGAGAGTATGAATGAGAGAGATGCGATTATAGCGGCAGTAAGAGCTCAGGTAGAAAAAGAAAAAGCTGCAAAAGCAGAAAAAATGAAAAAAGAGCAGGAAATGCAGGAAAAATATTCTGGTAAAACGGCGCAGACGCAGACAACCCAGAAATTCCGACCTTGGAATCCGGATGAGGATAAAAAGAAAAAAGAAGAGGCGGAGAAGAAAGCAGAAGAACAGAAGATTCAAGCTGCGGAAGAAACAAAAACAAGGATTTTTGAAGGTATCTCAGGAAATCTTTCTGATGGACAAACCCTAGAGGATACATCACCGGATGGAGTTACATTAGAGAACTTTGGGCTGGAAGGAGACAATCTGGAAGAAGCACCGAAAGAAGGCTTGGGCCTAGGTTTGAATTTTGCTAAAAATTCAGATGTGACAGATGATCCGGTTTTAGATGAACAAGGAAAAGTTATAAATGTAATTCCTGTAGAACAGAAGGGGCTCGATCCGAATAATGTTAAGAGTATGTATGACATTGAGTTTTCGGATGACGAAGATGAAAAGAAATATGAAGCTGCCAAGAAACAGGAAGAAGAGCGGTTAGCGAAAGAAGCCGAGCGGGCTGAAGCGGTACGACAAAGAGAAGCAGAGTATGCGGAAGCACGTCGGAAAGCAGAAGAAGAGGCGCGTCGGAAAGCAGAAGAAGAGACAAGGCGTAGAGCAGAAGAAGAACGAAGACGAGCAGAGATGGAACGCCGGAAGGCTGAGGAGGAAGCAAGGCGTA
>HF991290.1 GCA_000431515.1 Clostridium sp. CAG:632 | reverse complement strand
GGACAGACATCATGTCACGCATGATGCTGTTTACATCGGTGCCATCTTTGATGCTGATATCATTATTTTTCCCACTATTCTGGCTTATCCGCCATGAGCTTTAGTAGTCTAAACCGTAGTAATTCCAAGGTTTTCCGCCATATTCTGCCCTGTGTTGCCCCATTCTGCGAAGGTATGTATTATCATAAAACTGGAGTGCCGTGGCAGATGAAGAGGACTCTCGTTTTCATTGTAAACTCCTTATTTTAAGCCATTTTTCTTTTACTTTTTCTTTGCCAAAATGTAGTATCTTTAGACACATCTTGCTCATTTTGATGGTAGTAAATGGTGTAGTAAAAATGTACTATATATACTAGTTTAATTGCTAAAATACTGCCTTGTCGATCTATGGTTATAAAATAATTTATTTTTACAAATTATTTTTCATAATTTCCAAGTAATTCTCTGGGAATCCAATCAACTTCAAATCAATATCGGTACTATACTCCCTTATCACATTTTCCATGATTTGAATCAAAGACTTCTTACTACCCTCATCTGGTAATCTTTTTAACAAAACAAGCGTATACGCAAATAATGAATTATTCTTTATTTCCGGATGTTTTCTCAAAAATGACGATGTAAACTTTGCTGGTGGATTAAATTCTGTATTATACATTCTAGCCGCATGTGCACATTTGTTTCTCAAAACCGACAAACAATGAAGATGATTTTCTAATGTATCTCTTCCAACACCAACCATATGGGCAATAGCATCTTTTTCTGAATAATACATAGAACTGTATAATTTAGACATATTAGAAAAAGACATTAATTCCACAATAACCCACAATGGCATTTTACTGGAGTATTTTATTTTATGATGTTTCACAATCAGGCTATCTTTATAATAATTTTTCTCCCTGCTGAAATTTTCCATAACTTCCCTGTAACCCTTTTGGTTATAGAAATTATTTTCATCATAATGCTGGTCATAGGGAGCTTCCGTACATTTAGCAATTGAAAATCCATATGCTATCTGCGTTCTATAATATACTTCTGCTTTTTCAATATACCGTCGGAATGTATCACGCAATATTTCATCCACTTTATATAGATGATATACCGTTTCAAATGTAGTTCCCTCTATATAATCACTACCAGAAGGTTCTTGTCTGAATTGTAAAGCATAACCTGTAAAACGATAATAATTTATACTTTTCAAAATATCTTTTGCTTTTTCTCTATCTGTGATAATCATCCCATGGGTTACCAGCTTATCCAACTGTTCATCAAAGGTCAATGGTTTTTTCAAATCCATAAAATCCCTCCCTTAACGTAAAAAAGCTGAGCACAAGTCTCAGCTTGGTCCCCAATGCCAAGAAGGCTTCGGGCAACTCTGTTACATTTAGTATATTCAAAAAGCGAAAAAATTGCAATAGTTTTATATTTTCACTGATAAAAAAACTATCATATTGCATCTATGGATGCATTACTACTAATGCTTTTTACAAATTGGAATTTTAACTACTTATCCCGCAGTTTTCTTTCAAATATAAGTATATCTTCACAAGCCGTAGAATTTATCTCTAAACCCAATACTTTTAATGCATTTTTTCCTAACTCATTTGAATAAACAGTATGTAACTTCCAACCTGTTCTGGCATGCATGTTTATCAATTCAGTCATTTTCTTTATATCAACGCGCCCATGGTCTTTATTCAATATCGTTACAACTTCGTATTCATATAAGCCAAATAACGACCGCGCATACTCTTGTTTTTCAATTTCTACTTCTTGCAACTGCTTTCTTTCAAGAATTATTTCTTCAGCAGTTCTATGAGACTTTTCAATGTCTGTCGCTACTTCATTAATATATTCTTTCGCTTTTTGAGAAAATTCAGAAACATTCTCAGGGTTTCTAAAAAAAAGCAAATCATCCTCATTTCCATTTCTTAATCCCTGAAGTTTAGTAAAACATTCATTACAAATGCTCATTCCTGCAATTATTCTATCTCCTTTTTTTACATTGCATAACTCACATATACCCATTATTTTTCTCCTTCTTTCCCTCAGCTTCCAATTTTTTCATAAAATCGCATCTTCTATTTATATATTTTTCTAAATGCCTTCTTTATCTTCATACAGACATCTATACCAACTTGGTTTCTCTTCTTATTAAATGTCTTTGCAAATTCTTTACTCTGAAAAGCATTATCATTAAATGCATTCCAATATTCAAGTTTTTGTTCCTATGATTTATTCTTTTTAAGTATGGCTATATTCATAATAGGTAAACACCTCTGGTTCTACCTTCATTACGTCGCGAATCCATTCAACAGATTTTTGTACATTCTTTTCCTCATTATATCCCTTTATTCTTGGTATGCGAATATGAAACTTACTTGAATCCACTTTATCACGTAATCTAAATAAATTATCCATCACATACTTATTATTTACTCCGGTATACTTCTTATATATATCGCGATCTATATCTTTGATATCAATAATCCACTCATCAATATCTTCAACAACAGGTTCAACACACCTCCAAGGCACATTAAGAGATGTCTCTATTCTCTTACTCCAACGTGCATCAGTCAATTTGCATACCTCATGTATAAATGCCGATTGCAACAGAGGTTCTCCTCCTCCAAATACAACTCCGCCTCCGGTCATAAGGTAATATATGTCATCCATTTTTAGAACTTCAACAAGTTCCTCCGGTGTATATGCTGCTCGAGGTGTACCTGAAAGGGAGTATTCTTTTTCATGGCAATGATCATTTGCACAATATATACAATGTAATGGACAGTCAAAAAAAGCAACTAATGTTGAAACACCTTTCCCGTCTGTTCCCATTCTTAATCTTGATATAGACATAATATCCCCAATCATCCTCACACCTCCTGTTCCAAATCGAAAATAGGTATTTTTTGCTTATCTAATGGAATCTCTGCAAGTCTATTTCTCAGATATGCGGCTTCCCTATCACACTTTACACAGGTTCCTGCACAAGGGCCAATTGATGGACATTCCTCTGACACGAACTCTAATCCATTCATCTCAGCTAATGTAAGCCTATAATGTCGTAAAACATTGCAGATTTTCTTTCCATCAATTCGCGCTATAGGTCTCTCAATCTCTTCCTTAATTTTTTCACCCTCTTCAGGATAATACGATTTCAGCACCATGCCAAGTGTACTCAATTGCCGTTACAAAGGAATGTCTATTTGTGTTATTTCCTCTAATGCCTTTGATAAATCGATTTTTTCATATCCCTCACCAACCGAAACATAAGATTTTGATGCCATATCGAAATAAGAATCTTCAGTTAATTCTTCTATTCCATTTAGAATTCTCGGCATCAAATCTACATAATCTTTCTCTACCAACTGCATGACATCCTTCATATTTGAGCCCTTATCAACCTTTGCTAAATACGAGTCACTATCTATATAACAGATAGATTTTAATGCAGACAAATCTGATAATAATTCTCTATGCGCAACTACTCTTCTTTTTTCTTCAAAATTCCAAGGTGAAACTGTACATAAATGCAAACTGTTAAATTCATTTATGTCCTTGATTACATAATATGGATATAAACTTTCCGGATTACCATCTGTTAGGAATACTATTTTGTCATGATATCTTAATTCTCTTTTCAGTTCAGACGCAACCGACTCCAAAGCTTTATATTTTTGACTTTCCACTCCAAATTCGTCAATTTCCATACCGACATGCTGATAAGGACTAACAAAACATTTATATTCTTCGGTAACTTGTTTTCCTTCGAGACAAACTACCAGAACAATATCTTTGAATTGCTTTAGAAACAGATTATTATGATTCCAAATCAATCCAGAATCCGTTACTACTATTCTCATGGTCATTATCCCCTAACTCTTAATCATAATCATCCGGATCCAATCCGGCATCTTCCAGTGCCTCTCTTCTTTCATCTGCATCCATATATTCAAGCTCTGTTGCGTCTAGTCCAGCCAAGGATAACTCATCTTCCAGTTCATCCTCCTCACTTGTATCCGTATCTTCATGACCGAAAACTACATCATCCATTACAGAATACTCATACGCATTAAGTTTTCCATCTCCATCAAAGTCAAAATCTGAATCATATAATCTTCCATCTGTTCCTAACATATCCTTTTTCTCCTAATTATCATAATGATTGAAACTAGTTTCTCTTACACATATATTATATACACATTCTGTGTCCAATAAAAAGGACACGAAATCTCATTCGTGTCTCTAGATTCGCTTATATATATCTTATCCACTTCAGCTTCGTACACTGATTCAGTATTGTTATCAATATGGAAAGAAATGCAATAGACCTGATTCCATTATCCATATTATCGCCTTAATCAAATACATTGTTTAATATTCCTTTTCTATCTCGCCATCTATTCCATACATTTTCTTGAATTCATCAAGGTCTGCCTGATTTCTAATCAGCATAACCTCTTCTATTTTGCCTGTATGAATGTCCTTAAACCCAGCCACCTGCTCGCCATTACATATACTTGCCTTGATTACCGGTTTCTTATTTTCCTTATCATACGTCTTTATAACTATCTTTTTCTTAAATAATCCCACTCTGAGCACCTTCTTTTGACTTTGCCATCCGTATAAGTTTTTCAAAGGACTGTGCAAAGCGTACATCATCATCTTCTGTACGCTTTCTCGGTCCTTTCATATGATTCTTATGAGAGCTGCGTCTTGCCTTTTTATTAAGATGTCGCTCCATAAGCATCTGGTCTATATTCTCATTCGTGTACCACTTACCGGATTGGTGAATAGCATATCAGTACAAGTTTTTCTAAGGACTGTGCAAGGCGTACATCATCTTCTTCTAGTCAAAATCATCTTTATTATTTTCTGAGCTATCTATTTCACCATCGCCGTTTAAATCCATCCAATCTCTCATTGCTATACCTCATTTTTGTTGTTTTAGATATGTTTTACATAAAAATCCAGATTGTGTGGTAATCCTTCAACCTTGCCCTCGTGACTACTCATATCCAGCTCCACACCCATTTTTTCCAATAGTTCCATGACTTCATAATGTATCATGAATAATTCAACCCCAAAATATGACTGTTTTTCCCATATATCGTCTATTTCATCCGGGAAAATCTCAGCCATAACTCGCGCCGTAGTTGTATTAGTTCCATCTGAAAGTGTATAAATATAATCAGCAATTTTCCGAAACATATTTATCTGTTCATCTGTATATTTTCTCATGTTGCACCTCCTGTTTTTATACCGGAATATTTCGCTCTAAGACGCACGCTTTTTGATGCAATACATAAATAGATCCCTTTCATTTTATCATATACTGTTCAAGCATAGTCGGTCCCATGTCCATAAAAACAAAAAACTCATCCGGCAGCGAGCAAAGCTCTTGGCTTATAAAATCTTCCGTATCAATATACTTGTGATCATTTTCCGGATCATAACATTTCTTATGATTAGCAAAAATAACTATTCCCTTAAAACTCTCCTCAATCTCATAAACAGCCTCTCCCGGCGCATCATAATTTAGGATAGTGACATGTAATCTATCCTTTGCATCAAGACTGTCAGCAATATAAAACTCATCACAAAATGGCAGCTTATTCTCGATAGAAAAACTAATTGTATGCTGAAGATAATTTCTTAAAACCGCTCTGTCCAGCTTATACTTAAAGCCCGAAAAAAATTTTTTCAAAAACATCTTTTTCATTTTATTTTCTCCTCCGCATTGCCACAGCACCTCCGATGTTGTCGGCTATTCCATTTCAACATCGCACATATCAAACATACACTGATTCAGTTCCATCCTTTCCAGATATCCGGCTGATAACCAAGTGTTGATTGCTTTCCGTTTCTGACTACCGGAGTTTTAATCACCTGTGGATTTTCAAGTACCTTTTCTAACTTATCTTCATCTGCGATATACTTAATAACAGCAAGCAAATCCTTGTCCTTAGCATTCCAGTTGATCATATTCTCTAATCCGCCATTCGCCTGAGCGACTGAATTAAACTCTCCCTTGCTCATACCCTTTTCTTTCATATCAATAAACTGATACTTTATACCTCGTTCCTTGAAGAAACGCTCTGCTTTCTTTGTATCATTGCATTTCTTTGTACCAAATATCTGTATATTCATCTGAGTATCTCCTTGTTATCTTTTCATCACTTCCCCCGCACTTCTATAAGATTTCCCGATGGATCGTAAAACCTTACCAGCTTTTGCCCTCCGGTCGGCTCTGCCAACTCTGTCGCAAACTTCACCGGAATACCACCTGACATAAGTTTCTCTACAAATCCCTCAACATCATTATCTTCGAAGTATAGTTCAGTCATATTATTAAATGGTGTTACATTTTCTCCAATCGCATCAGTCCATACTCCTGAATCCTGCAATACAAGTCCTTCAGACAGTATTACATTGCCTTCCTGTCTCATAATTACCTGCAATCCAAACATCTCTTTATAAAAACGAATGGATTCTTCCATATCATCAACCACGATCAAAACATTCTTCAGCTTCATGACTTCTTTTCCCGCCTCTCCAGTTCCTTCTGAATCCACGTCATAATTACATCTACCAGATACTCCTGCTGCACCTGACTCAGTTCCCTGCCCGGCTGGATTTTATGCCATTTTCGAATACACTCCCTGCAACATGTTGCCGTTGCATGCTGCGCAATGAATACCGGATGCCCTTTCGTCGGAGTCTGCTTTCCATCGTTGGGTATATATGCCGGAGCTTCTCTCTTTTCAATAAAATCCCTTGCATGCTGCCTAATGGTATCCAGTCCCTTTTCATTGATGTAATCAATATCTTTTTGTTTCAGATGAAAACCGCTCCGGAAATTGGAATTACCAAGCCGTTCAAATAATTGATTGTACCATTCATCCTTCGTCATTAGAATCTCACTACTTCCGGTTCATGTGTAAATGATGAAAATGTAGCTACAGCATTCTTAAAGTAAAACACCTCCGTATTACCATCATCTGCCGAATACATCTTTTGTAAAGACGGATACGCATCAAGCATAGACTGCCTTGCTTCTCTTCTATCATCTTCTACAAGTTCTCCGGCTACACGAAGCCATTCTCCATTCTTAAATGCACAGATCTCCACCTTCGGATTTGCGTGAATCTGTTTTGAAACATCCTTTACCTTTCCGGTCTGAATGTACAATCTGCCTTCAAAAATATGAGCAGTTCCAAAAGGTCTTACTCTCGGCTGATCACCTTCTACCGTTGCCAAATAATATGTTTCTGCCTCTTTCAAAAATTTAACGACTCTTTCCATGATAATATCCTCCTGTTTTCATTCTTCTTAAGCCCAAATCGCTATTTTTGTCTCCACATGATCTGACTGCCTTCTTCCTTCAGCCACCTTACGGCTTCCCTATAGTCCGGAAGCACTTTCTCCACTTCATTCCAGAAGGCCCTCGAATGATTCATTTCCTTCCTGTGACAAAGCTCATGTACAACAACATAATCTATAATCTCCGCCGGTGTCAACATCAGAAGGCAGTTAAAGTTAAGATTTCCTTTGCTGCTACAGCTTCCCCATCTGGTTTTCTGATTGCGTATCGTAATCCTGCCATATGTAACGCCCATACGCTCTGCGAAATATGCCACCCGCTCCGGGATATACTTCCGTGCCTTATCCGCAAGCTCCCGGATTTCTTCATCCGTCAGATGCGAAGTCTCCATAGCCTCATATGCTTCCTTTTTCGCCCGGATCTGCTCTATATGCTTTCGGATCCAAGGTTCTTTCTCCCTTATAATTCTCTCAATATCCTTCCGGGAGGTACGTTGCGGCACTCTCACTGTTACCGTCAGATCTGCATTCACCTGGATTGCCACTGTTTTTCTGTTTGATCTTATTACCGTAATATCCATGATAATCCCTAAGCCAGTCCTTTTTCGATTGCCGCCGCCAGTGCCCGCAGACGGTTAACACTCTGCACCTCATTCCGAATGGAATACGTGTTGTTTTCCACTGCAGATGACCGCTTCGTTTGTGTTAATACTCCTACTTCTTCTGTTGAAAGAAGTTCAAATGCGTTGATCAACTCCTCCAAAGATGGTGAAATACTTGTCCTTCGCAATAGAAAATATAAATCTCTGGCCGACAGACTATCCATTGCTTCCTGCTCTTCCCGAAACGTATTAATGACCAGCGTAACAATTTCAAGTCTCCGTTTCTGCATATTCATCAATTCATCCAGCTGGGACAGTCCGTTAGGTACTTTAAATAACAGTGCAATTTCCGTTAATGAAAGCCCCAGGGCCGTAGCATTTACCGCAATATCGATCAATTCATCATCTGTTACAAGTGCGAATCCCTTTTTTCTGGCATAATCCTTTATCGTACCCTCGTTAAATCCCGGTCCCACAATTGCCACATAGTCTGCTTCATTCTTTTCCTTATGCGTTTCTATCGCCACATCACTGATATCGTTATGCGTAACCGTACCATTTGCTCTTGATTTTGCATCAACAATGGCCGTAACAACCTTCCCTTCCTCATCCTTCCAGCGCACTACCACGTCTGTATTTCCTGCTCCTCCAATGCGAATAGCATCAAATCCCATATACCGGAAGACTGCTGCAATGTTCTCTTCATATGCCACGCCGGAAGCTTTTCCTTCAGCCATTGGATCCTTACCTGCCACTCTTAATGCTGTAAAAACAGGATTTTCTTCCTGGCCCTTCTGGTCAATATCTGCCTCTTCACCCGGTAATGTGCTCTGACCTTCTATTTCATTCTGTTCGCACAGTTCTTCCGGCATTAACGGCAGTTCCTTTGCAAACTTTATTCCCAATGGTGTTGCCTTTACATGCAGATACTGTGTCTCCTCCAACAAGCCTGCTTCAATCAGAAATCCTGTGATCCATCTTGCTTTTTCTGTATTCAGTCCATATTTCAAAGCCTCTGCATAAATCTCATTTCTGGTAACCACCTGTTCTGCTGCCAGAATCATTTCTCCTACAAACCTTTTATGCGCATGCACGATTCTGATAAAATCCAGATCATTTCCACTTTCACACCATGCCTTTGCAGCCGGTGTTGCAACATATATGCCTTTCCCCACCTCTTCTATCAGCCCATCTGCCTTCAGGAATGGCATCATAGACTCCACACTGCTCGCTTTCAGATTAAATTCATTCTCAACAAATTCAAACAGATCCGCGCGTGAAACTCTTTCAAAGGCATACTGTACGATCGTCTTCACATTCTCAATCCGGTTCGGACTTGGTGCCCAGATATTATAGATATTCCTCTTCTTATGCAGTGCCGGATTTTCTTGCAGTACCGATAAAAGCTCCGCTATCTCCGTCGGCGGCGGCAAAATACGAATTTCCTCCTCTGTCAACGGCATATCTATTACATCCGGTGACACCAGCGGCCATTCTTCCACAGCCTTCTTTCCTTCCGGTGTCAATCCCCATTTCCTGTTCCCGACGCCCTCAATCAGCTCCAGAACCTCAAGCCAATCCATCCTGCGCCTTGTATTATTGAGGTTTGTCCAGTCCAGACAATACTCCTTGCAAAGCTCCCTGTCCACCTCTTCGATAGTCTTTGAATCTGTTTCCAGCAATGCCAGCACCTCTCCAAACAATCGATATTTCTCATGCAATAAATCTGCCAAATATCGTCTGCTCTGTGTTTTCGCAAATTGCTGTCCAACATCTGTCAGACAAAGCAACCCTGCCTTATTGCTGACAAGTCCTGCTCCTTTCAGAAAGGATGCATAATTTCTCCACGGATATGCGGTATCTGTAGTTGTCAGATTGGGAACCATACTCTGATCTGCAACTGAATTTCTATCCAGTAACGAGACAAGCTCAATCACTATTGCAAACCAGTCCTGCTTTTTCCCCCGAAACTCCGGAATTGCCCAGGCCTTTCTTTTCCATTCAACTCTCTGCTTCTGAATGTCTGCTATCCTCATAAGAATCCTCCTATTCAATCTAAACTATCTGAATTTCTTAATTGCATATCTGTAACTCTATCAACAGCTCATAGCCATTCGGTCGTTGATCCGAAACACCTATAATATCCCCAAGCCATTCTCCCATATATCACTCACACTCATTTCTCTGGATATTCTTTCGAAGTCTCCTGCCATAGCCAGTTTTCTATCTACAACGCAAATTTCGTAACAATAGCTCTGATATTTTTCTATTTATATAGTATATCACATTAACCACTTTACTTCTATCCTCTACATAGCAGATTTTTGTTTTTTACAGAATTTATTCATCTGCTCCTAGTTTCTCCTCAATTTTTCTTCAGTTGGAATCATACAGTAGAATAAAGTTTTTTTACCGGAACCTATAGCCACCTCCGATCCCATATACTTTCACCACCCCACCGACTCATTTCTATCGGGATGGAGTTTATGAGAATCACTTCCAGATTGCAAGAAGAACACTCCCTTTCTTTTTTACCTCGACTCTCTGAAATTTTAATAAAAAGCTGCAACGCTACAAATACCATTATAAAACTTCCAACAGCTACCTCTACCACTCCATCAAGCCCTGCAAAAGAATACAACGCTGTCGCAATCAAAATCCATTATTTTTCAAAACACTGTTACCTTCCTTTTCTTTATGATCATTGAAATCACATAAAAAATGTGTTATAGTTGCATAGATTCTATATATAGGGAGGATTTAATATATGAGAAAAAAATTTCTACTGTTATGTACAGCTACAACTTTAATATTATGTTGTGGATGTTCAAACAATAACGGGACAACAGCATCAACTGATATTGTTAGTGAAGAGGCAACCGTATCATCTACAGAAAACACTTCTGAGGAGACCACTGAAGAAGCCACTGAAGCGGCTATTCCAGAGTATAAAAAAGATGATATAATCACTAATGATTATATGGAATTAAATGTTGATAAAATTGCCACAGGAACCGATAATCATCCTATGATAGTTTATGCTGATAAGGGAGATGACGAGCAATTGTTTTATATTAGAGGCCAGGTTAAAAACTTATGTGGCACTCCAAAGTCGATATGGAATAGTTCCGTTGTAGTTTGCTTCGATGACAAATATTATTTTTATTACTGTATATGTCCTGTTCGTGATGGCGAGTATCTGTTTGACGATGTCAATCCACTGTCTGTAGTAGACTTCTACGTCCCTATTTCTGTATCAAATGAAATACTAAACAGCTTTCAGACAGTTACTGTAACAATTGGAACCAATGATGATTGGGAGTCAATTGACTGCGTATATGGTGATGATGTAGACAGATTTAATAAGTGCAAAAATTATTTTAAATTTACATTTAACCGCGATGATGTTATCTTTGAATAAGAGAGACTATGAGGGAGTATCCCAAAGTTTGTGTAAAC
>HF991289.1 GCA_000431515.1 Clostridium sp. CAG:632 | reverse complement strand
GTCTTCGGTCGTCGTTGTTCCGCCGCTCTCAGTCGTCGTTGTTCCGCCACTTTCGGTCGTCGTCCCCGGCTCCTTCGGGTGGTATGGATAAAAATGAGCTTCTGATTCTGTATGCAGAGAAGCTGCGATGACACCGCCCTCATGGCGTCCACCTACTACACTTACGTGTGCATCCGGTGCTATCAGATGCCCATTTAGATTACAATATGTCAATTCAGATACATTCGGATAATTCCAGATTAAATTCATTCCCTGCAGATAATACTGCCCTCCGGTAGATGCACTGCCTTCGCTGTGTGCGATTGCATATTCCTTAAACTGCTGATCCAACGTCTTTCCATTCAGCCATATCATCTGTGCATTTATATTACCTGTGCCACTTCCTGTAAAAGAGACTATATAACTCGCTTTCATCAATTCGTCAATCGTGATATTCTCCAGTGTGATTTTCTGAATCTGTGCCAATGACTCGGAAACTGTTACACTGGTCGCTTTCTTAAAATTAATCTTCACCTCACCTGCTTCATAAATATATGCATCCCTATTACCGGATGCTGCCATTGCCGCCGATTCGGTTCTGACCGCCTGCATAGCAGTTCCTACATTAATATAATCCGGATTACAGAACAGTACATTATCCTTGGTATTGTTTTCTCCTTCATTATAGAACAGATATCCTGGCACGGATGTATCTACCGTGCCATAATAAACAACCCGTTTCTCCTGTAGATATTCTGTGCCCGGAAATGGGGCATTCATATATCCTAAGCCTTTTATATGGTTTATATAGGATGGTGCCACCATAACATTTCCAAAACCGGATGCTGTAAAATCCAATTCGCCACCTACAATGATTGCTCCGGACGTATGTGCCACTGCATTTCCACTCATATTCCCATTAACAAAATAACTATAATTTCCAAGAATATGTGCGATAGAATAATCGCTTCCGAATCGATCTTCTGTAGATATCATAGAATCTGCAAGAAATATTCCTGTACTTAAATTAAAGACCAGTACAGATATTACGACTGATATAAGAAACAGTCGTTTCACCAGCATTGAAATTTTCATTCTATGCTCCTTTAGCTTTTCTTTACATTATAATAAATGTCGAATAGCCTGTACTTAAGTGTCTTTTTTTAGATTTTTTAGTTTTTCAAGCTCACACGTAATGATAAAGCACACTTTATGAGTATTATCAATTAATTAAACACAAAAAAAAATGAGATAACCAAACTATCTCATTCTTACTTTCTAATTACTGTAACGACCCAGAAGGGACTCGAACCCTCGACCTTCGCCGTGACAGGGCGACGCTCTAACCAACTGAGCCACTGGGCCATATATATTTAATATATAAATCTAATTCCCAAAAGAGTGGACCCTCAGGGACTCGAACCCTGGACCGATCGGTTATGAGCCGATTGCTCTAACCAACTGAGCTAAAGGTCCATTTCACGAGTCTCAAAACCCGTACTATTCATATTTATGAAAAAAAGCCGATAAACGGACTCGAACC
>HF991288.1 GCA_000431515.1 Clostridium sp. CAG:632 | reverse complement strand
CTCCTTAAGCTTTCCGGTTGACATTATACAGTTTCTCTTATATAGTTATTTTACTATGATTCTTTGGAGGTATTTATGAAATCAAAAAAAGCAACATCCCTGTTATCGCTGCTCCTTTTATGCACAGCACTTCTGTTAAGCGGGTGCGGTAACAAGACTTCTTCAAATGCGAAATCTGTATCCGAAATGGCCGACCTGATCAAGTCATCCATGTCCTTTGACTATTATCCGGACATGGAAGCAGATTCTGAGGTACTGGAGACGATTTTCGGACTGACTCCGGATATGTATGATGATTATTTCTGCGAAATACCTGCGATTTCCGTACTGTCTGATACGCTGCTGATCGTAAAACCGGCAGATGGGAAAAAGGACGCCGTTCTATCTGCTTTGCAGAGTTATCTGGATTATGAGCAGAATGAGGCTATGCAGTATCCGGTCAATGCCGTTCAGGCAAAGGCAGCAACCGTCTATGAGGCAGGTGGCTACATTTATTATCTGGCACTCTTCGGCGATGTTAGCACTGCCGAATCGGATGATGCTCAGTTATTATCCCTCTGCCAGGACCGTATAAAAGAAATTGAGAAAATAATTGACGAGGCTGATTAGGCCTCGTCTTTTAATGGCAGTAAAATCTGCGTCTGAAATTGTTCATCCTGTATCTGAATCCGATACTCTCCGTGATATTTTTCCACTACGTGCCGGATATTCTTCGTTCCGATTCCATGATTCTTCCTATCCTTTTTACTGGTCAGCAGGTGACCGTCATCCTGCTTCAGCTCGCCTGCCATCCTGTTAGCAACTGTGAGCATCAGCATTCCAGGCATCTCTGCCGCACGGATTCGGATATATCTGGAGCTGTCGCACGCCAGATTTGCTTCAATCGCATTATCGATCAGATTGGAAATCAGAATACTGCAATCGGCAATCTCCAGATTCTTCAATGCATACAGACTTCCCTGTATGTCCAGTTCAATCGCATTCTGCTGCATCCAGTCTGCCTTTGCATTCAGCAGAATATCTGCGATTTCATTTCCCGTCAGGATCTGTTTCCCGGATATTCCGCTTTGCTCTGATAACTGTCGGAAATAATCCTGTGCCTGTACATAATCTCCCTGCTCCAACAACCCCTGAAGTGTCAGCATATGATTTTTCCAGTCATGCCGGAACCTCACCAGCTCGGACTGGTTCTTTTTATAATCTTTAAAATACTGATATTCCGTGTGAAAACTCTCCCGATAATTCTCTGATATTTCCCGGTAGTGCTTTGCCAATTTCCGATCTATGATTCCCACAAACACTCCGATATTCAAAACCAAAACAAAAATCCCCCACGCAAATGAATAGAATCCATGACCGAAATTATCATCAATATAGGTCAGAACCTGTCCGTATAACGGAGATAACAGCACCATCAACAGAAGAATCAGCTCTTCAGGTACCGTTAATCGCAGGCTGATTCCTTTTCCGCTCGTTTGCCGGATAGCCAGAAACAGACCTACCGGC
>HF991287.1 GCA_000431515.1 Clostridium sp. CAG:632 | reverse complement strand
AGCTGCATATCTGGAGGCGGAGGAACGGACGATTCAGGAAATCAAAGGGCTCGGAAAACCGTATATTATCCTGTTAAACAGCATGAAGCCGTATGCGGAGGAAACACAGAAGCTGGCGGAGGAGCTGGAGCAAACCTATGGTGTAAAGGTGCTTCCCGTAAACGCGGATCAGCTGCGTAAAGAGGATGTAACAGAAATTCTTCAGGCAGTTCTGCTGGAATTTCCGGTAACAGAGGTGGATTTTCATATTCCGAAATGGGCCGAGGCATTGCAACCGGAATCCGATGTAAAAACGGCACTAATAGCTATGGCAAAATCCGTGATGGATCAGATCCATGTGATCCGTGATATATATCGGCTGGAAATACCGGAGGATACATATATTGAAAGGGTGAAAGTAGATAATATTTCACTGGATACCGGTAATGTCCGGTTGCTGGTACAGGTTGACCATGCTTTTTATTATAAGATGCTGAGTGACATGCTTGGATGCGTGATTGAGAATGAGTATCAGTTTATGAATGTATTGAAGGAGCTGTCAAAGAAGCGGAAGGAATACGAACAGGTGGCAGAGGCTGTGGATGCGGTCCGCTATAAGGGATATGGCTTTGTGACACCGAACCACGAAGAAATTCGGATCGATCAGCCGGAGGTGATTCGGCACGGAAATAAATTCGGTGTGAAGATAAAAGCAGAGGCACCGTCGATTCATATGATCAAGGCTAATATTACAACGGAGATCGCACCGATTGTGGGTTCAGAAGAACAGGCGAAGGATCTGGTACAGTATATCGGAGCAGAAGGGCAGGAGGATATCTGGAACGTTAATATCTTCGGAAAGACGATCGAACAGCTGATTGATGACGGAATCCGGGCGAAAACCGGTAAGATTACGGATGAGAGCCAGGCAAAGCTTCAGGATACGATGGAAAAAATCGTAAATGACGGAAATGGCGGCATGGTATGTATTATTATTTAACGATACAGAAATAGAACTAACAGAACAATGGCAGGGAGTGCCTCGACCCGGAGATGGAACAAGGATGGAAATTTATGAAAGCAGTGACTCCGGAGAGAGGCATTTTCTGTTATTAATTGTTATAAGTCATATAGCCCGGAATCGTCTTTTTGAGTTGCGGATATATCGAAAACAGTGTATCATTTAGAGTAATCAGAAGTTATTTCAGGACGGAGGTACATATGCAGACAGAGTATGAAAGATTAAAAGAATGCTATCAGGCATGCAGAAACATTACGGATTTTCAACCAAAACTCGGCTTGGTCTTAGGCTCCGGACTGGGGGCACTTGCAGATGAGATTCAATGTGAAGCAGTGATTCCGTATGATGAGATACCGGGATTTCCGAGATCTACTGTTGCAGGACATCAGGGAAGATTCGTATTCGGATATTTGGAGCAGGTGCCGGTTGTAATCATGCAGGGAAGAGTGCATTATTATGAAGGGTATACCATGCAGGAGGTAGTGAGACCGATCCGGCTGATGAAGCTCCTTGGAGCGGATACCTTATGTCTGACCAATGCAGCCGGCGGTATCAGCCCCTTTCTGAAACCTGGGACTTTAATGCTGTTAAAGGATCAGATTTCATCCTTTGTACCGTCTCCGCTGATCGGAGCGAATATTGAAGAACTCGGAGCACGCTTTCCGGATATGTCGGAGATTTATGATAAGGAACTGAGAGATAAGATAAAGGGTGCGGCAGAGACACTGGACATTCCATTGCAGGAGGGTATTTATATCCAGTTCAGCGGACCTGCATATGAGAGCCCGGCAGAGGTGCGGATGGCAGGGCTGCTTGGTGCGGACGCCTGCGGTATGAGTACGACCTGTGAAGCTGTAGCAGCCAATCATATGGGCATGAAAATCTGCGGTATTTCATGCATTACCAATATGGCAAGCGGTATTTCGGATAAAAAGCTATCTCATACAGAAGTACAGGAAACAGCAGACCGGGTATCTGCACAGTTTAAACAACTGATCCGGTTGTCAGTTGCAGAGATTGGGAAGGAGATTTAAATGCACGTAATTATATATACGGACGGATCCTCCAGGGGAAATCCGGGACCGGGTGGCTATGGTACGGTGCTGGAATACACTGATCCGAAAGGACAGTTACATACCAGAGAGTATTCCGGAGGTTATCGCCAGACAACGAATAACCGGATGGAATTGCTGGGGGTTATAACAGGGCTGGAGGCACTGAATCGTCCGTGCCAGGTAGATATTTATTCGGATTCTCAATATGTGGTCAAAGCATTTAATGAGAACTGGATTGAAGGCTGGCTTCAGAAAAACTGGAAGCTCGGGACCAAAAATCCGGTTAAAAATATAGATTTATGGAAGCGGTTGTTACAGGCAATGAGTAAGCATTCGGTTCAATATCACTGGGTAAAAGGACATGCCGGACATCCGCAGAATGAGCGGTGTGATATGCTGGCTACGCAGGCTGCAGATAGCAGAGACCTTTCGGTGGATGCCGGATACGAGGAACAGTCATAGGGATGTCCGTCAGGAGCGCAGAGTTCTAAATCTCGGATGTAGGGCATAAGATGAACAGATAGGATCCGGAATAGCAGAGTATCGTATATGAATCAAAGAGGATACTTCAGGGAAATCTGCCGCAGAGGTATGCTGATAGTGGCGCTGCTTCTGATAATCGGAGTAGAGTGGCATGTGGCGGATGCACAGGCAACGATAAATTATACGCTGCGATACGAGAAGAATCTGGAACGGTTTCGGGCGGATCCCGAGGGGTATCTGAATCCGTATCGGACAACCGAAAGCTATGATGAGGAACTTCAGAAGATAGAAAACACTATAAATCGGGAGCTGAAATATTTTCCGGTTGAAAAGTCCTATATTCAGGAGATAAAATATTGCGATTCCTGGTATGGAGAGCGGACATATGGTGGTGACAGGGTGCATGAGGGAACGGATATTATGGATATCCGGAATGAACCCGGACGAATCCCAGTCATCAGCATGACGGACGGTGTGGTGCGAAATATGGGCTGGCTGACACTTGGCGGCTGGCGGATCGGAATAGAGTCTGAGGGCGGTATTTATTATTACTATGCACATTTATATTCCTATGCGGCAGGCCTGAAGCCGGGAGATCCTGTATATGCCGGACAACTGCTTGGATTTATGGGAAACTCCGGTTACGGTGAAGAAGGTACTACCGGAATGTTTGATACGCATTTGCATATCGGAATCTATTTCTATCAGGAGGATGAAGCAGAAATCAGCATTAATCCATATCTGTTTTTGAAAAAACTTCAGGAAAAACAGGGAAAAGTGTAGAGAAAGGTCTGCTTTTGAGAGCGGCTTTCGTTGGAATTTCAAGAAAGATATGATATAATGAGCGCAAGTGAGCCATAGGGAGCTTGCTCACTTTTGGCGAACGGCGAAGTGATTGAGCGATGAAATCGCGAAATAATGAGCATTGCGACGGGATGTGCTTGCACATACCGGCATAATGCGAAAGCAACGCGGATGCACACGCAGGTCATCGATCAGTGATGGGTGATAAAAATATCAGGGGTGGTTATACATGGAAATACAATTATGGCGGGAGATTTTGTCGCCTTATCAGCTTGCGGTAAATGAACTGGTAGTAAAATTCAATCATATTATTGAAGAATATCGGAGTAAAGGACAGTATTCTCCAATCGAACAGGTGGTAGGACGGGTCAAAAAGATCTCCAGTATTCTTGATAAAATGAATAAGAAGCATCTGGCAATTGAAGAGATTGAGGATGAGATTGATGATATTGCGGGAATCCGTATTATGTGTCAGTTTGTAGAAGATATTGATAAGGTTGTTGAGATTATTCGGAACCGCAAGGATATGGAGATCAAATGCGAAAAGGATTACATATCAAATTACAAAGAGAGTGGATATCGAAGCTATCATATTATTGTCTATTATGATGTCTATACATTAGAAGGAACAAAGCGTCTGCAGGCAGAGATTCAGATCCGGACGATGGCGATGAATTTCTGGGCTACGATCGAGCATTCCCTTCAGTATAAGTACCATGGTAATATGCCGGCACATGTACGGGAGCGCTTATATGCAGCATCCGATGCAATTGTAGCTCTGGATTCCGAGATGTCTTCTGTACGCGATGAGATCATTGACGCACAGAATATGTTTACGATCAAGGCGAATGTCGTATCTGATATTCTGATCAATATCCAGAATTTATATCATGTAGCAAATAAAAGAGAGGTTTTGAAGATCCAGGATGAGTTTTATCAGATCTTTGCCACGCAGGATCTGGAGCAGCTGGAGCGATTCAGCAGAGAGCTGGATATCATAGCAGAAGGCTATAAGGCACAGAGTCTGAATTAAAAGGAATATAAGACGGGCCCTGACGCGTTTTTATTATCGGGCAGAATGATGACAGATGAGAAATTAGAAGCAGGAGAATGAATGTGAAATTACCGGAACGTTTTGAAACACGTATGAAAGAGATGCTGCAGGATGAGTTTGGCGCTTATGAAGCAGAACTGGAACGCCCATGTTATCACGGGCTGCGGGTGAATACTGCAAAAATATCAGTTGAGGATTTTCTGAAACTATCTCCGTTTGAGTTGAAGCCGGTTCCATGGTGCCCAAACGGATTTTATTATGATGAGTCGGAACAACCGGCGAAGCATCCATATTATTATGCAGGTCTGTATTATATTCAGGAGCCGAGTGCCATGACTCCGGCAAGTGTGATTCCAATTGAGGAAGGGGACCGGGTTCTGGATATCTGTGCGGCACCGGGTGGCAAGTCAACGGAGCTGGCAGCAAAGCTTCATGGAACAGGTCTACTGGTATCCAATGATATCAGTAATTCCAGGGCAAAAGCATTGCTTAAGAATCTGGAGCTTTTTGGCGTACCCAATATGCTGGTACTGAGTGAACCGTCGAATGTGATCGCTGATAACTTTGAAGGTTTTTTTGATAAGATATTGATCGATGCACCATGTTCCGGAGAGGGCATGTTCCGGAAAGCAAATTCTATGGTGAAAGCATGGGAAACGAATGGTGTAGAACTGTTTGTGAATCTGCAGCACAGTATTTTAAAGGAAATGATACGGTGTCTGAAACCGGGCGGAACAATGGTATATTCGACCTGTACATTTTCACCGGAGGAGAACGAGCAGGCAATGGATTTCCTGTTGGAGCTGGATCCGGAGCTGGAGCTGGCAGAGCTTCCGAGATATGAAGGCTTTGATTCCGGACATCCGGAATGGAGCCTGAATCGTAATCAGGATGTGACGAAGTGCCGTCGGTTATGGCCGCAGCGGATTCATGGGGAAGGGCATTTTGTTGCATTGTTGCATAAGAAAGAGAAGCCGATGGCTGATGCAGTGAACTGGTATCGTCCGGAAAAGGTAAAACTTCCGGATGAGGTAAGGGATTTCTTGAAACACATTGACTGGAACTGGGATGAATGCCGCATGGAATTACAGAAGGAGCGGCTGTATTACCTTCCGGAGAAGATGCCATCGGTAAAGGGGATGCGCGTGCTGCGGAATGGTCTGTTTCTGGGTGAAATCCGGAAGAATCGGTTTGAACCGAGTCAGTCGCTGGCAATGGCACTGAAGATGAATGAATATGATCATGCAGTCTCTCTGGATGTGGCGGATGAGAGGGTAATCCGGTATCTGAAAGGAGAAACAATTGAATTAGAAGGAGAAAACGGTATGACATTAATATGTGTGGATGGTTATCCGCTCGGTTGGGGAAAGCTAACCAACGGCACACTTAAGAATAAATATCTGGCCGGCTGGAGGTGGCTGTAATGCGTGGACGAATGTTCCGGGAAATAGAGGCAGTCATATTTGATCTGGATGGAACATTGGTAGATTCCATGTGGGTATGGAATGCCATTGATGAAGAATATTTCAGAAAACATGGTCTGGTTGTTCCGGATGGTTTACAGGAACGGATTTCCGGCATGAGCTTTTCTGAGACAGCGGAATATATAAAAACTGAGTATCAGATTACGGATTCTATAGAAGTCATGAAGGACACATGGAACCGGATGGCGGAAGAAAAGTATGCGGAGGAGGTTCCGTTAAAGCCTGGAGCCATGGAATTTCTCTGCCTTCTGAAGCAGAAGGGATACCGGACAGGTGTGGCAACCAGTAACTCACGACATTTGGCAGAGCTTGCACTGGAAGGGCAGAAAATCCGTGGACTGATCGATTCGGTGCATACTGCCTGTGAAGTTGCACACGGGAAACCAAATCCGGATATTTATCTTCTGGTAGCAGATGAACTGGGGGTAAAACCGGAACGTTGTCTGATTTTTGAGGATATCGTGGAAGGAATCCGGGCCGGAAAAAATGCCGGAATGCATACCTGTGCAATTGATGATGCTGCAAGCAGTCATATCTGGCAGGCAAAGGTACAGGAAGCGGAGTATGCGGTCAGGGATTATTATCCTGTGATACAGGAATTGGCAAGGGATGCAGAATAGAAGAAGCGAGGAAGAAGAATGGAAAAAGGAACCCTTGGATATATAAATGCATATAAGAAACGTTATGGAATGCTGATGCTGATTCTGGCCATTTGTATTATAGCCGGTACGGCAGCAGTATATCTGATATTCGGAACGGTAAAGCATGTTGCGATTCTGATACCAATCATTCTGGCATTGCCATTTGCCAAGATGCTGACACTTTGGATCATAGCTGCGAAGTTTCATTCGATGATTCCGGAGGATGGAGAACTGATCAGCAATGGATTGTCCGGCAGGAAAAACTGTATTGTGCTTTATGATATGGCACTGAGCTCTTATGAGGCAGTATCATTTGCAAGTGCGGTGGTGATCGACCAGGGAAATATTTATCTGCTTTGGGGTGGCTCAAATGAACAAAAATACGGAGAAGAAAAGCAACGGGAATATGTGCAGGGAATCGTAAATAAGACCGGATATACATATCAGGTGTATACCGCACATGATGTCAGGGAATTGCTGGATATGGTGACGGCCAATCCTGTATCGGAAGAAGATCTGGAAGTGAAATGCAACCGGTTAAAGACCCGGATGCTGGATGTGTGTCTGTAAGGAATATCGGGCGGAATGAGGAGCAGGCAGGATGAAAGAATACACAATCGGTAAAAATGAAGCAGGACAGCGTCTGGATAAATTACTTGGAAAAATATTAAATGAGGCACCGTCCGGCTTTATTTATAAGATGCTTCGTAAGAAAAACATCAAGGTGAATCAGTCGAGGGCAGATGGAAAGGAACTGTTAAAAGAAGGCGATACGGTTCAGATTTACCTCTCAGATGACACGTTTGCAAAGTTTCATAAAGATAAAAAGACCGAATTTGTGGGTGGAGAAGTGTCTTCAAAGGGAACCGTCCTTTCAGAGAACCGTATCCTGTATCAGGATTCTGATATTCTGATCCTGAATAAACCATCCGGGGTCCTGTCGCAGAAGGCAAAGGCATCGGATGATTCGATTAATGAACAGATGATCCGGTATCTTTTGGCTGCCGGGAAGCTTACGCAGGAACAGCTGATAACCTTTACTCCATCTGTCTGTAACCGGCTTGACCGGAATACGAGCGGAATCGTATTGGCCGGTGTATCGCTTGCCGGAAGTCAGATGCTTTCGTCCCTTTTAAAGGAACGGACGGTGCATAAGTATTATCTGGCACTGGTTCTGGGAAAGGTTTCGAAAGCCGGAGGCGGAAAAGCATATCTGGTGAAAGACAGTAAGACAAATCAGGTCCGGATTCTGCAGAAGCCTGCAGAAGGAGCGGTTATGATAGAAACGAAGTATCGGCCGTGCAATGCCGGTCCGGACTATTCGTTATTGGAAGTAGAGCTGATCACCGGAAAAAGTCATCAGATCCGGGCATATCTGGCAAGTCTTGGGCATCCGATCATGGGAGATGCCAAATACGGTAATCCGGGAAGAAACCGGGAATTTCGCAACCAATACGGAATCCAGAATCAATGTCTGCATGCATATCGAATCGTATTTCCGGTGATGGACGGTCATTTCCGCCATTTATCAGAGAAAACATGGATGGCACCACTGCCGGAAAAATATAGAGAAATCTTGGAGAAGCTATGGGGAAAGGAACTGACATATGGCAACCTGGAATAGCCGGGGACTCCGGGGGTCAACACTGGAAGACCTGATTAATTTTACAAATGAAAACTATCGGGATAAAGGACTGGCACTGGTGCAGAAGATTCCGACCCCAATCAAGCCGATTAAGATCGATAAAGAAAGCAGTCAGATTACATTGGCGTATTTTGAGAAGGATTCCACGGTTGATTATATCGGAGTAGTACAGGGAGTACCGGTGTGCTTTGATGCCAAGGAATGCACGACGGATACCTTTTCGATGCAGAACATTCATGAGCATCAGTATCAATTCATGAAGGAGTTTGAACAACAACAGGGAGTCAGCTTTCTGATCATCTTCTTTACGACCCGGAATGAGTTATATTATATGCCGTTCCGGGAGTTGAAACGGTATGTGGAACGGATTCGGGAAGGACATCCGAAGAATTTCAAATATCAGGAACTGGATCCGGCTAATTTCATCCGGGCGAAGGGCGGAATTCTGGTTCATTATCTGGAACCGTTAAGCCGGGATCTGATGAACCGGGAATAAAAGGCAGAATAACAGTTTTTGAATTTATATAAGAGGGCAGTTATGGAAACAGAAGAAATTATCCTTGTGGTCATGGGCATCCTGTTGCTGGCATGGGTATTATATGGCGTAATCCGAATTTTCAGAAGAATTAAGAAAGCGGCTTCCGGAATTACAATTCCGGCATGGGTACAATGTGAGAAATGCGGTGCTGTATTTGCGGTACCGGCAGAGAATGTGATGCGTGGCGGTATGATGAAAAGCTCCCGTAAGACACAGACGATTATCAGGGGAGGATATGTAGTCCGGCAACCGGTTTATAAATCATATGCAAAAAAATGTGATTGTCAAAGCTGTGGAAACAGAACCTGGGGACAGGTACAGAATCTGGCGGAGCTTCAAAGAGAGATACGACCAATATCTGTGAAAGAAACGTTGAGGGGGATACTTTTGATTCTGATAGGAGGAGGCGCTATCCTGGCAGTAGCAGGAATATTCTATAAATTACTGCAACAGTTTTAACCGGTTCTGACACTTATATAACGAAACAGTTAAAATAAATTCAAATACAAAGCGTAGCAGCGATTATGGGAGGAATCAGGATGAACAGAAATAAGGCGAAATGTGAGAGATTAAAGCAGATTAGAAAACAGCTGGCAGACAGGATTGGTGTGGATCTTCATCAGTCGGAATGTACCTATCGGGGGGAATGTAAGGGAACCTGTCCGAAGTGTGCACATGAGGAGAAACAGTTGAATCAGGCACTGGCGGCAAAGGGAATGCTGGTAGCCGGACTGGCTACCTTAAGTCTGGGTCTTGCGGGCTGCGGAAACCAATATGGAGATCTCGAAGGTGAGATTGAGACAATCGGTTCCGAGTCAACAGAGATGATCAGTACCGAGTCGACAGACATAACTGAGGCAGGAACCGAAGAAGTGATTGAATTAGAGGGTGATGTAGTATATGAACCGGACAGTGAATTTTAAGGTCCAATCCATAAACAGACACCGCATGACAACAGATGGCAGTGGTGTTACCACGCTGGTTGCACTGCACGGTTGTCCGCTTGCATGCCAATACTGTATTAACGCAGATATTTTGAAGAAAAACAGTTGGAAGGAATACACTCCGGAGCAATTGTTGGAGACTGTGTTGCAGGATTATTGTTATTTTCTGGCAACGGGTGGCGGTGTGACCTTTGGCGGTGGAGAATCCCTGCTTCATGCAGAAGCCATCCGCAGGTTTGCCGGGGTGACACCGCAAGGCATGCATGTAAATATAGAAACTTCCCTGTATGCAGAACCTGAAATACTGGAGAGCGTTCTGGAATCGGTTGATTTCTTTATTATAGATATCAAAACAATGAATCCTTCTATTTATCAGTCTTATACAGGCAGAACAAATGAAAAAATATTAAAAAATCTGCAAAAAATTGCAGACATGGGATTACAGTCTAAATGCAAAATCCGGATTCCACGGATCAGAAATTATAATGATGAAACGGATATTCGGGAATCGGTCCGGAAAATCCGTACATTGGGATTTGAAGAAATCGAGGTATTCTCCTATATCGTAAAATAAGATTCTGCCTATCACAAAACAA
>HF991286.1 GCA_000431515.1 Clostridium sp. CAG:632 | reverse complement strand
GGGGCAAATTAGCGGGAGCGGTCCCGGAGTAGAACCATCATTGCGAAGAACGCGTCACTTGTAGAACCATCATTGCGAAGAAAGCCTCACCGCCGTGCTTGCGGTTTTCATGGAAAAGTAGTATAGTATTATGGAATGTATACTGAGGTCAATAGACATAACCGATACTATAAAACAATGGGGAGAATCAATGGAACAGGATAGCATAACACTTTTTCGGTGTTGCAAGAAAATAGCCAGAGAGATGGATGCGAACGGAATCCTTTTGGAAGGGGATTTCAGTGCGGTGGAACAGCTGCGCATGGATTTAAGAAACTTTTTCTGCTATCTGGCAATTTCAGATGGTGTCGTGAATAAAGAAGAAATCCGTTATATCAATAAATTGCTGGAATATGAGTTTGATGAAGATACGATTATAGATTGCATCCGGAGAAATAAGATTGGTGACCGGGATTTTCTGAGCAATCCACCGCTGTCGGTTCATTATTTTATGAAGGATAAGAACATTCCGGATGTGATATATCAGTCAAAATATTATGATATACGACGGTTGTATTATCATACGTTTCAGGAGCTGGGCAGAGATTTTATTGCGTGTAACCGCAGGGTGGAGGATAAGGAAATCCGCAGTCTGACCCGGTATCTGCTGATGCTGGAGAATCAGATCAATGCTTACCAGAACTTTGGAGAAGAACGGGTAGAGACACCGGATAGCATTCCGTATCGTACCAAGGAAAATCCAAAGGATACAGAAGAAGAGATCCCGTTTGTGGGGGATATCACGGAGGTGCCGGAGGAAGGATACGATCTTTCAACACTGATGCAGGAGCTGAACGGTCTGATTGGACTGGAAAGTGTAAAAAAAGAAGTGAAAAATATTGTAAATCTGCTCCAGATCAATGAACTGCGTGCAGAGAACGGACTGAAAAAAGCACCGGTTGCGAAGCATTTTGTCTTTACGGGCAACCCTGGTACCGGTAAGACGACAGTTGCCAGACTGTTATCTAAGATTTATTGTGCATTGGGTGTTTTGTCCAAGGGACATCTGGTAGAGGTGGACCGTTCCGGTATGGTCGCAGGCTATATGGGCCAGACGGCACTGAAGACCAAGAAGGTGATCGATAAAGCCAAAGGCGGCGTGCTATTTATCGATGAAGCGTATGCATTGAGCAATCACGGACCGGAAGGTGATTTTGGGCAGGAAGCAATTGATACATTGAACAAGGCGATGGAAGATTACCGGGATGATCTGATCGTAATAGTAGCCGGATATCCGGATTTGATGGAAGATTTTATTGATGCCAATCCGGGTTTGAAATCCAGATTTAATAAGACTATTGAGTTTCCGGATTATACAGAGGAAGATTTGTTTACAATTTTTGAACATATGTGTCGGGAACAGGATTATCACCTGAGTTCTTCCGGCAAGGTTCGATTAAAAGAAGTGCTTGAGAAGATGGTAAAAGAAAAAGATGAGAACTTTGGAAATGCCAGGGATGTCCGGAATTATTTAAGCCGGGTGATTGAACGGCAGGCGAATCGTCTGGTGGCGGCAGCATCTGTAAACAAGGAACAGTTGCTGGAGATTACGGTTGAAGATTTGTAATAATCGGAATAGGAGCAGTAAGAAATGAGTAACGAGCAGGAGACTGTAACGGTAAAACAGAAGCCGAAAAAAGTTGTTCTGAAAAATCAAATAGAGAGGTATTTACGCATACCGTTTTTTCTGTTGATACCATTGGTGTTGCTGAATTGCGTCATTTACTTCCGGGATATTGAGACCGGTATCGGGCTGTCCATTGGTCTGATGATTTATGCTCTGATTGTGATATTCATTTATGTGCATAATAAGCCGAATATAATGAGTACTCTGATCAGTTTCGCATTTGAACAGGGACAGGTTCAGAAAGAGCTTCTGAAGGATCTGGCGATTCCTTATGCCCTGATTGACCCGGATGGTAAAATCCTTTGGGCAAACGGCATGTTCTATGGGATTGTCGGTAGTGAGAAATCGGCAAAGAAGAGTGTGATCCAGATTTTTCCGGAGATTACCAGAGAATTATTTCCACAGAAGAATGATCTGACGGAGTTTGGGATGCATTATCAGGAAGGGTATTACCGGGTAGAGATGCGCCGGGTCATTATCCATGATATTTTACCGGAGGATGTAGAGGTAGATAAAGATGATGTTCTGATTGCTATGTACCTGTTCGATGAGACAGAGCTGCGGCGCTATATTCAGGAGAATAAGGATCAGAAGCTGGTTTCGGCATTGATTTATATTGATAATTATGAGGAAGCATTAGAGGGCGTGGAAGAAGTGCGCCGGCCTCTTCTGACAGCGCTGGTAGACCGGAAGATTAATAAGTATTTTCAGAATATTGATGCCATCGTAAAGAAGCTGGAGAAGGATAAGTTTCTGGTCGTATTTCAGCAGAAGTATCTGCAGCAGCTACAGACTACAAAGTTCGCACTGTTGGATGAAGTACGTTCCATCAACATTGGTAATGAGATTGCCGTAACACTAAGCATCGGACTGGGTGTCGGATTCCCGTCTTATATTCAGGCTTATGATGCGTCGCGGGTATCCATTGATCTGGCACTCGGACGTGGCGGCGACCAGGCGGTTGTCAAGGATGGCGAGCAGATTTATTATTATGGTGGCAAATCGCAGGGAGTTGAGAAAAATACCCGTGTGAAGGCACGTGTAAAGGCACATGCCCTTCGAGAAGTACTGGAGACCAAGGATCAGGTGTTGATCATGGGACACAAGAATCCGGATGCGGATTCCATCGGTTCCGCAATCGGTATTTACCGGCTGGCTACAGCCATGAACCGGCAGGCACATATAGTTATCAACGAAGTATCAATGGCTATACGGCCAATCATGAACAATTTCATCGGAAACAATCTGTATCCCGATGATATGTTTATTGACAGTGAGCAGGCAATGAACCTGGCGGATATGAATACTGCAGTCGTTGTGGTGGACGTTAATCGGCCGAGCTTTACGGAGTGCGAGAAGCTGTTGATGATGACGAAATCCATTGTGGTGATCGACCACCATCGAACCATGAGCGATTCCATCCAGAACGCGATTCTTTCTTATATTGAGCCGTACGCATCTTCGGCCTGTGAGATGGTAGCGGAGATCCTGCAGTATATTATTGACAAGCCGAAGCTTCGCCCAATCGAGGCAGATGCCATGTATTCCGGAATTCTGGTAGATACAGACACCTTTGTTACCAAGACCGGTGTACGTACCTTTGAAGCGGCATCCTTCTTAAAACGGAGTGGAGCGGATGTTACGAGAGTCCGTAAGATGTTCCGGACGGATCTGGATGCCTATAAGCATAAGGTGGAAGGCGTTGAGAATGCGGAATTATTTATGGATAACTATGCAATCGGCATTCTTCCGGCAGAAGGCGTAGACAGTCCGACAGTTATGGCGGCACAGATTGCAAACGAACTGCTGGATGTGGATGGCGTAAAGGCGTCCTTTATGCTTACAAAAGTGAAGGACACCGTTTATGTCAGTGCGAGATCTATTGATGAAGTTAATGTGCAGGTTATCATGGAACGGTTGGGCGGCGGCGGCCATGCATCCGTTGCGGGTGCACAGCTTCAGGACTGTACGGCAGAGGAAGCAAAACAGAAGCTGGAAGATTTATTGAAAACTATGATAGCGGAAGGAGATATATAAAATGGAAGTAATCTTATTACAGGACGTAAAAGCATTAGGTAAAAAGGGACAGATCGTGAAAGTGAATGACGGTTATGCCAGAAACTTCATTTTACCAAAGAAGCTTGGTGTAGAGGCGAATAGCAAGAACTTAAATGACCTGAAGCTGCAGAAGGCACATGAGGCTAAAGTAGCGGCAGAACAGCTGGCAGCGGCAGAACAGCTGGCAGCAGAGATTAAAGAGAAAGAGATTGTACTGAAGTTAAAACTCGGAGAAGGCGGTAAGACGTTCGGATCCGTATCCTCAAAGGAAATTGCAGATGCAGCAAAGGAACAGCTGGGATATGACATTGACAAAAAGAAGATCCAGTTAAAAGAAAGCATTAAGACGCTTGGTGTACACAATGTACCGATCCGGCTTCATGCAAAGGTAACAGCTGAGTTAAAAGTTAAGGTTGTAGAAGAATAATCGAAACAGATACAGGAAGAGAAGATGGAAGAAACAATCATTCGTAAAGTACAACCACATAGTGTAGAAGCAGAGCAGGCGGTACTGGCATCCATGCTGATGAACCGGGAGGCTGTGGTTAATGTTGCGGATATGCTGATGAAGGATGATTTCTATCAGGTGCAGTATGGCGTGATCTTTGAGGCTATGGTGGAGTTGTATCATGAAGGTGCATCGATAGATATGATCACATTAACAGAACGCCTGAAGGAGAAGGGCGTTCCGGAGAATGTATATAGCATTGAAGTCATGCAGGAGCTGTTAAATGTGGTTCCGGTTTCCACCAATGCGAAAAAATACGCAGAAATAGTAAAAGATCGTGCAAACATGCGTCGGTTGATCAAAATGGCGGAAACAACGGCTAATGAATGCTATTCCTTAAAAGATTCATCGGCAAACATATTAAGCAATGTTGAAAATCAGGTGCTGGAGCTGTCACAGAGCGGCGGTAATGGGGATGATTTCACACCAATCCGGGAAGTGGTAGATAACGTGCTGCGGAATATCCGGAAAGCATCCAAGCAGCAGGGAAATATTACCGGTGTGCCGACCGGATTTCTGGATCTGGATGATATGCTGACAGGTCTGCACGGATCGGAGCTGATCCTGATCGCGGCACGACCGGCCATGGGTAAGACAGCATTTGTACTGAACATTGCAGAATATGTAATCCTGAAAACAGACGTGCCGGTGGCTATTTTTAACTTCGAAATGAATAAGGAGCAATTAGTACAGCGTATGATCGCGATGGAATCACAGGTGAATTCGCAGAATATCCGAACCGGTAATCTGCAGGACGATCAGTGGATGAAGCTGTATGAAAGCTCCAACATTATCGGCAGCACGAAGCTGTTTATTGAAGACCAGTCCAATGTAACGATTGGAGACATCCGGAATAAGTGCCGCAAGTTAAAACAGAGACATAACGTCGGACTGATCATTATCGATTACCTGCAGTTGATGAGTGGCAATGGAAGAACTGACTCCAGACAGCAGGAGGTATCAGAGATTTCCCGTGGGCTGAAGGTGCTTGCAAAAGAGCTGGATGTGCCGATCATTGCATTGTCGCAGCTGAGCCGTGCGGTAGAGGCACGAACCGATCACAGACCGATGCTTTCCGATCTGCGGGAATCCGGATCTATCGAGCAGGATGCCGACGTGGTTATGTTCATATATCGTGAAGATAAATATCGGGATGATCTGCCGGAGGAGGACAAGAATAAGGCGGAGATCATCATTGCCAAGCAGAGAAACGGTGCGACCGGTACAGTAATGTTAGGCTGGCAGGGTGAGTATACGAAGTTTGTAAATCTGGAACATAGTCGCAGGTCATAGAGGAGGATTATTTGAGGGATGGAATTTAAATTAAATGAGGAAGCAGAGGAAAAGACAGAAGAAACAGGGACAGAATCCGGTGCTGACGCAGATGGCTATTATCATCTGCCACAGTCGGACAATACGGTAACACGGGTATCTGCGGACACTAATACGAAGACAAAGAAGGTGCATATTCCCGGATTTGTGATTGTACTTGTGGTAGCGGTAGTAGTCGCACTCATACTGACGAACATTCCCTGGAACCGGAAGACGGCATTGGAGCCTTATTTCAGGCTGCCACAGGCAGAACTGGAAGAAACACTTGGAGTTAAAATGACAGAGAATCCGGAAGGGCCGTCTTACTTAAGCATTCCAAACCGGGATCATACAGGTTTTCAGGTATATTCCGGACCTAAGAAGGATATAGGCGTTATTTATTATAACGGTAAACAGGCCGGCATCTGTTTTGACGGGAAAAAGTATTCTGCCTACGGCATTACGATCGGTGACTCCGAGAGTCATCTTCTGACAAAAGCAGAAGAAACAAAAGTATTGGCCGGAGAAGGAAGTACGGGCTATAAGTATACGTATTACTTTTCAATGCTGGATGATATAGGTCAGAGAGGCAGTACCGCAGAATATTTTCTGGGCGTGGATGGCAGTGTGCTGGTACTGGTGATCAATGATACCTCCAACCGGGTAGTAAATATCATTTATTATTATGACAGTACGCGTATCTTACAGGATATAGACAGGATCCTGTAGGTGTGAAGGCAGAAGCACATATTTTGTCAAAGCAGCCAATATAATAGCATACGATAGAAATTGTAGGAGAAATCCCCCTCGGTGTATGATGGAATCAGTAACGAATACACGATGAGGGGGATTTTTTATGAACGAGACTGGATACCTGATTTCTGATGCTGCCCATATGCTGAATGTAGAACCGCATGTTCTGCGTTACTGGGAGGAAGAATTGGAACTGAAGATCAAGCGGAATCAGATGGGGCATCGATATTATACAGATGAAGATATTCGTGTGCTGAAGGCGGTTCAGGAAATGAAGGAGCAGGGGATCTTATTAAAAGCGATCAAACAGATTCTTCCGGACCTATATGCAGATCCAAAGTTAAATTATAAACAGATGATGAGACAGCAGGAGATTCCGGCAGTGGAGAATAAAGCACCGGAACAGTCCGAACCGCAGGGCGGGACTGCAATCAGTGGAGTGATCACTGGCGGAACATCTGGGAAAGTCATGGAAATGAAGCAGGCCCGACAGATTGTAAATGCACAGAACCGGACAGCAGTAGAAACAGTATCTGCCGAGTTTAAGATGGAACAATTTCAGGAAATCATGACTAAAATCATAGGGAAAGCTTTGGAGGCAAATAATCGTTCTTTAAGCGGAGCTATCAGCAATGAAGTATCGGACAAGGTATCAGAGCGGATCATCAAACAGATGGATTATACGTTCCGGGAGAATGAGGAGCGGCAGGAGGAACGATTCCGCAAGCTGGATGAAACAATCCGGAACAGACAGAGAGCAAATATAGAAGCGGCGGCAGCATTGGAAGAGGCGAATCGCAAAAAGAAGAAACGGGGACTGTTTGGGAAACCTGCGCGGGGGAGTCGCAACAATAGACCGAATGCTTGAAAAATAAAAACAAATGTGCTAACATGAAGATTCAGTAATGAATAAATATAAATTGGAAATTATAAAAATAAGACGAGAGATAAGGGGATTGAGACCATGAAAAACATGCTGAATTTTAAGGAACATAGCAAAGAAGAATTGATGGACATCTTAAATCTTGCATTGGACATGAAGAAAAGTCCGGAGAAATATGCAGAGATTTTAAAGGGTAAAAAGTTATATACATTATTTGAAAAAACATCGACCAGAACGTTTTTGTCCTTTACAACCGGTATTACAGAGCTGGGTGGTACCTATTATAATCAATTGTGGAAGGATTCCAACTTTGTGCTGGGTGAGCCGGTATCTGAGCTCCGTTATGTAGGACGGAATGTAGATATTATCATGGCACGTCTGGTGAAGAATGAGACGGTTGAGCTGTTCGGTGCCAATACCACGGTTCCGTTTATAAACGGATGTGATAGCACCTATCATCCATGCCAGATTCTGGCAGATGCGTTAACTCTTGTGGAGAAATTCGGCAGTCTGAATGTGAAGTTTTTATATATCGGAGCGAAAAACAATGTATTCAACTCACTGGTAGAATTCTTCTCAAAGATGGAAATGGGTACACTCTATGGTCTGACTCCGCTTGTAAACGATACCGCAGTCGATGCGGATTTCTATGAAAAGGCAAAGGCAACCGGATACTATGTAGAACTGGATCCGACAATGTCTATGGAAGAAGCCAGAAAATATGTAAAGGATATGGATGTATTATATACAGACACCTGGGTAGACATGGAATTCTTTAATAATCCTGCATATGCACAGAAGAAAGAAGAAACTCTGAAAATGATGATGCCATATCAGATCAATAAGGAGTTTCTGGAAGGAAGTCATGCGATCGTGCTTCACGATATGCCAATGCATGTCGGATATGAAATCTCACAGGATGTGGTAGATGAGAATCTGGAGCACATCCTGGATCAGGCAGAGAATCGCCGACATGCAGAGAAAGCAGTCATGGCGACTCTGTTAGGTAAGGGACAGCTCCTTTAGAAAGCAGCTGCCGTTACCTGATATTTTGTAACACCGAGAACGGTCTCTCCGTCGATCTGAAGAGCCGTTGGACGGTCAAATTCAACCGTAATACTCTGGCCGGTAAGTACCTGGAACATTTCAGTGTGCTTCACGTGGGTTCCCTTGAAAATAGAAGGGAACACGGCCAGAGTTTTTAATTTGCTGCTTCCATACATCACACCCACAGAAACGGTCTGATTCTTCAGACGATTCTGTTTTGGAGTGATCATCATGCCGCCACCATAGAAACGACCGTTCATGGTAGGAGCCAGCCATACTTTTTGGAAGGTATGTTCATTGCCGTCGACAGTAATGGTTGCAGTCGTTGGTTCATAATGGAATAACAGACCTTTAATTGCAATTGCCGTATAATTGGCGGGTTTTTTGGAGGTTTCCTTTTGTTTATCTGCAACTTCACAGCAATAACCATCAATACCATAACCGATACCGTTTAGAAAATAGTGGTTTTCTCCGTTCACGGATACGATTGGCAGATGCTCCAGATATTGGTTGATCTGGATAGGCAATCCGCCTTTTTCCTTGCCTAAATCCCGCAGAAAATCATTGCCGCTGCCGGTAGAATAGTAAAGAATCGGATTCTGAACGGAAAGACCGGCAATATCATTTACAAAATGATTCAGGGTTCCGTCACCGCCGCAGATCGTGATATGATCTTTTGGTGAGAGACTGTCAAAAAACTCTTTGTAATCGATTGCTTCGATTACATTGTGAAAGGTCAACTGATTTCCGGCCAGAAGCATTTTAAGCTTCATTGCTTCTTCTTCTCCCTGTCCGTTGCAGGCCAGTGGATTGTATAAAATGTGGTAGTTCATAAGTGCCTCCTATGTGTATTTCATTATGGTTTATAAGAGATATGGTGCGTTAAGCTAATGCGCCGCATCATATCGGGTGCGATAAATCTTCCAGCATAAGTTCCCGGATCATCTGCTCCAGCTCGCTGGTTCTATGTGCTTTCACATCATCTGCAGAGATGGTGGATATTATATTTAAGTAAACATCCGTATGATGAAACGGAATGTTTTTATATATGGATTCGGTTCCGCGGATTGTCATGACAACAATCGGAACACGAGCTTTCTGGGCGATTTTGAAGACACCGTGATGAAACGGCAGAAGCTCCAGATTCTTGCTCCGTGTTCCTTCCGGATAGACGGCAACGGAACATTCATCCGCCTGAATCAGATGCGCGGCATTCTGAATGGTTGTAAATGCCTTTTTGGGATTCTCACGGTCAATTGCCATGAAACAACATTTCCGGATCAGGCGTCCCCAGATCGGAATTTTAAAATTATCGGCCTTGGATATAAAGGCGAGATCGCTTGTACGCAGGACATGCCAGGTGACGATCGGATCATAATTGGAACGATGGTTGCAGACCAGAAGAAAACGGCCGGTTTCAGGCAGGTGCTCCATGCCGCTGCAATGAGGGCGGACACGGATCAGCTTTAATGCAATTGTCGTTGAGCTATTTAAAAGAAAACGGTAAAAACGACTGTTTGTCGTATATTCTTTTCCGGGATGGACCAATAGGGCCGAAATTGCCAGAAGCAATAGATACAATATGATCACGGAAAGAATGCAGATACCGGTTATTTTTAAAGCAGTTAACATAACATCCCCCTCACTTATTACGGATTATTAAAAAGAGAACCATAAAATATGGTTCCCTTTTCATAGTTATAATACTTGAATTATTCCTCAGAGATAGCTCCTGCCGGACAAGAACCGGCACAAGAACCACAGCTGATACAGGTATCCGGATCGATAACGAACTGTCCATCACCCTCAGAAATAGCACCTACAGGACAAGCGCCTGCGCAAGCACCACATGATAAACAAGCATCAGAAATTACAAATGCCATAATGTATATCCTCCTTATTTAATATTTTATCATCTACTCTTTGATTTTAAGTCATTTTATACATTATAGCAAGTAGAACTTTCAGGAAAATTGAGAAGAAAACACGAATAAAGGCAAATAGTTTGGAATTACAGAGAATGCCGAAGAGTGAAAAATCATAAGAAAAAATGAAAAAACAGAAATGCCCCTTTTTATTTGAATTATATTGGGATAAGATAAGGTAGCGACAGATAAAAGAAACGGAAACGGCAGCCCGGGATGGCGGAGTGGCTATCCGGATCGGAGGATATATGAATAAGGTGTACAGGTTCTGGATCGCACTTTTGGGAACGGTTGGCAGTGTGTGTCTGGGATATTTTGTGTTTTTGATCATAATGATTGGCTTTTATAACAAATTCAATTATATCTGGCTGGGATTGGCCTGTATATGCGGAGGACTGATCATACTGGTCCGGCATTATGCAGTTCGGAATAAGATACCGCCCAAATGGGTGACGATACCGGTAGAGGTGATAGTCGGGATCAGCTTTCTGGTTTTTATTCTGACAGAGGCAGTGATTATTCATGCCGGACAGAGCAAGCCATTAAAACAGGCAGATTATCTGATCGTTCTGGGCGCAAAAGTGAATGGCACGCACCCTTCGCTGATACTCAGATACCGGATTGATGCAGCAGCAGAATATTTAAAACAAAATCCGGGAACAATGGTAGTTGCAAGCGGCGGAAAGGGAAATGATGAGGATATATCGGAGGCACAGTGCATTTATCAGGAGCTGATCCGTCAGGGGATTGATCCCGGGAGGATCCGGCTGGAGGAGGCATCGGTGAATACCAGAGAGAATCTGACGAATTCAATGAAACTGCTGGATCCGGAGCGGGATACGGTCGTGCTGACCACTACGGATTTCCATCTGTTCCGGGCACTCCGGCTGGCCAAAAAATGTGGCTATCAGCATATATCCGGGAATCCCGCCAGATCTGTCTGGTGGCTGATCCCAACGAATTATACCAGAGAATTTTTTGCAATTCTTAAAGAATTGATATGCGGAAATTTCTGAAAATAAAATCCTGCTTGCGTTCTTTACAGGTGTGTATTATATTATGAATATGTGTCGAAATGTATAGGACACGAGTAAAATTTATATGAAAATACGCGATTTACAGCGTTTAAAGGAGGACTTATAATGGCACAGGTAGTAACAAAGGATATGATTATCGCAGATATTTTAGCAATTGATCCGGGCAATGCGGCAATTCTGATGGCAGCAGGCATGCACTGTATCGGATGCCCGGCATCTCAGGGTGAACCGCTGGAGGAAGCATGTATGGTTCATGGTATGGATGTAGACGAGGTTATTACGGAAATAAACGAATATTTGGCTAAAAAGGAAGCATAAACCTTGAGGTTTTTCCCTGTTTATGGTATGATTCTGATACTAGATAAAAGGTTTAATTGGGATTAAACGTGGCAGGAAAGTGAGGATTACAATATGGGAGAGGAAACCAATGATGGAATAAATCAAGCCAAATCCGGCACATCCAGAAAGAAAGGCATGACATCTGTATTAAAAGGCGGAGTGGCGACCAACACGTATAACACGGCATATAATTACGAGAAAATGGATAAGTCCAAGACAGAATCTAAGGTGGGAAAAATTCTGATGATAGCACTTATCATCATGCTTGTAGTAATAGCGGTTATAGCGGCACTGAGTTATTTTAAGGTCATTTAACAAATTGTAAAAAGAATCGGAAGAACAGAATTTGTGAAAAATTTTTCACAGCTTCTGTTCTTCTTTCATATAGGAGCTACTTGCTATCTGATGAAAATGATGCTAGAATATCAAATTGGTATAGTTTGTATAAGACAAAGGAGGATACCTTGCAATGAATATTGATATGAAATCTGTAAATGCGATTCGGGTTTTGTCAGCAGACGCGATTCAGAAAGCAAATTCCGGACACCCGGGACTTCCGTTAGGCTCAGCCGCAATGGCCTATGAATTGTGGGCAAAGCATATGAAGCACAATCCGGCAGATCCCAACTGGGCGAACAGAGATCGATTTATTCTGTCCGGTGGACACGGATCCGCATTATTATATTCCCTGCTCCATTTATTTGGATACGGACTGACAATAGATGACATGAAGAACTTCAGACAGTTAGGATCTAAGACTCCGGGACATCCGGAATACGGTCATACGGTTGGTGTAGAAGCGACAACCGGACCGCTGGGTGCCGGTATGGCAATGGCTGTCGGTATGGCAATGGCAGAGAATCATCTGGCAGCTAAGTTTAACAAAGAAGGATATCCGGTTGTTGATCATTATACATTTGTACTTGGCGGCGATGGCTGTATGATGGAGGGGATTTCCTATGAAGCATTCTCTCTGGCAGGCTCTTTGGGTCTTGGCAAATTAATTGTATTATATGATTCCAATAATATTTCAATCGAGGGTAACACCAATATCGCATTCCGTGAGAATGTACAGGAGCGGTTCCGGGCATTTGGATTCCAGACGCTGCTGGTAAAGGATGGTAATGATCTGGAAGAGATCGGCAAGGCGATTGAAGAAGCGAAGGCAGATACAACCAGACCGACTATGATTGAAGTAAAGACAAAGATCGGTTTTGGTTGTCCGGCAAAGGAAGGCAAAGCATCTGCACATGGAGAGCCTTTGGGTGCAGAGAATGTGGCAGCCCTTCGTAAGAATCTGGGCTGGGATATCGAAGAGAGTTTCGTGATTCCACAGGATGTATATGATAACTACAAGAAGATTGCAGAAGCAAATGCAAAGGAAGAAGAGGCATGGAATGCAATGTTTGCAGACTATGCACAGAAGTATCCGGAAATGAAAGAACTCTGGGATACGTACCATGATAAGAAGCGGGCTGAGAAGCTTTGGGATAATGCAGAATTCTGGAAAGTACCTGAGAAAGCAGAGGCAACCAGAAGCCTGTCCGGTAAGCTGATCAATATTATGAAAGAAGAGCTTCCGAATATGTTTGGCGGAGCTGCAGATCTGGCACCGTCTACAAAGACCTATATGGCGGATATGGGGGATTATTCGAAAGAAAATCCAAGTGGAAATAATATTCATTTCGGTATCCGTGAGCTGGCAATGGCAGCTATCGGCAACGGTATTGCATTGCATGGCGGATTACGTCCGTTTGTATCCACATTCTTTGTATTCAGTGATTATGTGAAACCGATGGCACGCCTGTCTGCATTAATGGGCTTGCCACTGACTTATGTACTGACTCACGACAGCATTGGTGTTGGAGAAGATGGACCGACGCATGAGCCGATCGAGCAGCTGGCAATGTTCCGGGCAATGCCGAACTTTACCGTATATCGTCCGGCAGATGCCACTGAGACGGCAGCAGCCTGGTATTATGCGGCTACTTCAGAAAAGACACCAACTGCATTGGTATTATCCAGACAGAATCTTCCACAGCTGGAAGGCTCCGGCAGAGAGGCCTTGAAGGGTGGCTATGTAGTTGCAAAGGAGACCAAAGCAGTACCGGATGCAATTGTGATCGCAAGCGGTTCCGAGGTTCAGCTTGGTATTGAAGCAAAGAAGATCCTTGCAGAAGAAGGAGTAGATATCCGGGTAGTCAGTATGCCGTCTATGGATGTGTTTGAGCAGCAGTCACAGGAATATAAGGAGGAGATTCTTCCTAAAAATGTCCGGGCACGTGTTGCAGTAGAGGCATTATCCGGATTTGGATGGGATAAGTATACAGGCCTTGACGGAGAAATCATCTCCATGAAGAGCTTTGGAGCATCAGCGCCGGGAAATCTGTTGTTTGAGCATTTTGGAATCACAACAGAAGCAGTGGTGGCAGCAGTTAAGAAGACATTACAGTAAAGACTGCTTATCTCGGGACAGAAGGAAAAACAACAGAAAATAAGAAAAATAAAAGGGACTGTAAAAAGTCCCTTTTATCAATATAAGCATACGGCAGATGATTATAATACACCTAATGTCTGTAAAGCATTAGCCTGAATGATCAACTGAAAATGCTCTGCCATATGATAAGGCATTGCATAGGAAGTTTTTATCTTACTGCCGAATTCACACAGGGTATTACATACCATGTTGAACTCATCGGATGTATGTTCTGAACGATTCAGGATCAGATAGTATCTGGAGTCAGAATCATTCTTAAATAAAGAGTTCTCCCCATTGTAAAGACCGTTCAGCTGGCCGGCAGCCATGGTAATACTGTCTAATGTAGAAAATACAAATATGCGATAAACATCGTAATTTGACTTCTGGGTGTCATCTGCGGACTCGGACTTTGAAGTGCCTGTATCCGCAGCAGATGCAGAAGAAACCGAATCTGTGCCGGTAGCAGCATTCTTTCTTACAGCCTCAAGGTTCTCTACTATATTGTCCAACATATCGAAGATAGTTTGAGAATCGTCAGCCTCATCGGTGTCTTCATAAAATTCATCCTCATCTTCGTCTTCATAATCATCATCCGGAGCAGGTTTTGTAAATTTGGAAAAACGGGTATCCAGTTCTTCCGGATCTTCAACCTTTGTTACAATTAAAACCAGACAATCCGGATTTACGGGAATTGCCTCTATCATTAATGGAATATCGCCAACTTCAAAACCGACATCGTCAGAAGCTTTCTGCATCATGTCACGGAACAGAGCCTTTGCCCGATCTGTACCATATGCCAGCTCGGTCAGACGAATGTTGTGATCTTCCAAATCTGCCTTGCTTAAAGTACAACGAATTTGATTCTCATTTAATTTTTCTATTTTCATAGGAATCATCTCCTTTTCGTTATATATGGTTCCGCAATGCTTTCGTCCATAGGTGTATTATTAGTTTAACACAAAATGCTCATAAGTAAAGAGGATTTATACGGTAAATATGTAAAAAATATAAAAAAATATAAAAATTTCCTTGAACTATGTCAAAAAATAATTTATACTATTGCTTAGAGATAATCAATCTAAGAATCTATTTTCTATATAGATTTCATTTTTTCTTGTTCGTATTATCTCGATTTTCAAAGAACAATACCATAGTAAGGATAAGCGGCATTATCGGTAAGAGCTCCGGCTAGTGGCGGAAAAGGTGCGTAATAACCGAAAATATGTCTCACGGTACCCGGAAGCAGGGGAATTAGTCTTTGCATTTGACACACGGTAATCTTAAAGGTAAGCCGCTTGTCCGCATCAGGATTTTGATACATGCCGGTATAAAATCCCGATGCCGATGACGGAAGGGAGGTGACAGATCGGCAGATTATACAGTGAAATAAACATCAGCAGCGACAATCTGATATGGCTCACACAGAAGTAGCCTGCATAAATCGTAACATCACACATAAATTATTTTAAAAACAACAGGTCAAGCATACAGATTGGCGATGACGGGCAGACACCGTCCCATTGGTGTCTGCCGTATTTAAGAAAATCCGTACACCACGGGCAATCGCATAAGCGATCAGCTCCTGATAGGATTCCGTATTTAACAGAGCCGCTTCCGTTGGGTTGGACAGAAATCCGCATTCCACGATCACGGCAGGGCAGCTGACATTTTTTAACATATAATAAGAGTCGTTGGACTTCTCCCGGCGGTGATTCTCCGGGTTGACAGTCTCGATCAGAGAGGTCTGGATCGCACCGGCGAGTTGACTGCTGTTGTCGGAGGTATGATAATAAAATGTCTGAGCACCGTATTCCGTCTGAGAAGGGAAGCTGTTCTGATGAATACTGATCATAAGATCCGGCCGGAGCTGCTCTATGAAAGCTGCTCGGTTTTTCATATCTGACTGCTTTTTATTGGAGGCATCAGGATCTGACAGGCTGCAATCTGTCTCGCGGGTCAGATAGACCTGGCAGTCTGTGGCAGCCAGATACTTCTGAAGACGCAGGGCAATTGCGAGGTTGATATCCTTTTCCGGTGTGCCGTCAACAGAAATCTTGCCCGGATCAAAACCGCCGTGACCGACATCTATGACCACGACTGCTGTTTTCCGGGATGTCTGCAGAACCTGTTTCAGAGGGAAATGCTGGCAGATTGCCAATAACAGCAGAAGAAATACGGTCAAAAGTGCGGGCAGGTGATATTTTTTCATATTTGCCTCAATAATTTTATAAAAAATCTGTCGTTATAGTATATTCTTGTGGTATAATTTTAATGCACGTATCAGCGACATTGTTTGAGGATGAAATGCTCCGATAGGTGAATAATATTTTTGATGGAGTGCGAAAGAAAGACATGGATACGATAATTGAAAAAGTTGACAGTCATATTACAGGCAATGAACCCAATGCAGCACTGGATGCTGCAACAGAAATATTGAAAAAAGGCGGACTGGTAGCGATTCCGACAGAGACCGTATACGGTCTGGCGGGAGATGCTCTGAACCCGGATGCGGCAAGAAAGATTTATGAGGCAAAGGGCAGACCGTCGGATAATCCGCTGATCGTTCATATTGCCAATGAAGAGGATCTGAAGAAGATTGCAAAGGATATTCCGGAGGCTGCCTATAAGCTGATGGATGTGTTCTGGCCGGGGCCGATGACCATGATCTTTAATAAGACCGAGCTGGTCCCTTCAACGACAACCGGAGGATTGGAAACGGTTGCCGTGCGTATGCCGTCCCATCATGTTGCATATGAGCTGATCAGACGTTCCGGAATCATGTTGGCGGCACCGAGTGCGAATACTTCCGGAAGACCAAGTCCGACAGATGCCGCACATGTAAAGGAGGATCTGGATGGCAAGATCGATATGATCCTGGATGGCGGTGCCTGTCATTATGGAATCGAGTCAACTATTATAGATATGACAAGTGATGTCCCGACTATTTTAAGACCGGGCTATATCACCAGGGATATGCTGGAAGAGGTTGTAGGGAAGGTCCAGGTAGATCCGGGACTTGAGAGTACGTCGCTGAATATCCGGCCAAAGGCACCGGGTATGAAGTATACGCATTATGCACCAAAGGGCATTATGTATATTGTAGAAGGAAGCTCTGCCAATGGGATTATCCGTTGCATTAACCGAATGGTAAAGGAGCGTCAGGCAGCGGGCTGCAAGGTCGGTGTTCTGGCAACCAGAAGAAATGCATCTGCATATGAGGCAGATGAGGTGATCGTGATCGGAGACCGGGAAGATGAACTGATGATTTCATCGAACCTGTATCGTGCATTGCGTGAGTTTGATGCCAGAGGTGTGGATTATATATATTCGGAGTCCTTTGAAGGAGACGGACTGGGTGATGCGATCATGAACCGGCTGATCAAGGCGGCCGGACATCGCGTGATTCAGGCACCGACGATATAATCAATAATTAAGGAGTATGAGAGGAGTCAGATATGATAGCATTAGGAAGTGACCATGGTGGATATGGATTGAAGCAGGAAGTGATCAAGCATCTGGAGGAGCGCGGTATCGAGTACAAGGATTACGGCTGCTACAGCGAAGAGTCCTGTGATTATCCGATTTACGGAAAGAAGGTAGCAGAGGCAGTTGCCGGCGGAGAGTGTGAGTTTGGTATTATCATTTGCGGAACCGGTATCGGCATTTCCATTTCTGCAAACAAGGTTCCGGGTATCCGGGCGGCACTTTGCCATGATTGCTTCAGTGCTCAGGCGACCAGAGAGCATAATAATGCAAATATTCTGGCAATGGGTGCCAGAGTGATCGGACCGGGGCTCGCACTGAAGATCGTGGATACATTCCTGGATACTCCGTTTTCAAATGAAGAACGCCATGTCCGTCGTATCTCCATGATCGAATGATCAGGATAGAACATGGAGATAGAGAGTAACCGGAAACGGTTGTAAGAAGTGAATAGAAACACCCTCATGGGGAAAGCTAAAGTTAAGTCCGGATATTTTGGTAAAAAGAACCGAAAACGCATGTGATTATTGTGCGATTTTGGGAAAATTTACGTATTTTTTATAGACTTTGACCGTCACATTTAGTATAATTTACTACGAGGTGAGAGAACCATGAGGGAACATAATCAAATTTTCAAGATGATAGCATTGATTTCCCAGATCGGAATAACCATGTTATCATCTGTTTTTATTTGTGGACTGATTGGGTATCTTATTGATGATCGCTTTGGAACCCATCTGTTTCTGCCTCTTTTGATACTTGGAGTGGCGGGTGGTTATCGCGCGGTTTATTCTTTGATCAAACAGTTCATTAAGAAGAAGGAGAATCAGAATGATGAAGAGACTGGATCCGACCGTTAGAGATCTGCTGTTTGGAGGCTTGCTGTATGGAGTCCTTGCAGAGGTGATCGGTCTGTTTATTGTAAAGGATCGTCTGGCTTATAGTCTGGGAATTCTTGTGGGCTATGTTTGTGTGGTGTTTATTACCTGCCATATGTATTTGACACTGGAGAAGGCACTGGATATGGAGCCATCGAAGGCGGTTAAATACAGTATGACCTGTAACATTATACGCTATGTGATTGTTGCGGGGGTTGCATGTCTGGTAGCATATGTGCCACAGATGAATGTGATTGCAATGCTGATCATGGTATTCGGGCTGAAAGTATCAGCATTTCTGCAGCCAACCATTCATAAACTGATTACCTCGAAATTATTTAAGGAAGGAAGGTGAACCTATGGCGATTCTGGCGGCGGAGAAGACTGTGGATTTCTTTATCCATGAGTTGATTCCGTATAACTTTTTTGGCCAGACAGTATATATTACAACAACGCATGTCTGCGAATTGATCATTATTCTGGGCATCATTGTATTTGCCCTGATCGCAAGACATAAAATTATGCATGCAGAAGAAGTCCCGCGAGGATTCCAGAATGTTGTGGAACTGCTTGTGGAGATGTTGCAGAAATATGTGTATGGTTCCATGGGAAAGCATGGTACGAAGTGCTATGTGAACTATATCGGAACGATCATCCTGCTGATCTTCCTGTGTAATATTTCCGGATTGATCGGCTTGCGGCCACCTACAGCGGATTATGGAACAACGCTGTGTCTGGCTGTGATTTCTGTAATCATGATACAGTATAATAATATTAAATGGAATAAATGGGGAGCATTTACCAGTCTGTTTGAACCGGTATTTCTGTTCTTCCCGATTAATGTAATTGGTGAAGTGTCATCGGTGGTATCTCTGTCACTCCGTTTGTTCGGTAATATTCTGGCAGGTACCGTTATGATCACACTGTATTATTCGCTGTTGCCGGTCTTTGTGAAGATTGGTATTCCTGCAGCGCTGCACGCATATCTGGATGTGTTCTCCGGAGCGATCCAGGCGTATGTATTTACTATGCTGACTATGGTATTTATTACCAATAAGATAGAGGGATAGTGTATTACTGCCTCATAGTAAGAAGACGAAAAAAGAAATTGGAGGAATTAAAAATGAATCAGATTACGAACGAAGGTTTAATTTTAGCATGCTCTGCCATCGGTGCAGGTATTGCCATGATCGCCGGTCTTGGTCCTGGTATCGGACAGGGTATCGCAGCCGGTCAGGGTGCTGCCGCTGTTGGACGGAATCCGGGTGCTAAGGGCGACATTATGTCAACTATGTTATTAGGACAGGCAGTTGCCGAGACCACCGGTCTTTACAGTCTGGTTATTGCATTGCTGTTGTTCTATGCAAACCCATTATTAAGCAGATTCCTGAAGCTGTAGGGAACATAATTCCCGAACAGACGGAAAGGAGGCTGGGACGTGTTAAATATATGCATGATGAACGGTATGACTGCAGTGCTGGAAGGAAGAGTTTTCGGACTGGATGCACAGCTGGCAGCAGACGTTTTGCTTCAGGCGATTGCAATCTTTATCCTGTTTGCATTTCTTTCATACATTCTGTTTGAGCCAACCAAGAAGTTGCTGAATAACCGGACAGAACGGATCAAGAACGATATCGAAAGTGCAAAGAAGGATAAGGAAGAAGCTGAGAAGCTGAAGGAAGAGTATGACAGCAAGATTCAGACAGCAGATACGGAAGTACAGGAAATATTAAGTGAAGCACGTAAAAAGGCGAAGAAACGGGAAAACGACATCATAGATGAGGCAAACGAAGAGGCAGCAAGAGTGAAGAACCGTGCAACGCAGGAGATCGAGCTGGAGAAGGCAAAGGCAGAGGATGAGATCCGTCAGGAAATCATCAAGGTTGCAACTGCAATGGCGGGTAAAATCGTAACGGTGAGCCTGACGGAGGAGCAGCAGAACGCACTCCTTGAGGAGACCTTGAAGGAAATGGGTGATGATACATGGCTAAGCAGGTAAATACTACGTATGGCGATGCACTCTTTGAACTGGCGGTAGAGGAGAACCGGGTGGATTCCATTCAGGAAGAGATCACAGAGTTACTTCAGATACTGCGGGAAAACGGAGAACTTCTTCAGGTGCTGACACATCCTGAGATCCTGAAAGAGGACAAGGAGCAGATGCTTGAGAATATTTTCAAGGGCAGAGTCAGCAATGCAGTCATGGGAATGCTTCTGATCGTAGTGAAAAATGACAGAAGCAGTGAACTGATCCACATTTGCGAATATGTGATTTCCAGAATCAAGGAATATAAGAATATTGGAATCGCATATGTAACTTCCGCATTTGAACTGTCAGCTGCACAGAAGAAGGAAATAGAAGAAAAACTGTTAAATACAACCGGTTATGCAGAGATGGAGATGCATTATTCGACAGATGCGGCTCTGATCGGCGGACTGGTGATCCGGATCGATGACCGGGTAGTAGACAGCAGTGTGAAAAGACAGCTGGAGAGAATGTCAACGGCACTCTCTCAGGGATAGAATATTAGAAGAAAGAAGGTGCCAAGGCTCCATGAATTTAAGACCAGAAGAGATTAGTTCTGTCATCAAAGAGCAGATTAAGAATTACTCGGTTCATTTGGAAACCGCCGATGTAGGTACGGTTATTCAGGTGGCAGATGGTATTGTCCGTATTCATGGTTTGGAAAGCGCAATGCAGGGAGAGCTTCTTGCATTTCCGAATGATGTATATGGCATGGTCATGAACTTAGAGGTGGATAACGTTGGTGCGGTTTTACTTGGAAACAGCAGTAACGTAAATGAAGGCGACACCGTAAAGACCACCGGACGTGTAGTAGAAGTTCCGGTTGGCGATGCAATGCTTGGACGAGTTGTAAATGCATTAGGACAGCCGATTGATGGCAAGGGTCCGATCCAGACAACCAGGACAAGACAGATTGAACGAGTTGCATCCGGTGTTATCAGCCGTAAGTCTGTAGATACACCATTACAGACCGGTATTAAGGCGATTGATGCCATGGTTCCGATCGGAAGAGGTCAGCGTGAGCTGATCATCGGCGACCGTCAGACAGGTAAGACGGCAATCGCAATCGATACGATCATTAACCAGAAGGGACAGGGCGTTAATTGTATTTATGTGGCAATCGGGCAGAAAGCGTCTACGGTTGCATCGATCGTTAAGACATTAACGGAATTCGGCGCAATGGATTATACGACCATTGTCGCATCAACAGCTTCCGAACCGGCTCCGCTGCAGTATATTGCACCATATGCAGGTTGTGCGATCGGCGAAGAGTGGATGGAAGCAGGAAAGGACGTACTGGTTGTATATGATGACTTGAGTAAGCATGCAACTGCTTATCGTACACTCTCATTGCTCCTCCGGAGACCACCAGGCAGAGAGGCTTATCCGGGTGATGTATTCTATCTGCACAGCCGTCTGTTAGAGCGTGCAGCCAGATTATCCGATGAATTAGGCGGAGGATCGCTTACAGCACTTCCGATTATTGAGACACAGGCAGGTGATGTATCTGCTTATATTCCTACCAATGTTATTTCCATTACAGATGGTCAGATTTATCTGGAAACAGAGATGTTCAATGCAGGTTTCCGGCCGGCGGTAAATGCAGGTCTTTCGGTATCCCGTGTAGGTGGTTCCGCGCAGATCGGTGCAATGAAAAAGATTGCAGCTCCGATCCGTGTCGAGCTGGCGCAGTATCGGGAGCTGGCAGCATTCTCACAGTTCGGTTCCGAGCTAGATGCAGATACCAAGGAGAAGCTGGCACAGGGCGAGCGGATCAAAGAGATGTTAAAGCAGCCGCAGTATGCACCAATGCCGGTAGAACGGCAGGTAGTGATTATCTATGCCGCAACAAAGAAGTATCTGCTTGATATTCCGGTAGAGGATATTCAGCAGTTTGAAAAAGAGCTGTTTGATTTCATTGATACCAAGTATCCGGAGATTTTTGAGACCATTCGTACCAACAAGAAGCTGGATGACGCATTGGAAGAGATGATGGTTAAGGCAATCACAGAGTTCAAGGCTGAATTTGTGAAGTAGCGGAGGTGACAGATTATGGCATCTATGCGTGATATAAAACGAAGACAGATGAGTGTCACCAGTACCCAGCAGATCACCAAGGCAATGAAGCTGGTTTCTACCGTAAAGCTGCAGAAGGCGAAAGCAAGGGCGGAGCGGAATAAGCCGTATTTCCATGCATTGTATAAGACGATTTGTTCCATCCTGTCCAAGACAGAGAGGATGGAGCATCCGTATATGATGGACAACGGCAGCAGCCGGAAAGCAATGATCGTCATTACATCCAATAAGGGACTGGCCGGCGGCTATAACTCCAATGTCATAAAGGAGGTAGTCGGCACAGGATTTCCGGTAGAGGATGTAGATATTTATGCAGTCGGACGAAAAGGCGTAGAAGGACTGGCCCGGAAGGGATATCGGATTGTAGAGGATGATTCGGAAGCGATCAATGATCCGCTATATAAGGATGCGGTGGATATTACCAAGCGGGTGCTGGAGTCTTATACAAAAGGTGAAGTAGGAGAAATCTACATGGCCTATACAAATTTCAAAAATACAGTGTCCCAGGAGGCGAAGCTGATCAAGCTGCTTCCGCTGAATGTGGGTGAGCTTCCGGCAGAGGAAGAGGATGATCATGTATTGATGAACTATGAACCGGAGGCGGATGAGGCTCTGGATGCATTAGTACCGAAGTATGTAGGCAATCTGCTCTATGGAGCATTTATTGAAGCGCTGGCAAGTGAAAACGGTGCCAGAATGCAGGCTATGGATTCGGCAACTACGAATGCAGATAATATGATCGCTGATTTGTCTTTGAAGTACAATCGGGCAAGACAGGCTTCCATTACACAGGAACTGACAGAGATTATTGCAGGTTCCGAGGCGATCAGCTAAGAGTATGAATATAAGTAAAGGAGAACGTGATGGCAGATAAGAATATAGGTAAAATTACCCAGATTATCGGTGCCGTACTGGATATCAAGTTCGCAGAGGGCGAGCTGCCGGAGATCAATGACGCAATCCAGATCACACGTAAGAATGGCGAAAAGCTGACGGTAGAAGTTTCCCAGCATATGGGAGATGATACCGTGCGCTGTATCGCTATGGGACCAACGGATGGTCTGGTACGTGGAATGGATGCGGTTGCGACCGGCAATCCGATTATGGTACCGGTTGGCGAGAAGACATTAGGTAGAATGTTTAATGTCCTGGGTGAGCCGATTGATAATAAACCGGCACCGGAAGTAGAAAAGCATTATCCGATTCATCGCCCGGCTCCGAAGTTCTCAGAGCAGGCAACTGAAACTGAGATGCTGGAGACCGGTATTAAGGTCGTAGACCTTCTGTGTCCGTATCAGAAGGGTGGTAAGATCGGTTTGTTCGGTGGTGCAGGTGTTGGTAAGACAGTCCTGATCCAGGAGCTGATCCGAAATATTGCAACTGAGCATGGTGGATATTCTGTATTTACCGGTGTTGGAGAACGTACCCGTGAGGGTAACGATCTGTACCATGAAATGACAGATTCCGGAGTTATTAATAAGACAACCATGGTGTTCGGTCAGATGAACGAACCACCTGGAGCCAGAATGCGTGTTGGCCTTTCGGGACTGACCATGGCAGAGTATTTCCGTGATGAGGGCGGTAAGGATGTACTGCTTTTCATTGATAATATTTTCCGTTTTACCCAGGCAGGTTCTGAGGTATCTGCATTGCTCGGACGTGTGCCGAGTGCGGTTGGTTATCAGCCGACTCTGCAGACAGAGATGGGGGCATTGCAGGAGCGTATTACATCAACAAAGAATGGTTCTATTACATCTGTACAGGCTGTATATGTGCCGGCCGATGACTTAACAGACCCGGCTCCGGCAACCACATTCGCACATCTGGATGCAACCACGGTTTTGTCCAGATCAATCGTAGAGCTTGGTATTTATCCGGCGGTAGATCCGCTTGAGTCTACATCCAGAATTCTGGAGGCAGACGTTGTCGGCGAAGAGCATTATCAGACAGCCAGACGGGTGCAGGAGACCTTGCAGAAATATAAGGAATTGCAGGATATTATATCCATTCTGGGTATGGAAGAATTATCCGATGAAGATAAACTGACCGTATATCGTGCCAGAAAGGTACAGCGATTCCTGTCACAGCCATTCCATGTAGCAGAGAACTTCACCGGTATTTCCGGAAAGTTTGTGCCGGTAGAAGAGACTGTAAAAGGATTCAAGGCAATTCTGGATGGTGAGATGGATGATTATCCGGAGCCGGCATTCTTCAACGTCGGAACGATTGAGGATGTTAAGAAGAAGGCAGAGGAACTGGCAAAGAGTGAGTAGTAACGAGGTGTATGACTATGAGTAATACATTTTCATTAAAAATCGTAGCCTGTAACCGGGTATTTTATGATGATGAATGTGAAGCGCTGATCTTTCCGGGTTATGATGGACAGATGGAGATCATGGCACATCATGAGCAGATGATCACGATGGTGGAGATCGGTGAGATCCGCTATAAGATTCCGGGACAGGAAGAATGGCAGACGGCAGTTGTTTCGGATGGTTTGCTGAAGGTGACCGGTAATCATGTAGATATGATTGTATATTCCGCAGAGAAGCCGGATGAGATTGATGCATTCCGTGCGGAAGCAGCACTGGAGCGTGCAAGGGAACAGCTGCAGGAGAAGCAGAGTATATTGCAGTATCATATATCCCGTGCATCTCTGGCAAGAGCGATGGCACGACTGAAGTCTACAGGCAGAATGTAGGGTAACAAAAAGCAGGATGTTTCGATTTGAAACATCCTGCTTTTATATAACCTTTTGTGTGATCGCTTCAGTCTAGTTATTAAAATCCTTTGGGAAGAAATCCTGGCTCTCATCCCAGAGAACAATCTTTCCACTCTTCATGGAATCTTTCACTCTTATAATTCGCTGGTTATCGGAACCGCGGAATTTTACGTTTGGATTCTTGCGTTCCTCGATAAAAGGTCCATCCACCAGTACATCAATATAGGAAAGCAGTTCTGTGGTTTCCGGCCACTTCGGAACCATATCCTTCAGGATATTCTCATCAAAGAGATATCCGGTATAGCACCAGATGCTTTTATGTGGGTACTTTTCCTTGACGGCACGTACCAGTGGGAGTAGTCCGAACTGATTGGTATGCTCAAACGGCTCGCCACCCAGAATGGTCAGTCCCCGGATAAAATTCGGAGACATATCCTCCAGGATGGTATTAATCGTGCCGGATGTAAACAGGGAACCGTAATTGAAATCCCAGGTTTCCGGATTAAAGCAGTTCTTACAATGGTGGGTACATCCGCTTACAAATACCGATATGCGTACCCCCGGTCCGTTTGCAATATCGTATTGTTTTATATCAGCATAGTTCATAATTGTTTCTCTCTTTCCTACAGATGTAAGACTCTTGCCTTAATCTCCTTTGTCTTTCCTACATTCCAGAAGTTCTCGCCTAAGTAACCGCAGGTTCTTCTGGTAACATTCATCTTGGAATGATCCTTGTTGTGGCACTGCGGGCATTCCCATTCATCATCATCATTAATGATGATCTCACCGTCCCAGCCACAGACCTGACAGTAGTCAGACTTGGTATTGAACTCTGCATACTGAATATTGTCGTAGATATAACGGACAACCTCAGACAATGCTTCCAGATTGTTGCGCATATTCGGAATCTCAACATAAGAGATCGCACCGCCGGAAGAAATCTCCTGGAACTGGCTCTCGAACTGGAACTTACTGAAGGCATCAATCTTCTCACGGACATCAACATGGTAGGAATTTGTATAATATCCCTTATCGGTAACATCCTTGATCGTACCGAAACGCTCCTTATCGATCCGTGCGAACCGATAGCATAGGGACTCGGCAGGTGTTCCGTAAAGACCGAATCCGATACCTGTCTGTGCCTTCCAACGCTCTGTAGCATCCCGCAGGTGATTCATAACCCGGAGGGCAAACTCCAGACCAACCGGATCGGTATGGCTGACACCCTTCATTAACCGGGTGACTTCATAAAGACCGATGTAACCAAGAGAAATGGTGGAGTAGCCGTTGTATAATAATTTATCAATCTTTTCTCCCTTTTCCAGACGTGCAATCGCACCGTACTGCCAGTGAATCGGGCTGACATCGGAGGTAACACCGACCAGTGCGTTATGACGGCACATCAGAGCTTCATAGCATAATTCCAGACGCTCATCGAGCAGCTTCCAGAATTTCTCTTCATCCTTCTTGGCAATAATGCCAATCTGAGGAAGATTAATGGAAACTACACCCTGATTGAAACGACCCTCGAACTTGTAATTGCCGTTCTCGTCCTTCCATGGAGTCAGGAAGCTTCGGCAGCCCATTGGACTGAATACATTGCCCTCGTAGTTCTGACGCATCATTTTGGCACTGATATAGTCCGGATACATACGCTTTGCAGAGCAACGAATCGCCATCTCTGTGATATAGTCATATTTGCCACCCTTTAAGCAGTTGCATTCATCCAATACGTAAACCAGCTTCGGGAACGCAGGCGTGACATAAACACCCTTCTCATTCTTGATGCCTTCGATCCGCTGACGCAGGATCTCTTCGATGATCTGGGCATTCTCTTCGATATATTCATCATTTTCATCCAAATACAGAAACAGAGTAACGAAAGGTGACTGACCGTTGGTTGTCATCAGGGTATTGATCTGATACTGAATGGTCTGTACGCCGGAACGAAGTTCATCCTCTACCCGTTCCTTTACCATATCTTCCAGAACATCTGCAGGAAGGCGGTCGCCGAACTGCTGCATAAATCTGGTCTTATATTTGTTATAGCTCTTTCTTAAGTACTTACCTAAGTGCCGGATATCAACGGACTGACCGCCATACTGGCTGCTGGCAACCGAAGAAATGATCTGAGTCATGACCGTACATGCCACCTGGAAGCTCTTCGGACTCTCAATGAGTTTGCCGTTCATGACGGTTCCGTTATCCAGCATATCACCGATATTGATCAGACAGCAGTTGAAGATCGGCTGCAGGAAATAATCCGAATCATGGAAGTGTAAGACACCTTCTTCATGAGCTTTCGAAATCTTCTCCGGCAACAGGATACGCTTGGTCAGATCCTTGGATACTTCTCCGGCGATCAGATCACGCTGGGTAGAAGCTACAGTTGCGTTTTTGTTGGAATTCTCTTCCATAACATCCTTGTTACTATTCTTGATCAGACTTAAAATGGATTCGTCGGTTGTATTTGCTTTCCGGACCAGTTCCCGTGAATAACGGTAAATGATATAAGTCTTGGCCAGTACAAACTTGCCGTCTGCCATCAGTTTCTGCTCGATAATATCCTGAATATCTTCCACCAGCATTCTGGCACGGTTTTTACTCTCAATATAACTGATAATACTGTCAATCGTATCTACGGATACCTGCTCGGAAGGAGCAACTTCAGCATTTGCTTTCTGGATAGCGGTTACGATTTTACTTCGGTCGTATGTGACTGCACGACCATCTCGTTTGATAACTTGCATGATATGATTCCCCACCTAACTTCATAATATTAAACAAAAGTTTTATAACCCTTCGAGAAATTATTATAGCACCGCCCATACGGTTTGTCTACAAGATATAGGATTGTTTTTTAAGAAATACCACAAGATATAGTAGATGGAATGTAAACAGAAATGTAAAAGAGTAGAAAAAGAAAGAAACATAATGTAAAAAGGCTGACAATTCAAAGTAAAAGTGTGAAAAAAGAATGAAAAAGTGTGAATTATTGCTTTGTTGAGATTTTAAGGACTTTTCTTTTTGGTATCTTTATGGTAAGGTAGTACTGTTATTTCATAAACTGGTGTTGCTTATATTATAAGGAAGCAATGCTGCAATAAGAAGGGAAATATGATGAAAAAGAAGTATTTGAAGCTGGCAGCCGGTGTGCTGTCGTGTGCATTATTGTTAACAGGCTGTTCAAACAGCGGTAATAGTACCAAGATGACGAATTATAGTCAGTACGTGACATTGGGCGAGTATAAGGGGATTGAGTATACTCCGGCATCTGTGGAGGTTACGGATGAGGAGATGCAGGCAGAGGTCGATTATTTCCTGCAGCAGTTAGGGGATACCGAGGAGCTGAAGGAAGGAACCGTAAAGGACGGAGATACGATCAATCTGGATTATATCGGATATGTAGACGGAGAGGCCTTCGAGGGTGGCTCTACGGACGGAGCCGGTACACAGCTGACGATTGGTTCTCATGCTTATATTGATGATTTTGAAGAACAGCTGATCGGACACGAGGTCGGTGAAGAAGGAATCGAAGTAAACGTAACCTTCCCGGATGATTATAAGAATCAGGATAATACGATTTCAGATCTGGCAGGAAAGGATGCGACTTTTGTATGCACAATTAATTCCATTTACCAGACGACCTATCCGGAGGAACTGACCGATGAGCTGGTGGCAGCGAATACGAAATACGATACCGTGAATTCCTTTATGGATGGTCTGAAGATGGACTATGAGAATTATAAACAGCAGCAGGCAGATAAGCAGGCAAAAGCAGATGTTATTATGAAGGTGATTGAAAATGCGACATTCAGCGGGTATCCGGAGGATGAGATTCAGGAGCTGACTGAGAAAACCGTGCAGGGAGCCAAGGATTCCGCAGAGTCTTACAGTATGGAATATGAAGATTATCTGGCTCTGATGAAGGATGCGGATGGCAATGCCTACACCAGTGATTCTTATAAGCAGGCGGCTGAGGATTATATCCGTGAGCTGATGGAAGAGAAGATGGTAGTCTGCCAGATTGCAAAGCAGGAAGGGATTAAGGCGTCAAAACAGGAAGTCGATGACTATGTACAGGAAGAGTGTGCGAACAATACCAGTCTGAGTGCAGATACGATGTATGAGCAGTATTCGATGTCTGAATTGGCCTATGCAGTAGTGTATGATAAAGTTACGGATTTTTTAATGCAAAATGCTGTTGCAATTTCAAAATAGGTGTGCTATAATAGCGTCTGTCGGTGGTTGAGGGTAAGAAAACGGCTGACAGACGAAAATGCAGTTGTGGCGGAATTGGCATACGCGCATGATTCAGGTTCATGTCCACGCAAGTGGGTTCGGGTTCAAGTCCCGTCAACTGCACTGAACGTAAGAGCCAAGAATGTTGAAAAGTCAATGTTCTTGGCTCTTTTTTCTTTGTCGAAAATTGAAAAGGTAGCAAAAATGTGCCATGCCTGCAGACAGAAATTTATAATATCCGGTGGTAGAACTTCAAATGTTGTATTATAATAGAGTGAATTAGAAAAAAGAGAAGGATAGAAATACAGACAGAAGCAGTCACGAAAGGGGAAGAGAGTATGAATACAGATCCGACAAAGGTTGTTTACACGATCGGAAGAAATATGAAAATAAGTGCGACCACCTGGCTGATCATTGGGATTTTTCAGATTATGGTCGGCATTCCTGAATTATTTGTGGGATATGGGGTCGCCTGTATCGGACTGGGCATCTGGAATATTGTCCAGAGTACAAATGAACGGAAGCTGGCGAACCGCTTTCTGCAGTATCCGGTAGGAATTTATGATTACTATGATAGACAGAATCAGTCCATTATTCTTGCACTGGTAATAAATCTGATATTTGGCAGTGTGATCGGTGTCATCGGAGCATTTGTTGAAATGAGTATCCGCAATTATGTCATAGCACATAGGGATGAGCTGAGGGTGGTCGAAGCTTCGATTGCTTTACGATAAGAGTAGGACGGAAGACGAAACCGTACTGCAGTAACCGGTTGACAGGGCAGAACGAGTGAGCTATAATACTTGAATACGATTGGCTTTTTATGCCTGTTATGCGTAGAACGGAAATCAGATACGCGAAAATGTATAGAAAGGATTAAGTGCAATGGCTGAAAAAATGATTATCACATATGCTGGTCTGAAGGAAATGGAGGAAGAGCTCCATCACCTGAAGGTTGTAACCAGAAAGGAAATCGCTCAGAAGATTAAGGAAGCAAGAGAGCAGGGTGACTTATCCGAGAATGCAGAGTATGATGCAGCAATGGATGAGCAGCGCGATATTGAGGCCCGGATCAAAGAACTGGAGAAGATGCTTAAGAATGTCGAGGTTGTTGATGAAGACGAGATCGACTTACAGACAGTCAATGTCGGTTGTACAGTTCGGGTTCTGGATATGGAGTTTAATGAGGAAGTTGAGTATAAGCTGGTTGGTTCTAAAGAGTCTGACATTCTGAAGAACAAGATTTCCAATGAAGCACCGATCGGTAAGGCTTTGATCGGAGCGAAGGTTGGCGATGTGGTAGATGTAGAAGCACCGGACGGTGTATATCAGTACAAGGTATTGGATATTCAGCGATTAAACTAATAATAAATCAGAACGGGGACTGGCAGGAAATGTCAATCCCGTTCTTTCTGTATACGACATTACATTTCATGAAAGGAAAAAGAAATTATGGCAGAGCAAAAGGGACAGAATCAGCCAAAGCAGCAGGATGTGAATCAGTTACTGCAGATTCGCCGGGAAAAGTTAGCAGATCTGCAGTCAGCAGGCAAGGATCCGTTTGAAATTACAAAATATGATGTAACACATCACAGTACAGATGTTAAGGAATTATATAACGCACATGAGGCAGAGCTTCTGGCAGGCAGACAGGCACCGGAGGTAGATGGGCTGGATGAGGCGCAGAAGCGTGAGGTTCTGAATAATGATTATAATGAGCGCAGAGCCATCATGGATGCATCACCGATCCATGTAAGCATTGCCGGACGTATGATGTTCAAGCGTGTCATGGGTAAGGCATCTTTCTGCAATATTCAGGATTTAAAGGGTAATATTCAGGTATATGTGGCAAGAGATCAGATCGGTGAGGAGTCTTATGCGGATTTCAAGAAGTCTGATATTGGTGATATCTATGGCGTTAAGGGATATGCATTCCGGACCAAGACCGGCGAGATCTCCATTCATGCTGAGGAGATGACATTGCTTTCCAAGTCTTTACAGATCCTGCCGGAGAAGTTCCATGGGCTGACAGATACAGATATGAAGTATCGGCAGCGTTATGTGGATCTGATCATGAATCAGGAGAGTAAAGAAGTATTTATCAAGCGTTCTCAGATTCTGAAGGAGATCCGGAGCTTTTTGGCAGGACGTGACTTCATGGAAGTGGAGACCCCGATGCTCGTAGCCAATGCGGGCGGAGCCGCAGCCAGACCGTTTGAGACACATTATAATGCACTGGATGAGGATGTAAAGCTTCGTATCTCGTTGGAATTATATCTGAAGAGACTGATCGTAGGTGGTCTGGAGCGTGTATTTGAAATCGGACGTGTATTCCGGAACGAGGGTGTTGATACCCGTCACAATCCGGAGTTTACATTGATGGAATTATATCAGGCATATACGGATTATGAAGGCATGATGGAACTGACAGAATCCATGTTCCGCTATTTGGCAGAGAAGGTATGCGGCAGTACCAGAATCTCATACAATGGTATTGAGATTGATTTCGGTAAGCCGTTTGAACGATTGACCATGAATGATGCTATTAAGAAATATGCCGGAATTGATTTTGATCAGGTGCCGGATGATGCTGCTGCAAAGAAGCTGGCGGATGAGCATCATATTGAATATGAGGCACATCACAAGAAAGGTGATATTATTAATCTGTTCTTTGAGGAATACTGTGAGAAGGAGCTGATCCAGCCGACATTTATCATGGATCATCCGGTCGAAATCTCACCTCTGACCAAGAAGAAACCGTCCGATCCGACCAAGGTAGAGCGGTTTGAGCTGTTCATTAATACATGGGAAATGTGTAATGCATACTCTGAGTTAAACGATCCGATCGATCAGAGAGAACGTTTTGCTGCGCAGGATGCCAATGCTGCTGCCGGCGATGATGAAGCAGAGCACACAGATGAGGATTTCTTAAATGCATTGGAGATCGGTATGCCGCCGACAGGTGGTATCGGATACGGAATCGATCGTCTGGTTATGCTGTTGACAGATAGTGCAGCGATCCGGGACGTATTGCTCTTCCCGACAATGAAGTCTATTGATAAGTAAGAATGCAGGAAAATCAAGGGTTTCAGCACTTGGATGTACTAAAATATATAGTTGGTCAAGGGGTTTTGACCAAGATTTGACCAATTTTTGGCATAGTCAAAAAAAGATTAGTACAGGTTAGTACAGATTGCTTAGTCTGAAAAATTAAAGATTGTATTACTTAGAGGACATTTTCTAAAGAAATTTAGAAGATGTCCTCTTTTTGCGTTATAGGAGCAACTGAAATAGCGAAAGGA
>HF991285.1 GCA_000431515.1 Clostridium sp. CAG:632 | reverse complement strand
TGCTACTACAGATTCTGTTGTTAACAGAGTAGATGCTACAGATGTTGCGTTCTGTAATGCGGAACGTGTTACCTTTACAGGATCAATGATTCCGGCATCTACCATATTTACATAAGTTTCATTTAATGCATCAAAGCCTACTCCCGGTTCTGATTCATATACCTTATTAATGATAACAGGACCTTCCAGACCTGCATTGGATGCGATGTGATATAACGGAGCCTCCAGTGCCTTCAGAATAATCTCTGCACCTGTCTTCTCATCACCGGACAGAGTAGCTGCCAATGCTGCAACCTTCTTACTTGCATGGATATAAGCAGAACCACCACCACAAATGATACCTTCTTCAACAGCTGCTCTGGTAGCTGCTAATGCATCTTCCAGACGAAGCTTAGCTTCTTTCATCTCAGTCTCGGTAGCTGCACCTACACGGATAACGCCTACACCACCGGATAACTTAGCCAAACGCTCCTGTAATTTCTCTTTATCAAATTCAGAGGTTGTATTCTCAAGCTGCATCTTGATCTGACCGATTCTTGCCTGAATATCTTCCTTTGCACCTGCACCGTCAACAATAACAGTATTTTCCTTTTCAACCTTAACACTCTTTGCTCGACCAAGGTCTTCCAGTGTAGTATCTTTCAAATCCAAGCCAACCTCTTCAGAGATTACCTTACCACCGGTCAGGATTGCGATATCCTCCAGCATAGCCTTTCTGCGGTCACCATAACCAGGTGCCTTAACAGCTACCACATTGAAGGTACCTCTTAACTTATTTACAATCAGAGTTGTCAGTGCTTCACCTTCTACATCCTCAGCAATGATCAGAAGACGGGAACCACTCTGAACAATGCTCTCCAGTAACGGAAGGATATCCTGAATATTTGAAATCTTCTTATCTGTAATCAAGATGTATGGATTATCCAGTTCTGCAACCATCTTTTCCATATCTGTACACATATATGCGGATACATAACCACGGTCAAACTGCATACCTTCTACCAGATCCAGCTCTGTCTTCATGGTCTTGGACTCTTCGATTGTGATGACACCATTAGAAGAAACCTTTTCCATAGCATCTGCTACCAACTGACCAACTTCCTCATCACCGGCCGAAATAGATGCAACTCTTGCAATCTGTTCCTTGCCACTGATCTTATCACTCATATCCTTTAATGCATCAACGGCTGTATCACATGCCTTCTTCATACCTTTTCTTAAGATAATCGGATTTGCACCGGCTGCCAGGTTCTTCATACCTGCATTGATCATAGCCTGTGCCAGAACTGTTGCTGTTGTTGTACCATCACCGGCAACATCATTTGTCTTGGTTGCTACTTCCTTAACGATCTGTGCACCCATATTTTCAAATGCATCTTCCAGTTCAATATCCTTGGCAATTGTAACACCATCATTGGTAATCAATGGTGTGCCGTAAGATTTGCTAAGTACTACATTTCTTCCTTTTGGTCCTAATGTTACACGAACGGTATCTGCTAACTGATTTACTCCGGCTTCCAAAGCCTTTCTGGCTTCTGCGCCATACTTAATTTCCTTTGCCATTTTAATTCCTCCAATTCATTCTGTTATGATTTATATTTCCATTAATCTTCAATAATTGCCAGAATATCTGCCTGCTTTACGATGGTATAATCTTCATCCTCCAGCTTCAGCTCTGTGCCTACGTACTTAGAATAAACAACCTTGTCGCCAACCTTTACCTGCATCGGAACGATCTTTCCGTCTACTTCTGCTCCAGGTCCTACTGCAATAACCTCTGCCTGTTGTGGCTTTTCCTTAGCCTGTCCAGGAAGTACGATTCCTGACTTTGTAGTTTCTTCTGCTACCAACTGCTTTAATACAACCTTGTCACCTAATGGTACTAATTTCATTTTATATTCCTCCTTATTTATATTGCTCTCGTTTTAATAGCACTCATCATCTTTGAGTGCTAACACAATTATTATTGTATCCATTTTTTTGAAAAAATCAACCCTTTTATTGAAAAATAATTATAAAATTCGCACTAACAGTTTATTCATACATTTTTTAGATTATTCCTAACATAGAAAATGACAGATTCCAGTTTTTCATGTATAATTATCAATAGAAAAAAATAAGGAAGGATATTCTTCATGAAAGAACAATTATTTACAATCCCGGTAAACGACGCTTTCCGCTCCGACTGTGAGTGCCCGGTCTGTGCGCTATATCAGGAGCTGGAGAAAAATGCCATCGACTATACTATGGGACCAAGTTATATGGAGGATGATAATCGTGCCATGACAGATAAGCTGGGCTTCTGTCAGCATCATATTCAGCTTCTTTATCATCAGAAGAACCGGTTGGGACTGGCACTTATGTTAAAAACACATACAGATAAAACAATCCGCGATCTGAAAGAACGGGCTAAAACTCCTCCTTCTGCCAATGGATTATTTAAACGTAGCAGCGGTCCATCCCCTGTCACTTCTTATATTCAGGAGCTGGAGTCTCACTGTTTCATCTGTGAGCGTGTGGAATCTACCTTTTCCCGTTATATTGATACTATTTTTCATTTATGGAAAAAGGATGCGGATTTCCGTTCCGCTGTTGCCGGTTGCAAAGGATTCTGTACCTGGCACTACGGTGTTTTATATGACGCCGGCGCTTCTAAACTTGATAAGGCTCAATATACAGACTTCCTTACTTGTTTAAACCAGGTCTACTTCACCGGAATGGATCGTGTAAATGATGATATCGAATGGTTTATCAACAAATATGATTATCGTTATGCAAATGAGCCATGGAAAAACTCCAAGGACGCAATTCCGCGTGGCATTCTGAAAACCAACCATATACAAGTAGAGGAATGATTCATATGAATCATTCCTCTACTCTTATCTCCGGTTTTCTGTTATCTTCTCCGTTTTTCACAATTAATGCTGAGATGCATATACTTCCTGCTTTATCTTCTCTTTCAGATCCAGTGCCTTATCCTTTATACGTCTTGGCGCCGTTCTGGAGTTCAGAACCGATGCCAGCAGTTTAACCGAGTCTTCTATTTTTCCTATATCATGAGCCAGAACAGCCATAATATATCTTAACGAAATCTCATCCATACCGCACATTGGGAAATTTTCCTTTGAAAAAGCCATCAAAAATCCCTCATATGCTTTCTGGACACATTCTCGCTCTTCTCTCTTCAGCTCTGCCTGTCGAGGATCCGCTTTATCCAGCGTTTCCATTTCCCCACGAAGAAGCCAAGCCATCTTCAGAAAAATATATGCTTTCTCACTGCTCTTCGCATTTCTCTTTAATGCACAGATCAGGGCAAGCTTATGCCGGAGCAGGGCACCTTCATAAGACATACATGCTCCCTTTTCCTCCGGAAGTCCTTTGAAATTCGCACAAAACTCCTGTTTGATCGTCCGATACTGTGCTGTCGTCACCGGCTTAAAGTATCTGGTAAGTGCCGTATAACCGCATTTACTACAGGTAATTGCATCATACTTCAAGGGATCAATATGATTCTCATAAATCGGTCTGAGCTGCTCGTCCTGATCAATCAGCTTTATCTTACCTGTACGGACCGCTTTTACCTTAAACTCGGAATCACAGATTGGGCACTGATAAGACTTATTAAATAAAATATCCTCTTCCCGTTTCTCCTGATCATGCTTATCCTTTTCTTCGTTTTCTGCTTCATGTGTGGTCTTTGCCTCATCCTGAAAGACCTTTTCCATATCTACTCCGCCCAATCCCATCTGCTCAACATCTGAGAATAATCCCATAGTAATTACCTCCTGTTCCTGTTCCTGCCGCCGATTAGTTCGGCTTATAAGAACTCTTCAGGGAAACAATCCGGTTAAATACCAGATGTTCCTCATCCGTATCCTTTGTATCTACACAGAAATAACCATTTCTCATAAACTGGAAGGAATCTCCAGGCTCTGCTTCCCGGAAATTCTCCTCTAACTTACAGTTTTTCAATACTGTAAGTGAGTTTGGATTCAGATTCCATGATCCATCTTCATTACGAACCGGTTCATCGTCCTTTACAATATTCTCATATAAGCGTACTTCCGCATCTACACAGGTACCTGCATCCACCCAGTGGATCGTACCCTTTACCTTTCTGCCTTCAAATCCGGACCCGCTTCTTGTCTCCGGATCATAAGTACAATGGATTTCTGTGATATTTCCCTGCTCATCTTTCTTAAAATCTACACATTTTACAAAATAAGCACCCTTTAGGCGAACCTCATTTCCAGGGAACAAACGGAAATATTTCTTCGGCGGATTCTCCATAAAATCTTCCCGCTCAATATATAATTCTCTGGAGAATGGCACCTTACGCACACCTAATTCCGGATTTTCCTGGTTGTTCTCCACCTCCATGTACTCGACCTGTCCTTCCGGATAGTTGTCAATGATCAGCTTAACCGGATCCAGAACCGCCATCATACGATTGGCTTTCATCTTCAGATCCTCGCGGATACAGTATTCAAGCATTGCATAATCACACGTACTCTGTGCCTTCGAAACACCGGTCAGACTCATAAACAACTTAATAGACTCCGGAGTAAAGCCTCGACGTCTTAAGGCACTCAAAGAAACCAGTCTCGGATCATCCCAGCCGTCTACAATTCCTTCTTCTACCAACTGCTTAATATAACGCTTTCCGGTAACAACGCTCTTTAAATACAGTTTAGCGAACTCAATCTGTTTCGGTGGATGCGGATATTCCAACTCACGAACTACCCAGTCATACAACGGGCGATGATCCTCAAACTCCAACGTACAGATAGAATGTGTAACTCCTTCAATCGCATCCTCGATCGGATGTGCAAAATCATACATCGGATAAATACACCACTTATCTCCCGTATTATGATGATGCATATGCGCCACACGGTAAATAACCGGATCGCGCATATTGATATTCGGTGCCGCCATATCAATCTTGGCACGCAGCACCTTACTGCCATCCTCAAACTCGCCGTTCTTCATTCCCTCAAATAATGTCAGATTTTCTTCAATTGAACGATCCCTATATGGACTGTTCTTGCCCGGCTCTGTCAAAGTTCCGCGATACTCCCGGATCTCATCTGCAGACAGATCACAGACAAATGCCTTTCCTTTCTTAATCAGCTTTACTGCTGCTTCATACATCTGGTCAAAATAATTGGATGCAAAGAAAAGACGATCTTCAAAATCAGCTCCAAGCCACTTTACATCTGCCAGTATAGAATCAACAAATTCCGTCTTCTCCTTTGTCGGATTGGTATCATCAAACCGCAGATTAAACTGTCCGTGATATTCCTGTGCCAGTCCGTAATTTAACAAAATGGACTTTGCATGTCCAATATGAAGATACCCGTTCGGCTCCGGCGGAAACCGGGTTACAATTTTCTCATACTTTCCTTCTTCCAAATCTTTATCAATAATCTGTTCAATAAAATTTCTTGAAACAATTTCCTGCTCTTCCACGATTCAATCCTCCTGATGGTTAAAATCATATACCGTAATAGTATATCATTTATGGAATAATAAGTCTATGCAGAAATCAGGCAAATGCCAAACAATTTTTTTTAGAATTTTTTCCAAATATAAAAAGTTAATCCTTGACAACCTCCATCTTATTTGGTATATTAATCACGTTGCTGAAATACAGCAAGATGCTACTATAGCTCAGGTGGTAGAGCGCATCATTGGTAATGATGAGGTCACGGGTCCGACTCCCGTTAGTAGCTTTCGTAACGATTTAGCAATGCACATAACAAAAAGAAACAACAACTCAAGTTTACTTGAAAGTTGTTGTTTCTTTTTTTATGTATATCGCGTTTCGCGATAACCGAGCCGCCAGGTGAGGTGCATTGCGTCACTCCGTACTCAATTTCTTCCGTATTCTCTGAATCGCATTATCCACAGATTTCTCACTCTTTCCAAGTTCTTCGGCAATCTGCCCATATGACTGTCCATTCAGATATAATTCCAGCACCCGGTGTTCATACCGGCTGAGTAATGTGTTTATTTTCTCCAGAATTCCTCCCAGTTTCTCCTGCATCAGCAGATTAGCCTCCGGATCACTGCATTCCTCCGCTGCCAAGATATCCATCAGAGAAACATCTGCCTTATCCTGAGAATAGAAAGATATATACGTATTCAGCGGATAGTGTTTCTTTCGATTGGATCTTGTAACCGCTGTACAAATCTGCCGTTTTACACACAGCACGGCAAATGTCCGGAAACTACAGTCTCTCCCCTGTTCATAATCCCGGATAGCTTTAAACAATCCAATCATTCCTTCCTGTACCAGATCCTCAGAATCTGCACCGATCAGGTACACCTCTCTGCTTTCCCGTTTCACCATGTTTCGATACTTGTCTAACAAATAATCCATCGCTTCATGATTTCCACTGCGAATCAGTGTAATAATTTCTTCATCTGTCATATTCCCGTAGTTCATTCCCAACTCCTCTGCTTTATTATGCTTTATCTATTTATGTCACCGAGATACTTAATTCCATTTTATTGATCGATCCCGGTTGACAACCATATTCATTCGTGATAGAATTCTCTCTGTTGAATCATTGCACTATCGCATTAAAGTATTGATGTGTTAAAGCGCATGATGAATTGTAAAAACAGACAGCTATATTATATATCATACTTAAAGGAGATTTCAATCAATGGAACAACGAAAAGGTAATTTAATGAGTGTACGTGCAGATGTTAAGGTTGTAGATGCCACGATTCGGGATGGCGGTCTCTGCAATAATTTCAATTTTACAGATGAATTTGTCCGTGAATTATATAAGACTAATATCAAGAGCGGCATTGACTATATGGAGTTCGGTTACAAAGCCAGCAAAACACTTTTTAGCGTTGACGACTTCGGAAAGTGGAAATTCTGTGACGAAGCAGATATCCGTTCTATCATCGGAGATAATATTTCGGATATGAAAATCGCAGTCATGGCTGATGTCGGAAGATGTGATTTCAGGACCGACTTTTTACCAAAAAGTGAAAGTGTCATTGATATGGTCCGCGTAGCCTGTTACATCCATCAGATTCCGGCTGCTATCGAAATGATTGAATACCTGCATGATCTCGGTTATGAAACCACCTGCAATATTATGGCTATTTCCCAGGCAAACAGTAAGCAGGTCGAAGAGGCTCTGGAAATGCTCTGCACCACAAATGTAGATATTATTTATCTTGTAGACAGTTATGGTTCTCTCTTTCCTGAAAATGCCGCAGAACTTGCCCGTACTTATCTGCAATATGCTGAAAAAGCGGGCAAAAAGGTCGGTTTCCACGGACATAACAATCAGAATCTGGCTTTTGCCAATACGATCGAGACTATGTCCTATGGTGTTTCTTATCTGGATGCAACTGCTCAGGGCATGGGTCGTGGTGCCGGAAACTGTGCCATGGAATTACTGCTTGGTTTTCTTAAAAATCCAAAATACAGTTTATACAGTCTTCTGCAATTCATTGAGAAATATATGATTCCATTAAAAGAGTCCGGCGTTGTATGGGGATATGATCTCCAGTACATGTTCACCGGACAGTTAAACCGTCATCCACGGGAAGCCATGGCATTCACCGCAGATAAACGAAAAGATTATTGTGAATTTTACAAATCATTATTAGAAAATGATTGATCTCAGTTGAAGGCGGAGTCAGGCATTGTACCGCTGTCTTACAATTTCATAAGCCAGTACACCGGCTGCAACGGAGGCATTCAGCGAATCAATATCTCCATGCATCGGAATTGATGCAATATAATCACACTTCTCCCGAACCAGCCGGCTTACCCCTTCGCCTTCATTACCAATAACAAGTCCGATTGGTCCTGTAAGGTTCAGGCGGTACATCGTCTCCCCGTTCATATCAGCACAGACAAACCAAAGACCACGTTTCTTTAAGTCTTCAATTGTCTGTGCTATATTTGTAACCTTTACGACCGGCGTATAATTCAATGCACCGGCAGAGGCCTTTACAACCGTTGCCGTCAGTCCGGCCGCTCTCCGCTTCGGAATGATCACTCCATGTGCTCCGGCCAGATTTGCAGTCCGGATGATCGCACCAAGATTATGCGGATCTTCAATCTCGTCTAAAATAAAAATAAACGGAGGTTCTCCCTTTTCTTCTGCTTTGGCAAATATCTCATCCAGCTCTGCATATTCATATGCCGCTGCCTGTGCAATTATACCCTGATGTTTACCGGTCGTTGACATCTGATCCATACGTTCTTTTGCAACATAATTAATGATCGTATCATGCTTTCTGGCTTCTCTGGTAATTGTATTCAGGACTCCATCATGACACCCGTCCTGTATATATAATTTATCGATTGTCTTACCTGCGCGAAACGCCTCCAGTACCGCATTCCTGCCTTCAATTGTATATTCTTCGTATCGCATACTATCTCCTGATTTTCTATGATTCTTTCTGCTTCTCTCTGCCACACCTGATCAGATCTGTGATCCGTTCATACCGTCCGGCCAAGTACAGATAACCCAAAAGTGCTTCAAATCCGGTCGCACGATGATATTCTCCCATACTTGCATTCTTCGCCTTGGTATAAGAATTCGCATTTCTCCCACGCCGGTATATCTCCAGCTCCTCCTCCGATAGTTCCTCCATCAGACTCTGAATCAGCTCCGACTGTGCCTGCGCCTTTACGATTGCACTGACCTGTCGATGGTACTTATTCACCTGACAATTTCCCTTCGACACGATTTCCGTCCGGATCAGCAGGTCATATACTGCATCCCCGATATACGCCAGTGCCAGCGGGGAATAACTGCGGATATCCCGGTGAGGCAGATTCATATTTGTTTTGAAATACTCAATTAAATTCTCTTCCACTTCACACCTTCTCTGGTATCTTCCAGTGCAATGCCCTGTTCCTGCAGGAGATTCCGGATTTCATCTGCGCGTGCAAAATTCTTATCCTTTCTTGCCTGCTGCCGCTCCTCGATCAACTGCTCTATATCCGTATCCAGCAATTCCTGTTCCCGCTCAACTTCAATTCCGAGAACATCGCAAAGCTGCTTGATCGTAGTCATTGCCTTCTCACAATACTCCTTGGAAGATCCGGTCTGAACCGTTGTATTCGTCAGCTTTACCAACTCAAAAATAACTGCAATCGCATCTGCCGTATTCAAATCATCATCCATAGCTGCTTCATATTTCTTTACAAATGCATCGATCTGCTCACACAGTGCCTGTTCCTGCTCCGTCAGGCTCTCTGTCTCCGTATGTTCTGCAACAGTTTTGATCTTATCATAGGCTGTCAGAATCCGCTCCAGGCCGTTCTTCGCAGCCTCTATCAGTTCATCCGAGAAGTTTAACGGACTTCTGTAGTGTGCGCTCAGCATAAAGAACCGGATCACCTGTAATGGGTACTTCTCTCCGATTTCACGAACCGTAAAAAAGTTTCCCAATGACTTAGACATCTTCTCATTATTAATCTTTAAGAACGCATTATGCATCCAGTATCTAGCAAACTCTGTTCCGTTTGCCGCCTCACTCTGTGCGATTTCATTCTCATGATGTGGGAAGATCAGGTCCTCACCACCGGCATGAATATCTATAATATCACCAATGTATTTCTTTGACATGCAGGAGCATTCCAGATGCCAGCCAGGTCTACCTTCGCCCCATGGTGATTCCCATGCCGGCTCGCCTTCCTTCTTCGGCTTCCAGAGAACAAAGTCCAGACTATCCTCTTTCTCTGAGTCACCGGATACCTTAAGCTCCCGGTTACCGCTTCTCAAATCATCCAGATTCTTATGTGAGAGCTTACCGTATTCCTTAAACTGTCTGGTCCGGAAATATACGGTTCCGTTCACTTCATAAGCATATCCCTTCTCGATCAGCGTCTCTACCAATGCGATCATATCTGGGATTTCCTGAGTCGCCTGTGGATGTGTAGTGGCTTCCTGGACATTCAGTGCCGCCATATCCTTCTTGGCTTCCGCAATATATCGTTCGGATATTACGGATGCATCCACCCCTTCTTCATTTGCCCGCTTGATAATCTTATCATCAACATCCGTAAAATTCGATACATAATTAACCTCGTATCCCTTATATGTCAGATACCGGCGCAAAGTATCAAACACGATCATCGGCCGGGCATTTCCGATATGAATATAATCATATACCGTCGGTCCGCATACATAAATACCGACCTTTCCTTCCCGGATCGGTACAAACTCTTCCTTTTTTCTGGTCATTGTATTGTAAATCTTCATCGTCTTCTCCTTTATCAGGTCTATATTCTCCGCTCATTATATATAATTAGTCTGAAAATATCAACTATACAATCTCCATTATATATAATGCATCCGCAAAATCCGTATCCTCTATCAGTTGCTCTGTTAATTCTGCAATCTCCTGCACCTTATATTCCGTCTCATCCGCTTCTGAGAGTCTGGTTGCCGTACAGCCATTCTCCGATAAGCAGATGCAGAATCTGCCCTGATTGGAACCGCAGATCGCATCTCTGACCTGCACATGATAAATCCTGTCATCCCCTTTATATGAAAGCAGCTTTACGAACCGCTCCAGATTCAGAATCCGAAGCATTATCGGCTGCTTCTCCACATAACGAATCCTGCAGTCTCCATACCTCTTATATAAAGCCGGGCATACAGTCTCCTCAATTACATCAGAAACCGGTTTCTTTTCTTCTATAGCTTCCTCCATATAAACCTGCATGATGACCGGACCCGTTTTCGGATCTCCGTCTTCAAATCCATAGGCCGCATATCCTTTCGAATCCGCCCATTCTATCAGCCCACCATAGTCACATTCCATCTCTGCTTTCAACCTTCGTCTGTATGCCACGGTACGCACCGGATAATTCCGGGCTTTCCATGGTGGAACCAGCTTCCCTGACTCTGATCCTCCATCCTCCCGCCCTGGTTTTTCCGCTTTCTGCAATATCCATCTGCCGGCCTTATCCGCCTTTTCCCAGATTCGCTGTCCGGCAACCGGCACAAAATCAAACGAGGTATAGTATTCTTCTCTCGCCGGCATCAGATACGTAAACGGCTCTCCAGCTCGCTCCATATCCTGCAAAGCCCTTCTCATGCATTCTGCCATAAGGCCTCTCCGCCTATATGCCCGGTCGGTTGCTACTCCAACAATATAATGCAGTTGTACCGGGTGCCCGGGATTCATCTCAAATTGCCATTCATAAGGATTCAGATGTAACATAGACAGAATCTGTCCTTTTTTCTCCGCTGTCAGAACCCGGTTCTCCGGATAAACCTGTGCGAAATAATAGTCTGCAAATGCATCAGCATCTGCAAATGCTTCCTGCCATAATGCCCGGATAGCCTCCTTTTGATTCTTTTTTGCATATTTTATTACAACTTCCGGCATTCCTTTGTTCCTATGCTCACTATTCATGGTTCCATCCTTCGATTTCAGGAAAACACTGTATACACCGGCTCAATATTCCTTTCATCTCTGAAATTGCGATTCCATAATTGGTCATCTTGACATTCTGACCGGCTGCCCGCCGATATCGGTTTCTGATTTCCTGTTCATTCAGCATACAACCGCCACACTGCAGCACCAGACTATAAAGGGACAGATCCTTCGGGAATTCTGTTCCGCTACAGAACTCAAAATAAAGCTCTTTTCCCGGATTAATCTCCCGAATCCAGCGTGGCAGCTTCTCCGTTCCGATATCCCCACACTGTCTGTGATGTGTGCATCCTTCTGCGATCAGAATCGTATCCTTATCCTCCAGTTGATGAAGCTTCTCCACTCCTTCAATCGCCGGCTTCAGTACTCCCTTATGCCGTGCGAACAGAATGGAGAATGAAGTAAGCCTTACCGCATCCGGCACCATCTGTGCAACCACCTCAAACGCCTGACTGTCTGTCACCACCATAGCCGGCGGTTTTACCAGCTGTTTCCAGGTCAGCATAAGCTCTGTCTCTCTGGTCACCACCGGAATCGCACCCGCATCCAGCAATTCCCGAATCGTCTGCTGCTGCGGAAGAATCAGGCGTCCCTTCGGCGCCGCCTTATCGATCGGCACTACTAAAATTACCGTTTCTCCTGCCTCCACCAGATCTGACAATAATGGCAGCTCCGGTTTCAGTGCAGGCTTCATTGCTGCCAGAAGCTCCTTTAATTCCTGTATGTGATACATATTCTCTGTACTGACCCGGATTTCCACTTCCTGACCGGTTCTTTGTTTTTCCAGAAGGCTGTACAGTTCCGTTTCCTCCATTGCCTCCGTCTGGTCTGCAAGCAGATCCTGCTTATTATAAACCACCACATATGGGAGTTTCTTCTCCCGGATACGTCGGATCAGCTGAATATCCTCTTCCGATTTTCCAATCATTCCATCTATAACAACAACTGCGATATCCGTCTGTTCCAATACCTGATAACTCTTTTCGATTCGGAATTCTCCCAGTATTCCTTCATCATCCAAACCCGGTGTATCTGTAAATACCACCGGTCCTAACGGTAGCAGCTCCATGGTTTTCCGCACCGGATCCGTTGTAGTTCCTTTTACCGGCGATACAATGGAAAGCTTCTGTCCGATCAAAGCATTCATTACACTGGATTTCCCGGCATTTCTCTTTCCGAATAAACTGATATGCACCCGTTCACCGGTTGGTGTTTCATTCATACTCATATAACATCCTCCCTTTCCGCTTCTGTCATATTCATGCTAGTCCCGGATCAGAATCTGAAATCTCTCTGACCCTGTTCAATCTGTCCCAGATGTTCTACTACGATCTGCCTTACCTTTTCTTTCGGTATATTGTTCAGTTCCTCTGTAATCAATGCTTCTCCCAGCTTCCGCGTGGATTCAGATGCATAATCCACCAGATATTCCTTCAATGTCATCAATGCATTCGGATGACAGCAGTTCTGGATCTGCCCACTCTTACAAAGACTCATAAACCGGTCTCCGGTCCGTCCCTCCCGGTAACAGGCTGTGCAGAAGCTCGGAACATGTCCCTGTTCCATTAACCATGCCATGACCTCATCCAATGTCCGGTTATCCATGACATCAAACTGCTCTGACTTTAAATCTTCCGGTTCCGGCTCCACATAACCGCCTACACTGGTTCTGGATCCACCGCTGATCTGCGAGATACCGAGCTGTAACACACGCTCTCTGGTCTTCTGATTCTCTCTTGTAGACACGATCATACCGGTATATGGAACTGCAATTCGTATACATGCCACGATTTTCGCAAATGTATCATCATCGATTCCGTTCTTGAAGCTGGAAGAATCAATATCATCCGCATCCCGGAGCCGCGGTACACTGATCGTATGAGGTCCTACCCCGAATACTGCCTCCAGATGCTCTGCATGCATCAGAAGTCCGGCAAACTCATACCGGTACTTATCCAGTCCGAACAGTACACCACAGCCTACATCATCAATGCCGCCTTCCATGGCACGATCCATAGCCTCGGTATGATAATTGTAATCATGCTTTGGTCCCGTTGGATGTAATTCCAGATAGCTCTGCTTATGATAGGTCTCCTGGAACAGGATATACGTACCGATTTCCGCTTCCTTTAACCGTCTGTAATTCTCCACGGTTGTTGCCGCAATATTGACATTCACGCGACGGATCGCACCGTTTTTATGATGAATATTATAAATCGTATGGATACTCTCCAGAATATACTCAATTGGATTATTTACCGGGTCCTCGCCGGCCTCGATTGCCAGACGCTTATGTCCCATATCCTGCAAAGCCGTTACTTCGCGCCTTATTTCCTCCTGAGTCAGCTTTTTCCGTGGCATATGATGATTCCTGACATGATACGGACAATATGTGCATCCGTTCACACAATAGTTTGACAGATAAAGCGGTGCAAACAACACGATCCGGTTGCCATAGAAGTCCTGTTTGATCTGCTTTGCCAGCTGATAGATCTCCTCGGTAATCTCTTCCACATCACTCGCCAGTAATACACTTGCCTCTCTGTGTGTTAATCCCTTTCGAAGCTTTGCCTTCTCCAGAATTTCTTTCTGAAGATTCTTATCATGCTTATGTGCATCTGCATATTGCAGAGTTTCCATGATTTCCTCATGATTAATAAATTCATCTGCACATTTACTCTTCGGGTCATACTTCCACATAATTAAGCCTTCTTTCTTCTATTTGCATTGATTCCTTTATAATTCCGGATAATCGCCCCGGTCTACCACGATCTCATATCCGATCTGTTTCATGCGGTTCCGGATACACTGCATACACTGTGCGGATTCCTCTCCGGTACATATCTTATTCTCATACAGGCTGTATTTCTTACGGACACCGACCGGTGACAGATTCGGCATGATCACATTCGCCCCTGCCAGGATTCCCCGCTCTCTTCCGTCCGCTGCCAGCGTTCCCAGTGCCGTAGTTGCCGGAAGCAGTACCTTCGGAAACATCAGCCGCAGAATTCCGATCAAAACCAGTGTCTGTTCCACACTTCCGTTTGGGCTCCCTGCAAGCGGTGTCCGGTTATGCACGATATATGGTCCGATTCCGATCATATGGGGACGTAATTCTTCCAGATACTTCAAATCCTCTGCCAGATATTCCACGGTCTGACCGGGACTGCCCACCATAAATCCGGCACCCACCTGATAGCCGATGGCTTTCAATTCCGACAGGCACCGCCTCCGGTTCTCAAAAGACATCTCCTTCGGATGGAGCCTTGCATAATGTCCGGCATCCGCAGTCTCATGACGTAACAGATACCGGTCTGCACCTGCTTCATAAAACCTCCGGTAGCTCTCCGCCGACTTCTCACCGATTGACAATGTAACTGCACAATCCGGATACAGACGTTTCACCGAAGAAACAATCTCACAGATTCTGTCATCCGTATAATATCGGTCTTCTCCGCCCTGCAGTACAAATGTCCGATACCCAAGCTTATATCCCTCCCGACAACAGAGCAGAATCTCTTCCACTGTCAACCGGTATCGGTCTGCATATTCATTGTCCCTCCGGATACCGCAGTAGTAACAGTTATTCTTACAGTAATTCGTAAACTCGATCAGTCCACGGATATAAATCCGGTTCTGAAACTGCTGTCTTGCCGTCTGCACTGCCCGTTCAAACAAAAAAGCATCGAACGTCTTCCGTTCTGCATCACTCATCCTAAAAAAACGGGTTTCAAGCAAAGCCTGATACTCCTGCAGCTCCAGCCTCCGGTTCTGCCTCAGCTGTTCTACCAGCCTCTCCGCATTTGT
>HF991284.1 GCA_000431515.1 Clostridium sp. CAG:632 | reverse complement strand
TATCAACCGGCAGCCGGTACAGGCAGAGAGTTTAGCGGTTACAATCTGTGGGACAAAGCTGCAGGATGGCTATTATACTGCTAATGCGGAGGGAACCGGAGTGACATATCAGGGTGAAACCGTACCTTCCGGTGTAAATAACTATTTGCAATATAGCAGTACGGATGGTAGTCTGACAATCACCGGATTCGTGACTGTGAAAAGAAAGGCTGAGATGACAGATGCCTGTATCCGGGTTGAGAACGGCACGCTTCTGATAAAGGGAAGCGGCGGTTTGAGGCTGGATGATAGTGAGCGGGACGTAGCGGCACATAGTCTGATAGAAAGTACAACGAAGGCATCCATTCGTACAGAGAATTATAGTGGAGACTTATGGTTTTATGCAGATGGTACAAGTATGATCAGTGGATTTGCTACGGTAGAGTTAAAAACCGGTGGAGTGATTGTCCTGAGCATGGATATCTGTAAAGATGGACAGTCAGGTATAACGGCAGACTCGATTGAATTAGAAGCAGAGAAATGCAGTGTTTCACCCGGAATTAATAGGCCGCATGCACTGGATCACTTATTCTGCGCTACCGGAGATATTCGGATTACAACGACCGGAGAAGAAATTAAGCTATATACGCTCAGCAAGGGCACGATGTTAAAAGGCAGAAATATCTATCTGACACCGGCAGCAGACGAACAGGTCTGGATTGAGAATATTTGTGAAGAAGAGGATGCTGTAGCAGTCGAAGGAAATCTGACCATAAATGGCACAGGTGACATCAGAGTCGCCGGAAAGCAGGATGTATTAAAGGGAAACCTGTCGGTTGCAGAAAACAATCCGGCGGGGGTGTGTACGGTAACTCTGAAATCAGAACATGGTACAGCCGTTGCAGGCGATGTAAAGATAGACAGAGCCGGACAGAGTGTAAACCTTGTAACGGAGGGGGATTGTCCGGCAGTGATCGGAAATATAGATGTGAACAGCGGATCACTGAAGATGTCCTCAAGGAATAATTCGGCACTGGTGGGAAATTTAAAGGCGAAAATAGAAAACGGTTGTTGGATATATGGTGGCGGAGATTATCCGGTGGTCCGGGCGAACCAGTTCGATATGGGAAATAAGGGCGGAATTTTCCGATATGGCGAACAGGAGAGAGCAGATATTCCAATGCTGGATCCGGTTCCGAAGACGGGAAGAATAAAGATGTATGACGGCTATAATCAGGGGAATGATACATACAAGAAGGTATATTTCCTGTTCGATGGTGCCATATATGATAGTTACAATTGCCCACATCCGAATGCAACAGATGCAGGATGTATTATATGTGGAGCTTCTCTGGAAACTGTAGAAGTAATTGTGCCGGGATCCGAGAAAAGGATACGATATGACAATCTGTCTGTGGCATTCAGACATATCAAAAACGGTACTTTGTATTCGGCAAAGCCGATCACATTTCTGTTTATGAACGATTATGAAAGCTCTGAAACAGCAACCTATGATGCGGGGACACAGGATTTGATCCTGGATCTGAACGGACATCAGGTAGAGATAAACGAGGTTCAGACGCAAGCGGATCTAACGCTGACTTCTTCTGCCGGGGATGCGGATGGACAGTCGCAGCAGGAAGCTTTCACGGGAGCGATCAATAATGGTTGCGTAGATTTTGATCACACGTTACGGATTGAGAATGTCAATGCAACGCTAAATAAGCTGAACTGGCAGGCGAATGGTGGTCTGGATGTCAGTGCAGGATCTGTAACCATAAACAATCATTGCTTCACGGAAAAAATGAACATGGATCGGGATTCGATCATTCGGATTATAGACATTGCTCCGGCAATCAGCAATTATGGTAAACTTTCTCTGGAAGAGAGCCTGGGAGGTATTGAAGAATATCTGCCAAAGGGATACAGTATCAACAGGCAGCGACCGTATCCGGAAGCAGCTGATACAATGAATCTGATCCTGGATGCTGACGGAAATATAGCACGGGGCGTAGAGCTTCGCTATCGCAGAATGTCAGATGCAGAGGTAGAGGTTACGGTAAATCCGTTAAGCTATGTATATGATAAGACTGCAAAGGAGCCGGCTGTGACGGTAGTGTATGGACAACAGGAGCTGGTAGAAGACGAAGACTATACGGTATCTTATCGGGATAATGTGAATGCGGGAACCGCTGCGGTAATCATTCAGGGAAAGGGCATCTATCATGAAGAGCAGACGGTGAACTTCACAATCGAGAAAGCGCAGCAGGCAGCACCGACCGGACTTGTTGCAGGAAATGCAACACAGGGGCAGAAGAATGGTATCATTCGGAATGTGACAACCGACATGGAATATAGTCAGGATCAGACCAGCTGGACGGCGGTGACAGGTACAACCATGAACGGACTGACCGCAGGCGATTATTATGTGCGATATACAGAGAAACCGAATTATTATGCATCACCGGCAACGAAGGTAACGGTTGGGGAGACGGCGGCAACGACCGAAAACAACTCATCCGAAACGACGGAAGCGGGATCAACTGAGACGAGCTCGGCGGAGCAGAGTTCTACAACAGCAGGCTCCACGGAAAATCAGACTTCGACGACAGCGGTATCCGGTACAAACAGTGTGAAAACCGGGGATGAAATGCCGGTTGCCATGATGATCGTTCTTGCATTGATGTCAATCGGTGCAGCGGTTGTAGTCGGAAGTAATGTCCGGAAGAAATAAAGAGACGAATGTAATGAAAAAAGAATAGCAGAAAAAGAAATAAAGCATGTTACTTAAAAATATCAAAAACTTAAGTAACATGCTTTTCAATTTTAACTAACTGTGTTACAATCAAAGAAATATATGGGAATCTTCTTGAGAAGGTGGGATACGGAAGAGTAAGGAGGAACTTATGGGAAAGAATATAACTATGAAGGATATTGCGAAGGAACTTCAGGTTAGTACGGTTACAGTGTCAAAAGCATTATCGGATAAAGAAGGTGTCAGTGAAGCTGTTCGGCAGAAGATTAAGCAGAAAGCGGAGGAAATGGGATATCGCTATAATTCACTGGCCAGAAGTATGAAGGAAGGCGTGAGCTATAATGTCGGGGTTGTGGTGGCAGAACGGTTTTTCTCAGACAATGCATTCTATGCGAATTTATATCAGCGGCTGGTCATTGAACTTAGCAAAGAGAATTATTCCTGCATTCTGGAGATTCTCTCCTATGAGGATGAAAAGCAGGATGTTATGCCGAAGATGATCAGTGGGAATAAAGTGGATGGATTGATTGTGCTTGGCCAGCTGAAGAAGCATTATGTGACAGCACTGGAGAAAGAGGACATCACATATATGTTTCTGGACTGGTACGATGAGCAGTTCGCAATCGATACCGTTGTCAGTGATAACGTATACGGGGGCTGCATCCTGACGAATTACCTGATAGAGAATGGACACCGGAGAATCGGATTTATCGGTGACATTATGGCGACCAGCAGTATTCTGGATCGCTATCTAGGATATTATAAGGCATTGCTGCAGCAGAAGATTCCGGTACGGGAAGACTGGATCATTAAGGATCGTGATGAAAATGGACGCTTTATCCATCTGGAGCTGCCGGAGGATATACCGACTGCGTTTGTATGCAACTGTGATGAGATTGCATATTATCTGGTGAAACAGTTGAATGACAGTGGATACCGGGTACCGGAGGATATTTCGGTGGTCAGCTTCGATGATTTCATTTATGCAAGTCTGTGCAATCCGCAGCTTACAACCTTCCGCATCAGTCAGGAAATGATGGCGGAAACGGTTGTGGATGCGCTGACGCGTAAGATGAAGGACAGAACGTATCATGCCGGAAGAAAGGTCATCAGTGGAAATATCGTGATCCGTGATTCTGTATGCCGGATCAAGTAGGGAGTAGGTTATGAAAGAAAAAATATTTGGACTGGATTCGCCGTTTTTTAATCTTATGAGTAAGCTGGGCGACCTGATGCTCTTAAATCTGATGTGGATTGTCTGTTCCCTGCCGATCGTTACGGTTGGTGCATCGACCACGGCTCTGCTTTATACCGGGATGAAGCTGGCAAAGGGCAGGGATGGATATGTAGTGCGTAATTTTTGGTCTGCCTTTAAAAGCAATTTTAAACAGTCTACGATCATATATCTGATTTTGCTGGTGTTGGGCGGTGCTTTTGGGTTCTCTGCCTGGTACTGGATGCATCAGGAGAGCAATGTATGCCAGATTCTGGCACTTGTTTCCGTTGCAATCCTGATCGTCTGGCTGCTGGAGGTACTATTTGTCTTTGCGGTGCAGGCAAAGTTTGAGAATACTATAGGAAATACAATGAAGAATGCTCTGATCATGGCGGTTCAGAATCTTCCAATCACTCTGCTGTGCCTGGTGACTTTGGGATTGCTGCTTGGGTTGAACTATACATTTGTGGTGGCTAATGTATTGACGCTTGTGATAGGTATAGGAACTGTGGGATGGCTGCTCGGAATGTTTTATAATCTTGCATTTCGGAGATATATCCCGGTGAAGGAGGAGCAGGAAGCATCTTCGGAGGGAAGAGATTCAGAGAAAAGAGATGCTGAGACAGAAGCTGTGGAAGCAGAGAACGAGCCGGTACGGATCGTGTTGACGGAAGAGGATATGAAACGGCCGGAAAATCGGATGTGAAAATAAAAGAGATTGTTAGGTTAAAAAAGAAAAATTAACTAACAATCTCTTTCTGTTACTTAAACTAAGTCAAATTGATTAATATTACTTAATTAGCTAATTAATGAAAAGGGAATAAGGGAAATTTATTGGTTCCTTGTAAATGAACTGTGCAATATGCACAATAAAATGGAATGAAATATCATTAGAATATACAAAATAAGGTACAGAAGTAAAAAAACGTTGACAACTAAATGTGTAATACGTATAATTAAAACATAAGTTAACGATAACTTAACAAGTAAAGGAGGAAATGGCATATGAGAAAGAAATTATTAAGTGCTGTATTAGCCACAACAATGATCGCAAGCTTATTAGCAGGCTGTGGCAGCAACGGTGGCAATGATTCAACAAACGGAGGTGCAAGCTCTGATTCAGCTTCATCAGAAGCTGCAGGAGAAATCACAGGAGAGATCACAGTTCTGACGCAAAGAACAGACCTGGTCAATACAGACTTGGCTGATTACAAAGCAGCATTCGAAGAGAAGTATCCGGGAACTACTGTCAGTTACGAGGCTATGGAGGATTACGAAGGGGATGTTTCCACTCGTTTATCAACCGGTGATTACGGTGACGTATTCATGATCCCTAACACAATTCCTCAGGATGAGTTAGCAGACTTCTGCGAGCCGCTGGGAACTGTTGAGGAATTAAGTGATACATACACTGAAGCATATCTGTATGCAAAGCAGTCCGGTGGAGTTGTTTACGGATTAGCATCCGGAGCAAACGTATCAGCCGGTATCGTTTACAATAAGAAGGTATTCGAGGATGCAGGCGTTACAGAAATACCTAAGACAACCGATGAGTTCTTAGCTGCATTACAGGCAATCAAGGATAAGGGTGAATGCACCAATCCTTATTACACAAATACACATGATGCATGGGCATTGAGCCAGTGGGAAGGTTGCACACACGGTATGGACGGTGATGCTTCTTATATCGTAGATAAGATGGCAAACGATCCGACACCATTCGATGAAGGCAAGCCACATTATGTAGTATACAAGTTATTGTATGATATCATTGATCAGAAGTTATGTGAGGCAGATCCATTCACAACTGAGTGGGAGTCTTCCAAGACAGCATTAGCTACCGGCGAGATCGGTTCTATGGTAATGGGTTCATGGGCAGTCAGTCAGCTTCAGGAAGCTGCAAAGAATGCAGGCGAAGATCCGGCTAACGTTGGTTACATGCCATTCCCTGTAACAAGCTCAGACGGAAATCAGTACGTAAGTGCTTCCGGTGACTATGCATATGCAATCAATGTTAACAGCTCAAACAAGGCAACAGCAAGAGCATTCATCGACTACATGCTTCAGGAATCAGGCTATGCAGATAAGCAGGGCGAGATCTCAATCGTTAAGGGTTCTGCAATGCCGGCTACTTTAGCTGATTTCGAGGGCGCTAACATGGTAATTGATAACCCGGCTTCCCCAGAGAATGAAGGTAAGTGGGATGCAGTTCATAACGAGTCAGAGCTTGGTCTGTGGAGCGGTTCTGAATATCAGATCGAGATCGTAGAAGCAGCGTTCGGTAATGTAGATAAGGATTTCGATACCATCATGGGTGAATGGAATGAAAAATGGAGCGCGGCATTAGAGTCTGTAAACGCTACCTGGGATAAATAAGGTAGTCTCCAACTGGAAATAGGGATTCATGGCTACAAAGCGAGACCCTCTGTAAATGTAAGGAGCCTCAAGTATATCTGGATATATTTGAGGCTCGAATTATAAACAGGTGGAAATCGTCAAAGCAGAATTCGAAGATGATTTATGAGCTTTAAGGAGGGCTGCATAATGGAAGAAAAGAAAAAGAACGCTCTGGTGGAGTTTTTCTCCAGAAGAGCCGTGCAGAAATGGGTGATCGTAATCCTATTTCTGATCATACCAATCGCTTTGCTGGTAGTGTTTACCTATCTTCCGCTATTTGATATGGTTGGCTATAGTTTCTTTAAATGGAACGGAACCAGTAAACAGAAAACATGGATCGGTCTGAACAACTACATAGAAGTATTTACCAGACCGGAATATCTGAAGGTATTAAAAACAAGTATTTACTATTTCATAGGATCAATCGTACAGATTATACTTGCACTGTTTTTCGCAACGATCCTGAACTACAAGATCAAGGGACGAAACTTCTTTAAGGGAGTTATTTTTTTCCCATCTCTGTTAAACGGTGTTGCAATCGGTCTGATCTTCCTGCTCTTTTATAAGGGCGGTGGTACATTGGATTCGGTCCTCACGATGCTTGGCATTCCGCAGCAGGCATTACCACTCTGGTTAGGAGATGTAGCGCTGGTTAATATCTCTTTGGTATTCGTATCCGTCTGGAGATATATGGGTCAGAATATGGTAATGTTCAATGGTGCGATCCAGTCCGTTAACACGGAGCTTTTGGAGGCAGCCAGCTTAGATGGTGCGAACAAATGGCAGCAGTTCTGGTACATCATTCTGCCAAACATCAAGACCATTGTCAGCCTGAACCTGATTCTGGCAGTTAAGGGCGCAATCAGTGTATACGAGATTCCAATGATCATGACCAATGGTGCAAACCAGTCAGCAACCTTCGTTATGAAGACTCTGGATACCGCATTTACCAGCCGGAAGATCGGTTTGGCATCTGCAATGGGTGTTGTATTGCTGGTATTTATTATGATTGTAACATTTATTCAGAAACGATTTATAGAAGGAAAGGAGGAAGATTAATATGGGTCAGACAACAAGCAAAGCACAGGCAACTGAAATCCTGCAGCCGGTAACTGAAGATGCACAGGCATCCGGCGGAGAAAAGAAACATCCTAAAGCAGGACAGATTATCTGGAAGATTGTACAGTATGCGATTCTGGTTATTACTTCCATTATCACACTTCTTCCTCTGGTAGTAGCACTTTTCGGTTCCCTTAAGACCTCATCAGAGTTCAATAGCACAAACGTACTTGCGCTTCCAAAAAATTTCTTCAACTTCAGCAACTACGTGACTGCATTTATTGACGGCAATATGCTGACAGGTTTCTTAAATACCTGTATTATCCTGGTATTTTCACTGGTGGCAACGATTCTGACCGGAACCATGACTGCCTATATACTGAATCGTTTTAAGTTTCCGGGTCGAAGGCTGGTAAACAACCTGTTTCTTCTGGCATCTCTGATTCCGAGTATTACGATGCAGATGAGTGTATTCCAGATTATTTCCGGGATGGGACTGTTTAATAACCGTCTTTCAGTTATCCTGTTATATGCCGGAACAGATATTATTTCCATCTATATTTTCCTGCAGTTTCTGGAGAATATACCGACATCCCTGGATGAATCGGCAATCATGGATGGTGCCTCTTACTTCAAGATCTACACAAAGATCATCATGCCGTTGCTGAAACCGGCAATTGTAACTGTAATTATTATTAAGGGTGTTGGCTTCTACAATGACTTCTATACTCCGTACCTGTATACACCGAAGCCGGCATTACAGACCATTTCAACAGCATTGTTCGCATTCAAGGGCCCATATGGCGCCAGATGGGAAGTCATTTGTGCAGGTGCGATCATTACCATGATCCCGACGCTGATCATATTCCTGTTACTGCAGAAGCAGATCTACAGTGGTATGACGCAGGGAGCTGTAAAAGAATAAAGACAAAGGAGATGAAACCATGGCAAATGTTAAGTTTATAGATAAGACCCCGCTGCCTAATATTCCGTGGCAGGAGAAGCCGGAAGGCCTGACCGGTGCACCGATCTGGAGATATTCAGAGAATCCGGTAATCGGAAGAAATCCGGTAGAAGGTGTAGCCCGAATCTTTAACAGTGCGGTTGTTCCGTATGAGGGAGCCTACATCGGAGTGTTCCGCGGTGAGCAGACAAACGGTATTCCGTATATTTATCTTGGAAGAAGTAAAGACGGTATCCACTGGGAATTTGATAAGGAGAAAATCCGGTTTCTGGATCAGTACGGAAAGGAATATATGCCGAAATATGCATACGATCCGCGACTGGTGAAGGTAGAGGATACTTATTATGTGATCTGGTGTACCGATTTCTACGGCGCAGCGATCGGCATGGCGAAAACCACAGATTTCAAGACATTTGTAAGAATTGAGAATCCGTTTATTCCATTTAACCGGAATGCGGTATTATTTCCGAGAAAAATAAATGGAAACTTTATGTTGCTTTCTCGTCCGAGCGACAGCGGTCATACCCCGTTTGGCGATATCTTCTTAAGTGAGAGCCCGGATATGACCTACTGGGGTAAACATCGTCATGTTATGGGACGCAGCAGTGAATGGTGGGAATCTGTAAAGATTGGCGGCGGAGCTGCTCCAATCGAGACCTCCGAGGGATGGCTGTTGTTCTATCATGGTGTATCCGGAACCTGTAATGGATTTGTATACAGCATTGGTGGAGCAATTCTTGATATTGATAACCCATCTGTTGTAAAATATCGTTGTGAGAATTATCTTCTGACACCGGAGGAATGGTATGAGGAGCGCGGATTTGTACCAAACGTATGCTTCCCATGTGCAACTCTTCAGGATGCCGATACCGGAAGAATCGCGATTTATTATGGTGCTGCCGATAGCTATGTAGGTGTAGCATTTACAAAGCTGGATGAGATTGTGGCTTATATTAAAGAACATAGCGTTGTAACAGAGACTGATACTGAGATCGGGATCCGATAGGTGCTAGTCCGTATAAATACAGGAAACAATGGAGGAGAATCAGATGTTACATCCACAGTATTATGTAGAACTTGACAAATACAATCGTTTGATTGAGCGAAAGAACCAGAAAAGCACCTTCTACAATGGTGTATTTGATCGATATGAATATCCGGTTCTGACCAGAGAACATATTCCGCTTACCTGGAAATATGATCTGGATCCGGAGACCAATCCATACTTTATGGAGCGGTTGGGTGTCAATGCAGTCATGAATTCCGGAGCAATCGAGCTGAACGGAAAGTTTTATCTGGTTGCCCGTATCGAAGGCAATGACCGGAAATCGTTCTTTGGTGTAGCGGAGAGTGACAACGGAATCGATGGCTTCAGATTCTGGGATTATCCGATTCTTCTGCCGGATACCTGTAAAGAAGAAACCAATGTATATGATATGCGTCTGACAAAGCATGAGGACGGATATATATATGGAGTGTTCTGCTCTGAGAGTAAGGATACTTCAACCAATGATTTAAGCGCAGCAGTTGCAGCGGCCGGAATCGTTCGTACAAAGGACTTAAAGACCTGGGAGCGTCTGGATAATCTGAAAACCCTCCGGTCTCCACAGCAGAGAAACGTAGTATTGCATCCGGAATTTGTGAATGGCAAATATGCCTTCTATACCCGGCCGATGGATGATTTCATCGACACCGGTTCCGGCGGCGGTATCGGATTCGGACTGTGTGATGACATTGAACATGCGGTGATCGACGAGGAAGTGATTACCAGCAAGCGTGTTTACCATACGATTACAGAGGCGAAAAATGGTGCCGGTGCTGTACCGATTAAGACAGAAAAGGGATGGATCCATATTGCACATGGCGTACGGAACACGGCAGCCGGACTCCGGTATGTACTGTATGCATTTGCAACCGACCTGAACGATCCGACGAAGGTAATTGCAGAGCCGTCCGGATATTTCCTGGCACCGCTTGGAAGCGAACGGGTGGGTGATGTATCCAATGTGGTATTTACCAATGGTCTGATCGCAAGAGACAATGGCGAAGTGTATCTGTACTATGCATCTTCCGATACCAGAATGCATGTAGCAACAACAACTGTAGACAGACTTCTGGACTATGTATTCCGGACTCCGGAGGATCCGCATCGAAGTGTTGAGTGTGTGGCACAGAGATGTGACCTGATTCGGAAGAATCTGGAGTATCTGAAAAAAGAAAATAAATAAAGACGACAGAATTCTTGAAGAAACAGCTGAAAATCCCTTAGCGCCCGCGTATGCGGGCGTTTACTTTCCATAAAAACAGAAAACAGGAGGAAAATGATATGGAGAAGAACCGATTTACGGTATCACAGATGTTCAGTGATCATATGGTATTGCAGCGGAATAAGAAGATCAATCTGTGGGGAACCGGCATAGAAGGAAAGACAATTCAGGCAAAAATAGAAGGACAGAATGTAGAGACGAAGGTGGCAGACGGCAGGTGGAGCCTGCAGCTGGAACCGATGACGGCAGGTGGTCCGTATGAGTTACAGGTGATCTGTGATGGTGAAACCAGAATCTTCCGGGATGTTCTGGTCGGAGAGGTCTGGCTGGCCGGTGGACAGTCCAATATGGAGTTGGAGCTGATAAACAGTGATGATGGTGCGAATCAGGTAAAGGCTGCGGATCATGAGCTGCTCCGGTTCTATAATGTGGTTAAGACAGGTGCGCTGACAGATGAGGTTCTTGCACAACAGGAGAAGCAGCTATGGAAAGTATGTACACCGGAGCAGGCGGGAGACGTATCGGCGGTTGCCTATTTCTGTGCAAGACGGTTACAGGAAGAACTTCAGGTGCCGGTGGGCGTGGTCGACTGCTATATCGGTGGCACATCGGTTACCTGCTGGATGGACAATGATACGTTAAACCTGACAGAAGAAGGACGTGGATACATCAGACGTTATGCAGAGCAGATTGGGGATAAGACAGAAGAAGAATATCAGGCAGAAATGGCAGAGTACAATCGTCAGTGGAAGACCTGGGATGACGGAGTGCAGGCAGAGCGGGCGAAGAATCCGGATGTGACCTGGGAGTATTTAAATGAGCATGTCGGAATCTGTCCATGGCCACAGCCGGCAGGGCTTACTTCGAATTTCAGACCGACAAACCCTTATTACGGCATGATGGAGAGAGTGATTCCATATACACTGCGAGGATTCTGGTATTATCAGGGAGAAGAGGACACGTATCTTCCGGAAGCATATGGAATTCTGATGGAATCCTTGATCCGCTGCTGGAGAGAGAAATGGAGAGAGGCAGATGCGCCGTTTGTGCTGACACAGCTTCCGATGTATATTGCAAATCATGAAGCGGATGACAGAAACTGGGCAAGATTAAGAGAACAACAGGCGAAGATCGCAGAACAGATTCCGAATACTTATATGAATGTACTGATCGATTGTGGTGAGTTCGATAATATTCATCCGACAGATAAGTTAACCGTCGGTGACCGGATGGCTGCTCTTTGTCTGGAGCATGTATATGGCAGACCATGCCATGCGGATGGACCGAAGATGCAGACAGTAGCCGGAGAGGATGCACAGGTCCGGGTTACCTTCAGCGGACAGCCGTTACAGGTGAAGGGAACAGAGATCGCATTATTTGAGCTGGCGGGAGCGGATGAAGCTTATTACCCGGCACAGGCAGAATTATGCGGAGAGCATGAGGTGATCGTGCACAGTGCTGAAGTTTCCGCACCGCAGTATGTAAGATATGCATATGTGAATTTTGGACAGGTAACGTTATTTGACATCTATGGTTTACCGGTAGCACCGTTCCGAAGAAAGCTGTAAAAGAAATCAAGGGGTGGAGTTATGGAAAACAAGCGATTAACAGTTGGATTATTTCTGGCAGATGTGGCAGATGACTTTAGCCGGGGAATCTGCCGGGGGGCTATGCAGGCAGCGGAGGAGCTGGATGTAAATATGATTATTTTTCCGGGAAAATATATTGACCGGAATCTTGAGATATTTGATGGAATCCAGTATGACTACCAGTATAATACATTATTTACATATGTAAATCCGGAAGAAATCGATTTGTTAGTCGTAACGATCGGTTCCATTGGATATTTGTCTACAGACAAGCGGCGTAAAAAGTTCCTGGACTATTTTGGCTCGATACCGATTATAACGATTGCTTCAGAGATTGAGGGATATGAGAATATCATGTATGATAATGCATCCGGCTGTCTGGCAGCTGTAGAATATCTGCTTTCTATGGGAAGAAGGAAGATAACCTGTATGGCCGGATATATGGATAACTGTGAGGCACGTGAGAGACTTACAGCCTGGAAGGAAACCTTGGAACGGCATGGGCTGGAGCTGGGTGAGCAGCAGATCAGGTATTGTAATATGTCCAGATTCTGCCGGGAAGAGGTAGAACAGCTGATTGACCAGAATCCGGAGCTGGATGCTATTCTATGCGTAAATGATGAAGTGGCATATTGTGTTTATGAGGTTTTGCAGGAGCGGGGAGTCCGGATTGGTGAGGATATCGCAGTTGTGGGATATGATGATCTATCTTATGCATATCGGTTGCAGCCTTCATTGTCGACTGTACGTGCAGATGCAACCAGACTGGGGGGACAGGCGGTGCGTGAAGGCATCTGTCATTTACTGAAGGGACAGCCGATTGAGCACCGCGTACCGGTTACGTTTATTCCGAGGGCGTCGGCAGGGGCACCGGAGGAAACGATGTCTGTAGAGTATGAACCGTTAACGGATATGTCGATTGAACGGTTTTTGGCAGACAATCATGCGGTAAATATGATAACCAGAGATATGTTTAATTTTGATAAATATGCGGATCAGAATTACGCGACTCTGTTGGAAAGACTTTATATGCTGCAGATACAGAATGCGTATCTGTGGCTGTTTCCTGTGCCTGTGATCCATCTGCAGGAAGAGAACTGGAGGAAACCGGAGCGACTGTTGCTAAAGGCCTATTCCTGTGAAGGAAATGTAATGGCAATCCCGAAACATTGCCAGGAATATTCGGTACAGGAGCTATGCAGTCATGAATATTTGCCGAACAGGCGGTATACGATGGTATTGTTGGATCTGTTTACGACAGATACCCAGTATGGACTGCTGATGATGGAGATGAATTATGATAAGAATTATTATCTGGAGTCCTTATCTTATCAGATGAGTGCAGCAGTCCGTATGTTAAAGCTCCTTCATAATCAGGAGGATATTCAGAAACAGCTGGAAGACAGCTTATATCAGTTGGAGCTGCATAATATCCAGCTTGATAGTGCGTCTAAGCGGGATGAACTGACCGGACTCTTAAACCGCCGCGGTCTGGAGAGCCAGGTGGAACGGGTACTGCGGGATGTACGGAATCAGGGGAAATACCTGCTGGCTGTGTATGCGGATATGGATAATTTAAAGATTGTAAATGACCGGTTCGGACATAAGGAAGGAGATTTTGCCCTGCGGTCTATTGCAGGGATGTTAAAGCAGATCTTCGACCGAAATACGGATATTATCGGACGAATTGGCGGAGATGAGTTCGTGGTATTTGTAATCCGGGAGACTCCGATCGATATGAATCACTTAAGAAAGCAGGCTGCGGAATGCATGGCAGCATTTAATGAAAAATGTGAAAAGCCGTACTATGTACGGATGACGCTGGGTGGATATACGCAGAGCTTTACGACGGGATGTCGGTTTTCTGATTTGCTGGAATATGCAGATAGTGATCTCTATGAGGCAAAGAAGCTGCGGACAAAAGATATTATGAAAGCATAAAGGTAGCATACGTAGCCGGTATGAATCAGGCAGTTTCATTGACTTTACAAAAGGAATTGATTAAAATGATAACACATGGTAAAGATAGATTTTGTAAGGAATTAATGGAGAAACGAATATGAAGATTCAGATGCCGGAGGCAGCGAAATATATAATCGAGACACTGACGCAGAATGGATATGAGGCATATATTGTAGGAGGATGCGTCCGGGACAGTATCCTGAACAAACAGCCACAGGACTGGGATATTACAACCTCGGCGACGCCGGAGCAGACAAAGAGTCTGTTCCGAAGGACAATAGATACGGGGATCGAGCATGGAACCGTAACGGTAATGATGAACAAGACGGGATATGAGGTTACCACTTATCGGGTGGATGGGAAATATCAGGATCATCGCAGACCGACTGAAGTAACATTTACCGCCAGTTTGACAGAGGATCTGAAACGACGTGACTTTACGATCAATGCAATGGCATATAATGATCAGGACGGAGTCATAGATGAGTTTGGCGGACTTGCAGATCTGGAGAGAGGAATCATACGGTGTGTCGGAGTACCACAGGAACGGTTTGATGAAGATGCCCTGCGGATCCTGCGGGCAGTGCGGTTTGCAGCACAGCTGGATTTTGCGATAGAAGAAGATACCGGACAGGCAATCCGGGAACAGGCGCAGTTCTTAAAAGATATCAGTGCAGAGCGGATTCAGACAGAGCTTACCAAGCTGATCACATCCGATCATCCGGAGAGGATTCTGGATGCCTGGGAACTGGGAATTACCGCCATTGTGTTACCGGAGTTTGACGTTATGATGAAGACTCCGCAGCATACAATGTATCATAAGTATGATGTGGGACGGCATACGGTTGCCGTGATGCAGAATATAGAAGCGGATCCGGTGCTTCGATGGGCGGCGCTGTTACATGATTCGGCAAAGCCGATGTGCCGGACAACGGATGAGAATGGTACGGATCATTTCTACGGACATCCGAAGGCGGGTAGTGAAATCGCACGTCAGGTGCTTCGCCGGATGAAACTGGATAACGATACGATTCACAGAGTGGAACGACTGGTAGCCTGGCATGATTATGGAATCGATGGCAGGGTGACGAAGAAGTCTCTGCGTCATGCCCTGAATCAGATGGGACCGAATCTATTTGAAGATTATGCGAAGCTCCGCCGGGCGGATATGCTGGGACAGAGCGATTACGAAGCGGAGAAGAAGCAGGCAGACTATGAGAAATTACTGGAACTATATCGTGAAATTGTGAAAGATGGTGAATGTCTGGCAATTAAAGATTTGAGGATCGATGGTAAGGCTCTGATCCGGATGGGTGTACAGCCGGGACCTGCCATGGGACAGATTCTGAATGACCTGTTACAGCAGGTACTGGAAGATCCGCAGTTGAACACAGTAGAGAAGCTGGAAAATATCGTACGGCAGAAGTATCTGAAGGACAAAGTTTTATAACCCGGAATGAATTATGACATCCCCTCATAAGATAGAACGTAGAAAGGCTTATGGGGGGATGATTTTGTCTGAGAAATTATCGGAAGTATGGGAATGCTATGAGATGAGCATTTCAAGTATGTATAAGGGGCGTGGTATGACCGTTCTGCGTACCGATCAGGGGATTCGGGCACTCCGGCCATTAGAAACCTCTGAGAGCCGGCTGGAGCAGGAGGCCCAGTTAAAAGAAGCATTATATGCAACAGGCTATCATAACACGGACCGCCTGATCCGAAACAAAGATGGGGAACTGATCACCTGTGACCGATATCATACACCGTATGTTCTGAAAGAGTATTTTGAGGGCAGAGAGTGTAATATTCATCAGGAAGGAGATATGATCGCAGCAGTTCTGAACCTGAGCGATCTACATATGGCATTGAAGGAGATTCAACCGGAAAATGCGGGGAAAGATCTGAAGGTGCTGAAAACATTTGAACGGCATAATCAGGAAATGCGGCGGGTGCGTAGCTATATGCGTAAGATTGCAACAAAGTCAGAGTTTGATTATCTTTATCTTTCCTGTTTTGATGATTTCTACAATCAGGGTGAAGCTGCACTCCGGCAGCTGGCAGCAGTGCATACGGAGGAAGGAGCGGGACGGAGGTATTATTGTCATGGCGCATATCATCAGCATAATGTTCTGATTTTAAAAGATGGCATGGCAACTGTTAACTTTGAACATTTTATGGTCGATAATCAATTAACGGATCTTTATACATTTCTTCGCAAGGCTATGGAGAAGAATGATTATCAGCCGGAGCTGCTATTCCGGCTGATCGAAGCATATCAACAGCGGATTCCGTTAGGCAGAGCGGATTATCAGTTTATTTATTATCTGCTGTGGTATCCGGAGAAGTTCTGGAAAATCTCCAATCAATATAACAATATGAATAAGGCCTGGGTGCCGCCGAAGACTTATGAGAAGCTGCAGACGATTATCCGGCAGGAGTCCGGCAAGCGGGAATTGTTAAGATGCTATCGGGAGCGGTTTGGCTTAAATTTACAAATAACTTAAGAAATGGTACAATAGTTACAATTTGAAGACGCATTATGAGAATGTGAGGTAACATATGAAGATAAGAGAATATATTGGATTACTTGGACTGCTATGTCTGCTGTTACTCTGTGGTGGCTGCGGACGGCAGCCGGCGGAGGATATGACCGAGGCATATGATCCATATGCACAGTCGGCAGATGCGGTTGCGGTGATCAAGAGCATGGATCTGGAAGCGGGAACCATGTCATTCGTATCCGTAACAGACGGGAAGGAATATGACCTGCTGTATAACAATGGCGTGGATGTCCGGAATAAGCACAAGGAGATCATATCCGGTTCTCAGTTAAAGGTGGGACAGATCGTAGATATTGTTTATAACACATTGAACAATAAGCTTCTGGAGGTACAGATCGATCCGGATGCATGGGAGGTGCGGAATATTTCCGGATTTGAGTTCGATGCCGGCAATCGGCAGGCAACGATCCTAAATCAGATTTACCAGTATACCAATGATCTGATTGTAGTGTCCGGGGATGAGCTGATCCGGAATAATGAGATCTGCAAGGAGGATCAGCTGACGGCCAGAGGCTACGGAGGCAAGCTCTGTTCCCTGACGGTTGATCTGGGGCATGGATATGTAAAGCTTGAGAATTATGATACTTATATCGGCGGCATGATCGAGATTGGCTATGATGTGATCGTGCCGGTAACGGAGGATATGCTTCTGACAGTGCGGGAAGGCACTTATAAGTTAAAGATTACCAAGGGAAGCCATAGCGGCTATAAGAATGTAGTAGTTACCAGAGATCAGGAATGTGTGGCGAATCTGATGGAGCTGCAGATCGCACCGGATCCGGTCGGAAGCTTGTTCTTTAATGTGACTCCGGCAACAGCTAAAGTGATCGTAGACGGAGAAGTGATCAATACTGCAGATGTTGTGGAGCTGACCTATGGTAAACATCATATTCGCGTGAGCGCAGATGGTTATGAGACCAAAGAAGGATATTTCAAGGTTGATGCAGCGTATAAGATATTCAATATAGAGCTGGTACGTTCAGAAGAGTCCTCATCATCTTCCGGAACTACGGCAGGTGCGGGTACGAGAACGACCTCCGGCGGCGGTACGGGAACCGGAACTACAAGCGGTATGGGAGTTGTGACAACGGAAGGGTCTTCCGGAACCACAGAATCCGGCAGTACAACGGCAGGAGAGACTACAACATCCACATCCGGTGGTTCTGCCACAACGACAGAAAGCTCTACCGGAACAACAGAGATAAAGAAAACCGGTAATACGGTGACGATCACCGCACCGGTTGGCGCATATTGTTATGTGGATGGAGACTTAAAAGGAACAGTGCCTTGTACATTTGACAAAACAGTAGGCAGCCATGTCGTTACATTCAGCAAGACCGGCTGCCTGGTTAAGAGTTATACGATTCAGTGTAAGGATGATGGTAAGGATGAAACCTATTCCTTCGATCCATTGAAAACATTTGATTCGCTTATGACAAGAAGATAATTAATTTTCTGAACCTGACTCGGAGGAAGAATCGGAAGCGGCGGAGGTATCTTCGCCGTTTTCGTTTACCTGTTTGGAAGCAAGCATTGCCTTATCCAGAGCGAGGAAGTCGTCATCACTGATATAGTAATACTCACCGTTATCCTGGATCGTAACAGTTACATCAACGCCATCGCCATTACCGATATTAGGAACGGCAGCAGTCAGGATGTCTAAAATACCCTGTGCATATTCTGTCTCATAGGCATCCAGTTCATAATCATTATAATCTCCGGCGGCAACACGATTGTTCATGTTTTCAATATATGCCACCACATCATCATAGGTGATCAGAAGAAGGTCGATCGGATATATAGTAACAGTCACAGTATAAGTACCGTCTGTATTTGTGACATTGGATACCTCATAGCCGGCATGGCTGTAAACATCTTTAGCCAGTGTCTTGAACTGATCCTTAATGTCGGAACCTTCGACATCTTTGATCCCGTAGGCGGTCATCAGTGCATCAGCCAGATAATCGATGCCATCATCATAGACAGACTGTGCTTCTTCTTCCGTTGCTTTTGTAATCTTCATATAATTCGTAAAATCTGCTTTGTAGTTTGCATCTAACAGGCTGGTCACATAGTTGGCATAGGTCTTTTTGCTGTTGCCGAGCAGAGAACAGCCGGCCAGTGAAAAAATCATAACAGCAGTGAAAATGCCTGCGAGCATTCGTTTTGCAATGAAACCTGATTTTAATTTCATATGGATTCCTCCTGATAATTCGATTAGTGTTTAAGGTCCTGTCCGTAAACAAAAGTAGTATACCATACTTGTATATGTTTTGCGATAGGAATATTATGAAGTTTTACTTGCAATTCCTTCATGAATGAATTAGCATGATGGAAGCAGGGACTGTAGAACAAGCGGAAATTATGACAGAAATGCATAACAGGAATTGCGGAAATAGTGAGGAACAGATATGATTTTTGATACGCATGCACATTATGATGATGAAGCATTTGACGGGGATCGGGATTGTCTTTTAAATAGTATGCAGGCCGGTGGCGTAGGCCGGATCGTCAATGTCGGAGCCGGCATGGAGACTTCAGAGAAAACGGTGGCATTAACAGAGCAATATGACTTTCTCTATGGTGCAGTCGGCGTTCATCCGAATGAAGTGGGTGATATGACAGCGGAGGATATGGATCGGCTTGCAGGCTGGTCGGAGCGGTCTAAGATCGTGGCAATCGGAGAGATCGGGCTGGATTATCATTATGAAGAACCGCCGAAGGAGGTACAATTCCGCTGGTTTGAGGCGCAGATGGAGCTGGCCAGAGAGAAGAAGCTTCCGATCATTGTTCACAGCCGGGATGCGGCAAAGGACACCGTAGATATTATGAAGGCAGTTCACGCAGGGGACATCGGTGGTGTCATTCATTGCTATTCTTATACGAAAGAGCTGGCACGGGAGTTTCTGAATATGGATTATTATTTTGGAATCGGAGGAGTGCTGACATTTACGAACGCAAAGAAACTAAAAGAAGCTGTTGCCTATATACCGATGGAGAAGCTAGTGCTGGAAACAGATTGTCCGTATCTGGCACCGGTGCCGAACCGCGGGAAACGGAATTCCTCGCTGAACATTCCGTATGTGGTAGAAGTACTGGCACAGATCAAGGGGATAAGTCCGGAAGAGGCAGAGCGGATTACCTGGGAGAACGGCTGTCGGCTGTACCGGATGCAATCGGAGCGGTAGAAGCGGGCGAAATGCAATATCGAGACAGGCAGAAAACAAGGAGTATATATGGAGAAATTAAGTAATCCACAGGTGACAATAGAAACTATTAAAAAGTACGGGTTTGATTTCCAGAAAAAGTTCGGACAGAATTTCCTGATCGACGGACGAGTTCTGGAGAAGATCATGGATGCGGCAGAGATCGGCCCGGAGGACTGTGTGCTGGAGATCGGTCCGGGTATCGGTACCATGACGCAGTATCTGGCGGAACGCGCCGGTAAGGTGATTGCGGTAGAGATCGATAGCAATCTGATCCCAATTCTTGAGGAGACTCTGCAGGAATATGATAATGTCCGGGTGATTCAGGGAGATATTCTGAAGCTTGATGTTGCGGCACTGGTGGAGCAGGAGAATGCAGGAAAACCGATCAAAGTGGTTGCCAATCTGCCATATTACATTACAACACCGATCATTATGGGACTCTTTGAACGGCATGTTCCACTTATTAATATCACGGTCATGGTGCAGAAAGAGGTAGCGGACCGGATGCAGGTCGGACCGGGCACGAAGGATTACGGTGCCTTATCTCTGGCGGTTCAATATTATGCACAACCATACATTGTAGCGAATGTACCTCCGAACTGCTTTATTCCACGGCCGAATGTAGCATCTGCGGTCATCCGGCTGACCAGATATCCGGAGCCACCGGTGAAGGTAGAGGATGAGGCAATGATGTTTCGGCTGATCCGGGCATCTTTTAATCAGCGCAGAAAAACACTGGTGAACGGAATCGGCAATGCAGCGGATATTCCGTATTCCAAGGAGCAGGTGGCGAAGGCACTGGAGGCACTTGGAATGAGTGCTACCATTCGTGGTGAGGCACTGACCCTGCAGGAGTTTGCAGCACTCAGCGATGAGCTTGGAAAAGCATAGATGCAGGTTAATATATAGACGGGTATGCAGACAGATTTCTGTCGAAGAAATACAGACATAACATGTCCCGCTTCTTCATACAATGAAAACATGTGAGAGATTCGTTGTATGAAAGGAGCGGGACATATTGGATTATCGGAGATTTATTTCTTATTTATATAATTATGTAGACGGAGAAAAGGGGGTAAATGTCGGATATATACGATGCGAGCAACGGCACGGGATCTGCAGGCTGACTCTGAATCTGCAGGACCGGCAGCAGGGAGTGGAAGGTGGCAGTTATAAAGTATATCTATATAAAATATCCAAAGAGGGGAATCCGGTCGGCTATTATCTGGACGAGTTCACACTGAGTTCCGGCTGTGGAGAGTTAAAAAAACAGACAAACTGTGAGAATGTATGGAACAGTAATCATAGGATTGAGGAGTTTGACGGAGTGGTTGCAATCTATGACAGGGGACATGCATACGGCAGTCAGTGGAGCGATGAGCCCTTGCAGATTGAGCGATTCCATACATATCAGGAATGGCAGAAGCAGGGAGTAACGTCCGGAGTTTATATAAAAGAGAGTGAAGGGCTGGCGCTGCATGCGGCAGAACGGCTGCAGCCGGTGGAAGAGGATAGTATAACGGAACAGGACATAGACGGAGTACAGAAGGAGATGTCGGATCAGAAGGAGGTGTCAAATCAGGGGGAGGTGTCGGATCAGGAGAATGTGTCGGCGCAGGAGGATGTTATGCCGGGTCAGGCTGCACCGATGAGCCGGAGTGATATTGCGGAAGCAACGCTTCGCCTGATGGAACAGCGACCGAAGCTGCCGGATTTCGATAACCATGAGATCTATGACTGTGTGCGGATCGAGCCGAATGATATCGGACTGCTGGCGATGGATAACTGGCGGCTGGGTGTCAACAGCTTTCTGACGCATGGATATTACAACTATAAGTATCTGATGCTTGGAAAGCTGCGGTTTCAGGATGGGGTGGTGAAAGCAGTGCTTGGTGTTCCGGGAGTCTATGATAATAAGGAACAATATATAGCCAAAATCTTTGGGTTTGAATTGTTTGTGCCGGTGAAGCACACAAATGTGAAAACCGGAAACTTTGGCTATTGGATTTCAGAAATCGTATAGGGATTTAACTTCGAGAATTGGTATAAATCCTGAAACTGATGATCAATCTCCGCTACTTCGAGGGCACGGCCCTCATAGGTGAAACCGAGCCGGTGAATCAGCCGGATCGAGGCCTCGTTTGACGGCAGAATTTTCGCTTCGATACGATGCAGCTTATATTCCCGGAATGCGATTTCAAGCAGTTGATTGCATGCCTCATTCGCATAGCCCTGATGCCAGTAGCGGTGATCCAGCTTATAACCCATGGAGGCATGTTTCATGCAGCCCAGCCGGATGTCTGACAGGTTCACACAGCCGATGATGGTAGAAGGGTCTGATTTTAAGAACAGATAGTAACGGAGACTGTGCAGCAGCTTTGTTTCCTTGAATTCCCAGTCCAGAACGGCAGTCTGATAGCCTATTGTGTAGAAATTCTCGGCACGGGTCAGCTCGTATGGTTCAAAATAAGTTCGGTTCTCCTGGTAAAAGCGGCGGACTGCCGGTGCATGCTCGGCAGGCAGACACTGCAGCTGCAGCCGGGAGGTCTCACAGGTAAGCTGCATGGAAAGCTCCTTTCTGCGGATAAAGCATCCGTTGTTCTTTTTGATTGCTTATAGTATACTACAGGTATCAGATGAAAAAAAGGGGTTCCGGTCATGACAGAGGAAGAACGGTATATGGGATATGCGATTACGCAGGCAAAGAAGGCATTGGTCAATGAAGATGTTCCGATTGGGTGTGTGATCGTTTATCAGGGAAAGATAATCGCAAGAGGCTATAATAAGAGAAATAAAAAGAAAACGACACTGGCACATGCAGAGCTGGATGCGATCGCAAAGGCTTCTAAGGTGCTGGGAGACTGGCGGCTGGAGGACTGTACCATGTATGTTACATTGGAACCGTGCCAGATGTGTGCCGGAGCCATTGTGCAGGCGCGGATCCCGCGGGTGGTGATCGGCTGTATGAATCCCAAAGCCGGATGTGCCGGCTCAGTCCTGAATCTTCTGCAGATGCAGGAGTTTAATCATCAGGTCGATGTTGTCCGGGGTGTCCGGGAAGAAGAGTGTTCAAAGATGCTATCCGACTTCTTCCGGAGCCTGAGGGAGCGGAAAAAGTCAGATAGGTAGAAAGTGTATTGGCTAAAACATTAGTTCCGTCAGATACAAAATGCGGCATAGAGCGGAACGATTTTTTTGTTATCCTCAAAGCCGAAGTTTCTGGCCGATAGCTTAATAGCATAAGCAGGCTTGTAAGTGTCCATATAAACCTTCAGGCTCTTGGCTCTGGTGTTGTCGGCAGACTTGACCTCTATGGGAATGAGCTGTCCGTCACGCTGAATGATAAAATCAATTTCAGCTCCACGCGCGGACTCCCAATAGTAGGTGTGGTAGCCGTTAATGGAGAGCTGCACATTGACATAGTTTTCTGCCATACCGCCCTTGAAGTCGTTTATTTCTTCGACCATATAGAGAATGTCATTGGCGACTAAATCTTTCTTGGCGCAAAGCAATCCTAAGTCGGACACATAAATCTTGAACGCATCAATATCACGGTAGTTTTCAAGTGGCTTTTTGATTTGTTCTACCTTATAGACCTGTGACGCGATACCGGAGAGGCAAAGCCATTCAATCGCATTTTTAAATTCAGAAGCCCGTCCGCCTTTCTTAATCAGCTTATATTGGAACCGGGTATTTTTCTTTGAAAGCTGAACGGTAATATTGTCATAAGCAAGTCTGGTTTTCTTGATTTCATTCAAGTTATTATACTTGCTCATATCGTTGAGATAGCTTACAAGTATCGTATCCTGCGTATGGCGGACAAGAATGTAATCCTTTGTTTCGGCAAATTGTATCACGCACTCCGGCATACCGCCGACCACAAGATACTGACGGTAAAGCTGCATTGCGGCATCGTGTAAAGCAGATGGCAGCGGTGTATCGGTTTGGAAGCACTCTTTAATCTGTTTTACCAAATCGTCTTCGCCGAGTGCCAACATAAATTCCTCCATATCCATAGGATAAAGCGTTTTCATATCGACCTTTCCTACGGGAAAAGAGAATTTCGCTCGGTTGACTGCAACACCGAGCAGGCTGCCGGCGACAATGATATGGTAATCCGGTGCATTCTCACAAAAGTATTTGAGCGATGTCAAAGCCCTTTCGCAAAGCTGCACCTCGTCAAAGACAATCAGTGTTTTTTCCCTTACGATGGTCTGACCTGCGATATGGGATAAAATCGGTATCAGATAATCGGGACTGATGTTTTCCTCAAAGGTTTCATTCAGCTTTGGGTTGGTTTCAAAGTTGAAGTATGCTACATTTTCATAGTGGGTACGCCCGAACTCCAGAATGGAATAGGTTTTTCCAACCTGTCTTGCACCCTGTAAAATAAGAGGCTTGCGGTGCTCATTTTCTTTCCACGCTTCCAAGAAGTCCATAATCTTTCTATACATAAGCGGTCCTCCTTAAAGGTATTAAACATAGTATAGCAGATGTTCGTGTAATAAGCAATGAAATTTTGTTGATTTTTTACACTAATCAACATGAATATTCCCGCAAATCTCTCACAATATGACATGACTTCCGCGATCGGTCTAAACGTGTCCTATATTTACTATACAAGTTTTCTTTTTTCTGTCATACCATAAGAAATGATAGAAAGAGGAGATGAATTATTATGAATGTTACGGTAGCAAAACTTAGCGTTCCGGCTGTTCTTTTCCTCACGAAAAGTAAGATATCCGGGAATATCCTGGAATGCCTGAAAGAATTGGCACAGCAGCATGACATGGCAGTATTCAATGGAAATAAAGAAAAAAATGTCAGAGTCATTGCTTACAGATTTTTTGTTTAAGGATCGCCAGAAGCTTATCTGTGCAATGGAACGATTGGAAAACTGTGATATTGATTCTTTAGCCTGTTATGAAGTGGCAGTTGTGAAGGTGGTGGGTGAGCATTCCGACGACCACAACCTTCAACAGGTGTAGAAGTAAGTATCCGGGAAACTGAAGATGCCTGCTTAGCATTGACAGAAGACCCGGTTTCCGTTATACTATAAAAACAGTGCGTTTATCGCATTTTAATATGTTTTCAAATTTCTGTGCAGCCGGGGAGTTAGCGGTGCCCTATACCTGCAATCCGCTATAGCAGGGGTGATGGACTGGTTCGGGTCGCTTTTTTCATAAAGCTGCCCTTCGTAAGTGGCGTTGAAGTCTGGGTCTTGCGCAATGGATGCCCACGAACCGTGTCAGGTCGGGAACGGAGCAGCACTAAGAGGGATTTTCCATGTGCCGCGAGGGTGCCTGGGCTGAGTTAACTGCGGAGGTAACGTTTATGAAAATCTTCACAACCCAGTCCGCACAGATTTCTATTATTATATTGATAATTTTTCTTTACTGTTTGTATCATAAAATCACAAAAAAAATAAAAAATAGATAGCAATTTTTCAGTAAAGATGTTACCATAGTCTACAAGGGTTTATGTAATTACGGAAAGCAGGAGGAGAAGCCTGCTTTGTCTAGGTTGTAGTAAGGAGTATACGGGATTCATGGACTACCAGAAGGTAATTGAATTTGTAAAAGAACAGACAAGTCAAAATGGAAGACCGGCGAATTATCCGTTTCGCAGCCGTTATGAGCATATCATGCGGGTATATCGATGGGCGATCAGGATACAGGCCAAAGAAGGCGGGAATCTGGAGGTTATTGCACTGGCAGCCTTGCTGCATGATGTCGGCTGGGAGATAGACGGCAGACCGCACGAAGAGGTAAGTGCAGAGATGGCAGTGGAGTTTCTGGTGAACGAGGGCTATGATGACGCACTGGTTGGCAGAGTCGGTGATATTATCTTAAGACATGAGAATCAGGATACAAAGGAGGACCTGTCCTTGGAGTGTCGGATCGTTATGGATGCAGATCTGTTGGATGAAGTAGGTGCCATGAGTGTGCTTTGGGATGCGATGGCGACGGCAGGTGAGGATGAGCCGACATATAAGAAAGCATATTACCGGATTAAGAATTATTACCGGATCAATCAGCCGAAGATCCGCAGATGTAAGACGGCAACCGGCCGTCAGGAATATAAGAAGCGGATGAAATGCATAGAAGAATATCTGAACCAGTTAGAACGGGAATTATTTTAGTGCCGGATGCGGTGTACGAAGATCGTACATTGCTTCCGGCATCTTTACATCCGGAATGGCATAAGGTATAATCTATTAAATATCAGAAGTCGATTCATATGAATAGGATAAAGATAGGAATATAAAATCAGGAATTAGAGGAAAGAAGGATTTCAGAAATGAATAAGAAGACCATAGCAGTGCTTTTCGGAGGCCAGTCATCAGAGCATGAGGTATCATGTGTATCAGTCAGAACGATTCTTCAGGCGATTGACCGTGAAGAGTACAATGTGGAGATCATCGGTATTACAAAGGAAGGACACTGGCTGGCAGTGAATTCCGTAGAGGCGATTGCAGACGGCACATGGAGAAACGGTACGGAGACAGCCGTGATCTCTCCGGATGCAACCAGAAAAGAGATTATCTACAATGGTCCGGATGGATATAGAGCAGTTGCGGTAGACGTGATCTTCCCGGTATTGCATGGACTTTATGGAGAAGACGGAACGATCCAGGGACTGTTTGAGCTGGCAAAGATCCCTTATGTAGGCTGCGGTGTGATCGCATCTGCACTGGGTATGGATAAATTATATGCAAAGATTGTAGTAGATACACTGGGAATCGCACAGGCAGCCTATGTGCCGGTACGTAAGAGTGAACTTGCAGATATGGATGCAGCGGTTGCAAAGGTGGAAGAAAAGCTCAGCTATCCGGTATTTGTAAAGCCTTCCAATGCTGGTTCTTCGAAGGGGATTTCCAAGGCACATAGTAAGGATGAGTTAAAGACTGCATTGCTGGAGGCAGCCAAGCATGATGCCAAGATTTTAGTAGAAGAAACGATCATTGGAAGAGAGCTGGAGTGCGGTGTGCTGGGGAATACAGAGGTAGAGGCATCCGGCGTCGGAGAAATCCTGGCAGCAGCAGAGTTTTATGATTATGATGCAAAGTATAATGATGCAGAGTCTAAGACGGTGATCTCACCGGAGCTTCCGGAAGGCAAGGAGGATGAGATTCGACAGGCAGCAGTTCGTATTTTCAAGGCACTGGACGGTATGGGACTGGCAAGAGTCGACTTCTTTCTGGAGAAAGACACGAACCGTGTGATCTTTAATGAGATCAATACACTGCCCGGATTTACCGGAATTAGTATGTATCCGATGCTGTGGCAGGCGAAGGGATTGGAGATCCGGCCACTGGTCAGCAAGCTGATCGAGCTGGCATATGAGAGAAGAAAGTAGGCACATGAGATGGATGTAGAAGCACCAATCGGAGTATTTGATTCCGGCGTAGGCGGATTAACTGTTGTAAAAGAGATCATGCGGCAGCTGCCGGGAGAGAATCTGGTATATTTCGGAGATACGGCACGGGTTCCGTATGGTTCCAAGTCAAAGAAGACCGTCCTGAAGTATTCGAGACAGATCGTTCATTTTCTGCAGTCGAAGGGCGTGAAGGCGATTGTAATAGCGTGTAATACTGCGAGCGCACTGGCGTTAGATGAGATCCGTCAGGAGATAGAAATCCCGGTGATAGGTGTGGTAGAGCCGGGCGCTAAGATGGCTGCAGAGAGTACGAAGACCAATAATATCGGTATTATCGGAACGGAGAGTACGATCAAGAGTGGAATTTATTCCAAATATCTCCGGGCATTGAATCCGGATATCACAGTTGTATCTAAGGCGTGTCCGTTGTTTGTACCTTTGGTTGAAGAAGGTCTGCTGGAGGATCGGATCACGGATGATATGATCGGAAGGTATCTGCATGAGCTGAAGGAGTATGGAATTGATTCGCTGATCCTTGGCTGCACTCATTACCCGCTGATCCGAAATGCGATCGGCAGATATATGGGATCGGGCGTGAATCTGGTGAATCCGGCATATGAGACAGCAAAGAGTCTGAAGGTCTTACTGGCGGAACGCGGGATGCTGAATAAGTCCGGAAATATGGCACAGTATGAGTTTTATGTCAGTGATGGAGTAGATAAATTCGCTGCATTTGCAGATCAGGTGCTTCCGTATCATGTGGAGCGTGCTAATGTGGTAGATATTGAGAGTTATTAGACAGCAGGTGTTTAGAATGACAAAGCAGATTTTGCTGAATCTGACGGGAAGTCAGTTGGTTGAAAATGAAAAAGATAGTACAGAGCTGGTAACGGTTGCCAGATATTACAAGAAGAACGGTAAGCATTATGTTCTATATGAGGAGATGCCGGAGGGGGAGGATTCTCTGATAAAGAACACATTAAAGTTTGATCAGGATTCCTTTGAAATGATGAAAAAGGGGGCTGTGAATGCACAGATGCTCTTTGATCCGGAGAAGAATTTTACGACTTATTATTCAACTCCGGCAGGGCCGATGAGTATGAACATTAATACCATGGAATACCGGCTTCTGGAGGAGGAACATTATATCGAGGTGCTGATCCGGTATGAGCTGGAGATACATAACACCTATGTGACAGAGAATGAGATCCGGATTCAGATAGCACCGCAGTAGAAAGGGGATATGCGATGCTGGAGTATGATTACGAGAAGATGTATGATTCCTATCTGGGAATCGAAACAAAGGATGCAGGCTGGGAAGACGAGGGGATTCCATCGGAATGCAACCGATATGAAGCAACACCCTATGATGTGCTAAGCGTGGTCTGTGAGCAGCTTCATATCAAGCAGACAGATTGTCTGGTAGATTTTGGGTGCGGAAAAGGAAGAATTCTTTATTTCTTTAATAACTATTTTCTATGCAGAGTCAAGGGCATTGAGCAGGATGCCGGGTTATATCAGCAGTTGGAGGATAATAAGGCGTATTATGATGTCCGTTTTAAGGAACGTGGTTCTTTGGTTGAGCTATATCAGATGCGGGCAGAGCATTATCCGATCGCCAGAGAGGATAATATTTTTTATTTCTTTAATCCATGCTCACCGGAGCATTTTGAGGAAATTCTGGAGAACATTGTCCGGTCCATTGAAGAGAATTTCCGGATAGTGAATCTGATACTCTATTATGCAGCAGATGATTATCTGCAGATTGTCCGTGATATGGGATGGAAGCAGAAACGGTTGATCAAGCTGCCGAATTATGCCGAAGATACGGATGAAAAGATGTACATATTTCAGAATCCATTATAAGGGAAATATAAAATCCAAAGTAATAAAAAGTAATTAAAATATAAAAGAACAATCAGCCATCAGCAATTATATTATCGCCAGAGGAATATACAAGATTAGCAGAGATTGAGGAAACTTATTGGTGTTTCTGCCAGAACAGATGATCAGGGCTATAAAGAATCAGCAAAAAGAAGAGAAAAGCATCATATATGATGGTATGATTAGAAGAGAAAAGAAGAAGCACTTCAGGTTCCGTCTGGAACCTGAAGCGCTTCTTTATCGTTATAATAATATTATAGGAACTATTTGAAAATAAAAATTACATATAAACCGGGAAAAATGACGATATATAGAAAATAATAGAAACCAGTGTAATAATATTAAAACTAAGTGTTTACTGATAAGGCACACAACTAAAAAATTATAGGGGGTATTAGAAATGAAAAAAACAAAAATTATTACAGTGGTTCTAATGATAGCAGTGTTTATGTTTTGTATGACCGGTTGTGAGGGTACCAGCGGATCAAAGTCAATAAAGATTAATTCAGCTAAATCACAAATGACACTTACAAATGTTAATTTCTATGATTTCTTTAATTATAAACTTGTTTCTGGTTATAGTGGGACGAGTTATGTACCGAGTAATGGATTGAATTCGACAGAAATTACCTTTGTAGACAAAAATGGAACAACCAGAACAGCTTGTGTTAATACACCATTGGTAAATAAGCCGGCATCTGTAAAGGTATATATTAATTCATCCAAGACAAAGTTTGATACATATGACTGTAAATATTAATAAGTTGTATTGACAATAATTAGTTGTGTGCTTTATTATAAACATAGAATCAAGAGGGAGGTAGAGACGTGAAAAAGGGAATTAGGATTTCAATAATATCTATAATCGTAATCGGGCTATTATTGGCAGCTATATTTATCAGTAAATCAGGTGGTAGTAAAATTTCAGAGGGTACATATTATATTGAGAATTGTGAAGCATATCCTAATGCGTATATTACAGTTAGTAATAATGAAATACAGTTTCATAATATTGATTTAAATGCACTGTACAGAAAAGAGCAACTAGAGAACTATAATAAATTAGTAGAACGGGGAACAATTGCTAAATTGTCGGATAGTGTATTAAATCAGGTATCTGATTTGAATTATTTATTTGTGTCTAATGCATGGGAAATTAATTATGATGAGGTAGTAATGGATAAGAATGGCACTTTTACATACGTATATTTTTGCATGGTGCCGGATACATATTTTGGAAAAGTGATTCAGTATGATTCGTTAAGAAAAACAATTCAGTTGAATGATGAAGATGTAGATAAGATATTAGTATTTAAGGAGTAATAATGTGATAACGGTACGAAATCTTGGAAAAAAATATGAAGATATATCGGGTACAATCTGGCCGGTCAGAGGAGTGGATTTAGATGTGCCTAAGGGTAGATTTTTGTGCATTACTGGAAGGTCTGGCAGTGGGAAAACAACATTGCTGAAAATGCTTGGGGGAATACTGGATCCAACAGAGGGAACAGTTGAGGTAGAAGGTGTGTCTATATACGATTTGCCTGAAAAAAAGCTGGCTGCATACCGATCTGATAAAACAGGATTTATTTTTCAAGACTATTTTTTAGAGGACAAATATACGGTATATCAGAATATAGAAGTGGCAACGATGATTAACAGAATTCCTGAAAGAAATCGTAAGGATAAAATTGAGGATGCTTTGCAACAAGTCGGAATGCTTCATAAAGAATTTGTATTAGCTCAAAATTTGTCCGGTGGCGAGAAGCAAAGGATTAGTATTGCAAGGGCAATAGTAACACAACCGGATATATTATTTGCAGATGAACCGTGTGGAAATTTGGATGCAGAAAACGGAAAAGAAATTATGCAATTATTACGTAAGCAAGCACAGAAAGGAAGAAGCGTAATACTAATAACACATAATCGAGAGGACGCAGAGTTGACAGATGAAATTATTACATTAAAGGATGGAAAAATTATCAATTATGAGAATTAAGGATATCTTTAGATTAATAGGATATGAAATGAATCATGAAAGAACCGAGTGGATATCTTCTGTAATAATACAATTTATTATATATAGTATGGTGTTATTTTTGTTGGCCATGGCTGGTAATGTGGATAATATGTTTTGCGAGTATATAAGACCGGCATATCCAGATGGATTTGAATTTGAACTAAAAGGATTTACAGAAAAAGATATACATACTTTGGAAAAGATGGGATTTCAAGATATTACAATATATGAAGATAGAAGTGAGGGAACAGGGATACTAAATGATTTAGATAATATTTGGCTCTATAAGTTGACTGCGATTATGAACGGCAGGGATATTTGGAGTGCAAAATTGGATATGATACTTTCTATTATTTTCTTTGTGCAGTTTGTATTTGGAACTATAGGAATTCTTATGCTTCTGCTGATGTTTAATAATATTTCAAATTCAATAGCCATGAAATTAGAGTGGAGAAAAAAATATATAGATATGCTTATGGCAATAGGATGTACACAAAGCATATGTAAGAAAATATATTATGGTTTTTTCTGGTTCAGAAATGGAATGGCCTATATGGCAGCAATCGGATGGAATAGTATATGGTTGACATTTATGAATCAGATAATGGATAAACATATAGGGATTACTATAGAAAATAGATATACTAGCTTGAATCTTGTAATTGAAATCGGAATTGTTGGGAGTGTTATAGTATTGGGTCTACTGTTAAGACAATGGGGAAAAGTTCAATGGACAGAAAAGATAAGATAAGGATTATTTATTTGAATCTAAAGGCAGGCAGACCAATGGTATGCAAATTGGTAATTGGAATGTCGTTTTTAGTGACGCTTTTGTTCTGCTCGCTATCGGTTATATATTCGTATTTTTGCTATATGAGGGAATTTGAGAAGAAATATATTGCAGATTGTTATTATTATGAAAATATAGATGCATCTGAGGTAACAGGAGATTGGACAGGTAATTTGTTAAAGGATGCGGAAGAAAAAAGAATGGCCTATTGTGCAGAGCAGGAGATAATACTTTTACCGATAGAATTGAACAGGGAAGATGAAAATCTGACCGCAGGAGAAACAAATATAGTAATAGATAAGAAAACACATAGGATTGATGACTATTATATATATAATCGAAAAGCATATCAAAATATATATGATTCAAATTCTTATATTGAGATTGCATTATATCAGAAAGGGATAACAGTGATTCCCAAAATAATAACCCCAGCATATGATAAAGAAGCTATTTGGGTAGTTGGAAGGTTTCCGGAAAATTCCGGTGAAATTATGCTGGATACATATATTTTAAAGTTATTTGGAATTGAAGAAAATTATTCGGAGATCATCGGAAAGAATATAACAGTAGCGCAGGAAACTGAGAAAGGAGAAACTGTGATATTGCAGGAATATGAAATATCAGGAGTTCTTCAGGCGGAATATCTTATGAAAAGAGAAAATTTGGATGAGGCGGATATTCATTTTGAACATATATTTATAAATCTGCGAGATGACGATATGGACCAATTTAGAGTAGTGGGTGGAACGGTCCGATACTATTTTGATAACTATATGGATTATATTCATAATTATGAAAAATCAGATGAATTATTAAGATTAAATCTGGAGCAGATATACGCAGAGATGGATACAAATATAAAACTGACCGGAAACGGGATACAATATAGCTTATTAAATTGGCTTATGAATTATGTCGGAAAGATATTAATAGTATTGATAGCTATATTTTGCATAGTTGATATGTTTTCAACGGGTTATATTTTGGAATTTTATCGGAAAAGAAATGAAAAGTATTTGTCTATGTTAGAGGTTATGGGAATGGTACGGGAGGACCGAAAACAGATTTTTGCAGGAGAGGTAAGTGTAATTATGTTTTTGGCGACAATGTTAGGCTGCTATGCATCAGTAGTTATTCTGCTGATTATGAATTCGTTTGTTAGACAAATACTGGATTTTTCATTAGTTGTGAATGTAATACCGGTTGGAGCAGCAATTGGTATTAGCTGGATATGCTTTGGAATAATAGTAATGATAAATAATAAAAGCAGGAGTATATAGAAGATGACTATGCGGGAAGAGGGGGAAAATACATGTTGAGGATTGCAATATGTGATGACGATAAAAGATTTACAGGTGAGTTGGAGAAAATAATTATTAAAGAGTGTAATGAATTAAAGACTGCGATAGAAACCGAAATTTTTTTTGATGGCAAAACTCTTCTTAATGATATAGATATGCATAGAAGGTATGATATAATTTTTATAGATATAGAAATGAGACAACTGGATGGAATTACTACTGTACGGAAAATAAGAGAAAATGATAATAAAGTAATCATTATATATGTATCTGCATATGAAAGTTATTGCAAAGAGTTATTTGAAGTTAATACATTTCGTTTTTTGCAAAAACCTATTGAGGAAAGCCGTGTCAGACTGTATTTTAAAGAAGCGTATAAAATGCTTCAACAAGAGAAAGGTATTTTTCAGTTTTCATTTAATAAAAAAGTATACAAAATTCATTTAGAAGATATTATTTATTTTGAAAGTAGAAATAGAGTGATAACGGTTTTTCTAAGTGATGGAAGTACAGAAGTGTTTTATGGAAAATTAAATGATGTTGAGGAAAAAGTTAAATCGGAGTCATGCTTTTTCCTAAGAATACATCAATCGTATTTAGTAAACTATGACTATATATTTGAAATTAATTTTTTGGATGTAGTTATATACGCTAACAATAAGAAAATTAAACTGAAAATTAGTGAAGATAGGCAGAAGAAAATAAGAAAGCAATTATGTGAACAGGCATTAAAGAAAGCAGTTTTAATGTGAGAGAAAATATGGATGGTGCATTTGAAATAGTATTAGTATTTTTTCAAGTAGTTATTATAAAAAAGTACTTGAAAGTATTTTTAGGGATAAATTGCAATTATTGCAGACAACTTATAGGTTGGGTTATATATTTTGTTTTTTTAATAGTAGGTCAAGTATTTCATATATATTCATCGTCAAGTCTGATAATTGGTAATATAGTATTTATTCTTTTAATTTTGTTGATTTCAAACCGAAAGAAGATATTTAAGAATATAATATTTTCGATTTTATTATGTTTTGGCTGGCTGCTTATTGAAGGTATAGTGGGTATTATCATAAATTTCTTAGAAATAGAGAATGAAATTATGCAGAAAATAGGCAGCTTTATTTCAGAGATAATTATGCTTTGGGTAGTATATTCGTTTGACTATATTAAAAGAGAAAAGAATCATGGGAAAATGAAAATTCAATATTGGCTTGGAATGGTGTTTATGCCAATTGGCAGCGTTTGTATCATGTACCAGATTTTTTTATTAAGTCTGTATAATGCTCAATATGTGATAATGTCGGCTATAACAGCGATATTTTTGCTTGGAATTAATTATATAATGTACGAGTTGTGTGGTTCTTTGGAAAGAGAAACCGAGGTTATGACTCAAGCCCGTTTATATGAACAGCAATTAGTGTTGTATAACGAAGAAGCGAAAGAAAGAGAACAGGAATATTTTCGATACAGGAAAATTAGACATGACATGAAAAATCATTTAATTGGATTGAGGTCGCTTATAAAAGAGGGCGATGTTCAGAGAGCTGAGAATTATTTGGATGGATTGTTGGATGATATAGAAATAGTAGAAGAGAAAATATGTAGTGGAAATGTGGTTGTTGATACATTAGTAAATGCCAAGTACACATTAGCAAAAAAGATGCATATAAAAACAGATATACAGGTATGTATACCGAATGAATTTAAATTTCAAGATAAACATTTAATGGTTATTTTAGGAAATATAATAGATAATGCAATCGAAGCAAGTATGAAATTGCCGGAAGAAGAGCGATATATAAAACTTATTATATTATATCAAAAAAAGATGCTTAATATCTTGATAATAAATAATTATAATGGTAGAACTCGTAAAAATAGATGGGGGGAATTTATTACAACTAAAGAAGAACAGGTATATCATGGACTGGGATTATCCGCTATTAAGCAGGCAATAGATTATTACAATGGAGAAGTAAAAATAACAGAAAAAAATGGAAAATTTCAAGTGTCAATACGAGACTATGAAGAAAAGTCTGTAAATA
>HF991283.1 GCA_000431515.1 Clostridium sp. CAG:632 | reverse complement strand
ACAGTATAGTCTGGAGGAAAGAAGATTCTCGCATGCATATCATGAATGACCCCGGAATCAGATTTGATTCCGTTTTTTATTTATACGGCTTTGATATGGTTTGTAACAGGATTTGAATCAGCTCCGCGGACTGCGGGGCTTTTATTTATGCTTGAAGGAGGAATATGAATATGAAATTAGCTATATTTTTCCCCGGAATCGGCTATCATACAGATAAACCACTCCTGTATTACAGTCGTAAGCTGGCCAGACTTGCCGGTTATGACACCATAGATGTTTCCTACGGCGGTTTTCCATCCGATGTAAAGGGGAATCCCGAAAAAATGACTGCGGCTTTTCAAAGTGCACTCTCCCAGACACAGGAGTGCTTAAAGGATGTTGATTTTTCTTCCTGTGAACAGCTTCTTTTTGTATCAAAGAGTGTCGGCACCGCTGTTGCTTCTGCGTTCGCAACGGAGAAAGGACTGCATCCGTTTCAGATCTTTTATACTCCGGTGGAGGCTTCCTTCCGGTTCATACAGGGTGACGGCATTGCTTTTACAGGCACCCATGATCCATGGGTCGATACCGCAATCGTTGAGCTGAACTGCTCTCGTCTGAACATCCCGCTCACCATTATTCCTGATGCCAATCACTCTCTGGAAACCGGTGATGTCCAGCAGGATTTAACCAACCTGAAACAGATTATGGAAGTTACCGAGGCTTATTTGTTACAGAAAGGAGACCACTGATGACAGAAGAAGAAATCATGCGTCGTGCCATTACTTTGGCACAAAAAGCCGTTGGCAAAACGAATCCCAATCCGATGGTCGGTGCCGTAGTTGTGAAGGACGGACGCATTATCGGTGAAGGCTATCATATGCATATCGGCGGACTGCATGCCGAGCGAAATGCTCTGGCAAACTGCACAGAATCTCCGGCAGGTGCAACTATTTACGTCACTTTGGAACCATGCTGCCATTATGGCAAGACACCACCTTGTACCGATGCAATTATTCAGAATCATCTGGCTAAGGTTGTCTTCGGCTCGCGTGATCCGAATCCCAAGGTTGCCGGTAAAGGTGTAAAGTTGCTTCGGGATGCAGGTATCGAAGTCGTAGAAGACTTCCTGCGCGAAGAATGCGATACTATAAATCCTGTATTCTTTCATTATATAAAAGAAAAACAGCCGTATATCGCATTGAAATATGCAATGACGGCAGACGGCAGGATTGCGATTGATTCCGGTGAATCCCGTTGGATTACCGGCGAATCGGCAAGAGAACATACACATCAGCTGCGGAATTATTATAAAGGCATTCTGGTCGGTATCGGCACTGTTCTGCTTGACAATCCGCTCCTGACTTGCCGGATTCCGGATGGTCGGACACCTGTCCGCATTGTCTGTGACAGCCACCTGCGAATCCCTGTGGACTGTAACCTGTGTAATTCTACAGATCAGGGTCCGGTGATCGTGGCGTATCTGGATTCCATAACCCATATCCCGGATGTTCCTGTTGATCTATCGGATAAGATGCAAATCCTGAAGCAAAAGGGGGTAACCCTGCTGCCGGTAAAAGAAAAGGACGGTCATATCGATGTCACGGACCTTCTCACACAGCTTGGGCAGATGGACATTGACGGAATCCTGGTAGAGGGCGGAGGAACCATGAATGCCGCATTTATCGAGGCCGGCCGGGTCGATCATGTTTACGCCTATATCGGGGCCCAGATTTTCGGTGGCTCCCATCCTTACACACCTGTGAAAGGAAAGGGCATCGTTTCCATTGAAGATAGCCTGAAACTTACAAATCCTAAGATACAACTATTCAATCCGGATGTTCTGATTGAATATGATGTCTTGGAGAAAGGATAGATTACAGATGTTTACTGGTATTATAGAAGAAACCGGAACCGTTAAGAAAATTATCGGGCAACAGGTATCCGGTTCCATTGAGATAAAAGCGCATAAGGTTCTGGAAGGAACTAAAATCGGCGACAGCATTGCCGTCAACGGTGTCTGTCTGACGGTGACGAGACTTCAGCATGATGGTTTCACAGCTGATGTTATGGCTGAAACACTTCGCCGCACCAATCTGGGACAGCTTCCGATCGGCGGTGCCGTGAATCTGGAACGAGCTATGGCTTCCGACGGCCGCTTCGGGGGTGATATCGTCAGCGGCCATATTGACGGCACCGGTACGATCCGGTCTCTCCGGAAAGAAGGAAATGCCGTATGGGTTACGATTGCAGCTCCTGCATCCATTCTGGATCTGATCGTAATGAAGGGCTCGATCGCCATTGACGGTATCAGCCTGACCGTTGCCTATGTTGATCCTTCGGTCTTCAAAGTATCTGTCATTCCTCACACCGGTGAAGAAACGACACTGCTTTCCAGACGTCCGGGAGATATCGTCAATCTGGAGAATGACATTATCGGCAAATACGTGGAGCGCCTGCTCCGGCCATACATTCATTCCGATGAAGTTTCCAGCGAGACTTCTACAAAATCCACAGGACTTACTTTGGATTTTCTACGTGAGCATGGATTTTAAATTTAAGATACATTATTTATGATAGGAGGAATTACTATGGATTTCCAATTTTCAACCATAGAACAAGCATTAGAAGCATTGCGTGCCGGAAAGATCATTCTCTGTACCGATGATCCGGATCGTGAAAACGAGGGCGATTTCATCTGCGCCGCAGAACATGCCACCGGCGAAAACATTAACTTTATGGCAGTCCACGGCAAGGGACTGATCTGCATGCCGATGTGCAAGGAGCTTGCCGACAAATTAAATGTACCACAGATGGTATCCGAAAACACCGATAACCATTGCACGGCCTTCACCGTCAGCATCGATCATGTGGATACCACTACCGGTATCTCCGCATATGAACGTTCCATCACTGCAATGAAAGCTGTAGAGGATGGTGCGAAGCCGGATGATTTCCGTCGTCCGGGACATATGTTTCCACTGGTTGCCAGAAAGGGCGGTGTTCTGGTACGGAATGGGCATACCGAGGCAACCGTCGATCTGATGCGTCTTGCCGGCTTAAAGCAGTGCGGTCTTTGCTGTGAAATCATGGCAGATGACGGTCATATGATGCGTACGCCGGAGTTAAAAGTAATTGCGCAGAAGTACAATATCCCATTTATTACGATCAAGGATCTGCAGGACTATTGCCGGTTACACGAGAATCATGTCAGCCGGGAAGCAACCGTCAATCTTCCGACCAAATACGGCACGTTTAAGGCTTACGGATATGTCAGTGATATTACCGGCGAGCACCATATTGCGCTGGTCAAGGGCGAGATTGGAGACGGTATGAATGTGCTGTGCCGTGTTCATTCGGAATGTCTGACCGGAGATGTATTCGGTTCTCTTCGCTGCGACTGCGGAGAACAGCTGGCCAATGCCATGAAACAGATTGAAAAAGAAGGCAGAGGTGTGCTGCTTTATATGCGTCAGGAAGGACGGGGAATCGGTCTGATCAATAAGTTAAAAGCCTATGAGCTTCAGGAACAAGGTCGGGATACCGTGGAGGCCAATCTGGATCTCGGATTTGCTCCGGATCTCCGGGAATATTGGGTCGGCGCACAGATTCTTCGGGATCTGGGAATCAAGGAACTGCGACTCCTGACCAACAATCCAAGCAAGATCTATGGTCTGGACGGCTATGGTCTGACCATCAAAGAGCGGGTACCGATCGAAGTGCCGGTGCAGAAGTTTGATAAATTCTATATGCAGACCAAGGAACAGAAAATGGGTCATATTTTTACACATCACATTGAGTAATAACCTTAGCTGATATTTTTAATGTAAATAATAAATAATTATATATTCACAGGAGGATGATTATGAATACTTTAGAAGGAATGTTAGTTGCAAAAGAAGGAATGAAGGTTGGTATTGTTGTTGCTCGTTTTAATGAGTTCATTACCAACAAGCTGTTAGGCGGCGCCGTAGATGGACTGACCCGTCATGGTGTAGCCGATGAGAACATCACAACCGCATGGGTACCGGGTGCATTTGAGATTCCATTGATTGCAGAAAAGATGGCAAAGTCCGGAAAGTACGATGCTATTATCTGTCTGGGTGCAGTCATCCGTGGTGCTACCAGCCATTACGATTATGTCTGCAATGAAGTATCCAAGGGGGTTGCCCAGGTCGGTCTTCAGGCAGAGATTCCGGTCCTGTTCGGCGTTGTAACCACTGAGAATATCGAGCAGGCAATCGAGCGTGCCGGTACAAAGGCTGGAAACAAGGGCTACGATTGTGCTTTATCCGCAATTGAGATGGCAAATCTGATCCAGCAGATTTAAGATTCCGTAATCTTTTATTGCAAATATAATCGCAGTAAGTAGTAAGAAGCAAGAAACCATAAAAAAGCTATAGCAAAGGGCATAACAAAGCACCAGCGGATACCATATCAGGCACTCCGTTGGTGCTTTATTGTTGGCATTGCACTCGGCTGGCAGGATGTAATCCGGGTCCTGTTTCAAGTCATGGTTGTCTTTAACAATGAGGACCATCCGAAACCGGTTTCCGTTGTCTGGTTATAGTATGGGATTGTGGAATTCGCAGCATTGATCATTGCGATCATCATGACTGTTGTTGTTTCTAAATTGGATGATACAAATATACAACTATAAACAACAGGAGTCTAAAGTCTCTTACAGTGACCTCATGCTCCTGTTACTTAATATATTTCCTTTTCCACACTAGTTACAATCTGAAACTCTTTACAGTCCAAAGCTCTTCACGATCTTCTGGAACTCCGGACAGCCGGCAAATGCTTCTAACACACTCTTTCGACTTTCACCCTTATTCAGACGTGCTACCCAATAGTCCAAACCGCCCTTATCATACTCACGTCCCATAAAGGTGCGATATAACACTTTCACATACTCGGTGTTACTTAACTTCTTATTCACAAACTCCGGTGCAAAGAAGAACTCTTCTGCCACCTGTACCGGCGTTCTCCGCTTTGCATTGATTTCTCCGACCCAGTAATTCAGTCCGGCAGGCTCCGCCTTTCTTCCCAGTGCTTTGGTATAAATTCGTGCTACATAAGCCTGCGTATTATTATAGACTGTAATCTTACAGGTCGCTTTCTTGCCACTGCCATCTTTTGCCGTACAGGTAATCGTTACTGTCCCGGCAGTTTTTGCTGTCACCTTCCCGGTACTGCTGACAGTGGCAATCTTTGTATTCGATGACTTCCAGGCCACTCCTTTATTCGTTGCATTTGTCGGTGTTACAGTCGCCTTTAAGGTCAGTGTCTCCTTCGGCGACAGAGTTGCAGTTTTCTTATTTAGTGTGACCTTCGTTACTTTCACAGTTGGCTTTACAGGCGGTTTGGGCTCTGTAACTGTTACTTTACAGGTAGCCTTTTTCCCGCTATCAGCTTGAGCCGTGCAGGTAATCGTCACGGTTCCGGCAGCTTTCGCTGTTACCTTTCCGGCACTGTCCACTGTCGCAATCTTCGTATTCGAAGATGCCCAGTTTACTGCCCGATTTGTTGCATTTTCCGGTGTTATCATGGCTGTCAATTGCAACGTTTTCCCCTTTACAAGGCTGGCATTGGTTCTATTTAATGTAATTCCTGTTACCTTTACAGTCGGATCCACCGGTGGTGTCTCCTTCAGATCTGTAAACGCTTTAATTCTGCAGTTTTCGCCATCTTCGGAAATATCTATCCAATCATAATAAGGAATATCTCTGTTTACTAAAATATAGCTTTCTCCCGGTTCAGCCGCAGATGTACTGGTCAAAAAGTCATCATCTACAGTTTTATCAATGGAGGCTTTCACGCTTTTCCCATCTGCACTCTTACACTTAATTACAACCGAATATTTCTCACCCTGTTTCAACTCCACCGTTGTCGATAACGGAACCGTATGATACCCGGCATATGGCTCTGTCACTGTTATTGTACTGACCAAGGTTCCTTTTGCCGGCCATTTTGTACAGTCCTTATACACTTCAATCGTGCAGGTATACTGCGGATCCAGTGTATAGAAACCTACCGCTTTCAGACTCTCATCAGCTGCCGCAGTGAATACATTCGCCGAATCTGTCGCAAAGACATATGCCTTTGACAAGCCTCCGTCATACTGATAGTTATGGTCATAATTATCCGCTGCTCCATAATCAAAGAAATAACCCTCTTCCCATGCCATGACTGCATCTTCATAAGAAATATAAAACAATCCCTCTTTACTAAAGGAAGTCCCATAGCTATTCTTACATAACCAGGCACCATCTGCTGCCGGCTTATTTGTGCCGAAATTCTCACGGCTGTAATGATCATCCCACCCAATGATTGTAATCGCATGGTTGACTGCCTGAGTGCCATCCGGGCAATAATAAGCAACCCGTTCTTCGGTTTCATTCGTAAACGGATTGTTATAATACATATAGGCATCATAGTATGCCGTTGCACACGCGCCATATTCCAGAATCAGCCGCTTAATCTGCGCTCGCTCTGTCATCGGTATCCAGTATGCATTCTCCAGATGATAACTGTCCTTTCCATATGCAAGGGATGAATCCAACGTTGCCGTTACATCGGATGCGATCGTACTATAAGGTGCATTTTTCTCATCCGTCACGCCAACCCAGGATGCCAGACGAAATGTAGTCAATCCTTGTTGTCCCCCTGCCTGCAGATAATTGTTTTTCAGAATTACCTGATCGCCTTTCGTTCCTCCAAGCGGATCTGTCACCGAATTTCCCAGAAAATAGGCGATCTGCCACTCTGACAGATCAATGCTTCCATCCGCTAATCCCTTCTTCCAGATATTGGATTCTGATACTGCCATGGCCGCAAATGCCCAACAGGTTCCATATGGGCTCTGTCTCTTAATTGACGTAACATATGGTGAGGTATATTCCTCCGGAAGCGCTGATGCTTCTGATTCTCCTTCTGTTGCCAAAGCTTCCGTTTCAAAGGTTTCCATAGCCTCTACATCAGGCATACCTGACGCATAAACTACATTGCTATTCCCTGCCAATAATACTGCCGTCATAAATGCAAGTATTGTTTTTCTCATTCGTATATTCCTTTCTCATCTCTCATATTTCCGGTGTGTATAATAAATATAATTTTATTATACTGTATTGGTTTCATGTTCGGCAATATGTAATTGTGAACTTCTATTTCTTATTTTGTAATTTTACTATTGACATATTTCTCACATAGAACTGCATAAAGCAGAATCCCTTTACATGTCTGCTACTCCCTCATCAAATTACAGTTTGTGGAGACAACTCTGCCCGACGCTCCGGCTGTAAGCGGATGCAGGATT
>HF991282.1 GCA_000431515.1 Clostridium sp. CAG:632 | reverse complement strand
GAGTTCGATTCTCTCATCCCCTGCTCTTGAAAAAGTAGCTGAAATACTTGAAAATACAAGCATTTCAGCTATTTTTTGTATAGAGATAAAAATATGCTTCAGAGTGTTTGATTAGGATTGTCAGGAGGGTACAATGAGAAAAAGAGTTTGTGTGATAGTAACTTTAGTTATGTTTATAATGAATCATTTATTACCGGTCAATGCGGTTTATGCAGATGAATCTGTAAAAAATGAAGTGCAGTCTTCTGATGTAGAAGCAGCGCAATCGGTAGAAAGTGGAAGAGTTTATGTGGAAAATGGTGAAGGGGATGTAAGCGCCGGTGAAGGTACTGCCTCGAATCCATATAAAAATATACGGACGGCCTTGGATAATATTCAGTCCGGTCAAACATTGGTACTTGCCGGGGATGTGGTTTACACAAAGTATGATGTTGAGGCGGATGGTTCGGCGGCTCCGTTATTTATTAATAAGAATATAACGATTATGGGTGCGACACCGGATAAAACGTTTAAGCTTCGAACGGCAATTCAGTTAGGCGCAGATGTTACATTTAAGGATATGCATTTGGAGATGGTTCCGGAAGTGACATTAGGTGGAGGAAGTGGCGGAACCTCGTTGGGGACGACCGTAGAGAGAAGCGCGACGATTTATGCCGCCGGGCACACATTGATTCTGGATGGAGTGAATACGGCACTTGGTACAACCGTTGATCAGGATAGTGTTGCACCGTATATTAGTGGCGGAGCATATAAAGGGAGGACCGGTATTCGTGGAAATCATGCAGTGATCAAAGTACTCAATCCAACAGAGCAGACTAAGTTTTCGGCAATTTATGCAGGAGATTACTGGCAGGATATTTCTATGAACGTAGATATAGAGCTTGATGCCCCCCTAGTAGATAAGACGATTCATACTGCCGGAATAGAAGGCCATACATTAAACGGAAATGTAAATGTAGTTCTTGGAAAAAGGAATAACATAGCAGGATTCGATCATAAAGATCAAATCGGTGAATTAAATGTTACAATTGCGGCAAACGTAGTTACTTCCCGGTTGGAATGTGCGCAGGTGAATAACCTTATTCTTGAAAAAGCATCCCGGATAAATATTCCGCAGAATGGTTCTTTCCTGGTAAATAATGTAACATTGAAGGAAGGTGCAGTGCTTGATTTCCGTGAAATGTCAGGGACTCCGGAGGTTCAGGGAAACTTTCAGGGAGTGGATACAACGGATTCAAATCATTGTGGCGCTGTTCTGATAGGGAATAGCAATACTTTAACGATATCGGGAAACGTAAACGGTCTGACAAGGTTAAATACAAATGGTGCAGAAGCCATCAGCCGTTTTGTGGAGAATCATACATATGTGGAAGCAAGTGACGCATCGGCAGGTGATTTTACAATCACAGGTTCACAGTATACGGATTATGAAATAAAAAAAGAAATATCCAATGGGAGAATAACCTGGTTTGCGCAGAAGAAACAGAGCGTAGCGGAGAATGAATTCGATCATTTTAAATGGGCGGATGGTCAGGATACGGTTACCATTAATCTGAGAAACGGGGAGGAGTTTTATTATCCGATAGAGTTCTATGACAAAAATGATCAGAGCTATAAGCCGGATTCAACAGCCTTGTTGGAAGATTTTGCAATATCTATTGAAACAACAGATGGCAGGCAATTAAGCGAGACAGATATTTCATATTGCGATTGGGATGAAATGAAATTCGGCGATAACAATTATGAGCCGCATCAGATTGTATTAAGTTTTCAGAATCTCGAGAAGGACTATGGAAAACTGATGTTGAAGGTGGAGTATACTCCTTCCGGTGTGGCTTCCGGAGTTATAATAGAAAAAGAGATAACGGTCCTGAGTAAACCCGGGCATCATTTTGCGACGACCTGGAGCAGTGACGGAACACATCACTGGAAGGCATGTACAGACGAAGGCTGTACTGAAAAGAATGAGTACGGGGAACACAAATGGAATACAGGTGTGATTACAAAAAAAGCTACCCGGTCTGCCGATGGCAGCAGACTCTATACTTGTTCCGTATGTAAGGCAACCCGGACAGAAGTAATAACAAAGGTATCTGCCATGAAGCTTTCAGCGATGAGTTATATTTATGATGGAAAGGCTAAAACACCAACACTTACCGTAAAAGATTCCAAGGGAACTGTATTGAAGAAAGGTACAGACTATGACGTGACATATGCACCCGGAAGGATAAATGTGGGCTCTTACAAGGTTACGGTTGTATTAAAAGGAAAATATAGCGGCAGCAAGGAATTAAGGTTTACCATCAAGCCTAAGACTCAGACTATAACAAGAGTGGACAGAGGAGATAAGAATTTAAAAATCACTTGGACAAAGGGGACAAAGGGAGTTACCGGATACGAGATATATCGTTCAACTTCCTTGAAAGGTACATATACCAGAATAGCTACGATTCAGAAAATAGGAACAGTCAGCTATACGAATAAAGGCTTGAAGGCGAATACTACATATTATTATAAGGTCCGTTCGTATGTAGTCATTGGCGGGAAAAAGATATATGGTGCATTTTCACCGGTTAAAAAGAATAAGACCTATTCCAATACAGAGGCCTATGTAGCCAGAAACTACACGAAAGCCTTGGGACGGAATCCGGAACCGGCCGGTTTACAATATTGGACAGCAGAGATTACTGCAAAAAGAAAAACTCCGATTCAGGTTGCGGAGAACTTTATATATTCGAAGGAATTTAGGGATAAGAAGTTAAATAATACGGAATACGTAAAGGTATTATATCGTACTTTTATGGGCAGAGAGGCCGACAAGGGCGGATTAGACTACTGGGTAGGCCGCCTGTCCAAAGGGGAAAGCAGAGAACGTATATTAAAGGCTTTTGCCGCCTGTCCGGAGTTCCAGAAGATTATTAAGGGATTCGGATTATAGTAGAATGCTGATAGCGTACCAGTTGATGCCAGTTTCCGGTTGTTTGATGTCAGCTGCTTGTATAGACTCTCCTCGCCCTGTATAGTAGAAAATATTCTAATATGAAAAGGGGAAGAGAAAATGGAAGAAAATGTAAAAGAAACAGTCGTAGAGACTACAAATGAAGAGCCGGCAGAAAAGAAAGGCAAAAAGAAATCTAAGGACGAAATTATTGAAATTATCGTAGCTATTTTTCTGGGTATTACAGCTCTGACATCCGCATGGGCGTCCTGGATAGGATCCCTGCATGGTGGTAATCAGGCAACGAATTACACCACCAGTAATAACCTTGCAGCAGAGGGCAATTCCATGTTTAATGAAGCCTCACAGAACCTGATGCAGGATATGATGCTCTGGAATGAGATCAGCAGTACACGGATCGATTATAGCTTTGCGGAAGAGAAGGGTGATCAGGATGCTATGGATAAGGCAGACTGGAAGCTGGATCAGTTACTGGCGGATAATTGCTCGGATGCTTTGTATGATGCGATTGAGTGGGCAGATGCACAGGAAGAATATGCATCACCATTTGATATGGATGGATTTGTAGACAGCTATTTTGAGGATGCATATGCAATGCTGGATGAGTCCTCAGAGCTGTTGGAACAGGGAAAGCAGGATAATGCACATGGAGATGCATATGGTCTGGTTGCGGTGATTTACTCAATTGTACTGTTCATGCTTGGTATTGTCGGAATCTTTAAACAGATTCCGAATCGGATGATCATCATGATCGTAGCATTGGTAGCATTTTTGATCGCAACGATTTATATGCTGACAATTCCACTTCCGACAGGATTTAATATCTTCAGTTACTTTGGTGGCGGAATCATAGGCTAATGAGACCGGAAAAGGGGAATTGTAGGATTATTATGAGATATTCGAGTAATAAGGATTATAACAATCTCCGGCAGATGGATTGGAAGAAGGTCCGGAAGAATGGCTGCAGGAAATTTGCGGCAATCTGTATGATGGTACTTCTGGTATGCAATCTGTCCGGATGTCTGGAGGACTACGAGGAAGAAGATACAACAGATGGCACAGGTCGTCCGGGCTCAGAGGATACATCCGGAAATGCGTCAGGCAGAAGCAGTATTTCCATGGAGCTTGGGGAAGACGGAGCATTGCAGATCACAAGACCGTCCAGGGAAGTGATAACACCGATGGGAGAGGATGGTACCTGGACGATCTTCGTATATATGTGCGGAACCGATCTGGAGAGTGAGAGTGGTCTGGCAACTATGGATATTCAGGAGATGGTGTCGGCTTCGACCGGAGATCAGGTACAGTTTGTGGTGCAGACCGGAGGAACCAATGGCTGGGAAGACGGGCAGATTGATTCAGATAGCTTTGAGCGGTATTGTATCTCTGACGGTGAGATGGTGCTGGAGGATCAGCAGAGTCTTGGAAACATGGGTGACAGTGCCAGCCTTGCGGATTTTCTGCGATGGGGCATTGCCGATCATCCGGCGGCACACATGGGACTGATCTTCTGGAATCATGGAGGCGGAAGCATTTCCGGCGTCTGCTTTGATGAGAGAAATGATTCTGATAGCCTGAGCTTACGGGAAATCGATGCAGCATTACTCAGTGTGTATGATAGCATGACGGATAATTTTGAGTTTGTCGGATTTGATGCCTGTCTGATGGGAACGATTGAATGCGCCAATATTCTGGCGTCTTATGCTGATTATATGTATGGATCGGAAGAACTGGAGCCCGGATACGGATGGGACTATAAGTCGATCGGTGATTACCTGGGTGAGAATCCGACGGCGGATGGTGCAGATCTGGGAACGGTAGTGGCAGATAGCTTTTATGAGGCCTGTGATGAGATTGGCGAAGGAAGCACTGCAACGTTTTCGATATCAGATCTTTCGCAGGTGGATGCATTACTGACGGACTTCCATGCATATGCGGCGAATCTGTATGCGGCATCTGAAGAAGACGGCATCTTTACGGATATTGTCCGGAATGCAGTTGCAGCAGATAATTACGGAGGAAACAATAAGGCGGAAGGATATACCAATATGGTAGATCTGGCGGGTGTTGTCAATGCGGGCGCAGACTATGCAGCAGGTGCAGATACGGTACTGGAAGCTATCCGGAATGTTGTTATTTATTCTCGAAACGGTTCGGATCATGAGGATGCATGCGGACTGGCGACCTATTATCCGTTACAGATCCAGGGGTCTACCGAGCTTAGTACCTTTGGTGAGATAGCGGTCAGCCCATATTATCTGTCATTTGTAGACAGGGTAGCTTACGGTGCGGCGAATGCGGGTGATGTATCAAGCTATGATAATGAAGAGATAACCGGTTTCTGGGGATTGTTTGATTACCTGTTAAATGATGATACCGGTGACTATTATGATGCGGAGCCAGACTCTGATTATTGGGATTACTACGATTCTTATGAACAGACCGGGGAGAGCGCTTTGATCACATTTGATCAGGCTCCTGCCATAGATGAAGATGGGACTTACGGATTTGTGCTGACGCAGGATGCGTTGGCTAATACAGCCGGCGTACAGGCCAGTGTTTATATGCTGTCTGAGGATGGAAACGACCTGATCGAGCTTGGACTCAGCACCTATCTGAATATGGACTGGACAACCGGAGCATTTTCCGATAATTTTGACGGTTCATGGTTCTCATTGCCGGATGGACAGAATCTGGAGGTATATATTGTGACAGAGGGCGAAGGGTATGATGTATATACATCACCGGTCCTGTTAAACGGTGTGGCAACCAATCTGCGAATCACACATGATTATGAGAATGGAGTAGTTACGATTGACGGTACCTGGGCCGGTGTAGATGAGAATGGTATGGCGGCGAAAGAAATCGTGAAGCTGCAGCCGGGAGATGAGATCATACCGACCTATTATGCGACGGCAGTGGACAGTGAGGAAGAGTATGAGTATCAGGGAAATCCATATCAGTATCAGGAGGGCGATGCAATCAGTTTTGAGGCACTCACCGATGGAGATTACTATTATGGATTCATGATTAATGATGCGTATGGTGATTATTACATTACAGATTATGTAGGCTTTAATGTAGAAGGTGACGAGGTATATTACTATACCGAGTAAGAAAACAGGAGACTGATCGGAAAACGCAGAATTAAATGGCAGAATAAATCGGAAACATAGAACAAATGAGAAAGAACAGGGCAGCTTAGATATGTAACACACAGGATACATGGAAAAGCTGTCCTTCTGTTTTAAAGACAACGGTTCCGTTATATTGTTTTACAATGTAGCGGACGGACTCTGTTCCAATGCCATATCCACTATGCTTGGTAGACAGAAACTGTCCATGTTCTTGGCGGAGCTCTTCCCGGTAGGGATTGGCAATAGTAATTACCATGGCATGTTCATTAGGCATAGCGATGGTTAATGTGATCAGCCGTTGCTCTGTTTCCGGCAGGGTCAGGCATCCGTCCATAGCATTCTCAAGCAGATTGCCGAGAAGGACTGTGATATCGGCTGCGGAGACAGGCAGCCTGGCCGGGATGGTAATATGATATTCATATGGTATATGCTCGGATTGAAAGATGCCGGCATAGTGACTGAGCAGAGCGTTCAATGGGAGATTCTCACAGAAAACAAGGGGGCGTTCAAGTGGGGACGTCTTCTGATAATTCTGCAGATAACTCTGCAGCTCACTATAGCGCCCTTCTTCTGCAAGCAGGTAAAGCGTATTCATATGTTGACGAAGATCATGCCGGATCCGCCGGGTCTCCTCCATACGCTCCTGCAGATTCGCATACTGCAAGGTCTGTAAGTTTAACTGATGATTTAATTCTACCAGCTGCAGATTATGCTGGGACTGCTGGATCATGCGGACAATAATATAATAAAAAAGAATGGAACCCAGATTTACCAGAAGAGTAAACAGAGTATTCATAGGCTTTAATGCCCATTCCAGTGAGGTTAATGGAGTGAAATATAGATTATAATACCAAAACAGATAAAACACGGTTGGAATCAGCCATAGATAACGCCAGATGTGCTCCTGAGTATGAAGGGTAACTGCTTTTTTCAGGCAATTCTTAAAAAACAAAACCATAGCCGGAAGGACAAAGAGCAGTATAAGGCAGGAGGTCAGCGAGAAAGTCCAACAATTCTGCAGTATGGCATTTGCCGGAAACAGGAATCCTTCCAGACATTTTCCTGCGACAACGACGAGATTTGCAACATTGGAAACCATCAGGAGTACAAACAACAATTTTCCGGGCTTCTCGCGGATAGCCAGAAAATAGAACAGGGCATAACTTCCGGTACTGATCAGCGAGAGTACCGATGCGCCTGGCCCCAGATGAAAGGTATTCATGAGGGTGAGTCCCAGCTGCAGGATCGTAAGCAATATGATCAGCAGAATGGTAGCCGGCTTGGAAAAACGCCGATAATCCCAGAACGGATATAATGCGAGGAGCAGATAAGGCAGATAATTAATAAGTGCATATAAAATAATCTCAAACAAACGAAACGGTGTAACCATAAGTTAATTCCTCTCACGGGTAGTAGTGATTAAAAAGTCTGAATAGGCGGCCTGAATAGCAGGATAACGCCTGCGGCTGATCGGGATACAGATATTGTCCGGAAGCAGGAATGCATCCGGCGTTAATGCCTGTACATGTTCCATATTAACGATCATTCCTTTGTTGCAGGAAATGAAATAAACGAATGGCTGCAATAATTCTGAGAACTCGGTATGACTGGTACGGATCCGAATCTCACGTTTGTCAGTCAGACATAATGTTTCATAATGCCCATGATAATAGGTATATAAGATGGAATGCACCGGTACGTATGACTGATCCGGAAGCAGAAGCAGGCGCTGTTGTTCCAGTTCCTGTAGATGGATCGTATTTAATACCTGCAGGAGCTGTTCTCTGGTATATGGTTTCAGAAAATAGTAATCTGCCCGTACAGAGTAGCTTTCTGCCGCAAAATCGTTGCTGGTCGTAATAAAAATGATTTTTGCAGCTGTATCCGATTCACGAATGCTCCGGGCTGTTTCGATTCCGTTCAGTCCTGTCATATAGATATCTAAAAAAATAATATCATATTGACCCGGGTGAAAGGTTTTCAGAAAATCATTTCCGTTCAGATAACAGTCCAGACATGCAACCTGAAAGCCGATTTCTGATAAACACCCCGGTAGAAGGGTGGTTAGGATATTACGATCTGAAATTGAATCATCTACAATAGCAACACGCATATCGTCCCTAAATCTCCATTTATCTTGTGGTAAAATAATTTATAAATCTATGAAAATAAAATACGCAAAACAAACCATATTATATAGCGAAATCTATTCCTAGATATTATAACAGAAACGATAAAGAAACAAAAGAAAAAAAAGTCAGTTGCAGCCAAAAAAATATCATTTGATGCCAAAATCTTGTATGAGAGGCAGAGACCTCCTATAATGATAATGTACGGAAGAATTATGTGTGAGTTAAGAGTATCGGGATAAAATGAGGGAGGACCAACGGAGTTATTTGTGTACGTTTATTAGATGTTAAGGAGTGTTTCAAAGTCCTGTGGGAGTGACAGCTTGGAACACTTCTTTTTTTTGTTTGAACGGGTTTTTTACGGTTGTGAAAAAAATGGAATGTAGTATAATAAAAAAGAATATAAATAGTTGATCGGACAAGCATAACGAAAGCCAAATATCATTGAAACAATGTGATAAACAGGGCTGGTAAAGACAATTATTTAAAGGAATATTGATTTGAATTATGTGAAACAATGGAACGAAAATCGTGAAACAACGGGATGAAAACTTGGAAAAAGCGAGAAAACGCCATAAAATAAGGACTGCAATGGTTTGATTTATGTGAAATCAAAAATAGAAAGGGAATAGATGATATGGAGCGAAACTGGGACTTATCTGAGCGGACAGATGGCAGATTATATACGAAAAACGATATGGTAAAGGCGGGTTGCAATGATTGCAAGGGATGTTCGGCCTGTTGTCACGGTATGGGAGAGTCAATCGTGCTGGATCCATATGATATATATCGTATGGCATCCGGACTTCATGTAACAATGGAAGAATTGATGGCTCAGTCTGTGGAGCTTCATGTAGTGGATGGTGTGATCCTGCCGAATCTTAAGATGCAGGGCACAGAAGAGGCATGTGGCTACCTGGATACACAGGGAAGATGTACGATCCACGCATTCCGTCCAGGCATCTGTCGGTTATTTCCGCTTGGCAGATTGTATGAAGAGGATGGGTTCCGATATTTCCTTCAGGTACATGAATGTAAGGCTCAGCAAAAAACAAAGGTAAAGATAAAGCAATGGCTGGATACACCGGACTTAAGCCGGTATGAGGCTTTTATTCTGGAGTGGCATGATTTTCTGAAGGAATATCAGACACAGATAAAAAAAGGTCTGTTGCAGGGAGAGGAGCTCCGGCAGCAGAACCTTCGGATTCTTACTGTATTCTATTTCACACCATATCAGCCGGATCAGGATTTCTACCGGCAGTTTGAGGCACGAAAGGCATTGTTTTAGGAGAGGAGAGCGATTAATATGAATGGAAAAGAATGGTATCAGTGGAATCGAAAACAGATTCTGATGTTTATTACCATATTAACAGTAATGATAACGACAGCGGTTCTGCAGTTTCGGGGAAGTATTGTACATTCGGCATCGGATGCAGAGATTGCAGTAAATACAACACTCGGAGAGAATCTGGAGACATATGCGGGAGTGTTTTCTACAACAGTAACAGCATCTGTCAATCCGACAGCAACCCTGGCAGCATTGTCCATTCTCGGAATGGTAGAGCGGGCAGAGGTGTATTTCCCGGAAGCAGATTGGCTGATCCGGGCAGGAGAATTTCTGAATGGAATCCCGATCGTCAAGACGATATCGGATCTGCCGATTGCCAATCCGACGGCAGCGGTGATCCTGACGATTGTTGCGATTGCCATGTATGTGATACATTCCACATCGGCATCTAAGATGTTCTCAAAAGCAACGCTGGATAATATTGAGCAGTGGGGCGGCATGATCGTTACGGTAGGGCTTTCGCTTCTGCCACTGGCAACAACGCAGGTAGTGGCTGCTACGCAGGATGTGAATATCCAGTATGTTTCACCGTTTACTTATGCAGTGACGCTGATCGTGGCGATCCTGTCTGCGATCTTTACTGCGGTTGTATATGTCTGCATTTACGGGTGCATTGATACGGTGGAGCTGATCGGTGCGGTAGTTCCGATAAAGGGCATGAATGTCATAATTGAGACAGTAAAGGGTGTGTTACATATGATCCTGATACTGCTGCAGATATTCAGTCCATATATCAGTGTGGCAGTCAGTGTGATATTAATGATCGCGGGCATCCTGTTATTCGGGAAACTGTCAACGCTATCCACTTATTATATGTATATATATGTGAAACCGTTGTGGAAGAAGATCTGGCACAAGGATGAGATGTCGCCGCTGGTACATAAGAAGTTCCCGCGCAGGGGGCATAAGCTGTATCCATATACGGAGCTTGCGATACCGGTATTTTCCATGAACCGGGCAAAGAAGATAAAGAAGCGGGAGCTGCTCTGGTTGGTAATGAAGGATAAAGACCCATATATCGTGCGGCTGAAACCGTTCCGAAAGAGAATGGAGATTCCGCTGTCGGAGCTGAACATTCACCATGATACGCTTTATATGCAGAAAACATTCCGATTTACCAAGATACGGACGGAGGATAATCAGGTAGAGTTGATCATCAGTACCGAATATGAGAATCAGTGGCAGCGATTGCTGGATTGGCTGAAGCTGTCGGATTTCAAGCTGGTTGATGAACAGAAACGCCGGGAGAAAGAAGCAGCCCGGAGCCGGAAGGAGATGCAGAGACAGCAGAAGCAGCAGGCACGGGAGGCGGCCTGGGAGGCGCAGATGCAGCGGCTGGGAATTGCGGCAACAGAGACTGTGGAGGCTGTAGAGACGGTTCAGGATGATGACATTCCGAATTTATAAAGATAAAATAAATAAAGTATAAATTATTAGCACTCATTACAAATGAGTGCTAATTTTCTATTGACAAGCCATTTTTAAGAGGCTATTATAGTAATTAGTTTTGTATCAGTAATTATAGTTTAAGGAGATGTTGGAAATGGCAGCAAAGCAAGGTAGTTTAACAATTAACAGCGAGAATATTTTCCCGATTATAAAGAAGTGGTTGTATTCCGATCATGATATATTTTTCCGGGAACTGATTTCCAACGGTTGTGATGCCGTTACGAAATTAAAGAAGTTATCCATGGTAGGTGAGTTTGAAGAGCCGGAGGATAATCATTACCGGGTAGATGTTGTTGTAAGCCCGGAGAATAAGACGGTTCAGTTCATTGATAATGGTCTGGGTATGACAGAGGATGAGGTAAATGAGTATATCTGTCAGATCGCATTTTCAGGAGCCGCAGATTTCCTGGAGAAGTATAAGGATAAGGCGAATGATGATCAGATCATCGGGCATTTCGGATTAGGCTTTTATTCTGCATTTATGGTAGCAGATAAGGTAACAATTGAGACCCTGTCTTATAAAGAAGGTGCAGAGCCTGTTTACTGGGAGTGTGATAACGGTACCGAATACACGATTTCCAAGGGTGATAAGACGGATCGTGGTACAGTGATCACATTGTATCTGAATGAGGACAGCTATGAGTTTGCCAATGAATACCGGGCTAAGGAGGTTATCCAAAAGTACTGTTCTTTCATGCCGATCGAGATTTATTTTACCAATGCGGACACACCGGAAGAGACCGAGGAACCGGAAGAGAAGCCGGAGGTAATAGATGAGAACGGTGAGACCGTTGAGACAGACAGCGCAGAGAATGCGGAGACAGAAGATAGCACGGAAGAGCCGGCAGATGATGCACTGACAGACGGTACAGAGGATGAGAAACCGGAAGCCAAGAAGCCGGAGAAGAAGCAGCCGAAGCCAATCAACGATACAACGCCATTATGGACAAAGCATCCGAATGACTGTACCGAAGAGGAATATAAGGAGTTCTACCGGAAGGTATTCATGGATTACAGAGAACCGTTGTTCTGGATCCACTTGAACATGGATTATCCGTTTAACTTAAAGGGTATCCTGTACTTCCCGAAGATCAATCTGGAAGTAGAGAATGCAGAAGGCAAGATCAAGTTATATAACAATCAGGTCTTCGTTGCGGATAATATTAAAGAGGTAATTCCGGAGTTCCTGTTGCTCTTAAAGGGTGTGATCGATTGTCCGGATCTGCCGTTGAATGTATCCAGAAGTGCATTGCAGAATGATGGATTTGTAAAGAAAATCTCGGATTATATTACCAAGAAGGTCGCAGATAAGTTATCCGGTATGTGCAAGACCGATAAGGAAAACTATGAGAAGTACTGGGATGACATCAGTCCGTTTATCAAGTACGGATGCCTGCGGGACGACAAGTTCAATGAGAAGATGACCGATTACATTATCTTCAAGAATCTGGATGACAAGTATGTAACCCTGCCGGAATATCTGGAGGCGGCAAAGGAAAAGCATGAGAATCAGGTATTCTATGTAACAAATACCAAGGAACAGTCCCAGTATATCAATATGTTTAAGGAAGAGGGTATGGATGCGATCCTTCTGACCAGCAACATTGATACACCGTTTATCACACATCTGGAGCAGAAGAACCAGAATGTACATTTCCTGCGGATTGATTCCGAGCTGTCGAATAATTTTGTGGCTGACACCGAGGAAGATGAGGAGACCGCAAAGGCGAATGCAGAGAAACTGACGGAGACCTTCCGGAAGGCACTGGGAAATGACAAGCTGGAGGTCAAGGTACAGCATCTGAAGAATGCCAATGTATCATCCATGATCACCGAGTCCGAGGATAGCCGGAGAATGCAGGATATGATGAAGATGTACAATATGGGAGGCTTTGATCCGGCCATGTTTGGCGGAGCAAGCGGCATCACACTGATCTTAAATGCAAATAATGCACTGGTACAATATGTACTGGAGCATGAGGATGGCGAAAATACCAATACCATCTGTGAGCAGTTATACGATCTGGCAATGTTGGCACATAAGCCGCTGGAGCCGGAAGCAATGACGAAATTCATCGCCAGAAGCAATGAGATCCTTGGAATCTTAGCAAAATAAAAGAACACTACAAGTATAGAAAACATAGGAAGATTGCTGTATAAACAGAAAAGGCACACGGTAAAATCGAAAAGTGGGTGACCACTCAATGGATTACCATGTGCCTTTTATTATGATGTTATTAAAGCAATACCTTGCTGATCAAAGAACCTGCGCAGCATTTCCTCCCACATCCGCTCGACCGATTTATCAAGAGTAAAAACTGTCAGGGCGGTACCGGACGAAATGGTAAGTACCTGGTGTTCATAGCGGAGATTTAAGTACAGACCGGTGATCTGGTCTTTAGAAAACGGCAGATTATACTTCTCAAGGAAGCGTTCTACATTATAAGGAGCCAGCATTAGGACGACTTTCATGGCAAGCGGTGTCCGGGAGCCTTTGATCATCTGAAAGGCAATCGGACGGCACTCCTCCCAATACTGATAGATGCGGTCCGATTCCAGATGTTCATCATCACTGTCGTAGAAATCCTTGTTGATATGGCCATCGATGATATAGGTGGAGCCGGTCATAATGGTGGCTTCGCAGAGCAGGAACCGGTCAAACTCTGTTCCGGTCAGAAAATGATTCATGAAGGTTTTAATATCCGGTGTTGTTGCAGCCAGCATAATGAGGCTCCTTTCTTCTATGGATTCTGCCATAATAATGATTTAATATAATTACAATAATCTGTAAACAGGGTAGCATAAATTACAAAAAAATGCTACCCTGTTTATAGGTGGAAGAAACGAAAGGAGAAGTAGCTTGAGCAAGATAGATGAAGTATTAATTGAAATCAATCAGGTAGTAAAGGGAAAGGAAGTAGTTGTGCGGAAGGTACTGGCGGCGATGCTGGCAGAGGGGCATATTCTGCTGGAGGATATTCCGGGTGTCGGTAAGACAACCCTGGCTATGACAATTGCGAAAACCATGTCGATGGATTATAAGCGGACACAGTTTACACCGGATGTACTGCCGAGTGATATTCTGGGATTTTCCATGTATAATTCCCAGACAAAGGAGTTCGAGTATAAGCCGGGTTCCGTGTTCTGTAACCTGTTTCTGGCAGATGAGATCAACCGGACTTCGCCGAAGACACAGTCTGCACTGCTGGAGGTTATGGAGGAAGGAAATGTGACTGTAGATGGAGTGACCAGAAAGCTTCCGACTCCGTTTACGGTTATTGCGACAGAGAATCCGTTAGGCTCTGCAGGAACACAGATGCTTCCGGAATCGCAGCTGGACCGGTTTATGGTATGCCTGTCTATGGGATATCCGTCGCATGAGGATGCGGTCGAAATCCTGAAGGGGAATGCGGCGAAGCCACTTTCCCATGTGAAAGCGGTAATCTCCCGGGAGGAATTCGCAGATCTGCAGAAACAGGTAAGTGACTTATATGTGCATGAGATGATTTACGGATATATTACGACCTTAGTAGAGAAAACGCGTGAGAGTCAGTTTATCTCACTGGGAGCCAGTCCGAGAGGAAGCATCGCCTTGCTGCGGATGGCGAAAGCCACTGCATTCATGAATCACCGGGACTATGTATCACCGGAGGATGTAGAGGAGATATTCCGGGATACACTGGGGCATCGAATTAAGCTGAGTACACAGGCAAGAGCTGCAGGCATGGATCAGGCGGCCGTGCTGAAAAAGATATTTGACAGTGTGGAAGCACCGAGAACCTGATTAAAAATGAAAGACGCAGGATAATAGTTATGGTAAAACGGATCATTCGTATAATTGGATATCTGATTTTGTTTCTGGCAAATCTGACCTTGCTCTGGTTTTTCCACAGCTTTCTGAATCTGGCAATTATGATGGTTATGGTATTCCTGCCGGTAGTCAGTATCCTTGGTGCCGGATGGGTGGCATCCGGCCTGACTGCGGAATGGGAAGGCCCTTATGAGAGTATGGAAAAGGGAGAGACATTCCGGGTGAAGCTGCATTTAAAGAATCCTGCCCGGCTTGGAGTGATGAATTGTACAGCATTTATACAAGTGGAAAATGCATTCTACGGAACAACCAGGACGCATGAGCTGAAGGTGCCGCTACGTGCAGGAAAAGGGCAGACGGTAACGTATCCGGTTACCGTATCAAAGTGTGGGCGGATCGAGTTTCGGGTACAGAAGATTCAGGTGGCAGATTTTCTGGGACTGACGGCATTTGCCGGCCCGGCGTCCGAAGCATATGCGGTCACGGTTCTCCCGAAAGCTGCAGAGAGTATGGAGGAAGAGCTAAATGGCTATACGGAAGGTATGACCGAGGTGGAAGAAGGAACACGGAAAGGCTCTGACTTCTCGGAGGTGCAGGATATCCGGGAGTATCAGCCGGGAGATAAAATGCAGAATATTCACTGGAAGCTGTCCATGAAAAAGGATGTACTTATGGTGAAGGAACGGGTCAGCCTGTCATCCAGACAGCTGTTTCTGCTGGTCGAGCTGCACGATAATGAGTTGGGGCAGATGGAGGAGATACTGGATTGCGCAGCCGGCATTGCAGATGAGATGCTGAGAAACCGGGTGCCGTTTTCAATGGTCTGGTGGAGTGTGAGAAATCAAGATCTGGTTACCTGGAAGGTGGATTACAGAGAACAGCTGGAGGAAGGCTTCCGGCGGATTTACTATGAGGAGCTGTATGAGGAACAGACGCTCGGAAGAGAAATGTACCGGCGGATCTATGGAGAGGAAGCACAGTTCCTGTGGATCGGCAACCGGGGTTACGGCAACGGAGAAGCTCTGACGGAATACGGTAAAAATACAGGAGTATATTATGGGACTATTTCGTAAGAAAAAAAAGAATATCGAAATAACCATATCGGATGGCGTGGTTTTAAAACAGCCGCTTCAGATGGAAGCCAGCAGCTGGCTGAAGAACTGCATGGCGAAAAGCCTGCTGGTATTCAGTGTGGTATTCGGCAGTCTCGGATGCTTCTTAAGCAGCTTTGACCTGCAGTATAATGTGTTGTTTGTGGCACTGATCCTGGCGGGCGCGGCCTTCTTTTTCACCACAATCTATTATCGCGGCTGGATCATGGATGTTGCATATATTGCATTCTTTATCCTGTTTCTGTTTCTGGTGCGGGGATTTCAGACGTATATTAACAGCGGATATTATCTGATCATAAACCGGATACTGAAAACGGTCGAGGATTATTTTGATCTGCCCGGTATGCAGTATTATGAGATCGCAGATGTGAATGAGGCAATGGCCGTGTCGATTGTTGTAATTTTTATCGGTACGGTAATGATGATCGTAGCGAATGTGATCGTATCCCGGACGATGAATGTGTGGCTGCTGCTTCTGCTGACCGGCGGACTCTGGCTGGCACCGCTGTATTTCCGGTTGGAAGCGGATGCCGTATATATGATACTGGTTATCGTCGGATATATATCGGTATGGGCGATCCGGAGCAGTGGTGCCTATGGAATGGACCGGGAGCACCGGGAGTATAAATGGAAGGATCGAAAAGGAAAAAAGCTGCGGATCTGGTATATGCAGGATGCCAAAACCATGCTGCAGGGGATGGCAGCCTGCCTGGTGGTGGTTCTGCTTCTATACGGGATCACGGCAGTTGCAGGAAATAAACCCACTTTTCAGACCCGTTACAGGCAGAATCCGTATAAAGAAGAATCGGAAACGATGCTGCAGGAGATGTCCAGCCGGGGATTCTCATTCTTTAACCGCTATGCGGCTACCGGTGGTATCAGTGGCGGACAACTGGGCGGTGTCAGTTCGGTCATGCCGGATTATCAGACCGATCTGGTCGTAACATTTACGCCATATAGTTATGATCCGGTATATCTGAAAGCGTTTACCGGTACGGATTATATCTCGGAAGATTCCAAATGGGATACGATTGCTTCCGCACGTTTACTTTCCTCACAGCTGGAGCCGTCAGCAGAGGAAATCAGAGGATATATGAGCCATAGCTTTGGCAGTGAAACGGAGCAGTTCGGGACAGATCTGGAGGCAGAGCAGCTACAGGCGGCATATGCGGATGGATCCCTTGGCGGAAGAGGATACATGAAGATCCGGAATCAGGGAGCGGCTATGACAGGCATGTATCCCTATGCATATGCACCGTATTATGTACCGGAGCAGTATTCCGACACAACCGGGATCGCAGGTGAGGTATCCGGGAGTACAGGGGATATCCGATGGGGCAATAAGGATTTGTTGTATGAGAATGGGGATATTCTGACCGGGACACTGCCGCTGAATAATACGGCATTATATGAGTATTATCCGTTACTGGATACAGATGTGTGGGATGAGACACGTCTGGACGGAATGAATGAGATGGTAAAAGAAAATCTGCAGAATCTGCAGACACAGGCAGAGGAGATGTATCTGGAGGTTCCGGATGCCTGCTATGATGCGGTGAAGACCGCCAGTCAGGAGGCCGGTATTACAGATGCCGATAGTCCGGAGGTCATTGTCCGGAAGGTGAAGGACTATTTCACAAATGAATTCCAATATACGACCAGGCCGGGTATGACACCGCGGAATCAAGATTTTATCACCTGGTTTTTACAGCAAAAGAAGGGCTATTGTGCACATTTTGCATCTGCGGCAACGATGATATATCGGTATAATGGGATTCCTGCCCGTTATATAGAGGGCTATGTGATCACCTATGATGATATCATAAACGGTGAATTAAATGATGAGTACCGGTATGAGGATTTTTATCAGGGAGAATCCTTACTGGGAAAGACCGGTGTGGTTGATGTAGAAGTGACAGATGCCAGAGCACATGCGTGGGTAGAGGTATTTTCCGACTCCTTTGGCTGGGTAGAGGAAGAGGTTACTACAGCGGCTGTAGAGCCGGAGGAAGCACAGGACAACTTCTGGGATGTGTTCGGCGGAGACGGTACCGGAAATGATGCCAATGGTGGTAATGGATTTGGCATTGATACCATGGACTGGAATCTGGATGATATCCGGGGGATCTGGATCGCATTACTGGCAGTGCTGGCCGGGCTGGGCTTATATTCCGCAGGCAGAAAGGGCTATGTAGCATGGAAGCGGTATCAGACCTGGCATACACCGGATCTGAATGAAAATATAGTCGCATATTATGCGGTGATCAGTGGTAAAATGAGGAAGAAGGATCCGGCATATGCTGAGTGTCCGACCTACCGCAGGCAGCTGGCCTATATGGCAGAGCATATGCAGGACTGGAAATGGGATGCTGATATGCTGGCAGATATGCTGGAACGAGCGAATTACAGCCGGGAAGGGTTACCGGATTTTGATGCAAAGCGGGTATTGCTGGAGCTGGAAGATATAGAAAAGAAGGTGCAGAAATGGAAGTATTCAAGAAAATAATCAAAGAAGGAAAAAGTGCATTTCATGTTGTAAAATATAGCCGGGAGCGGTTACAGGCGGCCGGATTCACAGAGCTGGAATACGGCAAGCGACTTCAGGTGGAACAGGGAGGCTGCTATATGATCTCTCCGTTTCCATCCATGCTGATCGCGATCAGTGTGGGTACCTGGGAGGAGAAGCCGGATTTAAGGGTTGCAGTTGCACATACGGATTCTCCGTGTTTGAAGCTGAAGGCGAATCCGGAAATGCCGGGCAGCTATTATATCCGTGGGAATGTAGAACCATATGGTGGAATGCTAAAGACGACCTGGTTTGACCGTCCGCTTGGAATTGCGGGAAAGGTGATCCTGCGTGGGACAGATGCATTTCATCCGAGAACGAGGCTGATTCATTCGACACAGCCGGTATGTGTGATCCCATCACTTGCACCGCATCTGAGCCGGGGCAGTGATAAGCCGGAGATCAATGTCCAGCAGGAGATGATCCCGATCTTTGGTCTGGGCGAGGAGACGGATTTCCTGTATACGTATCTGAACCGGGAGTTTGATATCTGTCGGGAGGAAGTACTGGATTTTGACTTGTATCTGTATAATCCGGATGAACCGGAAATCGTTGGCTTGCAGGAAGAGTTTCTGTGTGCCCCAAGAATCGATAATCTGGCATCCGTGTCTGCTCTGATAGAAACCATGGAATCTATGAAAGAGGCTGAACATTCAACGATTGCGGTCGCTGCCATGTATGATAATGAAGAGATTGGCAGCCGGTCCAAACAGGGAGCCGACTCTGTACTTCTGGCCAGGCTTCTGGATCGGCTGGGAGAAGCCTTACGGATAGATCCGGATGACTGGCGGGAGACTATGGCAAAAAGCTTTCTGTTATCGATGGATGGAGCACAGGGACATCATCCGAATTATCCGGATAAAAGTGATCCGACCAATCAGGTATTGCTAGGCAAGGGTGTTGTTATTAAAACCAGTGCCAGCCAGCGGTATTTATCAGATAGCGAAGCATCTGCAGTTATTAAGGAATTGTGCAGGATTGGACAGATTCCGTACCAGCAGCAGGTGAACCGTTCCGGGATGCCGGGAGGGCAGACACTGGGACCAATCGCAGCTTCCTACCTCCCGGTACTGGGAGCAGATGTCGGCATTCCGATGCTGGCAATGCATTCTGCCAGAGAGCTGGCAGCCTGTGAGGATTATCGGAGTCTGTGTAAGCTGGCATATACTTACTTATGTGTGTAACCGGAACTTCTTTTCTATTTTCTGGAGAATCAGGTATAAAATCATGGCAATTATGCATAGCAGGATGATACCGAGGAGTACCCAGTCCATCTTAAATACCTAAGACCGTATAAAGACAGAATTTTAATTGCTGTCCTATCGGCATTACGG
>HF991281.1 GCA_000431515.1 Clostridium sp. CAG:632 | reverse complement strand
TCACCAGCAAGTATACTTGCTGGTGATGTTTTAAAGTATGCCATACCGGCTACTCTACTTTTTTTCACGGAAAATGGTCCGGAATATCAGTCTTACCAGGGGACCGCAGTAAAACATCTGATAGCAGATTGCCATAGGAAAATTCTTCGCCCATGTCTGAATCCAGGTTCCAAATGTTTTTGTTTCTTTAAATAAAAGTGTTGCAATCAAACTCATAATTGGACACATAATACAGCATATACAGACAGAAATAGCATATGTAATAAACTGTGGTCTGTCATCCGGTTTCATAACTGTAAATGCCAGTTTTCTAGCGATTCTTCCGACAACAAAGAATTCCAGTACAAATGCTGCCGGTACCATAATCGGCAGTTCATGAACGGCACTTATAAATGTCTGACCGGTGACGCCTCCTGTATTGAGCGCAACGTTATAGACCACCATCCCATACACCATGATTGTCGCCATAATGATCGTAAAAATTACATCCTGAAATTTGTTTTTTGGCATAAAAATATCCTCCTTAATGATAACTTATTTTAGTGTTGTTCGTTATCATCCCGGAGGATTGTGCGTTTCCAATTAAACCTTTTTTATTAGCTTTGCAATTGTAGCATATTTTCATTTTGAATGTAATACTCTTTTTATTATTTTCTATTCAATCATCTGAGATAGATAGTTACAATGGATTATAACGTGGCAATCAAACAATACGATACATACAGTGTTATAACCATGTATTTACATTGAAGAAAACGAGAACTATAATATAATACAAGTAGGAGGTTATATGAAAAGAAGGTATAAGATTTTAATACCTGTAATCTTTATTTTATCTATATATATGGTGTGCTTTTAACATTAACACCTATATGCATCAGCAAAATTGGGTTACTACGACATTTATTGTCGTCATTGTCATTGTGTCTCTGCATTAAAAAACCGTTCTCACATTTTATAAAACGACAAAACAAATAAGACTTTATCAAAAATAAGTGAGTTGAAAAATTCAGCTCGCTTAATTTTTGTTGTCGAAGATATTCGTTGCTTACATGATAGAAGTCTGCAAGCGTCAGTAGATTGCCAAGTGACATATCTACAGCAGCATTTGAGAGATGTGTGGATGTTGTGACACAACATGACATAATCGGATTGACTAAAGTAACATAGATATTTATAATATAGACAAAACGAAAATGACATGAACGGAGGACAGAGTAATGGAGAAATCTGTAACACTTGAAGAGGTGTTAAAAAGAATTGAGGAGTTGGAAAAAGAGAATGCAGAACTTCGGGAGGAATTGGAGTATTACAGAAATCGTAAGTTAAGCGGTCGTCAGAAACATAACGCCAAGTGGATGGCAATTTATAATGATTTTGTTGTTGGGTATGAGAGCGGCATGACAATGGTAGAAATTGCAAAGCGGAACAATGTCAGTGAGCGGACGATTTATAGGTATAAAGCGTATTATGACAAACTGAGGAAAAAAGAGGAATAGACCATTTTGCTGATGTCAGCAATATGTTATATGAGAATTGCGGACAATTTTTTTGACCGCAAAATGGATGGAGGAATTCTATGGCAGAAGATAAAAAGAAAGAAATCGATGTTACAGTAATAGAAGTAACAGAAGAATATCTAAAAGAAAAATTGTATAAAATTAGGGGTAAAAGGGTATTGCTTGATGCTGATTTAGCAGAGATATATGGCTATGATACGAAGGGATTTAATAGACAGGTAAAAAATAATATTGAAAAATTTGATGAAGATTTTATGTTTGAATTGACAGATGAGGAATTAGAAGATTTGCGGTACAAAAATTGTACCGCAAATATAAGTTCAAAAAGTCGTTACAATCCTCATGTATTTACAGAGCAAGGACTATATATGCTGATGACTGTTTTAAAAGGACCGTTGGCTGTTAAGCAGAGCAAGGCATTAATAAGAACCTTTAAGAAAATGAAAGATTACATATTAGAAAATCGTGATTTAATAGGTCAGCGGGAACTACTCCAGTTAAGCATGGAGACTGCCAACAACAGAATAGAAATTAACAAAATCAACTCAGATATGATCTCTCTTGAAAAACAGATTTCCGATGTTGCAGAATGCTTGAAGGATGTTGTGACAAAATCTGAGTTGGCTGATATGATGAACAGCTTTGTTTCAGACGATGATGAAAAATGGCTCATGTTTAATGCAAAATTCAGTAGTGCAGATGAGGTATATGAGTCCATTTATAAGCAGGCTAAGTCGTCAATATATGTCGTTGACAATTATATTGGCTTAAGAACGCTAGTACACCTTAAGAATTCTCCTGCCGGAGTAGATATTATTTTATTCAGTGATAACGTTGGAAATAATAAACTTCACAACATAGAATTTACAGATTTCTGCAAGGAGTATCCAACAGTAAATTTGTCAATGAAAAAGACAGGCGGTATATTTCATGATCGATTTATAGTGTTGGATTATGGAACTGCTGATGAAAGGGTTTTCTTATGTGGGGCTTCATCAAAGGATGCAGGTGCTAGAATAACCAGTATTGTCGAAGATTATGGAATATCTAAATATGCTCCTGTGATTGCCACACTGTTGAAAAATCCGACGTTGACTTTGCCACAATAGAGGGACGTGAATGTATTGAAAAAGAAAACAAAATGCTACATATATACTCGTTACCGGTTTTCCTGTGACTTTTATTTCAGATTTGGAACG
>HF991280.1 GCA_000431515.1 Clostridium sp. CAG:632 | reverse complement strand
CAGAAGTCAAAAAGAGTACAGGAAAAACTGGGGTTTGTATTTCATCATACCTGTGATGAAGTGCCGGTGCCACTTCTGAATGAGGTAAGAGTGGGTCACACGAATGTGCTGACAAAGGAACAGTGGGAGAAGAAATAATTATTAATTTGCTTGACATTAAAACAGAAATGATATATAGTCCTTATTAAGAATTAATCTTAATAAGGAGAGCTAATGAATAATAATCGAAGGAATACTATTCAAAAAGATCTAGTACGAAATGCCGTATATGAGATGAGAAGGCATGTTACAGCAAATGAAGTGTATACATTTATAAAAGAAGCATATCCTACAATTGGAAGAGGAACAGTATATAGAAACCTTGATATATTGGTGGAGGAAGGTGCTCTAAGGAAGGTTGAGGTCCCGGATGGACCGAACCGATTCGATTTTACATTGAAAAATCATTATCATGTCAGGTGCGTAAAATGCGGTGAGATTTCAGATGTAGATATGGATGAAATACCGGACTTGTTGGAAAGAATTCATAACACTCACGGAATTGATTTTTTAGATTATGACATTGCATTTAAAGGCATTTGTCCAAAATGCAGGGAAAAGGAGGGAAAACATGGATAAGAAAGCAATGTACAAGTTGAGCTATGGATTGTTTGTGCTGACAGCCAGGGAAGATGAAAAAGACAACGGATGTATTATTAATACAGCGATTCAGGCGGCTTCGGAACCGAATCAGTTAAGTATTTGTATTAACAAAGCAAATTACACGCATGATATGATTCAAAGAACCGGAAAATTCACAGTATCCGTTCTGAGCCGAAATGCACAGTTTGAATTGTTTAAGCATTTTGGATTCCAATCAGGAAGGAATATCAATAAGTTTGAAACATTTGAAAAGTGTGCAAGGGGTACAAATGGTATTTATTATATTACAGAAGGTACAAATGCATACATTTCTGTAGCAGTTACTAAAACAGAAGATTTAGGCTCACATACGATGTTTATCGGTGAGATAACTGATATGGAAGTTCTAAGTGATATCCCATCTGTCACATATGATTATTATCAGAATAATATTAAGCCTAAGCCGGAGGCAGTTGGAAAAACCGAGGATGGTCAGACGATATGGCGTTGCAGAATTTGCGGATATGAATATGTAGGTGAAGAATTACCGGATGATTTTATATGTCCTTTATGTAAGCATCCGGCATCAGATTTTGAAAAAATAATAAAGAAAACGGAGGTAAAAGAAATGACAGCAAACAAATACGTAGGAACGCAGACAGAGAAAAATTTACAGGAGGCATTTGCAGGAGAATCCCAGGCAAGAAATAAGTATACTTATTTTGCTTCTGTGGCAAAGAAGGAAGGCTATGAGCAGATGGCGGCATTATTTTTAAAGACCGCAGATAACGAGAAAGAACATGCAAAGATGTGGTTCAAAGAATTAGCGGGAATCGGTGATACAAAGGAAAACCTGGCAGCTGCTGCAGAAGGTGAGAATTATGAATGGACCGATATGTATGAGGATTTTGCAAAAACAGCTGAGGCGGAAGGATTCCACGAGCTTGCAGTAAAATTCAGGGCAGTAGGAGAGATTGAGAAGCACCACGAGGAGAGATATCGGGCACTTCTTAAGAATATTGAAACTGCTAAAGTTTTTGAAAAGAGCGAAGTTAAGGTATGGGAATGCCGCAACTGTGGGCATATTGTGGTAGGAACTAAGGCGCCTGAGGTATGCCCGGTATGTAACCATCCGCAGAGCTATTTTGAGGTACACGAAGAGAATTATTAAGGAGATGTGATTATTACGAAAGAGCAAATGATCAATTCAAAAAAGGCAGTCATGATAGGCTGTGGCTTTGTCGGCTCCGCATCAGTCTTTGCTTTAATGCAAAGCGGATTATTTACAGAGATCGTCCTTATTGACGCAGATAAGAATAGGGCAGAGGGAGAGGCAATGGATATCAGTCATGGTATTCCATTCGCCAGTCCGATGAAAATATATGCCGGAGATTATGATGACGTAGCAGATGCTGCAATCATTATCATATCTGCTGGAGCAGGACAAAAGCCGGGAGAGACAAGGCTGGATCTTGTCAACAAAAATGTAGCAATATTTAAGTCGATCATTCCGGAAATAGCAAAAAGAAATTTTGCGGGTATCCTGCTGGTAGTCGCGAATCCGGTGGATATTCTGACTCAGGTAGCCATAAAGCTATCAGGACTTCCGGAAAACAGGGTGATTGGCTCGGGAACCGTTTTAGATAGTGCCAGATTAAGGTACAAGTTGGGTGAACATTTATCTGTCGACAGCAGAAGTGTGCATGCTTTTATAATAGGAGAACACGGTGACAGTGAAGTGGTAGCATGGTCATCCGCGAATGTATCTGGTGTTCCGTTAAGTGACATGTGTGAAATGCGTGGACATTACAAGCACAAGGAAAACACGGCAGAAATAGCTACAGCAGTCAAGAACAGTGCTTATGA
>HF991279.1 GCA_000431515.1 Clostridium sp. CAG:632 | reverse complement strand
CATCATTAAAGAACCAATTCTCTGCTGTATTTTCACTGAATCCGCTGCCATCTATTCCTTTGTAGGAATTATTACTATATTTCTGAACAACAATACCGTTTACAAACATATAACCTCACTCCCACTTCCGATTTTTACTATTCCATAAATTTAAAATTATTCTTATAACCGACAAACCATCACATATTCTTCTTCATTTTCATTAAGGATTTGAAATCCTACTTTTTCGTACATCTTAACGGCATAATTCTGTTTTTGAACAGATAAAGATACTTGTTTATATCCACAACTTTTCAACTCATCTAACATCCTTCTCATTAACTCTGTTCCAATTCCATAATTACGATATTTTCCCAATAGAGAAATTGCAAGAGAAGGTGTTTCATCATCAATGTGACCATAGTCATTCATAATACGAACCCATACAGCCCCAACCACTAACTTATTCACTTCCGCAACGAAAGCAATATCCCCCGCTCTATTCCCCAAATCATCAATATACACCTGCAACTCTGGCTGAGTGATAATATCCCGGCTGGGTGCCGCTGCTCCTTCTGGAATAAATATTGCCTCGTATAGAAAGGTATCCAATACCTTAACTTCTTCTTTTTTTTATTAACACTTGTGATTTCTTATCAAATCGTCAATTTCATTAAAATTTCATTCCATTCTTCTATCGTAATATAGGTCTCACTAACCTCAATATTTTTTAAATTATATCTTGATTCAGGTTTTATATACTCCAAATTTGAAGTAGCCAAAATTCGTATCATACTTCCATTACTAACAGCAAATATCAAACAATTATTATCAGAGAAAACTTCTGGTGAAATATCAAATCTGCAGTCTTCATCCACATCCCAATCTTCTGGGAAACGTAAATTATATATTGTAATAAATGCTTCATTTGGGGGTAATCCAAATATTTGTTCATTCACACCAATATTACTCATACATTCCTTCAAATTTGGTATCTCAAAGTTTAGTGTAGCATTTATAATTTCATTTCCTGGATATACCTTCCAATCAACCGAAAACATCAAGATGCCATTATTAAATGATGAATCTGCATTCCATTCGTCC